>JANRJX010000001.1:0-16750 GCA_033763755.1 Chloroflexota bacterium
CTCCCGCTGCATCCTGGCTTTATCTCGTGCCATCAAGCTCTTTGTCTTTGCTTGGAACCGTCGCCAGCTCTATCACCACCGCTATCCGCACTATCCTGCCCATCTGCCTGATTTTGCTTGTCCATGATCTTCACCACTCCACTCGACCCAGCCGCTTGACCATTTCCCGATAGCCTCCTACACTGAAACAAAGAAGCGTGACCGCTCAAGGAGGTCTCATAATGAGACTACTTCGCCAAGGCTTTCTTCTGCTGATCCTCGTCATCTTTTCAACCGCTGCCGCTCAGAACGAAACCTGCACTGCCATCATTCAAGAGGCGCTCGCCGTCGTCGGCGAAGCCTGCGCTGCCACCGGGCGCAACCAGGCGTGCTACGGAAATATCCAGCTTGCCGCCACACCGCGCGACGGCGCCCCTGCGTTCACCTTCGAGCAGCCAGGCGATGTCGTGAATATCGCCGACGTGGAAACGCTGCGCCTGAGCGCGCTCGACACCGATGAAAGCAGCTGGGGCGTTGCGCTGATGCAGCTTCAGGCAAATCTGCCAGATACGCTGCCTGGTCAGAACGTGACCTTCCTGCTGTTTGGCGATGTGGAAATCGAAAATGCGGTCGAGCCAAGCGCGCCGCTGCCGACGCTTGAAGCCATCTCAACAGGGTCGATCAATGTGCGCATCGGTCCATCAACCGAGGCAGGCATTGCCGGGTCGTTGGCGAGCGGCGAGACGGTCACGGTCAACGGGCGCAACGCTGATGCGTCGTGGCTGCGGATCATCATCCCCGATAGCGGCTCGCTCGGCTGGGTACGGGCTGATCTCGTTACGGCGGAAGGTGATGTGAATTCGCTAGAGGTCGTGGAGGCAGATGATCTGGAGATCCCGTTCACGCCGATGCAGGCATTCTACTTCCGCACGGGCATCATCGGCACGACATGCGCGGAAGCACCTCAAGACGGTATCCTGATCCAGACGCCAGAAGGTGCGGGCGAAATCACACTGCGCGCCAATGACGTGGATATTCGATTGGGATCGACCGCCTACCTGCGTGCGCAGCCGGGCGAGACGATGTCCGTGAGCGTGCTGGAGGGACAGGGCGCAGTGACCGCTGATGGCAGCACTGTCATCGTACCCGAAGGCGCATGGACAGAAATTCCGATTACGGATGATCTGACCCCGACGGGTGCGCCCGGCGAACCGCAGCCGTATGATGACGACACGCTGGAAACGCTGCCGATTGAAGTGCTGCCGCGCGAGATTGTCATCGCACCCCCGGCGGATGAAGCGGCGCTGGCAGAGGGCGGCACATCTGGCGGTGGCACGGGCGGGAGCGGTTTGGTGGGAGTTGTCCCCGGCTTTGATCCTTCGATGCTTGGCGGCATGGATCTGGCGACGTTTTGCGCCATCATGGATCAGTCTTTAGCCGAGGCGGGAATGAGCCGCGCCGAATATCTGGCGCTGCTCCAGCAGATACGCGGAATGGTTCCCGCCGCCGACGCCGCCGACTTCGATCAGTTCATCGCGCTGCTGAGCGCCTGTCCATAACCATATCAACCGAACCTCACCCTCGTCCCCTCTGACGCGCACCATCTTTCGCAAAGTGGCGTAGTGCAGGGTGAGGTTGATGGATAGGCTCTTATTCGAGACGCTGGACGGTCTCAAGAGTCCGCCCACTGGATAAGCAGGGCGCGCGGCTGAGGTTCACCTTCAAGCCGCACTCTCCCTGCCTCTACAGTGTCGGCGAGGCGCAACTGCTTGCTGCTCAATCGGAGCAGGGTTTCCAGGTCAGACACCAACCGCACCTCAGCATCGTCAAGCGGCTGATCTTTAATCCGCGCTCCCGTATCAAGCATGACCCCGAATACATGGTCGTAGCATGCGTCCTGAACGTGGAAATTGCACGTCACGGGTTCTGGAAACGCGCTTTGTCGCCAGAAAACCCCCAGGATCATGAAGATCACGCTTTCAGCGACAACTGTCTGCCCCGCTTGCGGCGTGCCCAGTGATTGTGCACCCCACTGCGCCAGTGCTGATAGTGCGCCCACCAGTCCATAGCCGCTGGGCGTGAGTTCGTAAACGGTGGACGCGGCAGGAGGCGGCAGATAGCGCGTGATGATAACGGCATCTTCTTCCAACGCTTTCAAGCGATCCGTCAGGATGTTGGTGCTGATCCCTGGCAGTCCCTTTAGCAGGTCGCTGAAGCGCTTGGGTCCTGCCAGCAGATTGCGGATGATGAGCAGCGTCCAGCGCTCACCGACCCTATCCAGCGCCTCTGCAATTGCGCAATATTGATTGTAGGTTTTGTTCGACATACGCTGGAGCATACACCAACTTCCAATTAAATACAATATACTTTTTATTTGATTTTTGTAACTTGTTTTTTAAAAGCAATTACTGCAATATTGATTTTATTCCACTGCGCAGTGGGTTTTTTCTCACGACGTACAGCATGAGGTCAACAACCTATGAAAGCCGTTCAGTTACAGCAATTCGGCGCGCCCGAAGTCCTGCAATACGTAACACTGCCCGACCCACAGCCGAAGCCCGGCGAAATCCTTATCAAAGTTGAGGCGGCAGCCGTGAATTACTCGGACATCGCCCGGCGCAGCAACGCCATTTATCCATTTCCTACGCTCCTGCCGTTCATTCCTGGCAGCGAAGTAGCAGGTACAGTTGCAGCGCTGGGCGACGGTGTGGACGGACCGCCTATCGGCACCCCCGTCTTCGCGCTGGCAGGGCAAGGCTCCGGCGGCTATGCGGAATACGTCACGACTCCCGCTGCGCAGGTTATCCCGATGCCGCCCGGTATCAGTATGGACCATGCAGTCTCTCTGCCCGTCGCCGGGACGACGGCGATGCTGCTCATTCGCGAAGTGGCGAACTTGCAGCCGGGCGAGACCCTGTTCATTCCTGCCGCAGCGGGCGGGGTAGGCAGTTACCTTGTCCAATTGGCAAAGCTCCACGGTGCCGGCTGCGTTATTGGCGCAGCCAGTCCCTCCAAGTTCGAGGCAGTGCGAGCGCTGGGTGCGGATCATGTGATTGATTACACACAGTCGGACTGGGCGCAGCGGGTGAACCAGCTAACGCAGGGGCTTGGTGTGGATGTATTGCTGGAGATGACTGGGAGCAGTGTGTTTGCTCAGGGCTTACGCTGCCTCGCTCCGTTCGGGCGCGTCGTCATCTACGGCATGTCGAGCGGTAAACCGTTAGAGCTTGATGCACAATCCATCGAACATTTCTTTTACCGACCGTCGCTCAATCAATCCATTCACGTTCTGAATCTGGGTTTGTGGTTCGGAATGCGCCCGCAGCTGGCAGGCAAAGCCATGGGAGACATGATCGGCTTGGTCGCCAGTGGACAGATCAAAGCGCCAGAGCCCACGCTGCTGCCGCTGTCACAGGCAGCAGAAGCGCACCGTCTGATGGAGTCGCGCCAATCGACTGGCAAGCTGGTACTCAAGCCTGTAACCTAAGCGTACAACGACATCCGGCAGGCGAACCATTCGCAGGAATCGGATTTTTAACGCAGAGACGCGGAGACACAAGGAAAAAATGCTCTGCGTCTCTCCGTTAAAGGCTTGTATCAGCCAGCAGGGGTCGGGGTGACGGCGAACAGTTCGGTCGGCAGCACGATGGCGGTCGGGAAGAGAATTGGCGTCGGCAGCGCAGGCACGACGAGTTCCTGACCGCGCGCAAGGCGATTCGGGTTTGCCAGGCAGTTCCCCTCCACCAGTGCATCAACCGTCGTATCTGCCAGCTGCGCAATCGCCACCAGCGTATCGCCCGGTTGCACGATATACACTTCCCAGTCTTCCGGTGTCTCACACACAAACTCGGTCGGCGTGGGCGCAGGTGTGCGCGTTGGTTGGGGGGTACTGCCTGTGCCGCTGCTGCCAGACCCGCTGTTTGCGCCGGGCGAAAGCACCGTCGGTGCGGTGATCGGCGCGGTGGGTTCGGCGGGGACAATCGTTTGCTGCGGGCGGTTGTTGCTATCGCGCAGTGGGAAGAAGAACGCCAGCAGCGCCAGCACCAGCACTGCAATGAGAATGCGCCGGACGCCGGACGGAATGCGGTCAATAAGCGATTGGAGACGGTTCACAAATGTCCACCTGGCAGGACGATGTTACGAAAGCTTAACCACATTATAGCCCTAATCCGTCATTTTTGTGTACAGAAGTTTTAGATTATGTCAAAAAACAGTTATACTTAGATTAAATTCTGTGGTTTTGTGTGCTATGCACGTCATCTGGGCTGAAGGCAAACGCTATGATTCCTTCCGCAGAGCAATCTGATGCTGAGTTGATTGAGTATCTCCGTCGCAACGAACTGGCAGCACTCGGCATTTTGTTTGACCGTTATTCCCCGCAACTGTACCGCACCGCCCTGGCAATATTACATGACAGCGCCGCCGCCGAAGACGTAGTCCAGGACTGTTTCCTGCGTCTGCACCAGTATGCCGACCGCATCGACACGAACCTGCCGCTGATCCCCTGGCTGTACCGCGTCACCGTCAACCTGAGCTATACCTGGGTCACGCGGCGGCAAAAGCGGCGCGTCTCGTTGGAAGCGCTGGTGGATCAGTTGATGTCGCCGCCATCACAATCGCCCGACCAGATGGCAGAGCATATCGACATCCAGCAGCGTGTGCGCGAAGCCGTCGCCACACTCCCAATGAATCAAAGAGTGGTGATCGTGCTACATTATATGAACGGGATGAATGTGGAAGAGATCGCAGACATCACACATTGCCCCATCGGCACCATAAAGAGTCGGCTTTATTACGGGCGGGAAGCACTTCGCCGCCGGCTCGGGGATTATGCAGAAACAACAGGGATAGCACATGGGTTTGCAGGGCTTACCGGATAGTGACATGGATGCGCTGCTCAGTGCATCATTGCGCAAAACTGGGGATATGACCGCGCAGCAGCAGCGTGACGGACTGGAGCGCCTGATGGCGACTGCGTCTGCTCATACAGCACGTCCGCGCCCCACGCGCCCGCCCGTAGGGCGCTGGCTGCGCACTGCCTTCTGGCTGCCGTTCGCACAATGGTGGTATGTGCTGCTGTTTGAAGAAACGCGTTATGACCGCGCCCGTCGGCTGCCGGAACGCGCGTTGGCGAATCGTTGGCGCGCCCGCTTCATGGAAGAGTACCTTGTCATTCGCCCGGCGTACTAAGGACTTCACCCCACGCAGATTCCACTCGATAGTGAAATACACCCCTCTCCAAAAGCGACCGCGTGCAAAGCGGAGAGCGTTGGACAGGGGTGAGGTCACCCTGTTGCTTCAAATCCCCCTCCCGCCACCTCAACACTCTTGAAAAATTAAGGCATAGCCCAAATAGACTACTATTTGATCTGCGCAGTTGCGTCTATAATTGAAGTGTTTGATTTTGGCAAGAGAGCAAACGGAACGCAGACAATGAGTGGTATTCCCCGCATTCTCGCTGTTGATCCGATTGGTGCACTGGCACGGTTGGTACACGCAGTAGTGGACTTAAGCGAAGAGATGGTCATTCAAACGCACGTCCCCAACGGCGTTGAAGCGCTGGCTGAATTGAAGCGTGTGCCGTATACGCTCGTCATCAGCGCGGTCGTTCTCGATGAAGAGATGGATGGTTTCGCGCTGTGCGAACGGGTGCAAGCGGTCGCGCCGGACGCGAGTATCATATTAATCGGCGACGAGTACACACCAGAAGTGAACCTGACGGGACATGCGGTGCTGCTGCGCCGTCCGTTTGACCCGCACCAGTTCCTGCGCATCTTCGTCAACGGCTTAGAAGGCAAAGACCTGTTGGCAGGGGCAGATGGTGCCAGCACGCCTGCTTTTGAGAGTCACAGCATTCCCGCGCTCGACATCAACGCCAGCAGCAAGATGATCGATGCGCTGCTGCGCGATGTCAGCCCGCTCAAGATGCTGCTGGTCACGCGCGCGGGCGAGGTGCTGTTGGAACGCGGCGCGGAAAAGCGCCTGAACCGCGAACAACTGGCACAGGCGCTGCTGCCCGCTGTGCAATCGACCATTTACATGGGGGCGATGGTCGGCGGCAAAATTACGACGCTCAACTTCTACGACGGCGACACCTACGATATCTTCGTGCTGTCGGTCGGCTATCATCACTTCCTCTGCCTAGTCTTCGATGGCAAGATGGGCGGCAAGCAGATTGGCGCGGTGCGTAACTATGCCACGCGTACGACGCAGGATATTGCGGCGCTGCTGGCGGGGCAGGAATACATGATGCCGCGCGCCAACGGCGCCAATGGTGCCAGCGGGAACAAGCGCAGCCGCAAAGCGCGCCCGGTCACAGGAACGCTCGCGCCCGTCGCCAGAATCGAAAAGCCAGCGGAACCCGTCGCCGTGCGCGCCGCCGTGTTCGAGGCGATGCCAGAACCGGAGCCGGAACCTGCACGGCTGCAACTGGAGCCGATTGCCGATCTGGACCTGTCGCTGTTCGACAATCTGGGCAGCCTTAACCCGGACGACGCCAATGCGCTGTTTGATCTCGACAATATCTCGCTCAATGACCTGCCGACAGTCGGACGTGAGCGCGGCTTGATTTCCGGTGATGAGGCGCGTCGCCTCGACATTCTCAAATGAGCGTCATTGCTACCGATGCTTGCAGCACAACATACGACCAGGAACGTGCTTCCCGGTCGTATTGATTCTTTAACAGATCGCATATCTGTTTCGTCGTCAAATAGGATACGATTGAAGCACGTTTATATGGATTATCTGGGAGCGCCTTGCCGTGGCAAAGAGAAACGAGAACAGCGTAGACCGTCTGATCGGCAAGCAGCTAGGCGATTACAGGCTGGATCGTCTCTTGGCAACAGGCGGTATGGCGCGAATATACGAAGCGACAGATACCAAGCTCGGGCGCATTGCAGCCGTCAAGGTCTTAAATGTCGAAGGGTCTGCGGACACAACGCTGGCGCATCGTTTCCAGCGGGAGGCGCGTGCCGTCGCCAAACTCGAACATGACCACATCATCCGCGTCTACCAGTATGGCGAAGAGGTCGGCTGGTGTTATATCGCCATGAAGCTGGTCGAAGGCAAGGATTTGGCGCAGGAGCTGGCACGGCTGCGCAGAAGTGGCAGCCGCATGGAACCAGCACGCGCGCTGCACCTGCTGGGACAGATCGCCAGCGCCATCGATTTTGCGCATCAGCGCGGCATTATTCACCGCGACATCAAGCCTTCGAACATCCTGATCGACAAGACAGATCATGCAGTGCTGACCGATTTCGGCTTGCTGCTGCAATCAACCGAGGATGCGACCAAAACGCAGGGGACTGCTTTTGGCACGCCGCGCTATATCGCGCCGGAGCAAGCGCTTGCTTCTGCCAATGCTGTTCCGCAGAGCGATATCTACGCGCTGGCGGTCATCCTCTACGAGATACTGACGGGCGAACCGCCGTTCAGCGGCGAAACGCCGATGGAGATCGCGCTTGGTCATATTGGCGATCCGCCGCGCCCGCCGCGTTCGATCAACTCGAAGATTCCCGTAGGTGTTGAACGCGAGCTGTTGAAGGCGCTGGAAAAAGAACCGCTGCGTCGTCATGGTAGCGCGAGCGAGTTCATCAACGCAGTCAAAACGGCTTACAGCACTGAACAGCCCGCCGCGCTGAAGGGGGCTGCGCTACCTCCGCTGCCAGTCATCACGCGCATTGATGAGGTCAAGCCGTCGAAATCGAAACCAGACGTTGACGTGAATGCCACACCGCGCGAGTCGGCAGCCGCCGTTGCCCCCATCCCGGCAGCAACCGCCGAAGCACCACGCCGCCGCCGCATGTCGCCGCTGCTGATCCTGCTCTTCCTGGCGCTGCTGCTGGTGGCGGGTGGCTGGGCGGTGATGCAGTTCTTCTCGAGTCAGCCCACGTTGCTCAGCGCGAACGGCACACTGCCTGTGAGTGTGTTTCTCTGGTACGACGAAAACAGCTTTATCCTGCATAACGGGACGGGGCGCACTATCGATATGTTCCCGGTGCAGTTCATTCGCGGAACGGACGGCGGGGGCGATGATTACACAGGCGACCGCATGGGCGGCAGAACGGACGAAATTCCGGCAGGGGAATGTTTTGTTATCTATCGCCAGGGGTTTGAGCCGACGCTGCCAACTGAATGTACAGAGCGCTTCAATTTTGAACAGTTGTTCAACAGCGGTTTGTTTGTCTGGCGAAGCGAAACCGCACAGGCGGATACCACCTATGACACGTTCCAGGTGTGGTACAACCGCGTGCCAGTGGCGACATGCGAAACGGTAGCAGAAGGCGAAGGGCGCAAGACGTGTGCTTTTGCCTGGCAGGAAGTGCAGCCGACACCCACTGTCGTGTCAAATTAGGTCAGGTGACGCACGCCTTCTTCAGTAACTTAAAGCACAATGAGTGTTTGGGGATTACGTTGTAGGACAATGTATCTTCAACGCACCGTACATGGAGTCGTGGATGGACACGGAAATGGCAACAGGTCAGCTTGATAGAAATAAACCCAATATTGGCTTGCCGGACAATGCACGCTCGGATGTCTGCGCAATACTCAACGGGCGACTCGCAGATGTATTTGTACTGTATACCAAGACACGGAATTACCATTGGAATGTCACCGGTCCGCGTTTTCAACCCCTGCATGAATTCTTTGAAGAACAATATGAACTGTTGGACGAAACGATGGACGAAATGGCGGAGCGCGTCCGTCAGCTGGGCGGCAAGGCGGCTGGCAGCCTCGACCAGTTCCTGCGCCTGACGCAGCTGCGCGAAGACACCAATGGGGTGCCGACCGAAGACCAGATGCTCACCAACCTGCTCAACGACCATGAAGCGATCATCCGCCAACTGCGCGAGGATGTCGATTTCACCGCCAACTGCCATGATGCAGGCACCAGCGACTTCCTGACAGGCATCATGGAACAGCACGAGAAGATGGCGTGGATGCTGCGCTCGTTCCTTAACGTGTAGCCTGCCTCGCGCTATGATTGGCGCTTTCGTGGCACCCATGAAAGCGCCTTTATGTTCGATCCCCTCGCTCTCAAAACCCAGTTTCTGCTGCGCCCGGATGTGACGTTCCTCAATCATGGTTCATTTGGCGCGTGTCCCAAGCCTGTGTTTGACACCTATCAGCAGTGGCAGCTTGAACTCGAACGGCAGCCTGTTGAATTTCTGGGGCGGCGCTATGACGACTTGCTTGACGAGGCACGCGCCGCGCTCGCGCGCTATCTGAATGCCGCCGCTGACAGCCTGATCTTCGTGCCGAACGCGACGACGGGCATCAACGTTGTCGCGCGTTCGCTGGCGCTGGCGGCAGGCGATGAAATCCTGACCAGCGATCAGGAATACGGCGCGATGGACTACACCTGGCAGTTCGTCTGCGAAAAGACAGGCGCGCGTTATATCCGCCAGCCGCTGGTGCTGGATGAAACGCTGGCGGATGCATTCTGGTCGCAGGTGACGCCGCGCACGAAAGTGATCTTCCTCAGCCACATCACGTCTGCCACCGCGACGATTCTGCCGATTGCCGAGTTGTGTCGGCGCGCACGTGCGCACGGCATCCTGACGATCATCGATGGTGCGCACGCGCCGGGGCAAATTCCGCTTGATCTGACGGCGCTGGACGCGGATGCGTATACGGGCAACTGTCACAAGTGGTTGTGCGCGCCCAAAGGCTCGGCGTTCCTGATGGTGCAGCCGCACCTGCACGCGCTGATCGAACCCGCTGTGATTAGCTGGGGCTGGCTACCGGGCGCGTCGTTCGCCAAACGTAACCAGTGGCAGGGGACGCGCGATATTGCCGCTTACCTGTCCGTGCCTGCGGCGATCCAGTTCCAGCACGAGCATGAGTGGGACGCCGTGCGCGCACACGGTCATGCGCTCGCCCGCCAGACGCGCCAGCGCGCGGCGGACCTGACAGGCGTCGCGCCGCTGGTGCCGGACTCGCCCGACTGGTACGCGCAGATGATCACGCTGCCGCTGCCCGGTCGCGATACGGAACGGCTGACGCGGCGGCTGCGTGAGGCGTACCAGATCGAAATCCCATTCACGAAATGGAACGACCAGACGGGCATCCGCGCATCGTTCCAGGGCTACAACACACAGGCGGACGCCGACCTGCTGCTGGAGGGGCTGGGGGTGTTGCTGGGGGGAGTGTGAGGCTGTGTGGCAAAGCGGACGGACACATCAGGAGGTGGGCGCGGCGCGCCTGCGTCCCTACCGCCCCTGCGCGCCCAGCGCCGCCGCGACCGCCAGCAGGTCAGCGCGGCAGAATCTATAGTGCGACCACGTATACTGAGAAAACGGCATCAGTGACTCGCTCAACCAAGGCAATGTATCTTCCATCCGGTGAGAACATAGCGTTAGTAAAACGTTCTGAGCCTAAATCGGGGTAAAGATTACGAACATTGCCACTTATCAAGTTGACCTCATTTATGCCACTACGTTGGAATATCAGAACAATGTCGCTGCCTTCAGATGAGAACACAGCGCTTGGATGATACTCGGTTATGCCATCAAAACCAGGAACTAGAACATGACTTGATGACTCTATGGAACTCCAACGTATAAGGCAATAATCCGGTCGACCAGATCCCGACCGAGAAGCAAATAGAAGCACTTGCCTACCATCATTTGACAAGTCAAAAACTTCGAGTATTGAGTGGTTTTGCCCATCTATCATAACAGGTTGCATGTCTACTGCTACAATGTCGGTTGCGTTACTCTCAGCATAACCCGTTACATAATAGAAAAACGACAATGCTGATACTTGCACTGCTGATGTTGAAACAACGAAAGTAGAAGAGTCGTCACTCCATTGCACACGATAGCGATCCACACTGGTCTGCGTGATAATTGGAAGTCCGATAAGGTTGATTGTATTGGTAGTGCGATTGGATATTGTTGCCTGAGAAACATAGCTGCTTTGGTTTTGTAACCCTGTTAAGTTTTCACTGCTTCCCACCAGAAATTGTCCATTGGGAGAAGAAAAAACAAGATTGACTTCGACTCCAAGCGTCTCTTGAGAATCGAGAGCTTGCTGCTCTATACGATTTAATGTGGGTTGAAGCGGCCAAGTTTGTGAATTGGTTAGCCGTCCAGAGGTGACATCATAGGCGTACCAACTAGATTCTGGTGCGCTAGTCATATTGCCTTGAAATGCGAAGACGCGACTATCGGCAGACCACCACATATTTGTAATGGGCCATCCAGAATAGATTGCTGACAGACTTGCGTCTTGTGCATGGATGGGATGTAGCAACAAGAATATGGCAATCATAGCCAGTGCAAGGATTCTGTTCATGTGAGATATTCCTCTCAATCACGTTCACTTGACTTAAGGGAGCGTCGGAATTGTACTGGGCGGGATTGGGGCAATAGGACTACTCTCTAAACTTTCAAAGCCACGAATGTCCGCATTAGCAATAGTATCAAAGACCGATGGCATCGCCGGGCTTTGTGAGACATTAAAGATGCGTGTGCAAGAGATAACGCTACCTATCTTGAAGTCGACAGCTCCATTATTCGCTATAGTGCGTCCTAATCCCTCTACACTGCCACTTCCTAAAGCCCCATCGTCAATGTATGCGGTGGTGTTGGTAGCGAAAAATTGAGCGACATCGTAACGCTGCTGTGGTCTTGTTGCGCCAGTGGTTTGGGAGGAAACAAACCCAAACTGACCCATAGGGGATAATTGAAGCGAACCTGGAGGAACAACGAATTCAAAGTTATTGATCTCTATGTGTACGTGTGGAATATCGTAAACTCCAATAGTCCCGATAGGAGTTCCTGCATCAAGTATCGCCCCTACAAACACAGAATTAGATAGCGAGCGCAAATGTCCATACAAGACGAATAAATGTCCGTGCCGCACAATAACCGAGTAGCCACGTACTCCTAATTCAATGCCAGCCGACCCCCACCCATGCGCGCTTCCAACCACTGTGGTATCCGGGTCTATTCTCCCTCCTGCTACTGCCGTTCTTCCGACTCCAATCCCAACCACCAATCCGTTTCCACCGATTGAGAACACGGGCGAATTATCCGGCGCGAAAAAGTCTGTTCCCAGATGGAATCCAGGATCTCCATAAATGCTTGGATTAAAGGGTATGCCTAAACCATTAATGCTTGATTGGGTTGAGTCACATGTGCTATCAATGCTAATCGGATAGCGCGTAAAAGTTGGCAGATTAGGATTGGTCGGCCACAGGAATGATTGATGTGCAGTTTGAAACGGCTGTCCATACGTTGATGTCCTATTACCAGACTGACCAAGCATGTTACTTGCGTCGGTAATGGCTTGTCTTGTCTGCGGATCAGAAGGAAGAATCCACCCAGTACGCACATCCGTTTCTGCTACTCTCCAGACGACATTCGCAAATCGACCGCCACCCAACACTGCCGGGTTATCTGCGTATTCTCGGATTCGTAATATGCGATCATTGAGAGGTGCAAGCTCATAGAAGCTGATGTTGCCGATTATCGGCGCATACAACATGCGTAATGTCTCTTTGCCTTGTGGATAAGGTAACGTATAAACCGTCGCCCCATCTCGGTCTTGCTCCGGCAGCGTGTTCAGATTGCCAGTCCATGCGCAACCCGCATTGGCAAGGATATGTTCCATGCCGCTAGGGATAGCAGCGTTACCGCGTGGTATCCAGCCAATCGTCGGCGGTTGCGGTTCGCTACCGCCAGCAGGCCAGTAACTGACACGATACCAGTAAACTATACTGCCTCCACTATCACGGACGGCATACCGACCCAATACCCGTATGGATACCTGCTCGTTTACTCCGACATAGTTTGTACCATCTCCACCAAACATTCGTTGCGTTGGATTTCCATCAACACCCTCTGTTGGAGAATTAAAGATGTCCACATACAAATTCATCGGGCTACCATCGCCCTGCCCGACGCCAAGCGTGGTTGTAAAGGCACCGGAAGCAGGGGGAAGTCCATTACCAGGTATCGGGCAAAACTGTGGTGGTTCTGGCGGGTACAGATACTGTTGGGGAATGATTACCCTGGCAGTCTGACCGGGCAGTACCCATTTGAGTGTCGCTGCAGCTTGCGAAAATGCCCCACTGTAGTATTGCATCTCAATTGGGTACAGTTGTCCAGCAACCATATTAAAAGTAGTAACGCTTTCAAACTCATAATAACCATGAATAGACCAAGGAACAGGTTGTCCCGGTGGGGGATTATCATTTAGCACATAGGCACCATTGATGAACAAGCGTACACCATCATCACCACCCGCAACGAAGCGGTAGTTCCCTGTTACTGGCACTGTCACAAACCCTCGCCAGCGCGCAGAAAAGTTATGCAGATTAGATTGTGGAACGCCCACAGTTGTAATCAGTGAAGGATTCGCAGCAAAATTGAAATCAACGACCGGATCAAGCCGATTACCGACAGGCGCGCTCAGTGTGATACCGTTGTAGTAGGTTCCGAGCAGCCCCGTGCCAGGTGCCAATTGCGGCGGCGGGTTGGAAATATGCCAGTCGGGATTGTTGGTATTGTAGTTGGTATTCGGAATCGGGTTCGGTGCAAACCACATGAATTGTCCCGCTTGGGTCGGGATATTGCCCATGAAGATGCCTGTATCGTACCAGGCGACCACCTGCGTCCCACTCGGTGAGTAGTCTGGCTTGATTGGACCGTATTGCGTGTTTGAGTTGGTGATGTTCGTCGTCAGCCAGGGACCAGTCAGGCGCGATGTGTAATAAATCCAGTTATTCATGCCAGGTAAAGGACTGGGTGCAGGGGCAAGCGCGCGGAACAGAATTTCGTTGCCGGGCATCGCTGGAAACGTCGGTGTCAGATCCAACGTCGGCGTCGCGAGCGCGTCATCCGGTTTGACTGTTGGACTTGGAGTAAGCGTTTCGGGCAATTCGTCGCCATTTTGGGTGAAGCCCGCTGCAGGAGTTGCACTCCATCCCTGGTTCAAGTAGCCAGGTCCTATCCAATCCTGCCCCTACGTATCATCGTTTATTGCCCCTGCGCGTCCACCGCCGCCGCGACCGCCAGCAGGTCAGCGCGGCAGCCGGGCGGGAGCGCGTGCTCTGGCAGCGGGCGACACATGTGTCGTCCCTACCGCCCCTGCGATTGTGGCTCTGGTAACACTGTATACCCTACCGGGATTGAGACACGAGAATAGTCATTGGTACTTGCAGACACAAAGATCAACTCAGGTGTCTCCGTGTTCACGGTCTGGACAACCACCGTCTCACCATTTGCAATTGCTATGGGAGACATTAGATCACCTGTTATGCAGGTATCAGTAATTTGTCCAGTTTGTGTGTCAAGAAACAAGAGTCGACTCGTAAACTGACCTGCAAGGCTTGCCAGAAAAGCTATGCGATTGTTCGGAAGTGCAACACCATCACCTACCGTCACTGAGCCTGCTCCAAACAGTTGTCCCAGATCAGCGATCACCTGCGTTTCTCCACTGTGGCTGACAAGCTTGAGTTCTCCCTGTCGTCCAAAATCCCGTCCGATCCTCGAAACGACAGCAATATTTGCTTCGTCCTCAAGCCAGGTGATATCTGGCAGGTCATCCACTCCCATCGCCTCCAACCAAACAAAGCGGGCGTCAACTATGGAATAGATGAAATACTCAAAGCGCGGCTCCCCTTCATTTCTTCGTCCGTAGGATATATATGTCCAATCTGGGGATATAGATAGCGAATACCACCAGCTATCCCCAAAATAGAACTGAAAGGGCAAAGCGATTATGTCGTTCATGACCAATTGTTCATTGACCAATGAAAAGCGCACAATTTGTCCATTGAGATCAGAGTCAATCCCAAAGACGCCAACTTCATCTTGTGACCGTGCAGGCATCAAGTGGAACCAGTACGTTGCGTCGATGGTTTGTGTTTCAATCGACTGCAAAAGCTGCCCATTTGCATCCAAGCGTGCCAGCGTCTTGACATCATAACGCACACTCGCCAAAGGCGTTTGCAGTAATGCTCCCTGCAAACGACCATTTGCAATGGTCACACGTTCTACAATCTGATACTCGCTGTGTGTCGCTGTATCAACCTGAGACAGTGTTAAACCTGCACCTTCACTAGGGCTTACCTGATTAAGTTCACCCGTGAATGAGGCAAGCGTAATTTCACCAACCTGGATATTGCTTGTTTCTCGTCCACATTGCACTGAGATTTGGTTCTCCTTCGCTTCGATTGTGGTTGAGTTGGCAGACAGGAGCATTATAGTTGATAGGATAACCAACGAAATTTGCAGTAACTTTCGAGCTATTTTCATTTCATCAGCTCCGTTCACGTTTTTCAGCACCCTGACTGTTCCGGATTTCGAAGATTGAAGGTGGACAAGTATCACGATGTAAATCACCCATGTGGGGTACTGCACTGTCCGATTAAACAAACGTCCATCAAAATAACCCGAAGGGCTTGCGCTGAACGATTCACGTTGTGACAGCCAACTCATGAACATGAATATACAGAGCGCCAGCGCGACTACGATAATGCCTACCGTATCGAGGCGACGCACAAACGACGATATGCGGTGTTCATAATGGCGGATCAAATAACGGCTGATGGGATTGGGTTCGCGGATGGACGGTACTGCAAGCACGTTTTTCACTCCACTATTTACGCGGAGTGTATGCCTGCAACATGCACATTACCTGACGGCTTGCCTACGGATGACCTACGGGACAGGCATTCAGCATCGGGAAAAGCTACTCCCGACTCCCCGCCACCAGCGTATCGCTCAGCGTCAGCGCCAGCCGCCCGGTCGCGGGCTGCGCGCCGAACAGCACCGCGCACGCCGCCGGGACTGCCGGGCGCAGCGGGCTGTAAAGCGCCATGAACGCCGCCACGTTCGGGTACGTTTGCCAGTCATACGCCGACCACAGGGCGACGGCTGCCGTCTTCTCCTGCGGCAGCGCGTTGACCAGCGCCGCCTGCTCCGGCGTGTGGATGGCGTCCTGCGTCCAGACGATCACCGTCTCCGCCCGCTGCGCCGCCGCCTGCGCCCAGCCGATCTCGTCGCTGCTCGGCGCGTCGGACACACCGACCCACTGAATATCGTCACGATAGCGCCCACACTCATCCACAATCTGGTAGCGCGTCGCCAGGAAGATCATCGCCACACTGCGCTCCGGCGGCACAGGCAGCAGGTCGGCGTTGTCGTAGGCAATCGTCACACCCGCCTCAAACAGGTCATCCATCACGCCCGCGCCATCGGCAGCCGCGATTCGTTCCGTCGCCCCCGCCGGGTCAAACGGCTGCCAGTTGAGCAAGCCATAGCCCTGCTTGGTGCGCAAGATGCGCGCCACCGACTCATTGATGCGCGCCTCGCTGATGCGCCCTGCGCGCACGGCAGCAAGCACCGCTTCGACCGCCTGTACCTGCGTTTCCGCGCCGAAGCCGGGTCCGAACGCCAGCAAATCCGCGCCTGCTTCGACCGCGCGGATCGCCGCCTCGCGGAAGTCGAACGTCATATCGACGGCGTTCATGTCGAGCGCGTCGGTCATGATGATGCCGTCGTAGCCAAGCTCATTGCGCAGCAGGTCGTTTAGCACGCGCGCATCGAGCGATGCCGGAATCGCTTCGCCCGGCTGCAAGGCGGCATAGTGAATATGCGCGACCATGATCGCCGCCACACGCGCCTCAATCGCCGCGCGGAACGGCGCAAGCTCCACCGCATCCAGCCGCGCCCGATCCAGATCGAGCGTTTGCAGAACGGCGTGGCTGTCCTGGCGCGTTTCGCCGTGGCCGGGGAAATGCTTGGCGGTCGCCAGCACG
>JANRJX010000002.1:0-3001 GCA_033763755.1 Chloroflexota bacterium
AAATGATGGACAGCACAGCCGGACTGATGTATCCTCGATTTACCACAATCAGCGGATACATCAATCCGACCGTGCCGCCAGCCCTTAAGCTGGCGGTTTCGTTTTGGCTTGGACAGCATGTTCGATCAGCGTCTGGATGCCGTCTTCGGCGGCGATGCCAGACAGAATCATCTCTTCGAGCAGGTCGCCCAGTTCATACGGTTTCTTGTTCACGCGCTCGTAGAACAGGTGCAGCGTTTGCAGGCTGATCGCCAGTGTGACGACGCCCAGGCGTTCGAGCGCATCGACGCGCCGCCCGAACATCTTGGTGAAGTGCTTGCGGCTGCCGATCAGGTCTTCCTGCTCATCCAGCCAGGCGCGCAGTGCAGCGCGGACGACTTCAGCTTTCGGCTCGTCGCGTTGTTTGGCGACCTGCTCCAGACGGTCATCCATCGGCTCAGTGATGTGGACAGTCAGGCGGCGGGTATAGTTGGAACGGTTGTCAGACATATTTCCTCGGGTTTCAGGGTTTATCGGACGAAATCGGGACGTTTACGGACGCGAGGAGCGCGGTCAGGCATGACGCGCCATGCGTTTGGGCGACGGCGGACCCCTGGGACGGCGGCGCTGGCGCCATCCCGCGAGGGATGGCGCATCAAGCCTCTCCGGCGTTTGAGGAGCGAGTTTATTAAACTCGCCACCCCTACTTCGTAGTGGGTGGGGTGTCCCGGCGCGACGAAGTTGTCGTCCGCCAGGCGTTATAGACGCCGGGACACCCGCGAGCGGCGCGAAGCCGCTCGCATCTGCATTGCGCAGCGCTCGTGCTGTCATGGGGCTACAAGTCAATGTCAACATGATCTCTTCCAGCAATGCTCGGCTCCAGTTCGGGCTGCTCGACTTGGCGTGCAAGACGCCAGTCCAGCCCGATGGTCCGATCCAGGATTAGCTCGAATTCCTGGCGGGCGATGCGGTGCAGGTTGTCCTCACGGTTCAAGCCACCGCGATCGGTGCAGACCTGTCCGCGATGCGTCATGTGCGACTCGCGTTCGCCCAGACTGTTCTCAATCGTCCCGGCGACGAAGACATGCGTATGCAGGTTCTGCAAGCCGTTGTCGTCGTCGGTATACCGGTCGTGCAGGACATAGCTGTAATCCGGAATGTGCAGCCCACGCGCGGCGTGCCAGCCCTCAATCGTCTGCTCGGTCACTTCGCGCACGACTTCGGCGCGCAGCGAGTCGGGGATCAGCGCCATCAGGTCAGGAGCAGGCGCGATGACCAGGTGATGTGCCAGCACATAAGGACCTGCCTGTTCACCCGCTGCTGCATACACCGCTTTCCAGCCTGCACCCAAGCCACAGTCTGTCCAGCGGTCGCTCAAATCGACCGGGCGGTGATCCGGACTCTCGCGGTACGAGACATACTTGAGCAGCTTGCGCAGTGAGCGATAGCCGCCTTTCGTCGGCTTTTGGTAGTGCCAGTTGGGGATGATGGTCGGCTTACTCATGCCTCAGTTCCGCCTTGATGTAACAGAGTGTTTGACACGAAATGCGTATGCAGCGACTTCCAGCGCGTCCACTTTGCTTTTTGCTTGCAGCGATTGCTGCAATACAGCCGCTTGCGTCCGGCGTAGTAGTCGGAGATGGGCAGCGGCTCGCCACACACCAGACACCGATCTAATCCCCGTCCGACACGACTGCGTGATGACCATTGCCGTTGGGCGACAGGACTAAAGGGCGTGGTTCGCTGCTGACCTCCGGCGCACTCTCAGTCATCTCGGTGTGTAGGGAAGGTTGCTCGTACCACTGGTCGGCTTGCAGTTCGCGGTAGATCAGCGCTCGCCAGTCAGCCGTCGTCAGTACTTCCAGCGCCTCACGTTTGCGGCTGTTAGACTTACGGAGTGCGTCGCGCAGGGCGTTGGCGTAGTACTGCATCCAGCGCGGATGGTTCTCTGGATTGAGCGTCGCAAGCTGCCAGCTATTGATCGCGTCCTGGTAAGCGCGTTCGTTGGCGTGGCGCTGCTCAATGGCGACCAGCATCTGCTCTTTGAGGACATAGGCGGTGCTAAGAACCATCAACGGCGGGGCGATGGCTTCCAGCCAGGCGAATGGGCTGTGCATGTGACCGGGCAGCGCAACCTGCACATTGCCAACTAGCGCGATGGCGGTGGCGATCCCCATGCTGATGTAGAGCAGTCGGCGCGCGCTCCGTGTCGTCCCTAGCGTCGCCAGCGCCAGCGAGAACACCACCTGCCCGATTTCGGCAGTCAGCACCGTTGCGATCCCAACTGCTACCGCTGCCCGCGCGTCTGGCACGGCTGCGCCAAAGGTCTCTGAGCCAATAACGTACAGGCGAATCGCGGACGGCGTAAATGCTGCCAGCAGCAGAACGATACACAACGCAGTGATGAGCTTCGTCACACGCGGCGGAAAGCGCAGCGCAGCATACTGGGTGAACAGATCGCGCTGCGGGCGCTCGCCTACGGCGCGATTGACCGCCTCCTGCGCGGCGGCGTAGGCAAACTGGCGTTCTTCCTGCGTAAGAGGTTTGATCTGTGATAGAAGGGATATTTGGCTGTTCAAGCGTCCATCTCCAAGATGCTTGGACCAGCCCGTTTCCTTTTTAACTCACCTAGTATGACATACCGTTAGTGGGCATCAATGTCAGCACCATGCCGGAAGGCGACAAGATCGCCGTGCGCGGCTGGTAGAAGTCCACTACAATCTGCTCCCGATAACAGAAGCATTTGGAGCGCAATATGAGCGAATGGGTCGCCTATCCAACAGGGCAGGGGCATACGGTCGTCGGCGATCTGCGGCTGTGGCGCAGCTTCACCAGCCCGCAATTGGGCAACGCACGCGATGTGCTGGTGTGGCTGCCGCCAGACTACGAGACGAGCGAGCGCCGTTATCCCGTCATTTACATGCACGACGGGCAAAACCTGTTCGATAACGCTACCAGCTACGCGGGTGAATGGCAGGCGGATGAGACCATGACGGCGCTCTCCAGCGAAGGCTTGGCGGCG
>JANRJX010000003.1:0-37618 GCA_033763755.1 Chloroflexota bacterium
TCCACAGACTGTGCATTTGGGCTAACCCTCCGTGAACTTGTAACCGATACTCCGCACGGTGAGAATGTAGCGCGGGTCACGGGTATCCGGTTCGATTTTCTGTCGCAAATTTTTCACATGCTGGTCAATGGTGCGTTCATAGCCTTCATAGCTTGTGCCCTGCGTGGCTTCGAGCAGTTGAGCGCGGGAATAGACCCGACCTGGATAGCGCATCATGGTAATCAGGAGATCAAATTCATTGGCGGTCAGCTCAACGGGCACACCGGCAACCGTTACAGTCCGCCGCTGTAAATCCGCCCGGATGTCGGCGGCTTCGACGACCTCTGGCGTGATTTCTGGCTGCTCAGTTCGCCGGAGGACCGCCCGCACCCGCGCGACGACTTCGCGGGGGGAGAAGGGTTTGGTAATGTAATCGTCTGCGCCTAGCTCAAGGCCAATGAGGCGATCTGTTTCCTCCGTGCGTGCTGTGAGCATGATGATCGGGATATTCGAATCACGCCGAACCGCGCGGCAAACGTCCAGTCCGTCCAGATCTCCGGGAAGGTTTAAGTCAAGGATAGCCAGTACGGGTTTCTCGTGACGGAAAGTGGCTAATCCCTGCGTGCCATCCGCTGCCCAGACGACTTCGTAGCCCGCCTGTTCCAGATAGAGCCGAACCGTCCGCATAATTTTGGCTTCGTCTTCAACAATAAGAATCTTTTTCCCATCGCATTTATTCCTATCAAGCCGACCCGCAAACAGTAACAATGCCGTATTCAAAGTGTAACGCCTTATTGTGTAAGCTGTGTGAAGCAGGTGTGAGTTATCAGTATTGGTTCGCTGCTGCCGCTTCTCCATCAATGGCTGGGAGACATCACAACAAGAAGGCTCGGTCAAGAATGTGTATGCCCAGCCCAATCAAACTCACGGTATCCATCGCCTAATCTTAAATCCTACGGGCATAAAAGTATTCTGCTCGCCGCACTCTAAAAGGTAACTAGACTGGCATGATTTATGTCACTTCTTTGGAAGAAACGCAGGCTTAGCTATCGACGGAGTGCTGAAATCATCATATCATTGATTTATGATATGATGATGTGGAGATAAAACCATGCTGATTGCTTCGGACCAATTAGAAGTCAGCCTGAAAGCGAAGCTGTTTCGCGGTTTCGGCGATCCCTCGCGCCTGAGTATCCTGGAGGCGCTTCGTGATCGTTCTCTCACCGTAAGTCAGATTGTCGAGGCCACTGGGCTTGCCCAGTCAAACGTCTCCAACCATCTTGGCTGCTTAAAAGACTGCGGCTTAGTCATGGCAGAACAGACAGGACGCTATGTGACCTACCGCTTGAGCGATGACCGCGTGGCGGATTTGATCGCGTTGGCCGAGTCGCTATTGGGGGATATCGCGCGCGGCGTATACGAATGCACGCGCTACAACCTTCCCAAAGATCAAGAAACCTCAAGCGACGCGTAGTCATGCCAAGCGAAAGGATAAAACGATGTGTATGTTTTGTGCTGCGGTCCCGATGGCGCTGGGCGCTCGCGCTCATGCCAAACATATTGAGAGGCGTAAAGTGGCGTAAGCGCGCGGTGAGCCACCGCCCAAATTCGTCAATGTGACGGTGATATAGAGGGCAACGGCTGTCGCGGCTGTTGGGCCGATTGCAGGGGCAGTGATCTATCACACAGCTATTGCTCCGCAAATTGGCACTTAACGAAACAACGTTATCGTTCATCTGACACGCTCTATAGGAGAAAAAAATGAGGCTGTTACGTAGCATCGGTATATTTATTTTGCTTGTCGTTGGAGTGAGTCTGTGGTGGCGGCGGGCAAGCCGCCGCCGTTCACTCCCCTGTCCGACATGGCTGGCAAGTGGTTTGGAAAGCCCGGTCATGGATCGAGTCCTGGGCACAAGGACTACCCTGGATCGGATTGATCTACAACCGGGACAGCGTGGACTCGAAGTCGGACCGGGTCCGGGGCGGCTGCTCATCCCCGCCGCCAAGCGCGTTTCGCCAGGCGGGGAAGTGATTGGGTTGGATATACAGCCGGGCATGGTTGAGCGGCTCAAAGCGCGAGCAGCGCAGGCAGGTGTCGCCAATCTAACTGCCGTAGAGGGGGATGCGACTCAACCCCACTTTCCGCCAGGGCATTTTGACGTGATCTGGATGTGTACCGTGCTGGGCGAAATCCCAGACCGCGAGGCCGCGCTTCGGCAGTGTTCTACGGCGCTCAAACCGGGCGGCAGGCTCTCCATCACGGAAATCTTTCCCGATCCACACTATCAGTCGGATGCGACTGTGCGGCGGCTGGCAGAGGGTGCTGGGTTCAGTTTTCGGGAAGTGCAGGGGCCGTGGTATTTCTTCACAGCTAACTTTGTGAAAAGCGATGGAAGCCCGCGATGACAGACGGTCGAAAGGATGTCTCATGAACGAGAGTTTCCTATGGCTGCTGCTCGATACCCGTAGAGCCAGAAAGCACGGTCCAGCCGCCATCGCGCGGCGACAGCGCGCTCGTCTTGCCGAGATGGTCGCATTCGCCCGCGGTAACTCCCCCTACTATCGAGAACTCTACCGTGACCTGCCGGAACGAGTGGAGGATGTTTCGCTGCTGCCAGTCACCAGCAAAAAAACACTGATGGCGCACTTCGACGACTGGGTTACCGACCGTGAGGTGACCATCGAGACAGCGCGCCCATTCGTTGAAAACCCCGACCTGTTCGGGAAGCAGTTTCTGGGTAAATACTTGGTGATTACAACCTCCGGCACGACCGGGACTCATGGCATCTTTCTGTATGACAAGCGGACCCTTTCGGTGGTTGGATCCCTGGCCTTACGTATGATGGGGGCATGGCTCAATGTCCGCGACATCGCCAGGATTATCGCTCGCGGCGGGCGCATCGGAACGATACTTGCAACCGGCACCCCCGCCGTCAGCGGAGTCGCTATCACGCGCGTTGGCCCGCGACTTGGCAAGGTGCTTCAGGCGCTCTCGGTACACGCGCCACTGTCAGAACTTGTGGCCGCGCTCAACAAATTCCAGCCCCTCATTCTTACGAGTTACGCGACCGTGACGAAGCTCCTTGCGAGTGAGCAGGAAACGGGCCACCTCCACATCAACCCGGTGCTGATAATACCTGTAGCCGAGGGGCTGGCGGCGGACGAGTATGACCGTATTGCCAGCGTGTTCAACGCCAAGATTGGCAACATCTATGCCGCCTCCGAGTGCCCCTTCATTAGCATCGGTTGCGGGTACGGGTGGCAGCATGTCAACAGCGATTGGGTCGTGTTGGAACCCGTTGATGCTAACTACCGTCCTACGCCCTCAGGTGTCCAGTCGCACACTGTTCTCATCAGCAACCTCGCCAACCGGGTGCAGCCGATCCTCCGCTACGACCTGGGTGACAGTATCCTCCAGCGGCCTGACCCCTGCCCGTGCGGTAATCCGCTGCCTGCCATTCGTGTTCAGGGCCGCGCCGCTGATATGCTCATCTTTCCAGCTGAACGCAGCGAACAGATCACGATGCCGCCGCTTCTGTTCGGCACCTCAATTTATCAAATTCCAGGCATCGAGCAGTTCCAGATGGTGCAGACTGCGCCGATGAGCCTGCGTGTTCGCCTCCGTCTCGCGGACAGTGCTGACCCGGATCGTGTATGGCAGGCGGTGCATACCAAGATCACACACCTACTGACTGAGAACAAGCTCGGCCATGTCGTGGTTGAACGCGCCGAGGAACCGCCAGAGCAGTCCCCCGGCGGCAAATACCGGGAGGTCATCCCCTTGAGCGAGGCAAAAATCAATGAATGACTATCTCACGGTTTTAGGTCTGTCCATGTTGCCTGCGTTGGGCAATTTTGTGGGCGGGCTGCTGGTCGAAGTATTTCGCTACTCAACCCGGACCCTGAGCCTGGCGCTGTACGCAGCGGCAGGGATTGTACTGGCCGTCATCGGGATGGAGTTAATGCCGCAGGCATTAGAAGCTGAATTCCCCTGGTTGATGATTCTCCTTTTCGCAGGCGGAGCCATATTCTCAATTCTCATAGATCGAGGCATCGAACATTTCCATCGTCAATTGAAGGGTGAAGAAAGCGATACTGCGCCAGTCATGATCTTTTTAGGGGCGGCTGTGGACTTATTTACGGATGGGCTGATTATCGGCACGGGGTTTACGATTGCGCGCGAACTCGGCTTGCTGCTGGCACTGGCGCAAACGCCTTCCGATATTCCCGAAGGGTTTGCGACTATTGCCACGTTTAGGCAGCAGGGGATGTCACGCCCAAAACGGATTCTCCTCTCGACATCTTTTGTGCTTCCGGTGCTGCTGGGCGCAACCATCGGCTATTGGGCAGTTCGCAGTCAGCCCGCAGTGGCTAAATTGGCAGTCTTGGCCTTCACAGCCGGGATCCTGCTGCGGGTCGCTATTGATGAAATTATTGTACAGGCACGCAAGTACCGCTCCAATCAAGAATCTGAAGAAGACGCAGGAGGAGCATTGGCACTGATGGCTGGTTTTGCGTTGTTTGCATTAATTGATGCTTATTTCAAAGCCTAACGAGGCAGACTTACGTGAGTTTAGAAATTCTAAAACAGCAGGATACTGCGAAAGGAAAGTGATACACGATGAAAAGCGCACAACTTGATCTGTATGTGAGCAATTTGGACTGCGAACACGATGCTGCCGCCATCGAACGCGGGCTGGACAATACCAGCGGTCTAGTCGCGTTGAAGGTCTACCCCAAAGCCGCCAAGGTCGCACTGACTTACGACCCGGCACTGACCCAGCCCAAAGCCTTGAAAGAAAAACTGGAGACACTTGGCTTCCCACCACAGGTGGGACATGCGATGCCGGAACAGCCGAAACCCTGGCGCAACCCCAAAGTCGTCACCTCGGTGGTGTCGGGCATTCTGCTGGCGGTGGGCTGGCTGCTGGGACAGGCTGGCGCGGCGGAACCCGTTACGTTTGGCATCTATGTCGCAGCGATCTTGATAGGTGGTTATTTCTTCGGGCGCGAGGCGCTGGAAGAACTCATCCTGGAGCGCGAGGTTGGGATTGAACTGCTGATGAGTGTCGCCGCCATTGTCGCTACCTTAATGGGGGAAGCTGCCGAAGGCGCAATTCTGGTCTTCCTTTACTCCATCTCGGAAGCAGCAGAGGGGTACACCGAAGAAAAAACGCGCTCTGCCATCCGCGCATTGATGGATCTAGCCCCCAAAATGGCATTCGTGCGAAGGAATGGTCGTGAGGTTGAAATCCCTGTAGAGGAGTTGGTCGTAGATGACATTTTCATTGTCAAACCCGGCCAATCCATTGCCACCGATGGTACCGTTCTGACGGGCGAGTCCAATGTCAACCAAGCGCCTGTAACCGGCGAAAGCGTGCCAGTGGAGAAGCATCCGGGGGATATGGTCTTTGCCGGGACGATTAACGAAGAAGGCGCGCTAGAAGTACAAGCGACCAGGACCTTCGCTGACAACACCATTGCCCGCATCATCCACATGGTCGAGGAGGCGCAGGAGAAGAAAGGCAAGAGCCAGCGGTTTATCGAACGTTTTGGCAAGCGTTATAGCCCGATTGTACTGTTCATCGGCATTCTGCTGGCTGTCGTACCGCCGCTTTTGTTCAGTGGAGCATGGGAGGAATGGCTAACCCGCGCGGTCGTGTTCATCGTCGCGGCTGCGCCCTGCGCGCTGGTGATCTCCATCCCCATTACGGTGGTCGCCACGTTGGGGACAGGCGCGCGCAAAGGCGTGTTGATTAAAGGCGGGATCTACGTTGAAGACCTGGCAAAAGTGAAAGTCGTCGCGTTGGATAAAACAGGGACGCTGACGCGGGGTGAACCTGAAGTAACGGATGTGCTGGTTTTGAATCAAGCAGACGGCAGCGCGACTGTCTCGAACAACACTGTGCTGGAAATTGCTGCTGGTATCGAACGGCTCAGCCAGCACCCGCTCGCCCGCGCCATTGTCCGCTACACCGAAGCCCAGGGGGTGAGACCCGCCGAGGTGGTGAACTTCAAGTCCTTAACCGGCGCAGGCGCATCGGCTCAGTTGAACGGCACGACGGTTTATGTGGGTAGTCCCGACCTTTACCACTCCAAATTGGGCGTGGCGCTGCACCAACACTGGGATGACATCAATCATCTGCAAGACGAGGGAAAAACGGTTGTCGTCATCGGTGACGAGAAAACGGCCTGGGGGTTGGTGGCGATCCGAGACAACATTCGCCCCAATGCACGTAAAGCGATTGCGGATTTGCATGAGGCAGGTATCCAGCGTGTGGTGATGCTCACTGGCGACAACGAGCGAACTGCACAAGCGATTGCCCGCGAAGTCGGTATTGATGACTTCTATGCCGATTTAAAACCAGAAGACAAGGTGAACAGAGTGCGCGAATTGGCGCAGCAGTATGGTCATGTAGCGATGGTCGGTGACGGCGTGAACGATGCTCCGGCGCTGGCCGAGGCGACCGTTGGTGTCGCTATGGGCGCAGCCGGGACTGATGTCGCGCTTGAGACGGCTGATGTCGCGCTGATGGCCGATGATCTGGAGAAACTAGTGTATGCACTGAAACTGGCTCGCCGCAATCAATTCGTCGTCAACCAAAATCTCGCCCTGTCAGCATTGGTGATTAGCGCGCTCGTTATCGGGGCGATTCTCGGCCTTTTCACGCTGCCGGTTGTGGTGTTGGCGCACGAGGTCAGCGAATTTATAGTCATTGGCAGCGGTCTGCGGATGCTGCGATTATGAGGAGGTAAATCCGATGACTCACATTATCACCAGTCTCTGTCTGCGTCACGCGGCCTGCATGGCGGTCTGCCCGGTGGAATGTATTGTCCCGGGCACGCCTGAAAGCGCGTGGCCGTGGATGTATATTGACCCGGACACCTGTATTGACTGTGGTGCCTGTATCCCCGAGTGTCCATACGGGGCCATCTTTCCTGAAGATGACGTGCCGGCTGCCTATCAGGCGAAGAGCGGCGAGCGTCTAAATGCTCCGCTCGATTCGAACTTCAGCGCTCGGGCCACAGAACATTACGAAGGTGAGGATTATCAAGGAAGCCGGGTCGTTCTGGAACAAACAGTGACGCTTCTGGCCGGCGAAATCGTGAACCTACGCTAGGATATTCAGCCCAACTACGATTTTTTCGAGAATGGTCCAGGTTACGCCGCCCTGAAGTCATAAGGCGTGTTCTCGCTACGAATTGCGCTGCTGGGGCATGGAATCAGTGAATTCGTCGTCATCGGTAGCGGTCTGCGAATGCTGCGTGCATAGAATATTCGAGTCTGGCAGAGCATCTCTCCAGTAAAGTGGAGACGCGCTATTGGCTGGACTTTCTGATTTACCCGTATCTTGGAAAGTGTTTACCAATGTACCCGTTATTCTGTTCAAGAAGGAGATCGCAATGGCGAGTGAAAAGACATTAGAAATTCCAGTTAAGGGAATGGACTGTGCGGAGTGCGTGGCGCATGTCCAACATGCCATCGCTGCTTTGCCGGGTGTGCAATCTGTTGACGTATTTTTGTCGTCAGAAAAAGCAGTCTTGCACCTCGATCCAGCACAGGTTAGCCTAACCGATATTCGTAAGGCAGTGGCAAGCGCGGGCTATTCTGTTCCTGAGCCTGTTGAAACAGCCTCAACTGAGGCGCTGAGCGCAGGGTTCACCCGCTCCATCCTGAGTCTGATTGGCGTTGTTTTTGGCGCGGTTTTGCTGATTGTCATCGCCGGTGAGGGATTGGGATTATTTGAATCCATCACAGATTTAATCCCTGCACCGCTGGGTTATGTGCTGGTCTTGATTGCCGGGTATCCTACCTTCCTCAATGTGGTTCGTGCAACCATGAAGCGCCAGGTCATTTCGCATACGTTGATGAGTATTGGTGTGATCGCTGCGTTAGTCGTGGGACAGTGGGTGACGGCGGCGATTGTCGTCTTTTTCATGCGTGTAGGGGATTACGCGGAACGATTTACAACCGAACGCAGCCGTCGTGCGCTCAAAGATCTAACGGCAATAGCGCCCCAAACAGCGCGTGTCGAGCGGAATGGTCAGGAGCTTGAAATACCCGTTGCTGGTCTCCAGATCGGCGAGACTGTTATTGTTCGCCCCGGTGAAAAAATTCCAGTGGATGGCGAGGTCATTTCAGGACAAGCAACCATCAATCAAGCCACGATTACAGGCGAGTCGATGCCCGTTGAGGCTGGGGTTGGTTCTAAAGTTTTTGCTGCAACGTTTGCCGAACTAGGCAGCTTGCGTGTACGCGCAACTCATGTTGGCGCAGATACGACTTTTGGGAAGGTCATTCGTCTGGTCGAAGAGGCAGAAGCCCATCGCGCCGATGTTCAACGCATTGCCGATAAATTCTCAGGGTATTTCCTGCCGGTGGTGGCAGGTATTGCCCTGTTGACGTTTCTCATTAGTCGCAACCCATTGTCAACGGCTGCGGTGCTGGTAGTGGCCTGTTCTTGCTCCTTCGCCCTCGCTACACCCATCGCTATGCTGGCCTCCATCGGCGCTGCTGCAAAAATAGGACTGCTCATCAAGGGCGGCAAATATATCGAGGCGCTGGCGCGTGCCGATGTCGTGCTGATTGATAAAACCGGCACACTGACTTTGGGTCGTCCACAATTGACCGATGTCATCACGCTCAATGGTATCCCGGAAAATGAAATTCTCGCGCTGGCAGCTTCGGCGGAGCGGTACTCAGAACATCCGCTGGCCGAGGCAGTACGCTTGGAAGCTCGTCGCCGCAATATCGCGCTGTACGAACCGCAAGCATTCGAGGCTGTTCCCGGTTCTGGTGTACGGGCAAAGATCAATGGCAGCAGCATTAGCGTCGGCAATCATCGTCTATTGGAGACAATATCTACAGCCGCAGTAGACCTAGAAGCACAGGGAAAAACCGCGTTATTCATACAAAGAGATGGTGAAGTCGTTGGGGTTATGGGTGCGTCAGATACGGTACGTTCTGAAATTCCACAGTCCATTGCGGCTTTAAAGGCATTGGGTATCAAGGAAATTAGAATACTCACTGGCGACAACGAGCGGGTCGCTTCTGCTTTAGCCCAGAAATTGGGTGTGAACTATCGGGCAAACCTGCTGCCAGAGGACAAAATAGCGATTGTGAAAGAGTATCAGTCTCAAGGACATATCGTTGTGATGGTTGGCGATGGTGTCAACGATGCTCCTGCATTAGCCCAGGCCAACATAGGAATCGCGATGGGAGCAGCCGGAACCGATGTTGCGCTTGAGGCAGCCCATGTGGCACTGATGCGCGAGGACTGGACGCTCGTGCCAGAAGCTATCCATATTGCCCGACGAACGATGCGAGTGGTCAAGACCAACATTGCCTTTACAGCCATCTACAATCTGCTTGGGTTGACCCTGGCAGCCTTTGGCATTCTGCCGCCGACTCTGGCTGCGGCTGCACAGTCGCTCCCTGATTTGGGCATTCTCGCCAACTCATCACGCTTACTGCGGCATCGATAGTTCAAGCAGGTTGTATTGCGTAAGACGAAAAGAGGTGAGTGGCTTGTGGGCCACCCGCCTCGCGCTGTCCATCTCGGATAAATGGACAGCTTCGTGCTTACCATTTTCAGAAGGGGATTTCTTCTTGCGCGGCCGCACCCACTTCCGCTCGGTCAAGCAGGACCAAACGATTTGCATCCACATCCAGGCTAATCTGTGGTGTACCGTCGTTGGCGATCCAACTGCTCGGACGCAGCCACTCAGCGCTCACCTGTACCAGACTGCCCTTGCGGATATACTGTGCTGCCACATCTGCGAGGCGATTCCAGCAATTCACGCGAACCCAAAGGGTCTGTTTCTTACCACCGCTGGTTTTGCGGTTGACTGCGACGCTGAAGCTAGCGACTTGCTGCTCACCAACGGTTTTCACCCGTGGCTCACCGCCCACATACCCTGTCACCGTGAAGTTCAGACTTGTCCCCATGATGTTGAACCTTTCCGCGCATTCGCGCTGTCTTCCATCGACCTCATGCCGATTGATGACCTGCTCTGAGCAGGCGCGAAAAAGCAACCTGTCACCTGTAAGGCGCTCGACGTTTTCGGTGAGTGGAACGGCACAAGCCAGGAGAAAACGTCGGAAGCGATCCCGCATAGCGAGATTGACAGGCTGCCGCGTCTGCTAACATGGTCAGAACCAATCGGCTGTCCAGGTCAGATGGATGCGTGTGCTGCGGGATGTCTCATGGGACAAAAAACGTCAGTGACGGTGGGATGAAGTGAGACTGAAGACTATAATATTGCAGCAGAAAAGCTCAGGCGTAGATGTACTCGTAACATATCAGGTGCAGTTCTTCACGCTTGATGCGATTAATGGGCTTTTTATCGCCTGAGCCATTGGATGCAAATTCAGCCTGATGCTGGTACAACTCTCGAACTGCCTCAATCAGAGCCGTGACCTCGTTGGTTGTACTGAAGGACTGCAAAGCTTTGCGTAAATGCTGAACCGATGCTCCGACCAACGGCTGCTTGAGAAACTTTCGCAGCTCACGCAGTTCTTTGCGGTCATAATCAGGGTTGTTGAGATGCCCCTGCAAGACCTGTGAAACGAGCGTTTGTTCTTCAGCCACTGGCTTGTTGACAATTGCTGCCGCTTCCTGCTGCTCGACATCACCGAGAATACTTTCGATGATTTTTTCCTGAACAACAAAGACATCAACGTCCTGATAGGGCGGTGGAAATCGGGGGGTGTCCGGGCTGCACGCAATAATCTGCATGATCTGATAGCGGTTGTCGATAATTTTGCGGGTTTCCAGATCGTAGTAACGCCAGAAGTGAGCGCGTCCGCTTTCGCGTGGGGCGGCGTAATAGAAGAACATACCTTTTATATCACGGCGTTCCAGCCCGGAGTGAATGCCGTCGTCCAGATCGCTTAACCAACGTCTGGCATCGGTACTCAACACCCGTTGCAGTTCTGCCAGAAGTGCTTCGCTGCTCGCCAGTTCCAGAAACGATTCCTGTTCTTCGATGACTGACTCATCCTCGTCAGCAATTCGCTTAAGGGTATTGAAGTCGCGGGGTGTGACCACTTCGCCCAGTACGCTGGCATCCAGAAACCCCGTTTGATTGATGACATCAATTTTGGCGGTCAAACTGCGTACCAGACCAAGCAGTTCTTCTAATGCTCGCTCCGGGAACATATTGTAGATACTCAAATTCTCAAAGAGTGACCCCAGACGGTCAATACGTCCGGCACGCTGCACCATGCGCGTCGGATTCCAGTGCAGGTCATAATTGATAAGAACGCCACAGTCCTGAAGGTTTTGTCCCTCCGACAAAACATCAGTGGAAATCAGAAGATCGACTTCCTCATCACTGCCTACAATCTCTGGATAACCGCTGGCAACAGGTGCAAAGTGTTCAACCACCCGCAGACGATCAGCCGTTTTAACCGTACTGTCAATGCGCCGGATGTTGGGGCTGCCTAACTGCTCACGCCATGCCGCATTCTCATCGCTCATCAGCGCACGATAGATGTATCGGGCGGTATCTTTGTAGTAGGTAAACACGATGACTTTTTGACCGTGAAGTTCCGTCTCCAACAGGTTCTTAAGCTGCTGAAGCTTGGCATCCTGACCAATGCGGATGTCTTTGATGTCATGCCAGATGTCGGTTAACGCATCGACATCTTCCTGCAAAGCGCGGTGGAGGCTGCGGCGGTCATACTTGTCGGGGTCGAGGCGGGGTAAGGCTTCGATAAGCTGACGGGCTTCCTCGTTTTCATCCATCTCCGTCGCACGCGAATTGGGTGTACCGTCTTCGCTATCTTCGTCATCTCTATCAAGCAAGCGCATGGCAATCTGGAACGAGGCAGCATCCAGAATAATGCCATCCTGAACATATTCCGCGAAGGTTTTGACGAACTCCAACGAGCGCCGAATCGAAACCCGAAAGGAGTCGATGCTGGATTCGAGCCGTTTGAGGAAACGGCTCTTAAAGATACCGACCAGTGCGACCTGTCGCCCAAGCTCAAAATCATCCTGTTCCTGACCGGAACGTTTGTAACTTTCCAGGCTGTAGTGAGCGAGGTTCAGCGACTCAATGCGGCGCACAATCTGCTTATAAAAACCCTCGTAGGTTGCTTGCAGATCATATTCAACGGTACGTAAGCGGCGTTTGGGCCAGGTGACGGTTTTGCCACGAATGGTGGCTTCAGGATAGGCGCGGCGAATAAACTGGCGGGTACGGCGAATCACGACTTCTTCGAGCAGATTAAAAATGCGGATACTGCCCGCCTCAACCGACTCGCGCCGGGCAGCTAAAAAGTATTTGTAGAGGTCGCCAATCCCGGCAGAAGCGAAATACGTCCGATCATTGCCCGTAAACAGGTTGATCTGGTTATAGAGGTCAAAGATATTGTTGTTGATCGGTGTCGCGGTCAGCAGAATGAGTTTTTTGCGGGCACCGTCGCGTCCTCGACGACCATTGGCGGCAAGGATCGTCTCTAGCTGCATGTAACGTTTGGCGCGTTTGTTGCGAAAGTTCTGCGCCTCATCGACCAGAATAACATCCACATCGGCGATGCCGCGCAGGTCAAAATCCTCGCTGGCGAGGCGTTCCTGCGTGATGACATAGGCGGAAATGGAAGCTGTCTTAAGCTCGTTTTCCCACATCGGTTTCAGGGATGCAGGGCAGATGACCAGTGCCTTTTGCCGCTGATGATAAGCGTAATCTTCCAGCAGCTTCTTACCGATCCACGTTTTGCCCAGACCGACAGAATCAGCAACAATCACCCCATCGTACTGTGCCAGAATGCGGCGGGCTTTGCGAACCGCATCTTCCTGAAACTCGGCTAAATCTACCGCCGAACGGGTTGCTGGCTGCGTAAAATCGCTGTCGAGATCATCCTTGAAGTATTCGTACAGCGCCTTCATGTAAATCTCGTAAGGTGTGTATTCGCGTCCACCGAATTTGGAGTTTTCCAGCAGTTCGATCAGTTGGTCTTTGTAGTCTACTGCAAGCTGCCACTGGTCATCATACCAGCGCGACAAATCCATTATGGCGCGTGCGCCGACTTCGCTCTTGAGCAGCCGCTGGTTGTCCAGTTCGATGTTCACATTGACGCGGCTGATGGCATGGTGGCTCACCTCACCCCGCGCTTCCGGGTCGTCAATTTCGCTTTCATCCAGCAGTGTCTTGTGGACGAGATTCAGTTCCCGATTACTGATCAGACCCGGCGCAGTAAAGTTGCTGCTGCCGACAATTCCGACAATCGGGTTGAGGTGGTCAAAGAGCGAATTCTGGTTATCACTTCCCCCGTAGAGCAGATAGCATTTCGCGTGGAGGAAAGACCGGCGACCCGACACAGCAGGATCATGTCCCAGATACAGACGCACATCCACATCATCCCGCCGCAGAAAACGAATCAAATCTTCGACCAGGCGCAGTGTCGCCTCATTGAACGGTTCAGCGTTGAGTTCATGCCGCAGATAGGCAGCCGAATCGGGACGCAGACCAATGTCCTCGCCTTCAAGCGGCTTGTCCCCCAGCAGCAGGCGCAAGTGGCGCAGCTCTGGCAGCGTCTCGCGGACTTTCTCGAAGCCGCGAATGCTGAAATAGGCAGTGGCGATGTCCATCTGCTGCCCGTGCTGGCGCTGAAGCAGGGCGTTCAGCACATCTGCCAGCCGGGTTTCGATGTTGTCGATGACATATGGGATTCGGATGTTATTTTCAGACATAAGGCTTAACGGCAAGGCTGCCAATCATAGGTGTCATATCTTTTAAATTGTGCGTATAGAGAGGCAGTTGGAGCCGGTAGGCGACAGACGCAATCAGACAATCATCCTTGCCGATATGGTGGCTGAACTGGAAACTTTCCAACTGCTGCATTGCCCACTGCTGGTCAGCAGACGTGGCATAAAGCACATCAAACTTTCCCAGAACATTTTTGCACTGGGCTTGATTCGCTTTGCTGTTCGCGCCTTCCATGACCTCCATCCACGTCATGGATACGATGGAGAGGCGTACAGGCTGAGAGTCTACCCACGTTCGTGCGCCACCATAGTTGCGAAAGTAGTGCAGGATGACGGTGGTATCAACAATGCCGACAGTCATTCTGTTTCTTCCGAGGTGGTTTCTTCGCCCCAATCCCCCAGACGACGGCGGCGCTCTTCGGCACGCAGATGCTTGACCCATTCAACCGGGTCTTCGATTTCTGGATATTTCATCTCAATCGGACCAATCTCGTCCATCAGGCGGTTGAGCGCCTTGCCCCAGTGTTCTTCCGGTTGCTCATCGCTGGACGGGGGAGCTTCGATTTCGCGCTCGACAGATGACGCGACTCGCTCGATCAGTTGCAAACGTTCTTTCGGCGCGAGTTTGAGCGCCAGCGCCAGCGCTTCTTCTAATGATGTGGTCGTGTTCATCCGTTAAACCTCCACTCAGTCTTTAGTCGTTAGCTGTTAGTCGTTAGCTTTTGGATAAGACTTGCCAGCATTCGCTGTACCTCTAAAATATCCATGTTCAATTTCTCATATGGTTGTATTTCGAGATAACCCAAATCGCGGGATAGCATCATGAAAAATTCAAGTTCATTCGCTGAACCCAACGCAATCTGACAAAAGCGGCGCAGTTCCATATCAGTACCTCTGCCGCTGCCTTCCGCAATGTTAGCCGGAATCGATGCTGCCGCCCGTCGCATCTGACTCGTCACCCCAAATAACTCTTCTTTTGGGAAACTGCCCGTTGACTGGTAAACTTTCAAGGTCAGTTGATACGACTTCTGCCAGACCGCCAGCTTTCTAAAATCACCCATAGTAGTCCATAGCTGTTAGCTATTGGTCTTTAGCTCAGTCGCCAGCCGCTTGTCTTTTGCTTTTAGCTATAGACTATCGACTAAAAGCTATCGACTTATTATACCATCCCCAGAATCCCGATTGCCCACGTCCGCGTCTGCTGTGCCTCGTCCCGCGACAGTACCTCATCGTGGGCGGCTTTGTTGCGGACATCGCGCATGGTGGTGTCGTTGAGCGTGGTCGCCAGCGCTTCAACATCGCTGACAATGCGGCTGATGAAACCACGCAGCGCCGTTTCGCGGTTGCTGCTGAGGATAATCATGTAGCTGCCCAGCGTTAATTCTTTTTCGCCGCGCATAAACTTCTGCAAGAACTCGTTGCGGCAGTCCCGGTCACTGTGGCTGGTACGGAACGGCTCAAAAATGAGCCTGTGAAGCGCGACTTCCACCGCTTTTGTGTAGGGGATGACACTGCTGGAGAAGTCCATATGATCCGGCAGTGAGCGCAGATTGTAGTCGCCTGTAAGCATGAAAGTGGGCGCGTCCGGTGGCAGTCCCCGCCAGTTGGGGAGATCGCCGTCCAGCACAGCCTCCACATCACGCGGTTCGATGCGCTCAAAGAAACGCTGCGCGGCGGGGAGAATGGCTTCGGCAATCTTCTCGATGACCTGCTCAGTTTTCTCTTCTTCGGTATCGGCTGTAATCGTCTCGTCGGCAATCGCCTGTGCTTTGGCTTCCGTTAGTGCCTGCTCATACTGTGAACGCTCGATGAGTTCGATTTCCGCGTCGGTCAGTCCGTACAGGCGATAAACAACTTTGTCAATTAGTATGTCAGTGCGCGCAAGATTACGCTTAATCGGGATGAGTATAGCCAGTGATTTATCGTATTCACGCTGTATTTCGCCTTCAACATCTGTAAGTGAAACATTAAAACGATTCTTGTTCTTAAATAGAAACCAGTAAAAGTCATTTCCTCGGACAGAATTAGGGTGTCGGAACAAAAGATGAGGTCGCTCCCGTTGATAATCGCCCAAATAGTCTGTAAATGTCCTCCCAGTTGTGCCTGAAAGACTGTCGGCACTTTTTCGTCCTCGGTTATCGGGCTTTATATTGAGCCTATTTTCCAGCCAAGTTAAGAATCGTTTGATTTCTGCTTGTTTCTGCTTGTTGAGGTCGATCATTTGCTGTGCGAGATGTATCAACACATCATGTAGTACATCAAGCATACCTGCATCGAGTGCCTTATCCGTTCCCACCAATACCGCCGAGTCATTGGCTTTGCCATAAGCATCGGTGATTTCCTGTACCAGTCGTTGTCGATTGTGGCTGTGTGAGGTAAAGAGAATTTCTTTGATGGGTAACAGACGTAATTGAGGTGCTTGGTATTGAATGTATCCCCCACCCATAATCAAGGCACCGAAGTAACCGCGATAAATCCATGTCATTAGCCAGCTATTACACACACTTCCAAGAAACAGCAAGCTATTCTTGCCAGGGAACGCAAAATTGGTATTTCGTGACGCATATTCTCCAGAAGTATCACATACGGCTTCTATTCTCAGTGCGAGTTTCGCAAAGATGAGTTTAGGCTTTGAGTATTGTTCCCGCCGCCGCTCTGGAACTATGGTTTTATCCAGAACTAAAAAAGGCTCATCCGATGCCAAATCCCATAATGACTCAAAACGATCAATAGTGCCTGTATCGATTAACTTCATTCCTTTTTTGCTAGTGGACGAACGCGCCATCACAACAGCATTGTAGTTGTCGGCTTCACTGGCTGTTGATGATGCACCAACTTCACCAACTGCATCCAAGATTTGAGTCTTATCGATGACTCGTTTGAGTACAGAGTGTTCCTCAGGATTCAGCAGTAAAAATCCCCACAACATTTCCGGCAGAAGTGCCAATTCTGTTTTGTCATATTCCCACTCTAATACTCCGCGCTTGTTTACTTGAGTAATCCTAATTGGATAATTGGATGGCGGCTCATCATGCTTCACTATGCTAATGATTGGATAAACGCTTGGATCATCAAATGGATTAGCACGGGATAAATCATAAAATTCAACCAACGTGTGATTATCATATAAATGTCGCCTTAGATCTTCGCCATATGGTGCCGATAAATACTTATTCGGCGTGATCAAACCGATGTATCCATTTGGCTTAACTTGAAGTAGAGCGGACTCAATAAAAAGTATGTAGAGATCGTATGCGCCACTCGCGCTGTTATAAACTTGTTTCCAGAATGGTTTTTCGTATTCGGAAAGTATCTTGTTAAGTTCAATTGCGCTGACATATGGAGGATTGCCTACTACGGTATCGAAGCCACCATCTTTACTTAACTGTATATCCTGACCGCCTGGTTTGCTCGGCGCGAAGAACACTTCCGGGAATTCCAGTTCCCAGTGGAAAAAGTGTTTTTCTTCAGCAACGTTTAGAGCGGTTTTGGCTACAAGTCCGGCTTTCATATAATCGTCAGCAGGCAAACGGTTCTCCGGCTTGCGCGGGTCTTCGAGCCATTTTTGGGTGTCATCGCGGCGCAAAAACTCAACCGTCGGATCAAAAGCCGTACTGCCACGCCGTCCGGTTGTCGGTGCATTGCCAAACCAGCGCGACGTATACACATCCAGCACCCGTTTGTAAGGCGCAAGGTGGTCACGCGCATCGCGGTAAGCCTGAGCGCTCCGGCGCGTTTGTTCAATCGTGTTGTCGCTCAGATAACTCACCTGCCGCATCAGATCGGTTGCCAGCATCACGCCCGCGAACTTGTTCTGGCTGAACAGCGTTTGCTGCCCTTCCAGCGCTTTCTGCACATCGGCTACCCGCGCCCCGATCAGGCTGTTGCCATGCTTCAGATGATGGTCAAGGAAGCTCAATGGTGCGCCCAGCGTGAAGGCATCCAGCCACAACGAGACTTTCGCCAGTTCTACCGCCATCAGATTCAAGTCCACGCCATAGACGCAGCGTTTCAACACGGCGCGTTTGAGCAGCGCCACCCGCGTTAAGCGTTCAGCATCAATCGTGACGTGCTGGCGTTCCATGTCGTCGATGATGTCCTGCCGCGTCTGGTCAAGGAACGCCCACACCGGGTTTTCCGTCCAGCCGTTGAGGAAGTCAATCAGGCGGTTGCTGGTGTAATCCACCACTTCGACCAGAAAATGTCCGCTGCCCATCGCCGGGTCAAGGACACGCACGTTCAGGCAGTCGTCCACAAGCTGGCGCATTTCGTCACTGTTCCAGTAAACTGTGACCGATTCCTCTTTGCCTGTGGATTTGTGCCGCGCTTCAACCAGTTTGGCATACTCGCGGTAGCCTTTTGCGCTTTGTGCAGCCGTGATTCACAGTCGCTAAATTTGCGATCCAACACCGGGCCAACGGTATTGCGAACAATGTATTTGACGACGTAATCCGGCGTGTAGTAGCTGCCGGTGGCTCGGCGCTCCCGCCTGTCGTTTTCCAGGTAAGCAGCATCTTTTTCAACAGCGATGACGATACTGGTTTTGGTCTTGCCCTTCAGTTTCTTGGCGGGCTGGTAAACCTCTTTGCCCTTCTCTTTCGTCACGGCAAGAGCTTCGGTGGCAATCTTCAATTTGAATTCCAGCAGACCCTCGTAGATGCTGCCTAACTGCCGTACACCGAGCGATTTGAAATCAATGAGGACCAGCGCCTGCGTTTTCTGGTCAATGTCGCGGGTCAGTCGGTCTAAGCCCAGCGCCAGATACCGATCCGGGATGCCGTAACGAGCAAGGAACTGTCCGCTGTCGGTTTCCTGGCTGAACAGTCCGCCGTTATAGGTCGGCATGTTCAATTCATCTGAACCTACGTCAATAACGGTGAACAGTTCGCTCAAACGTGCGTAGAGGGTGGTGCTGTTCGCCTTGTACTGCGCTTTGAGTTTATCGGGCGATTGATCCAGCACAGTGCCACCCGCTGTAGCGATCTCATATTTCATGCGATACAGACTGTGTTCGCGGTAGCCCCGCACCTCGTTAATCGGCACGAGTTCCAGGCTTTCAGCGTAGAGCGTGAACATCAGTCTATAGAGGAAGGTCATCGTACCGCTGAAGACGACATCAAGGTCGATGTCTGCCTCTTGTACGCCCTGCGTCCGCATGTCCGCGATGAAGCCCTTCGCAAACTGCGGGAAAATTTCTACGAATACGCGGTCTTTGAGGCGATCACCCAGTTCTTTGGCGTAGTCGGCGCTGTTCTTGAGCAGGTTATCCAGAAAGCCCGTGAATGCTTGCCGCCGGAACATCAGCCACCAGTATTTCAGCGCGGTGATTTGGTCGTTGGCGGCGATGGCTTCTTCAAGGTCAATCTCGTAATAATTGGTCGCCTTGTTGCTGGCGGTGGAGGAGTACAAGCGCCACAGTTTGCCGTTGGTGACGATCACCCAGGGCGCGACTTGCTTCTCCAACAGACTGACCACCATTGCACCGGGAATTTCAAAAGGCGTGCCGCCGTCGGCTTCGTCACGTTCGCGGGATTCATCCACGTCGTCCAGATTGCGATTCCAGACATAAGTCAGCGCAGCAGCAATGGGTTTGCTCTGGTCGCTGGGTGGATAGAGCAGATAATCCGCCTCATCCGCCCCTGACGAGTCTGATTTGCCCTCCACAAAATCGAAACCGAGCTGCTTAAACACCGGCTCGAACAATCCCTTGCGAATGACCATCTCCGTCTGCCGGGTATAGTTCTTGCGGGCGGTAGTCAAATGCCGGAATATCTCTCGACCAATCGGCTTGACATCCTCGCGCCATTCCGGTGTGATTTGTTCGTCCGTTAGCCGTTCTTTCAGGTAGTAATCAGAGAACAAGGCGCGGTTGTTGAAATATTCCTCGCTCCACTCTGCCAGCATGTAGGCAGAGCGCAACTTCTCCCACTGGTAAGCCGCGTCTTCTTCGGTGAAGGTGAAACGCTTCAGCACCCGCAATGCGATAGGGTCGGGGTTCAGGCGGTTGACCGTCAGCGGAATAGGACGGATTGCCTGTTTGAGCGCAGCACGACGGCTCTGGCTGCGTGAGACAACACGCTCCAGTAGCACGAATTCCAGTTCTTGATAATCCCTTGTCAACACGAGCAGCGCGTTTTCCGGGCGTTCGCGGAAGCGGCGGGCAATATCGTTCCGCAGTTTGGCTGTCACCGAACGTACTTCAAACAGGTAAATGACAATATCACCGTCGGCAGGGTCTTTGCCGATTAACTCAATTTTCTGGATGTGCTGGCGCATGTCCTCACCACTCATACCCAAGACGGTGTAATCGGGGATATTGGTTCGTTCGGTGATGTCATACCGCAGGTGATGGAAAAGCCCTGCAACTCTATCCGCATTTTCAAGCTGCCGGATGTTGCTACTATCAAGCGGTTCGTCATTTACGCGCATGTCGTCAAGCATCAACGTCTCTTTTCAAACACTTCGAGGGATTGAAGTAATAATCTTGATCTCTATTTTACTCTGAGATGAGCTTGAGAGAAATGTTTGCGTCTCAGGTGTCTCAACTGTCTCAACCCAATTTTACAGACTCAGATGTCAGGTTGTATGGGGTGCGATTTTTTTGAAATTCAGTAAAAATCATTGTCTCAGCCTGTGCCACCTGAGCCACTTGAGACAAAAGATAGATTCCGCAAAATAAAAAGACCCCCTACCGTAGTAGAGAGTCTCAAGAGTCTCAACTGTCTCAACATACTTATAGGCACTCGTGCCGTTACTTTGGTGGGTTATCTGCTTCCCGTCTCAGGTGGCTCAACTGTCTCAACAAATGATTCAGAGGTAAGCTGCCAGAATCGCACTCTACTGCCCCGGACGCGCTTCTGCGTGCTGAGGTTGTTCGGTCCCGGTATCAGGATGCTATCTTCACGCAATTGCATCCCGATGGCGGTCACGGTGAAGCGCAGCGGCTGCACCCGATTGACTTCCCGGTGGGCAATCTCCGGCAGCAGGTAGACAAACCCCTCATCCTTGTAGCCTACAACGGTCACGCCCGGCGGATACTCACGCGGGTTCTTCATATCATCATCAATCACCGCCTGTCCCCCTGCAATCAACTGTCCCAGAATATCGAGAAATACCTCGCTGGCACGCTCCTGGCGCAGTGTGCGGACACTCTCGACAATCGCATCCCGCCATGCAGGTATCAGATAGTCCTTATCCATCTCGGCAAGAAAACGAGAGAGCATCTGGTAGACCGTCACCAGCACCGCCCAGTTCTGGATGACACGCCCGGTATTGGACTGTCCTCCGACCTCAGTAGTGAGCTTCTCGCGGTAGCCACGCATGTTGCTGCTGAAGCGGTTGGCGATGTCGGTTTTCAAATCACCCTGTTCAAGCTGCTTCGCTATCCATGAGGCAAAGTGAGCGGTGAAACCCGGCAGGTATTCGCGTAAGCGTTCCGCCTGCACCAATGCCTGTCCACCCGGATCCCGCTTCTCCCAGGGTGGGATTTCCAGTACCAGCATACGCGCTACAACCGACATTTCCCCTTCGATGGTGGTTTCACCCGTTGACAGGATCAAGCCACGACAGGGTTTTTCGTGCCGCACCTTCGCTTCACGAGTTAGCCGTCCGCGTCCCATGCCGCGTGAGTAGGATTGCAAGAAACGGGTGAAGGTTTTCTCATCGGCATAGATGCTTTTGTAGTCGTCCACCCAGAACAGGCTGTCCGCCAGCGGATAGCCCAGCGTCTCAACCGTATTGATGGTATCGCCCCACTGCGCAGGTGGCGTGTCACGGCTAAACTGCCCGTAGAAGCTGCTCAAGAGTGACGCAATCTCCGATTTGCCGCTGCCCGATGTCCCGACCAGATGCACCGCCGGGCGAGGCGCTGCCGTCGGAAAGAAACGCTGAAGCATCGGTAGGAGCGCAAAGGCGATGAGCGACGATGCCAGTTTTGGTGGCAGCACCTTCGTGAGTGCGTCGAACGCCGCGAGGCTTTCGTTCCACCCTGTCGCCTGTAAGCCGTAATCGCGTAACCGGTGGTCGAGTTCAACCGACGGGGGTTCGCTCAACTTCCCATTCGCAGTGATGCAGTCCTGCGGGGAGACATACACCCATCTGCCATCCAGTTCCATCCAGCCCATGAAGTTGTAATGGCGGTGGGTCGGAAACTCCTCGGATAACTGCACGATGGCGGGAACCAGATGCTTCGACATCCCGGCACGGACAATATACTGCGACCCGGCATTGGCTCCGATGAAGCGGCGCAGGGCGACATCATCCACGAACACATCTCCCGGCACATCGAGCTTTTTCACGAATTCACCGCGCCGCAGCTCCAGCGCGGTGGTGTGGGCTTCTTTGCCGTCATCATCCACCTGACAGGTTTGGTAGAGCGCGGTAGCTGTCCAGTCCACCACCGCCTTTTCCAGCGTGCCGCGATAAGTTTCCTTGCGATAGATGATCTTCCCATCGCGCAGCAGATAGCTCTCAGTGTCAACGTATGCCTGTTCGCGCTGCTGGAAGCTGGCACGCTTCTTTTCCTTATAGAGACGGTCAATATCGCCGATTTTCAAACCATCGCCGCAGACCACTTTGAGGCGCTGGCGTTCTTCCGCCCATTCCACCGGATTGAGGTGGATGCAAGCTTCAACAGCGGCGACGATCTGCTCGGTCGTGGGTCGTTCAGTTTTCTGCTCAACCGCAAATTCGCTCACAAGCTGACTGACCTGCTGATGTGCCTGTTCTCCCGGTGCGGGGATAGGGTCACGCGCCGGGTGGCTGTAGGCGCTTGTGATCGTCGCCAGTGCCTCGCGTTCGCTGCTGCCGCTGGCGAGGTGACGCGGGATGAGTTCGCGTTCCGTGTCGGATTGGCTGTAACCCGCATCGCGCATCTGACATGCTGCGGCGAACAATTCAGTGTTGCGGCTGCCGTCTGTCGCGCCGGATACCAGATAGCTTTCGGTGCGCGGTGGCAGCGGATGCTGTCCGTTCCCATTCAGCGTTACCACCTTCAACCCGTCAAAGCTCGGTGGATGAGGTTGACTCTCCAGCCAGGCGAAGGTATCCAGCGGATAACGCCGTTCCGGGTGACTCTCAACAACAGCGACCATCACACCGCCGCGTTCCGGTTTTGTGTTCACCGAATCGGGGAGGCGCATGATGCCTGCCACTGTTTTCACATATTCCGGGTCGCCGCCTAACGCTGCGAACAGTCCGCGCAGAATGCCCGCGATTTTCTGACGGTCAGCATCGCTCTGAAGCTGAAACGGTTTGTCCAGCAGCCAGTAACCATGCCAGCCGCCCCCGCTGTCGAGGATGAACGATGGACCGGGGTCAAATCTTTGGAGTTTCTCCAATCCCACATCGCGCTGGTGGATATCCCCGTCACAGTCAATATCGACCCACAATGCCGGAACGAGTGCGGTGGCTTCCGCCTTGCCCCGCTTTGCCTTCCGCAAACAGGGCGCGAAATACATACCATAGCCCTCGCGGTTGAGGGTTTCCGCCTGCTTGAGCGCGGCTGTCAGTTCGGTCTTATTGCCCATCCGTCCCCACAGTGAACGCGCCTCCCCCGTGGTCGGGTGGATGCAGCGCAGTTCGATGTAGAGGTTGCCCGGGCTTCCTTTATAAAGCGCATTCAGAAACTCACGCTGTCCGGTGCTGGTTGCGCCGAATGTGTCCGTCTTGTCCACAAGGTCGTTCTGTGTCATACTCGTGGTATTCCTTTCAGGTTGGTACACAGGGGTTTGGAGCGCACTCGTTTGGCGACAGTAGGCGCTTCTCTCCCCTGTGTGCTTTTTCGGCTAAAGTTCAAATTCAGGTGATGGGTTCCTAGCAGTCTGCTCATATCCACCCATTTCCTCAACAAGTGCCGCACGCTGGTCAGCACTCATCCCGCCAATCAATCCGGCAAGTTCGCGTAACTTATCCATGTCACCATTCATCTCCTGTGCGAGTGCCTGCGCTAAAAAGGCTGCCTGTTCGTGCGACAGTCCAGCCACCAGTGGGCGAAATTCCAAGCGGAGCGCATCCGGGTCGTCCTCAGTCGCGGCTGCGTACCAACGGTAAAAGCCAACGGCAGTTTGCTGCTCATCCGTCCGGCGCGTGCTGCACCAGACACCCCAGCTTGCGCCTTTGTCGTCGAGCATGAGACCATGCGGTTCGTCCTCGACGATTTGGCGTTCCTGCTCACGTGTTTCAGCCAGTTCGTCATAACGTTGCTCCCAGTCAGGACCGACGTAGCATTCCATCTGCTCTGCCATTGCCCGTTCAGTGACATCATGCAGCATGTCGATATGATTCACCTTGCGGTTACGGCTGAAGAACAGCGGCACACGCTGCCCATGTTCCTCGTCATACACCGTCCCCGGCAGCACGATATGCGTATGCGGATCGTGCAGTCCGGGTGATTGTGGATCATCCGTCAGCCGGTGGTGCAGCACATAGCTCATCTCGACCCCTGTATCGATCCCTCGTGCCTCAAAGAAATCATCAACCACGCCTTCCGTCAATTCGCGCACAAACTGCTCCCGCTCCTCCGGCGCGACCATCGCTATTAGGTCGGGTGATGGATTCATAACCAGCGAGAAAGTCAGCACATGCTCACTTTTCAGGTCGTCGCAGCGCTGCGCGATTTCGGCTACCGAACCACCCATGCCGTGATCGAACCAGCGTTCTCGCCCGGCGACATGCCGCGCCGCTTCATCTCGGCTTTCTCTGTATGTCAGATACCGCAGCAGATTCTTGGACTGCTTCGCACCATCGGCGGATGGCTTTTTGTACTGTACGTTGGCGACACACATCTGCTTTCTGTCCATCTGGACTATCCCTCGCGTTTGCGCGTCACGCGCTCAATGAACCCACTAAGCATGGTGGTCAATGCTTCAACTTTGGTGTCCAATGCATCTACCTTTGATTCGACACCCTTAGCAATTGCCCGACGCGACCCCGGCAAATCCTCCTGTGATGCCAAATAGAGGTTGACGGCATCGCGCAGCAGATCGTTTTTGCTGACGAAGTTTCCGACGCGGCTGCGAACGTTCCGCAGTTCCTCCAGCCGTCGCATCTGGTCGGGGGTCAGATTGACGGTCATCCGTTCGCTGTACGGATTGGGTTTCTTCTTCACTCGGATGCTCCTTCCTTGATATGGGCATTCAACACGAACTGACGAAATCTCCCGGTTGGACGGAAACGTACATACACCCGCTTGACGGTGCGCCGTCCTACCGCGCCGCCGCTGCGAAAGCTCTGCACCTCGATTACCAGCTTGCCCAGATCGGCAACAGTGACTGTCTGACCCGGCTGTGCCAGTGCTTCCAGCCACAGTTCCGCCATGACCTCCAGCACGTCCGCTACGTCGCGCCGTTTCAGGCGCGGCAGGCGTTTGCTGATTTCGGTGACGGTTTGACGGTGATTCATCTTTACGATTCTCCTGTCTTGCATTCGTTCCCATCTGGCTGTAAAGCGCGAATGGAAACTAAAATCGGCTGAACGGACGTGATGCGGATTTTGAACGCATCCCGGTCACGGGTGCGTTTGGTGGGCGCGGCGAACCGCGTCCACGAGTGCGGCGGCATCTCTGCACCGCCGCACTCATGCAGGGGCGAAAGCCGCTGCATCAGCCCCCACGGCGCATGAGTGGCGAGCGGATTTAGCTCGCTCCAGACCCCTTGAGAACCCTTCTGGTTACTCACAACCGTTACACGGGGTCTGGCGAAGTCGCTGCGCCTCGACGCTGCGACCTGCATGGCACAGCCATGCACTGCTTTGCCTGGTCTGTATGACACGTCTGGTTGTCGTCGATCCATCGTTACCACTTCGCTTTCTTCATGCGACTTTCGCGCCGCATGGCATCCTCATTGGACACATCCTCACCCTGTAAGACACCATTCCCATTGGGCGAACGAATGTTGGGCTGCACACCACCCACAGCAGCAACATGCTGGATGACTCGTTCCACATAACCCGGCAAGTCCATCAGTGCTGTCCGTATCCATGCCGCATCGTCACACACCTGCGTAAAGCGTCCCGGATCAAACGGCTGTGGGACATTTCTGGGCATAATCGGGCGATACCCACCCCGGTTATGTTCGATGTACCCGCGCATCATGTCTTTCATCACCGCATTGCGGCTGCCACGCGGGATGCTGTTCCACCAGGCAATCAGGTCGGTATCCTCGCTGTAAGTCATTTTCACGGTCGCTGTCGCTCGTTTTTGCTTCGCCATGCTGTTTGCTCCTTTAGAGGGTGTCCGAATCAGTCCGAATCGTGTCCGCACCTGACCGACACCCTATCACCTCTACACCGCTATGATTGACGGGCGATAAACCGGGCGTAATTCAGATACCCGCGTGCGTTGGCAAGCTGCGCGTCCCGCACCAGTGCAATCTGCGGATAGGCTGCCCGAACTTCATCAACAACGAGTTCCGCACCACCGCCTGACAGGTAAATCACATCCACCGTCGTCCCGCGCTGCCACTTCTCACTCATCAGATTGAGGGTCGCGCTGCGAAGTGGCGCGAGAGCTTCTTCAACAATTTCGCTGTAGTCCACCGGCTGCCCGTTGGCGTGGAAAATTCCGGTTCGCAGCACTTCCTCGACGATCTTGAACGGCATCTTCTCGCGGTAATCCCGTTCCAGTGCCGCCGAAATGCGCTCCTGCGCCGTATACACCCCGCTTTCAACGCTGCCACTTTCCGCGTCCACAAACTCCCCTTCGTCATCCAGCGCCAGATCAACGGTATATGTCCCAACATCACAGACCCCTGTGCGGCGATAGGTGTGCTGGCGGTTGATCTCCCCAACTTCGTTGAGGGTGTTGGCATAAATCGTGCCATACGGCTGTGGCATGACCATCACCTCCGATACATGGGCGATGAGTTCGGCGGTGTCCGTCTTGATGAGGTGCTGACCGATGATTGAAGCCTTCAACTCGGCAGCATCCCGCATATGATCGGTGGGGAGACCCGTAGCGATGCGAATATGCACGATGTCGCGGTTCCACATGCCCTGCATGACTTTCCCAATCGCCACTTTCGCCAGCCGCAGACGAAAAGCATTGCCCATCGTGGATTCATTGGCAGTGCGTCCCCGCAGTCGCAGTAGTTCGCCAGGTGGAAGCTGCGCCAGCGCCAGATCGCCCACGAACCAATCCCCCTCATCGTCCGTCATCTGGTCGCCTGGATGCCGCCGCGCCATATCCTCCTGCTGAAATTTAATCTCACGGGCATGACCCATCACCGACGGAAACATCACCACCTGATCGGCAGTGACTGCCTTCACAACACCGTAACCGATGTCCAAGCCCATCGTCACGGTGCTGCCTGGTAAAGCTGGTTTCTTGGAATTCTGCTTACTCACGGTCTTCTCTCCTTTGAGAAATACAAAAAAGCCAGTGACCTACGCTCGTTTGCGCGGTTTGGCTTTAGAACTACCTGTGTTGTTGGGTAAATAGCGTTCGATAGCGCGGGCTACATCGCCTAAATCAAAGGCTGCCGCAATACCTTGTTGAGTTGGGGCTGAACCAACAGATGTCAGTCTTTCTGGAAGGCAAGGCGCGGCTGATCTTCGAGAACTGTCCGATCCGCGTGATCTTCTCGCAGCGGCAGGGGATGAATGTCTTTCGCGACGACGCAGCCTTCGCGCATCTCAACGCGCAGCACCGCGACATCATCGCCGGGCTGCCGCGCTTCCATTTCGTGCTGGATATTCAGGATGAAGGGCTGTGGTACCTGTTCGGCAAAGCGACGCCGGGCGAGCTGGCGCGCTTCAGGACGACATGAGGGACTGATGACATGGCAGGCAAAACGACAGGCGCGCCGTGGCAGGCGCTCGAACAGCAGGCGTACCACGCCTGGCGGGAGTGGCCCCTCTGGCTGGCACTGCGCGAGCGCGAACTCAACGCACGACTCGGCGCTCGACCGCCGGGCGCTGCGGCTGCTGGTACGCCAGAGCCGGACGCTGGCAGTCGTCAGCGCGTGGATCGAGGAGAGGGATGATGAAACGGATACTGGTTTCGACGCTAGCGCAGTCGAAACGGCTGCGCGCGGCACTGGATGACGACTGGCAGATCGATGTCTACATGGGGCGGGTGATCGACCTGCCGCCGCACGCGCTCGGCATTGACGTGGCGCACGACTTCCGCCCGACGTATGGCGCGACCCAGCCGCGCATCGTCAACCGCCTGCGCAAGGCGCTCCAGGCAGCGGAGGCGATCTATGTAGCGACAACGCCGACCCTGGACGCCGAGGCACACGCCTGGCGGCTGCTCAGGCTGGCGCACGTGCCTGCGACGACGCCGGTCATGCGGGTTACGCTTCAGGCGCTGACGGCGGCAGGGATCCGCGACGCCTTCGCGCAGCCGCGTCCGCTCGATATGCAGCGGGTCGAGGCGGCGGAGACGCTGCGGGCGGTCGAGCGGCTGGTCGGCTACCTGCTGACGCCACTCGCGCGGCAGTCGCTTGGCGCAGACGTGAGTATCGGTTACGTGACGAGCCTGGCGCTCCAGCAGATTGCCGCGCAGCCGCCCGCCATTCCGACGCGCTGGGGACTGCGGGCGCAGTTCGAGACGCGGGCAGGCGAACGCCTGGAGGCGGAGCTGATCACACGCGAAGGGCGGCGTGTCACGCTGGACAGGCATGACAAGGCAGCGCGGCTGACCGAACTGCTGCGCACGGCGGCGTGCTGGGTGGCGGAGACCGCCGAGCGCACGGTCGCGCGCGATGCCGCACCCCTGTCGCTGGCGCAGCTGATCACGCGCGCCCCCTTTGCCCCCTCGCAAACGCTGGCGCTGGCGACGGCGCTCTACGAACGCGGGCGCATCACCTGCCCGCTGGTAGACGACGCCATCGTGCCGACCGATGTGGACGGCGCGCTGACTGGCGCTGCCAAAGTCCTGTTCGATCTGATTGCGGCAGAGGCTGCGCCGAAGACAGAAACGCTGCGCGGGGCGCGTATTCGTGCCTGGTGGGAACGTGATCAGTCCGTCTGGCTGACGTTCCGCGCCCGGGAGCGCGACACGCCGCTGCCTGCGCTCACCGACCTGGAAGCGCTGCATTTCATCGACGCGCAGGCGTTCCCCATCGGCGTCCCCGCGCCGTTGACCGAAGCCGCGCTCGCCCTGGCGCTGCATGGGCAGGGCGTGGCGGATCTGTCGACCTGCATCGAGGCGGTGTCCGCACTCGTGAAGCAGGGCGATGTCGAGACCCAGGCGGGCAGGCTGCAACTGACCGCGCGCGCTCAGCAGATCAGCGCCTGGCTGACGGCGTACACAGGCGACCTGTTCGCGGACCCACACGCTGTGCGGGTGGACGCAATTGCCGCGGGGGAGACGACCCGGCTGGAAGTCTTGCGTCCGTTCTGGGCGCGCTTGCAGTCCGTGCTGGCGACAGTGCCGCGCCCGCCGCGTCCGCTGCTGCTGCATCCGGCGGAGGTCTAGCATGGCACCGCCAACACACATTGCACCTGACATCCAGGAAGCGTTCTTCATGCCTGACGACCCGTTTGACGCGGATTGGTCAGCGGCGTGGGAGGTAGTAGAGGCAGAGCCGCTGCCGTTCATGGAGACCGAGGACCTGTTCGGCGCACTGCCGAGCGATGATGAAGCGTCTGCCTGGCACGATGCACGCCTGATCGGGGTCTGTCGTCCCGGCGACGATCCGCGCTATGAGATTGGCTGCATTGACCTGTACGCCGACGCCGACGGGCGCAATCCCGCGGGACAGTATGTGCCGCTGGCGAACTTTGGCGATGAAGCGGTGGCGACCGCCTTCTACTACGACGTGCAGGGCGAGGCGGACGCGCAGGGGCTGCTGAAGTCGGAGCTGCCTGACTTCGCCTTCGACCGGGCGCAGGCGTTCGACCCGGATGCGGCGTGGCGTCCGGCGACGGCTGAGGAAATCGACGCCTACAGCTTGCAGCGCGAGTTTGAAGAGGTGTCACCGCTGGATGTGCCGCCGGAGCCGCTGCACGAGCAGCTGATCGCGCAGGGGGCGGCGCTGGGAAGTGGCGGACGCAACCACGACTTTGAGGATCCGTCAGCCTTTCACGCGCTGCGCGAGATCGGCATTGACGCCGGTGACTTCGATCCGGCGCAAGACCCGCCGCCGTTCTACGACGCGCAGACCGGCACCGCTTACTGGATTGGCGTCTTCCAGCCCGACCGCGACGACCGTAACCACTGCCTGACCAGCATCCTGTCGCTGGAGAAAACCGACGACGGTTACGCGGCGCAGCTGGCACCATGCGTACCGGGGGATTGGGACAAGGCGCATGAGGCAGCAGCGTTCCTGATCCTGCAAGCGCAGAAGGGCGGGATCGAACGCGCGCTGGATGCGGCGGAAGGCATGGCGCTGGCGACCGACCAGCGCGATTTATGGGAGGCGGAGCGCGGGCTGGCGCTCGACGCCACCGCGACGCAAGACCTGGTGGACTATGCAGCACAGTGGGAGATCGAGCGATGACAACAGAAGAACCGATTGTGACCGATGATGCCTTTGCGCTGATGGACACCGAGCCGCTGGACGCGCTCGAGACTGTCGTCGATGCGTGGATGGCCGAGAACGACGCGCGGCGGCTGGCGAATGCCGAACTGGAGGGCGCGGCGTGGTTCGAGGCGACGTTCGACCGCCCGGAGCGACGGCTGTTGCAACCGCTGGACGACACGGTGAATTACGCCGTCGTCGTACAGCCCGTCGATCCCTGGACGGATGAGCTGGCGGTCGAGAAGTACTGGAAGCTGCCGCAGGGCTATATCGGCAGCGATGGCGTGACACTGCAGGTGTTCGATACCAGCGACGACGCGGCGCGCGAACAGGCGGAAGCGGATCGGCTGCGCCTGCTGGAGACGCATGACGACCGCGGACTGGACGGGCTGATGCACCAGGTGGAACTGGCGGCGATGCAGAACGGCTTTCTGAGTGCCGACCGGGGCAATCCGCGCCTGTTTCGCGGCGGTCCGCCCGACCGCTTCGAGACGCTGGCGCAGCAGCTGCGCGATGAGCGAAACCCGTTCTGGAACACCGATGGCGACAACCCACGAACCCCTGACACCGACGTGTCGTCAGCGGATCCGCCGCCCGCCTTCGACCGCCTGTGGCATGTCCACGACCGTCCGGTCGAGACGCCCGACGGCACGTCGCGCGGTCACGCGCTCTACCTGACTTACTATCCCGACATCCACCAGGACCAGTTCGCCGACGGCAGTTTCAGCGATGCGGATTATCCGACGCACGCGAAGACACTGGAAATGGCGCGCTTCGAGACGGCGGCGCAGGCGCAGACGTTTGGGAAAGAATTCGAACGCTACATTGTGCCGGGCGTTCTCGACCCGCCGGAACTGGCGGAGGAAGTGGCGAAGCTGGAAGTGCTGCCCGTCGAGTGGAAGGACATGGACTCGCGCGAGATTGGGGCAGTGATGGGCGCTGCGGGCAAAGTCATGCGGGAGGCGAGGGAGTTGGGGCTGCATAATCCGAATGCAGAGCTGGAGGTAGAGAAGCAAGTCGAGCAACCGCTAAATGATCTCGACATCTAATGTTCTAGGAGGCGGCAACACTACGGCGTTGCCGCCTATATATTCATTTAGGCTCTTTTCCCTTTCCTACTAACCACCACGACCCCCGCCACGATGAGCGCGCCGCCGACAAACACGAATGCGCTCGGCACTTCCCCGACCCACATCCACGCGATCAGTGTCGCTAGGAACGGTGCGAAATACAGGAATGTCGCCGCCACCGATGCGGGCATCCGCGACAGTACGAACGACCATGCGATATAGCCGATCGCGCCGGGGAACACGCCTAGATAGACCACCGCTAGCACGCTGTTCAGCGAGGCGCTTTGCAGATCGTGCACCAAGCCCGGCGTGAATACGAGCATGAATAGTGTCCCACACCAGATGGCATACGTGGCAAAACGCAGCGCCCCATACACGGTCAGATATCGCTTCTGCCCGACTGAGTAACTCGCCTTGACGACCGCCGCCGCCACGATCAGCAGCACACCGAGATCGAGGCGCAGTCCCGTCTCGCGAGCGGCGCTGATGATGCCCACCCCCACCAAACTGACCAGCACGCCCGCCCAACCCCAGCGCGTCAGGCGGTCGTTTGCCAACCGCGCCGCCAGCAGCGCCGTTAGGATAATCTCGGTCGAGATGATGAAGCTGGCAACTCCCGCCGAGACCCCGATCTGCCCAGCATTGAGCAGAACGTTGTACGCGCTGAAACCGAGAAAACCCATTGCTGCGATGCCCGGCATATCGCGTAAGCTTGGGAGCGGCATTCGGGTGATCGCGGCATAGATCAGCAGTACCAGCGAAGCCACCAAGTAGCGCAGGAGCGCAATACTGGTCGGGGAGAAATCCGCCAAGCCGACACGGATGCCCGCGAACGCCGATGCCCACAGCGTCACAGTTAGCGCCGCGCAACCGAGTGTAATCCAGTCACGGCGGAACACGCCGGAACGCTTGTTGGTTGGGCGAGGGGGTGTCAGGGTGTTGTAATTCATGGTGTGACTCCGTCGTGAAGCAGGCTGCTTGACACCACTCTACGTCAGATGATACATTGTGTAAATTGAATGTATGTGATGTTATCTATCAGAAAAATCGATATACACGATGGATTTGAAATTGCTGGCAACGTTTCGTATGGTGGCGGCGCTGAAAAGTTTCAGCCGCGCCGCGTCTGCACTTGATTACGCGCAGTCCACAGTGACGCTGCATGTGCAGGCGCTCGAAGCTGATATCGGCGTGCCGCTTTTCGACCGAATTGGTAAGTCGGTCGCCCTGACCGAGGCGGGGTCACGGTTGCTCACGTATGCCGAACGCCTGCTAACACTGTCCGACGAAGCGCGAGTGGTCGTGAGTGGCGATGGCACGCCGGGCGGCGTGTTGACCATTGGCGCACCGGAAACGGTCTGCACCTATCGTCTGCCGCCCGTATTGCGGAGGTTTCGCCAGTCACAGCCGCAAGTGCGTCTGATCTTCCGTCCGCTGCCGTATGAAGACCTGTTTCGCGCCGCCAAAGAAGGCAGCATCGATGTGTGCTTCATGCTGGAAAGCCACATCGACGCGCCCGCGCTATGCGTCGAGCGACTGACTGACGAACCGCTCGTCCTAGTCGCTGCACCGGATCATCCGCTGGCGGAACAAGAGCGCGTCGGGCTGACCGATCTGGCGGATGAAGCGCTGCTGCTCACCGAAACCGGGTGTGGCTATCGCACGATGTTTGAACACATGCTGCGTCAGGCGGGCGTGATGCCGATGGTGCGTATGGAGTTCGACAGCGTGGAGGCGATCAAGCAGTGCGTGATGGCGAACGTCGGTATCGCCCTGCTGCCCCAGATCGCAGTCACGCGCGAACTGTCTGCCGAGTCAATGCGGGCACTGGTGCTGCCGCTGGACGATTATGTCTTTCACACCTTCATGCTTTACCACCGTGACCGCTGGCTCTCGCCTGCCCTCAACGCCCTGATCAACATGAGTCGCACGCTGATGAACGACGCGGTGTCCGAGGAAACGACGCTATGACCATCGCCCCGTTCAAGCTGGAACGCTTTTTTGTCCCTTACGAACATACCGCCCGCTATCTGCTCGGCAGTTCCGACTGTCAGTCGATGACCGTACGCGAAGTCCTCGACCTTGAACCCGGCGCAGCGGAACGCTTCCCCGACTTGTGGCTCGGCTATACCGAATACGAGGGCGCACCTGACCTGCGCGAAGCGATCACTGCGCTGTACACCACCATTACCTCGGCGCAGACACTCGTCTTTTCCGGAGCGGAAGAGGCGATTTATGCCTTCATGAACACTGCGATCAGCCCCGGCGATCACATCATTGTGCATTCGCCCGGCTACCAAAGCCTGTATGAAGTGGCGCGGTCGCGCGGCTGCGAAGTCTCGTTCTGGCAGGCGGACGAGGCAAACGGGTGGGCGCTCGACCTGAATGTGCTGCGCGGACTGCTGCGCCCGAACACGCACGCCGTGGTGATCAATACGCCACATAACCCGACGGGCTGGCTGATGACGGCATCCGAACAAGCGTCGCTGATCGACCTGCTGCGCGCACGCGGCATCCTGCTGTTCAGCGACGAGGTGTACCGCGAAAGCGAGCACGACCCGGCGGACAGACTTTCCGCCGCCTGCGACGTGTACGAACATGCTGTCTCGCTTGGCGTGATGAGCAAAACTTACGGACTGGCAGGTTTACGCATCGGCTGGATCGCCACCCGTGACCGGGCGCTGTTCGAGGCGATGGCAGCGTTCAAGGATTACACCACCATCTGTAACAGCGCACCGAGCGAATTTCTGAGCGCGATCGCGCTGCGCCACAGGGAGACGATCATCACGCGCAATCTGGGCATCGTCCGTGGCAACTTGGCGCTGTTAGATGGGTTCTTTGCCCGCCACGAGTCCTTATTCCGTTGGGTACATCCACGTGCCGGGGCGATCGCCTTTCCGCGCATCCTGTTCGACCGGGACATCGAGGCGCTGACGGTCGATCTGGTGGAGCGGCGCGGTGTGATGCTGCTGCCGGGGACATGCTTCTTTCACGGCGACAAACACTTCCGCATCGGCTTCGGGCGGGCGAACATGCCGGATGCACTGACTCAATTCGAGGTGTATCTGCATGAAATTGGCTTAACTCGGCAATCAGTTTAGAGAACTGACTCACCTTGAACGATCAACAGTGTCGAGGTTGTGACCTGCCGCTGCCGCTGAACGAACAGGGGCTGTGTGCGGATTGCGCGGGCAAGCTCGAACGCGATCTCATCCGCGCACGTGACTGGGAATATTCGTATGCCGCATTCCTAACCTCTGAACGGCAGGAAGCGCTACGTGCGCAGATCATCGGTGAGTTTGGGGCGGCGAATGAGCTGCTCGTCACGCCGAAGCCTAAACCGAAAAACAAGCGCAGTCATTCCACCAATACGAAGCGCAAACGTGCTATCGCCGCTGCCGCCATCCGGGAATACACCACCGAGGATGTCCTTGAAGCGGCGCACGACTTCATTCAGAAGCAGGACGATGAATGGGTGAACTTCAGCCGCGTATCCCAGCACCTCTACGAGCGGTTCTACAAGCTCAAACCCAAACGGCTGGGGCAGTCGGGAAAGCGCTACAACAGTATCCTGAAGGTCGTTGCTGACTACCCAGATCGCTTTCAGATACGCGCTGAACCGGATCGGGGTGGCATTGTTTGGATCCGGGTGAAAATATGAGCGTAGGAATTGTTCTGTTCATTCAAGTACAGTTGTAGTCATCTTTTATGGGGAATGACTGATGGATGCAAAACTCCGTCGAGATGCTCTGCATGAGTTTCTAGTCGCTCATCGAAAGCGGATGCAGCCTCATATAGTGGGTTTGCCCGCGCGTTCGCGCCGTGGAACACCGGGATTGCGCCGGGAAGAAGTCGCTGCTCTGGCGGGTGTCAGTATCTCATGGTACACACGTCTGGAACAAGGCAATCCAATCGGCATTTCGGCGGAAGTTGTCGAAAGTCTGGCGCGTGTCTTCAGGATGAGCGCAGCCGAAACCACATACTTTCACCTGCTGGCACGGGAACAACTCCCTGTCCAGCAGCCGCCTTTGATTTACAGCGTTGAGCCGCATATTCAGCAGATACTCGATGGTTTCACGCTTTATCCAGCCTGCGTCATTAACCCATTCTGGGATGTGATCGCGTGGAACGCGGCATTTTGCCGAGTCTTCGGGGATTATGCGTTGCGGACAGGGCGCGAACGAAACAGTCTGTGGCGCATGTTTACCGACCCCACTTGGCGCACACTCATCGAAAATTGGCATATCGAAGCTCCAAAGTTCGCTGCCATCTTTCGCTATGCGACGCAGAGTTATGGGGACGAATCCTGGTTCAGAGCGTTCATCGACGACCTGCGCCTGTGTGCGCCGGAATTTGAGTCGTGGTGGCAAGCGCAGGAGGTCAGTTTCCGGCACGATGAGCGAAAAGTGATCGCGCATCCCGTCGTCGGCAGATTGGCACTCCTGCCGACGACGCTTGAAATCGTTGCAGCCGATCACCTGCGAATCGTGGTCGATGTCCCGCTCTCGGAATATAACACCGCCGACAAACTGGCTGCACTTGTCGCAGGGCAGGAACGTTCGGTGCCTGTAATCGACTAATCCATCGGGGTGTGCGCGAGTCCGAGGATGCGACGCGCGTTCGGACGCAGCCGTGTATCGATGTGCTCCGGCCATTTACCAAACCAGCCGCGCCGTCCTGTGGGATAGAAGTTCATCGGGAAGCCGAGATCGATGGCGCTTAGGGTATCGAGCCGCTGCATGATGTCGTCAGAAATTACGATCCCGGCGGCATTCAGATTGTCCTCGATATGGGCGGCACTGCGTGCGCCGATGATTGGAATATGGATGGGCGATTTTGTACGCAGCCATGCGATAGCCAGCTGAGCAGGTGAACAGCCGAGTTCGTTTGCCATTTCGACCACCCCTTGCGCAACCTGAAGAGCATGTTCCGACCGATACTTGTCGAAATGACCCACCGCGCCGCTGGTCACACGTCCGGTATCGCTGCCAGACAGGGTTTTTCCCGTCAGCACGCCGCCGCCCAGCGGCGACCAGTCCAGCACCGATAAGCCCAGCGCCTCCGCCATCGGGATCAGTTCGCGTTCCGCTTCCCGCTGCGCCAGGTTGTATTCGATCTGAATGGCAGCCGGACGGGTAAAGCGGCTGACTTCCGCTAGTGCATCGGCACGTGCGACCAGCCACGCAGGAAAATCGGAGAAGCCGATATGCAGCACTTTGCCAGCGCGCACGGCATCATCCAACGCCCGCAGCACTTCTTCGACCGGGGTGAAGGCATCCCACATATGCACGAAGTACAGGTCGATATAGTCGGTCTGTAGGCGCTTCAAGCTGGCTTCCAGCGACCGAATCAGATTCTTGCGGCTGTTGCCATGTCCATTGGCGTTGGCAGCATCGGTAGAGACGGTGTATTTGGTCGCCACAACGAAGCGATCCCGTGCGTCGCCCATGAAACTGCCGATGAAGCGTTCGCTCGTGCCATTGGTGTAGGCATTCGCAGTATCGATAAAGTTGCCGCCGGCTTCCACAAAAGCGTTGAAGATGCGGCGGCTTTCCCCTTCGTCTGCTCCCCAGCCCCATTCTGTGCCAAAGGTCATCGCGCCAAGACACAGCTCGGAGACTTTCAAACCTGTATTTCCGAGAAATGTGTACTGCATAGAAAATCCTTGTTGAGACTGACTGACGACCTTAGCAGTATCAACGAGGTGGCAAGCGGCAACGAGCGTGTGCTTGTGCTATCACTTTTTCTGCCAGCCTTTTGGGATCTTTCAAAGTTCGCTTTCACCCAATGCGTTCAGTTTGTCTCGCAGCGATTGACTCGTGCGCAACTTGACTTGGCGAAATGTTCGTCGCAGAACTGGATTGTCCCGACAGCGCTCGACCCTCTGCGTTTCCAGCACCATAAAGCGCTCCAGCTCGATCCGACCCCCGCTGACCAGCTCTTCTGTCCACACTTCCACCAGTGTCTCGATCACCCGCTCCACGTCGTGGTTGCTCAGGCGGGTGCGGCGTCCGACTTCGCGCACCATGTGCTTTTTGTTGAGCGTCATGGCATAATCTCCGGCTGCGTGTCGCTTGGTCACGCGCTCTATATGACCTACTATCCCGACATCCACCAGGACCAGTTTGCAGATGGCAGCTTCAGCGATGCGGATTATCCGACGCACGCGAAGACGCTGGAGATGGCGCGCTTCGAGACCGTGGCACAGGCGCAGAAATTTGCGCACGAGTTCGAACGCTACATTGTGCCGGGCGTCCTCGACCCGCCCGAACTGGCGGAGGAAGTGGCGAAGCTGGAAGGGCTGCCCGTCGAGTGGAAGGACATGGACTCGCGCGAGATTGGGGCAGTTATGGGCGGTGCGGGCAAAGTCGTGCGGGAGGCGAGGGAGTTG
>JANRJX010000004.1:0-14050 GCA_033763755.1 Chloroflexota bacterium
AATCGCCAGGATGACTGGATCGCGATGGTTGAGAAAGCGCGCCGTACCCTGGAAGCGTGGTATGAACGCCATGATGAGATCGTACAACCGCCCGTACTGGTAGATGGCAAGGCGTTGATGGAAGCGCTGGACATCAAGCCAAGTGCGGTAGTCGGACGGCTGCTGGAGGCGATCCGCGAGGCGCAGGTAACAGGGCAGGTGACGACGGCAGACGAGGCGCTGGCGTTTGCACGGCAGGTAATGGGCGCGTTGTAGGGATGCCTGATGAGGCGTCTTCCAGACAAAGCCTATGCAGTCATTAGCCGTCTTTCGGCAGTTGCTCAGTTGGATCCATCACTTCATAGAAGAGTAGCAGTGTGCTGCCGTATTTGCGTTCGTCAAACGGTCGCAGCCGGGACATGACCAGCGGCGCAAGCTCTTTGGGGTCGATCTGTGTGATGACCACGCTGTCCGGCTTCAGCCAGCCTTCTGACGCATCCAGCAGCGCCAGTGCCTGTGCCCACATAGTCTTGTACTGCGGCGGCGCAACGTAGACATAATCAAACGGCGCTGACGGCGTTTCTGTCAGTACGGTGAAAGCATCAGCACGACGCACGGTCGCTTTGTCCTCAAGGCGCGTCAGCTTCAGGTTTTCAAGGATGGTGTCAATGGCGGGCTTTTCCGTGTCGTAGAACGTGGCGTGCGTTGCTCCACGACTGAGCGCCTCAATGCCGACGCTGCCGGTTCCGGCGAACAGGTCGCAAAACGTCGCATCGAAGATGTCGCGCCCGATGATGTTAAACAGCGACTCTTTGACCCGATCCATAATCGGGCGTGTGCTGTCGCCCGGCACCAGTTTCAACTGTCGTCCTCTGGCAGTGCCAGCGACTACGCGGATGCTCATGCAGCACCTCCTGTCGTTTCGACGGCAGCGCGGACGGCGCGGATGTGGGACTGTGGCGTTGCCAGTAGCAGCGGTCCGCCTGTTGAAAGGATCAGGCGGCGGTTGTTGACCCGCTGGAGCGATTCGCGCGCCGTCGTCGCAATCCGACTTGGCTCACTCAGATAGAGATCATGCTGGCTGGACAGCCCACCGCACACCGCCCCGACGCACTGTGATTTGCCAATCGCCAGATCGGGTTCGGTGTCGCGGTCGCACCACTGGAGTACCTGTGTCGGCAAATTGCTGACCAACCGGAACATGGGTAGCTCGCCTTCCAGTCGCAGGATGTTCAGCCACCAGCGCCCGGTGGGGACGGAATTGAGAATGGCGCGATCATAGGGCAGCCCGAAGACGCGGTACTCCTCTTCCGAAAGCAGCGCATAACTGGCGAAGCGTGTGACGAGACAAATACCCGCCAGCGGCAGCTTGCGCAGTCCTTCGAGAAAGTAGAGCGTGTTATCGGTGAGTATGTTCAAGCCACTGCGCAGGCGATCTGGATTGGTACGCAAATGCCGAATCAATGTCTCGCGTCCCGCCAGCATCTCCGCCTGATCGAGCGGACTGTAGACGCTGAGGATGATTGGCGTGTCTGTCATTGCGTCACAGATTAAGCGCGTCGCCTCATTCTGACGTAGCAGTGCGCCGCGCTTGTTGGCATCGAGCGCACGCAGTTCCGTCCAGTCGAGCGAGCGCTTTACAGGATATGCGGTGACGGTGCGTGTGCCATCAAGACTACCATCCCAGCGTTCCTGCAATCCGTAGTCACTGACGAGGTAGGTGCTGGCGGGCTGAATAACGACAAAATCCCAGTCGAACGCGCGTTGAAAATCGACCACCGCCCGCGCGAAATCCATTGCGCGCAGGTCGTCGCCGGGGAAGTGACGCGAGAGTGCGACAGGCGCACGGTCAGTTGCTTCCCCGGCGATGGTCTTTTCCAGCCGTTCGCGTTTTTCCATCGTTTATTTGGTGCCAAGCTCGTTCATGCGCTGCTGAATCATGCGCAAGAGCAGCAGTTGCCTGTCGCCCGTGACATTTTTCTTGACCAGTTCCAGGCAGCGTTCGAAATTGCCGCGCGCTGACTCACGCTGTCCATCGACCATCTGTGCCAGTGCCAGCCCGTAGAGCGCGTCAACATGATTGGCGTCGCTTTGCAGGATTTGCTGGAAGCCCGCCTGCGCGTCGCGCCGATTGTTATTCCGCAGTTGTCCCCATGCTTGCCCAAGCTGTGATGCAAACGTGTCTTGCTGTGCCATCGTGCGCGCCTCCGGTTCGCTGCTGAAAAGATGCACACGATTATACATGCTGTACGCCTCAGGGCGAAATGCTCAGCGGCAGATCGTAAGTGCGTCCACGCAAAACCCCTGTCGTGTCGTAGAAGCGCAGGCGGTCGTTCGGCGCACATACATCCTCACAGTTGAAGACTTCGATGCGCACAACGTAATTGCCAGGTGTTATATCAGCAGGTAGAGGAATATCGTATGCATCTGACAGATAGCGCGGTGCAAGCTGCCAGCGACGGGTTGGGAACGCGCCCGGATGACGCAGCGGCTGTGTCATCACGACACTGTTGCCCGCAGGGTCAACGACGGATACATGTACTCGATAGTTGGCTTCCATGAAGCGCAGCGCCCGCCAGTAGAGCGTCAAGCCTATTGTTTCGCCTGCACGCGCCTGATTGTCATTCCAGCGATAGCTCACCAACTCGATTTCGGCATCGGTGCGGGCGCGCACCGGAACTGCCCCTGCCATCGCGCTGCCCGGCTGAGTCTGAAGGCTGTTCAGCCAGCCACTTTGTGCGCTGATGACGACACTCACTGTGATGACAAGCACGGCGAGCAAGGCGCGCAGCTCGCCACCACGCAGGACAGGGTATTCCGTTAGATAGTCCAGCGCAGTGCGACGCTGCTGGCGTGCTGCCAGTACAACGGCGATGAGGGCTGTGATCGCGATCATCCAGCCGAAGGTGCGCGGCGGAGTGCTGCCCAGATAAACTGTTAAGTCGCTGTTGAAGGCGGCAGGAAAGATGAGATCGATCATCCCTGTGTCAGGATTTGGGCGCGCCGTTACCGCGCCTGCCGTCGCGTTCACCGCCCAACCGGGGAACCAGGCGGTTTGTACTGTGACGAGCGCGGGAATGTTGGTTTCGATCTGGAACGTCTCGCTGTGTGTGCGCGATTGTAGAAAGCCAATCTGGACATCACCTGTTAAGTCATCAACATCAATGCGCGTGATCTGCCCGGTCAGGTAGCTATTGACGAGCGTGCGGTTCGGGAGCATGTCCGCTGGCACGGTCGACGGCAGTGCCCATCCCGCGGGGAGCCCCGCGATTCCCAAACCCTGGAGTTCATAGCGCACCTGTGCCGCCGGGGAAACATCGGTCACGGCGTTGGCGGGCGGCGTGGTCAACCAGGCGGGCAGCGCCGCCGTGATGATCAACAGACTGAAGAGCGCAAACACCCATCCACGTAATCGTGCCGAGAACTGCATTCGCAGCATGGCCGTGCTGCTCCCGCCGATGCTCAGGCATAACGCTATTGCGCCCAACAGCCATGTTTGCTGTGGCAGCACCAGCAGCACCCCGCCTGTTATGCTTATCCCAAGCAGCAGGAATAACCCGTGAAACGAGTTGCGTCGCCATACTGCTGCCAGCAGCCCTGCCATCGTCGCCATCGCAAGGGGGATGCCGAGTGTGAACTGCGGCATGGGTGTTAGCAGCAGTGGATCGTTCTGTTGTAAGGGTTGAAAGAGCGTGCCGAGTGTCAAACGGTAGGCAAACGGCGGTGTGACGGTGCGCCAGGTGACGGCAGATAGTTCGAGCAGAGCAGGCAGCCAGTAAAATGACGCCAGCGCCGCCCCAAGCAGCTGTGCCAACAGCACTGAGCGCAGGTGTGTGCGGTGATGCACACTGTGCCAGCCGATGAGTGCTGCTGCCAGAAGAGCTGCGATGATGGTGAAGCGCCAGTCGGTCAGCATGACAAGTGCTGATGCCAGCGCCGTCAGCACAAAATCGGATGGCTGATGGGCGGTAAAGAGGCGGTCGATTGCCCAGAGCAGCAGCGGAACCAGCAGGTGCGCCATCGCTGCGGGGAGATCGCCCAGTAGCGGTGTCGTAAAGTGGATATGGGGTGAACAGACGTACAGCATACTCGCCAGTGTCCCCGCCGCCGCGCCGGAATGCCGCGCCACGAGCGCGTATACAGGCATCCCCGCCAGCCAGAGCGCCAGCAGATAGACAATGCGCACCGCCTCGGTAGGGTCGCCTGTCAGGATGATTTGTGCCAGCGCCGCGCTGTAGGCAGGCGCAGGAGGGTAGTAGTGCGGGATGGGGGCGCCGTAGCCCCCCAGAACATGCGGCGACCAGCGCGGGTAGAGTCGCCCTTCAGTCAGGGCAGTGGCGGTGTTCGCCGTCTGGATAATGTAATGCTCGTGTGCGCTGCCCGCGATGAACGACGGCTGCATCAGCATTGGGAGTGCAATGAGCAGCCCGAATGCCAGACTGATCAGCGCACCCCAATCGGTCGGGCGCAGGGCACGGCGCATCCAGGTCGGCAGGCTTTCGGTAGGGATGGTGTCAATGATTGTCATAGTGCTAGTGTACGCCAGAAATGCCCGCTGATGCTTGCTACACTTCCTTCGCAGTGCTATCCTGTTGGCAATGGAAAGCCTGTGAGTTGCATGAACCAGCCAACGATTCGCCCCGTCCAACAGGACGATTTGCCGCAATTGAGCGCACTTTGGTACGAAAAAGCAGCGCTGCTCGCCGCGCAAGATACCCGGTTGCGTCTGCATCCAGACGCGCGTGGGGAATGGCAGCAGGTTGCCAGCACATGGGTGACAGCGTCGGAGCGTGTCTTTCTGGCAGCGTTTCAGGATGGAACGGCAATTGGCTATCTCGTCGGTGCGGTACAACCCGCGCCGCCCGGCTACCTGCCCGCGCTGCTGGGTAGTATCGAAGACCTGACGCTGGATGTGCATCGCTTTGAAGGCGGCAGTGCGCGGGCATTAGTAGCGGCGGCACGCAGCGCCTTTCACGCGCAGGGTGTTGAGCAAATCGTCGTAAGGGTGCCGCGCCGCAGCGCGATTGAGCAGGCGTTCTGGCGGGCATATGGCGCGGCGCAATGGATGGAGTCTCTGTGGATTCGCTCGTAATTCGGCGGGCTGTTGCCGAAGATATTGAAACGATAGGGCAGTTGTGGGAACAACTGGTTGAACATCATACGCATCTGGATACGCGGCTGCCAGAGTCTGTACCGAACGGCGGGCGGCGCTACGCACGGCGTTTGTATGACACACTGCGCGATGATTATGCGCGCCTGCTGGTGGCGGTGGTGAACGATAAAGTCATCGGTTATGTGCTGGGCATGATCGTCGATCTTGCGCCGGATATGTTCGAGCAGGAGACCAGTGGCTTTCTGGCGGACATCTTTGTCACACCGGAACAACGGCGCACGGGTGCTGGGCGAGCGCTGGTGCAGGAACTGGCGCGTTGGTTCCGTGAGCGCGGCGTGCAGTATTATGAATGGCATGTGGCGGCGCGCAATGCCGACGCGCTGGCATTTTGGGAGTCGATCGGTGGTGATGCAATCATGGTGCGAATGCGCGCCTCGGTGAACGAGTAAACCGTCATGATTCAACGTTTCCTGATTTTCCTCGGTCCGGCGCGCGCGCGCGGGCTGTTCATCCTGATTGCCGCGACGGGACTGCTCAGTCTCATCCTGAATGTCGTGCGCGATGCGGGTGACTGGGTTGCGCTCGTACAGACGGGGTTAGCGCTGATGGCGTTGGTCGGCGCTGCGGTCATCATCGGCGGGCGTATGGACCCGCAGGAACGCGGGCGCTGGTTGGGCGTGCTCATTCCGGCGCTCGGTGCAATTGCGCTGGGGTTGACAGTGCTTCCGCAATACCTGGGCGTGCTGGTGGGCGGTGCGTTTGGTTGGGTGGTCGTCGGCTTGTTCATCTTCCGCAGCCGCGCGCCAGAGGGATTGAAGCAGGCAGTCAAGCACTTCCGCCGCAACCAGTATGCCGAAGCGGTTAAGGAACTCGATCAGATCATCAAGGATGACCCGCAGAACCCGAATCATTATCGTTTTCGCGGCGAAGTGCTCCGTGTGTGGGGCAAACTGGACCGCGCGCGGCGTGACTACCTGAAGATGACCGAACTTGCGCCTGAGTCGCCGCTGGCGTTCAACGGTTTGTCGGAAGTGCAGTTACAAATGGGTGATCTGCGCGGCGCGCTGGCATCGGCGCATAATGCGGCTGCGCTGGCGCCGGGGGACTGGGTGGCGCTCTACAATCTCGGCATGATTGCTGACCGCCTGGGCGAGTCGCGGCAGGCGATTGAGCATCTCGATAAGGCACTGGCACTTAAAGTGAATGACAGCCGTCACCGCGCGTTGATTCACTTTTACCTTGCCCGCGCACATGCGCGGTTGAACGACATGACGGCTGCGGTCGCGGCACTCGATCAGTTAAAGCGTCACCGTGCGGGATTGGAAGAATGGGAACGCATCGTCAACAGTGACCAGGCAAGCACACTGCGCGATATTCTCGGCGCAGATATTGAGCAGGCGGGAAAGCTCGCAAGCGGAGAGATCGAACTGGCGGCGCTTTCGCAGACGAAGGCGGCGCTGCGTTGAGCGGGCGTTGGCGTGGGCTGCTGCTAGTGCTGACGATGGCGGTGGCAGTCGTTGGGCTGGTCGCTTTCATCGGCGGGGTGATGATTGAATTTTTTGCTGCCCGCAGCCGGTCACCGTTCGACGCTGTTTCACCCGCGCTGGCGGTTGCGCTGGCGGGTCTGTGCCTGGCGGCAACGATGGCGCTCGTATGGTTTGGGCTGGTAGGGCTGGCGCTGGCACGGCAGACGCGCGCCTTGGGGTCGGGTTACGGCGAGGCGTATCGGCTGATTGAGTCTTTTCGGTTTCGGGATGCTATCCCACTGTTGGAACGTTCGATCGACGAGGGCAAAGAGACGGCGGAAGTGCTGATGCTGCTGACCAGCGCCTATGCTTATTCCGGGCAGCTTGCCAAAGCGCAGGCGACCGCAGATCGCGCGGTGCAGTTGTTTCCTGATGATCCCGACGCCTATGTGACGCTGGCAAATGGCTATCGCTTGCAGGCGGCATATGATGAGGCGGTACGCGCTTTGCAGCAGGCAGCACAGCTTGCCCCTGAGCAGCCGATCATCTGGGCGGAACTTGGCTTCATGCAGCGCTTCGCTGGCGACGAGGCGAGCGCGCAGGCATCGTTTGAGAAAGCGGCACACTTTTCGCTGCCCGCGTCTTACGCGGTGCGTGTGTTCTATCATCTGTGGCAGGCGTATCAGCGGCAGGGCAAGGCGACATGGGCGGCGCGTGCGATGGCGCGCGCAATGAATGCCCGTGACGGCCTGGCTGCCTGGCGTGGTGGCTTGCAGGCGCTCAAGGGAACCACCTATGGACAATCGCTGCGTTATGAGATACTGGCGATAGAACGTTCGCTGGCGGACGCCGATGCTGCCAATCTGAGGGGATGAGATGATCTATCTGTATCGTCGCTGGCGGCGGGAGTTTCCAACGTGGGAGCGCCCGGTGCAGATCAGTATGGTCATCGCGCTATGTTTGCTGCTGGTTATGGTCGTTTTGTTCCTGGGGGCGCCGGATGATGCACGCCAGAATGTATTGATCGGAATCGGCGCGCTGACACTTGTCACGCAAATTATCTGGATGTATGGCAATCGCGGCATGGTGACTCCTGTCGGCAAGGCGCAGCGGGCGTATCTGCGCGGCGATTATGCGGCAGTACTGGAAGCGTTAGAGCCGCAACATGCAGCCGGCAATGCTGATTCCACTACCGTGATGCTGCTTGGCAATGCTTATCGTCAGTTGGGGCGGTTGGACGAGAGTCTGGCAGTATTGTCAGAAGCCGTTGACAAATACCCAAATCACCATCCTTCACTCTATGGGTTCGGGCGTACACTGATTATCAAGGGTAACTTTGCTGAAGGCGCAGACTGGATCGAACGCGCTCTGACGGCGGGCGCACCGCCCATGCTGCGTTTCGATCTTGCGGAAGCATACTATCTGCTGGGCGAGCGTGAACGGGCGCAAGCAGCGCTGGAGGCGACCGACACCAGCGAGCCACAGCGGGCATTGATGTCGGCATACTGGCGCTGGCGTTACGCTAATGCGCCTGCGCCTGCCACAACGCTGATAGAGGCTGGTATTGGTTACTGGCAGGCGTTGACAGAGCGTTTCGCTGAAACGCCGTATGGTCTGGCAGTTGCCCAACAGGTGTACGAGTTGCAGGCACTTCGAAAGGGAGAGCAATCGAAATGGAAGCAACAGCAGTAGGACCCGCACCAACCGCGCGCAAGGCACGCAAAGGATCATCGTTCTTTCGCACGATCCTTATTGTGGGTGTGGTTGGGCTTGTGTTGATTGTCGGCGGAGCCATCTCGTTTTTTGCCGATCAGTCGTCCCGGCGGTCGCCGTTGGAGATCGAAGTTTACCCTGGTGCGAGTTACCGGGGGCTTGTTGAGCAGACTTCGTCTTCGCAGACGATGTACTTTCTGGTTCCCGGTGTAATGCCTGAACAAGTAGCTGAATTCTACCAGCAAGAAATGCGTGAACATTACGGCGACACGGGCGAAAACTGCGTGCGCATTCCTGAAATTGGGCAGTTCCCGCCGGAGGAATTGCAGCCGGATTATGCGCCCTACTTCTATCGCTGCATGTTTGATCGGTCTGGTTTCAATACATCGCAATGGACACTGGTCACCATTATGCCAGGCTTGCCCAATGAAAACCCGGCAAATGACACGTCCGGAATGGTGGTTCTACAGCATGAACAGGTATGGACACCCTGATGACGCGCTGGCGGCAGCCGTCGAAAGTGACACACCGCCTACAACCGATGTGACCACCAACAGCCAGCGCCCGCGTCGCTGGCTGCTTCCCGTACTACTGGTGCTGTTTGTGTTGGCGCTCGTCATTGGCTGGCAGGTGGTGGGTGTGCTGTTCGGACTGGTCAGTTTACCGGAGCCGCCCGTGCCTTCATTTGCGGAAGCGACAGGACACCGCCCTGATGTCTACGGCTTCGACACATGGTCGTACCGCGCAGGCGCGCTGGTATCGGAACTGACGCTGTATTACACCCAGGCAGGCGCGACGTGCAGCACGCCGCCGTTCAGCCATGACCAGTCCGCCTTGATCGGGCGGTTATTTCCGCAAGCGAGCAATGTGGTCGCACTGTGTGAAGGCGCGGAAACGTTCTCCCGTTTCACGATGCTCTATATGGCTGTCATCACAAGTTTTGATCCGAATGAAGCGTTAAGCTATCTCGACATCTCCCGTCGCATCGACTGGATTGGTGACTGACCCGTTCCGCCGTTTCTGCGTCTAACGTCATCTTCCCGAAAGCGTAATTTTTCGCGATAATGGGGCGATCATATGCGCCCATTTGGAGCGATCATGTTTCAACCTGTCAACCCCAAAGTCGATATTCAGAAAGTCGAGCGCGATCAGCTCGATTACTGGCGCGAGAAGAATATTTTCAAGCGCACTATGAGCGAGCGTGAAGGCAAACCGAGTTATGTCTTCTACGAAGGTCCGCCGACGGCGAACGGCAAGCCTGGCAGTCACCATGTGCTGGCGCGCGCATTCAAGGATATGTTCCCGCGTTACAAGACCATGCGCGGCTTTTACTCGCTGCGCAAAGGTGGCTGGGATACGCACGGTCTGCCGGTCGAAATCGAGGTCGAAAAGGAACTAGGCTTCACCCAGAAGCATCAGATCGAAGAGTATGGCGTGGCGGCATTCAACGAGAAGTGCCGCGCCAGCGTCTTCCGCTACATCAAGGACTGGGAACAGCTCACTGAACGCATCGGTTACTGGGCAGACCTGGATGACGCTTATGTTACGTTCACCAACGATTACATCGAGAGCGTGTGGTGGGTGCTGAAGCAGCTTTGGGAAAAGAACCTGCTCTACAAGGGGCACAAGATCGTCCCGTACTGCGCACGCTGCGGTACGCCGCTCAGTAGTCACGAAGTCAACCTGGGCTACAAGGATGTGAAGGACCCCAGCGTATTTGTGCGTTTTCCGCTGCGCGATCAGCCAGGTGTGTACTTCCTCGTCTGGACGACGACTCCCTGGACGCTGCCTGCCAACGTTGCGCTGGCGGTGGGCGAAAAGGTCGATTATGTGCAGATCGAAGGTCCGGCACAGGACGGCGAAGGTACAGAGCAACTGATCCTCGCTGAGTCGCTGATGGGCAAGGTCATCAAGGATGTTGATCAGTACCGTGTTGTCAAGCGAATGAAGGGCAAAGACCTGCTCAAGCAGCGCTACAACCCGCTGTATACGTTCCTGCCTGTCGAGCAGGACTACGCCTATGTCGTGGCGGGTGATTTCGTCAGTACCGACGATGGTACGGGTATCGTTCATATGGCTCCGGCGTTCGGTGCGGACGATATGGAAGTCGGCAAGAAGTATGGACTGCCTGTTCTGATGACCGTCGGCGCGGATGGGCGCTTTATCAATGCCGTGACGGAGTTTCGCGGGATGTGGGTCAAGGATGCCGACCCGGAGATCATCCGCGATTTGAAGAAGCGCGGCTTGATGTACAAGAGCGAGAAGTACGAACACAGCTATCCGTTCTGCTGGCGCTGCGGCACACCGCTGCTGTACTTCGCGCGCGATACCTGGTTCATCCGCACGACGGAATACCGCGACAAGATGATCGCGCTCAATCAGACGATCAACTGGGTGCCGAAGCACATCCGCGATGGACGCTTTGGCAACTGGCTGGACGACCTGAAGGATTGGGCACTCGGTCGCGAACGCTACTGGGGGACGCCGCTGCCTGTGTGGGTCGATGACAAGTCGGGCGACATGCTGTGCGTGGGCAGCGTGCAGGAATTGAGTCAACTTGCGGGGCGCGACCTGACGGAACTGGATCTGCATCGTCCTTATGTGGATGACATCACCTTCCCGAACCCGAAAGGCACGGGCGGGACGATGCGCCGCGTCAAGGAACTGATCGACGTGTGGTTCGACAGCGGCGCGATGCCGTTCGCGCAGTGGGGCTACCCACACGCGGGCGAAGACAAGTTCGAGTCACAGTTCCCGGCAGATTACATCTGTGAAGCGGTCGATCAGACGCGCGGCTGGTTTTATAGCCTGCACGCCATCAGCAGCATGGTGATGGAGTCGGTGGCGTACAAAAACGTTATCTGCCTCGGTCACATCCTCGATGGCGAAGGGCAGAAGATGTCGAAGAGCAAAGGCAACATCGTCAACCCCTGGGATGTGCTGAACGCGCACGGGGCGGACGCCTTCCGCTGGTATCTGTTTACATCCAGCCCGCCCGGTGAACCGCGCCGCTTCTCGAAGGAACTGGTCGGTGAAGTCGTAAGTAAGTTCTGGCTGACGCTGTGGAACACGTACAGCTTCTTCGTCACCTATGCCAATATCGATGGCTGGACGCCGGATAAGCCGCAGCCAGAGATCGCACGGCGCGACCCGCTGGATCGGTATGTTCTGGCGGAACTGCACGCGCTGGTGAAGGACGTGACTGACGCCTATGAAAACTACGATGTGCCGAACGCAACGCGCCCGGTTCAGGCGTTTGTCGAGGTGTTGAGCAACTGGTATGTACGTTTGAGCCGCCGCCGCTTCTGGCAGAATGAACACGATGACGCCAAGCTGGGAGCGTATGCCACGCTGTACGAGTGCCTGGTGACGGTCAGCAAGCTGATCGCGCCCGCCGCGCCGTTTCTGAGCGAGGCGTTGTATCGCAACCTCGTCAAGTCGACGGATCACAGCGCGGCAGACAGCGTGCACCTGGCGCTGTGGCCCGAATATGACCAGGCATTGATTGATGAGGCGCGCATTGACGAGATGCGGCTGGTACAGCGGCTCGTCAGCCTGGGGCGTGCGGCGCGCGAAAGCGTCAAGATCGGTGTGCGCCAGCCGCTGGCGGAAGCGCAGTTCGTGACTCGCGATGCGAAGGAACGTGCGACACTGGAGCGTATGTCTGAACTGGTCATGAACGAACTGAACGTCAAGCGCGTCAGTCTGCTCGACGAACCTGTCTATGTGCTAAACCCACTGCCGCAAGTGTTGGGCAAGAAATTCGGCAAGGACTTCCCACGGGTGCAGAAGGCGCTGCGCGAAGGCGCGCGTGAGGACGTGCAGGCATGGGCAAAGGCTCTGCTGGCAAAGGCGAACGTGTCGCTGGAATTGGACGGCACGACCTATGAGGTGACGCCGGACGAATGCCAGGTGTTGATGAAAGCGCCGGATGGCTTCGCCTATGCAGAAGATGGCGGTTACATGGCGGTGATCGACACGCGGCTGACGGAGGTGCTGGTGCTGGAAGGCATGGCGCGCGAGGTTGTGCGGCGTGTGCAGACCATGCGCAAGGACGCCGATTACGACATTGCCGATACGATTGCGGTACGCTATCTCGCCAGCGATAAACTGGCGCAGGCGATTGCACAGTTTGGCGATTACATCAAGGCGGAGACGCTGGCGACAACGCTGGAGCAGGGCGAGCCTAACAATGGCTACTTCGCGCGCAAATACAGCGCTGAGGATAAGAGCGACATTGACGGCGAGATGCTGCATGTCGGTGTGATGAAGGTGTAAGTATCTCGGTCAAAATAGCTATAATACTGGTCAAGCAGGGCGTTCGCGAGAGCGCCCTGCTGCGTTTCTGTTGGTGAATGTGACTAACGGATTGTGACAATTTGATTGTGAGACAGATAGTACGAATGAAAGATTTGTAATGCTTGCACAAAAGCGTTATATATCGTTTGTCGATTGTTTCGTATGTTTTGTCTGTACCGAGTCGGTAGCATGGAGTCCTGATCATGCCTGAAGAAAGATTGCCCATGACGGAGAGCATTTCGGCAACGCTCGGATCTGTACTCCAGTTTGCGCTACCATTCGGAACCACTCTTGTGACAGGCATGCCTGAAACCGCCATCACCTGGGCGGTGACGGTGCGCGCCCAGCCGCCCGCGTTCCCGGATCTGTCCGGCGGCGAACTAGCCTTGGTGTCGATGGATGTGCTGCGCAGCTTTGACAGCCGCATCACGTTGGCGGAGGTGATTGAAGGGTTGGCGAAGGCGGGCGTTCATGCCGTTGCTGCGCGCGATGATATCTCACACACAGCGATCTCTGCCGCCAACGACCATAACGTGGCACTGCTGGCGCTGCCGGAAGATGCCAATCTCGCGCGGACGGAGCGCGCAGTGACGACGCTGATCGTCAATTCCAAAGCGCAGATGACGCAGCGGGCAGTCGAGATCCAGCGTCAACTGGTGCGCCTCGCCGCCGAAAACCGCGATCTGAACAGCCTGCTGCAAGTGATGGCGCGGGCAACCGCCAAACCCGTTGTGGTGCATGATGACGCCGGTGTGACGATGGCGCAGGTGTACCCGAACGTGGCGCGGCGCACGGCGACGGCAAACGCGCCTGTGACTGGCGCGCGGGCGTTGGTGCAAAGCATTCCGTATGGCTCGTTTCAGAACTGGCTAAACAAAGACGCGCCGACCAACGAGGGCATCATTGTCGACAGCCCGCTCGGATTCACGACGGTATTGAAGGTCGAAAAGCGCGTGGCGGGGTATTTATCGCTAGTCGATCAACGAGATGCGCTGGATGAGTTTGATCGGCTGGTGCTGACGTATGGCGCAGAGGTGTGCGCGATTGAACTGGCAAAGAATCGCGCGATTGCCTTCGCGGTCGAACAGACGCGCGGCGACTGGGTGCAGATGTGGCTGAGCGGCACGCCCGCCGATGACGATATGATGCTGACGCGGGCGCAGCAGGCAGGCTTTGACGCCGCCGCAACGTATGTGGTAGCGGTCTTCCGCGCCAGCACCGATAACGGTGCACCGCTTCCGATTGAGAGCCTGCTGCCATTGGTGCGCGATGATATGGCGCGGCGGCAGGTGTCGGGCGCGGTCGGTCAGTATGTGGATGCGATTGTCGGCTTGTACCCGCTGGAAAACGCGACGCAGATGAAGCGCGTGCGTGGCAACATTGAGGATGTGCGGGTGCAGTTGGCAGGGCGCACGCCGAGCGGCTTGGTGTCGTGTGGCATCAGCCGCCCGGCGATGGGACTGGCGGCACTGCGCGAGGC
>JANRJX010000005.1:0-21414 GCA_033763755.1 Chloroflexota bacterium
CCGCCCCAATCATGTCCGGCAATATTCTTCCAGCAATAGAGACCAAACCTTGGAATGGCTGTCGGGGACGTGGCATGCCTCGACCGCGACCATTGTTGCCGTACCGGGGCGATTCCTAGCCAGCGCGGTCTGCCGCCGGAACGCCGATGGCGCTTGGCAGCATGTCGCCGAACAGCGTCACGTACATCAGGCGATAGACATCGGTGCTGTCAAAGCCCATGTAGAACTCGGTGCGCAGCATGTCGGCGTTCAGACCTTCAGCGCGGCTGAGGATGCCGCCTGCGACATCGTTGGTGCCGGGCCAGCCGATAGCAAATGTCGCCGTATTGCCGAAGGCATCGGGTGCGCTGACGAAAGCAGGCGTTCCCTGACCCATGACACCATCCAGCGGAAAGCCCACCTGTTCGCCGTCCGCTTCCAGACCGGTCGGGTTGCCGCTGCTGAAAGTCACGTTGCCGTTGTCATCGCGCGGGGCGGGCGAGAAGACCTGAGGCGCGCCGCCATCGCTGTCGGCAGCGGTGAACATCAGGGTGTTCGGGTTGGCGGCGACGAATTCACGCATGACGGCAATCGTGTCATCAGCGTGCTTGACCGCGTTGAGCATCCCGATCGCGTTGGCGTTGTTGGGCAGGTTATCCGTGCTTTCGACTTCTGTCACCAGCAGGAACGGCAGCCCCGCAGCCGCCGCGCGGCGTTCGAGGATCATCAGCGCCATCGCACTCATTTCGGCGACGGTCGGCGGGTTATAGCTCATGGTGTCTGGCATACCGCCCCACAGAATGATCGAACCTTCACGACTTTCCGACATCGATTCGTCCACCAGCCCCAGGTTGATGAGCGTTTCTTCCGGTTCGTCGTTGAACATGTCATCACGGGCAAACAGACCCAGCACCGAGGGCGCGAGCGCCGGATCAGCTTCCAGCTCCGCCATCAGCGCTTCAAACTCAGCGCGGGTGCGCAGAACTGTCCAGCCGTTATCAATCGCTTCCTGGATCAGGTTCAGACCGTCTTCACGTGCAGGACCTTCGCTGCTGACCGGGTCGGTGTGGACATAGCAGGTGGGGGTGATTTCGCCTTCGCACATCGGGGCATCGACTGGCAGGAAAAACGCTTCGCCGCCGCCGAGGACAACTGCCGGAGCCGTATCGCCCATGCCTTCACGACCACGAATGATTTGCAGCGCGATCCCGTTGGGATCATCACGACCGCTGACTTCTGCCAGGAACACGCCCGTTCCGGGTTCGGCGGCGTCACCGTCGTTCACAACGCCAATCGGGTGACCGTTATTGCCCGCTTCGCGCATGATGCTGCCGCTGTAACCGCTCAGGGACAGGATCGGACGCGCTTCTTCATCGCCACCGTCCTGACCATAGGAGCCGGGACCCAGCACCTTGTGACCGAAAGCGTGGACGGTCGCGCCGCCGTTCGACGTACCCGTCAGACGGTCGGTCATGTGACCACGATAGACCGCCATTTCCGGCAGCATATCCCAGTTCATGTTGGCGTCGGGACCATACCAGTACATGCGGGCGGCGGCCCAGTGGCTGACACCGGTACCATCGGGGTGGAGGAAAATAACGTTGCCTGTCTGGGCATTCTGGGCGACTACCGGGAAGGACAGCGTGAGCAGCCCTGCCAGCAGCGCGAGTACCAATACAACACGAATCTTCACTACGATACTCCTTACACCTGCTTACACAACAATCTGACAACTCGCATTACGAGTTGGCAATATTGATAACGTGTCTCATTTAAGCGGGTGTTAAGGCGAATTGAAATGTTTGATAGACATATGTTTAAATCGGGGCGAGTGCCGTCTGCACTGTCTGTGTATGAATGATGGCGATGTCTGCACGCATGATGATATGGAAGTGGACATGCGGGTGATCAAGATGTTCGGCAAACTGGGCGACATAGGTTTTGGCACAGCCCGTTGTGGTGCGCAGGGCGGCTGTAAATACTGTCCCACAGTGGCGCAGTTCCGGCGTCACGCTGAGCAGTTCGCGCGCAGGTCTGACAGGTCATGACTTTACCCGAATGGCAACACTCAGTGTGGTTATTTTGAGATCAATGCAGCCGGGGTAATCATCGCGCATTTTCTCAACCACCTTCTTAAGTTGCGCATACTTTACGCCGCGATAAACGAGTGGTTCAAAGTCAGGATCAAGCTTTCCCAATACGTTCCTCATTATCGAAAGCGGCGTCCAACCATCTTTGTCGCGCTTTTTGATTGCATCTTCATGATTGTATGCCTGACGGAATTTGTGCAGTTCATTTGCCCCGATAGTCAGATAATGGATGAACCCCTTTCCGTTCGTGGTTTCACGGATTTCTAGCCCGTGCTTAGGTACAGGTAAAGTTTGGATTTTCTTCGCCAGCACATCGAGCTTGTAATAGGTACTTCCTGTAAATCCTGGATTAAGGGAAATCATTGCGCTCCTTATAGCGACCAACTCTGCCCACTCTTGATTGGGGTCAGCCTTTATCGCAACCTGTTGATAGGCATTGATAACTAACTTGACAAGGGCTTTATCTGATATTTCTTCAATCAGTACTGCTTCTTGTTGAGTGGCATTAACCGCAGGCTTTGCGGGCGTGGAAGCCGTTCCCACATCACCCAGACAGGTAAACTTCGTACAGGCATTACGGAACGTATCCGGTGTTTTCGCCTCGCCCATTCCCAGCACAAACTTCCCCTTTGATTTGAGAAAGCGCGCTAACCGTGTGTAATCGCCATCGCTTGCGACAATACAAAATCCTGCGATTTCATCGCGCTCATAATGTAGCGACATGGCATCCATGACCAGTGCAATGTCTACGGAGTTTTTTTGTTTGATGTTGTTAGGCACCCACACGGGTTCAATTGAATACTGACGGGCAACTTGCTCCCATTGTTCAATCGTTGATTTGTTATGAAACACCTTTGTAATGAGCAGATCGCCATAGTCAACGAGCGTATGCAGGATATGTGGGATGAATTGAGCCTGGGTGTTGTCGCCGTCAATGAGAAGCGCCAGCAGTTTCTGATTGTCTACCATGTGATCCGAATTTGACATTAGACTTGAACGATAAACCCATCATATTACAAAATCATTCGATTGATAAAAAATGGTGACTAATTCTATACACACAAGGACTACAGAAAAGAGAGTGCCGATGGACTAAGGGCTGCCACTATTGCAGCAGCCCCCTGCTTGAGCCTAACCTACCCTTCCAGCTTGACCATCGTGTCTTCGATCAGCGGCATGAACTCGCGGAACGTCGAGGCGTCCAGCGAGAATTTCGCGCCTGCTGCCGCGAACAGGTCTGGCAGCGTGCGCGTGCCACCCAGCGACAGCGCGTGGCGATAATTGGCGACTGCCGTCTTATAATCGCTCAGCGAGTTGCGCCACACCTGCACCGCGCCCATTTGCGCCAGCCCGTACTCGACATAATAGAACGGGATTTCAAAGATGTGCAGTTGGCGATGCCAGTAGCTTTGCAGCGCCGGCTCCAGCCCTGACCAGTCTTCGACGGGCATAAAGCGCCCCCACAGCTCGACCCACTTGGCATCGCAGTTGGCGGTATCGAGCGCGTCCTGATAGTGTGTGTATGCCCAGTGCTGGAAGCCTTCCACCACCGACATATAGCCCCAGAAGCGCAGCAGCTTGAGCAGATGATCGGCAAAGCCGCGATTGGCGTCCGCCTGCGAGTAGAAGCCGCCCTGTTCGACCGTCATGAACGGCATCGCCAGCAGTTCCATCCCCATGGACGCGACTTCGGCGAATTCAATCGGTACATCACCCTGTTGATAATAGGGGAAGTGGCTGGACTCAAAGGCGTGGAAGCCGTGACCGCCTTCATGCAGCATCGTGTGGACATCATCATGCACGCCGACGCCGTTCATAAAGATGAAGGGACGCTTGACGTTGGTAAAATACGTGCAGTATCCGCCCGGCGCTTTGCCCTTGCGATTGTCGAGATCGAGCAGCCCTTCACGCTGCATAATATCGAGATATTCGCCAAACTTCGGGTCGACCTTGCGGAAGATAGCGGTCGTCTTTTCGCCCAGCTCTTCGCCCGTCTTATACGGCGTCAGCGGCGGGCGGTTCAGCGGGTCAATCGTCAGTCGCCAGTCTGAATCCCAGGGGCGCATCACGTCCACGCCCATTTGCGAGCGCTGGTGTTCCAGCAGCCGCCGCGTGACCGGAACCACCACTTCTTCGATGGCGTCGAGCATTCGCAGTACATCATCCGGCGTGTAATCGAAGCGCAGCTTGTCTTTCCAGGCGTAGGCACGGTAATTCGGCTCGCCCGCGTTATCAGCGATCTTCTGGCGCAGCTCGAAGAACTTGACCCACAACTCATTCAACGCCTGGCGATCCTGCAACCGTCGTTCCATCGACACGCGGAAGGCACGCTCACGGACGGCACGATCCGGGTTTTCGAGATAGGGGCGCAGCTGTGCCAGCGTCAGTTCCTTGCCCTCCCACTGCACGGTTTGCGCGCCGATGATCTTGCTGTACTCCGTGCCGAGCTTTGCCTCTTCGTTAAAGAGCGGCAGGTTTGCCTCGCGGAACAGCGCTGCCTGCTGGCGCATATTGCGCAGCGGGATTTCAAAGCCCTCCGGCTGCAAACCAGATGCCAGCAGCTTTTGCTTGAGCTCTTGTTCGGCAGCGCGTGATGGCGTGATCACATCATCGAGATAACTCAGGTAGCGCTTTTCTGCCGCCTCATCGGTCGTATCGACGGTCGTCGCCACGTTGTAACGCGTGACGGTCTCGCTGACCAGATCGGCAACCGCTGACCAGTCGCGCATCCACTCATCCAGCGTCTCGGCAACCAGCGGGCGCTCATAGAGCATATCAAAAAACGGCTCGATCTCTGCCCAGGTCAGTTTCGAAAATTCCTCAAAGTTCTTTGGCAAATTCGGAAGCATGGTCAATCCTTTTCTATCGGGATGGCGCAATGTTAACGCTACAAGCTGTATGCGGGTATGATGCCATTGTATGCTGTCGTTGCAGCAATTATATCGCGCCTGCCATGCGCCGTTCACCCCGACGCTGGCGTCGGCGTTGCCAGCGGCGCGACCGTGAACATGCAGTCTGGCATGCCGTCGCCGTACAGGTAGCGATAGACGCCGAAATTCTCATACGTAATGTCCAGATACAACTGCGTCTCTTCAAACGGGATGATCTCGTACAACAGGTCAATATCGCCGCCCGCCGCTGCCGTCCACTGTGCCGCCCTGCCCGGACCCGCGTTGTAACCGAGCAGCGCGCCCACCACGTCGCCATCCAGGAAGTCGCGCGTGGACGCCAGATAGTAGCTGCCCATCGCCACATTCACCGTCGGGCGGAACAGATCGCTCAGCGCGTAGTCCGCCAGCCCCAGCCGCCCCGCCACATCCGCCGCTGTCGAGGGGATCAACTGCATCAGCCCGCGCGCATCGGCAATGCTGACCGCCGTCGCGTCATACGTCGATTCCTGGCGGATGAGCGATGCCACATACAGCGGGTCGAGGTCGTATTCCTGCGCGGCAGGCAGCACCAGATCAGCATAGTAAATCGGGAACGCCATGCGCGCGATATACGACGGCACGGCGGGCAGCGGCTGCCCCGACAGCACGTATACGCGCACAGCGGCAATGATCGACATGCGGTACGCGCCAATGCCGCGATAGTAGCTGGCAAGCTGGAACATGGCGGGCGCATCCAGCCGGAACTGGCGATGCAGCGCGATGAACTCCGCGTTTGCCTCGCGCCGCCAGCCGAGCGCCCACAACTCCGTGCCGCGCACCAGCAGCGGGTTAGACGCCAGTTCCGGCGATAGCGCGGCGGATGCCTGTACGCCGAACGTCTGCCCGACCCAGTTCGTCGCCGCGCTGATGTCATCCGCTGTCGGTTCGCTCAGGCGGATGTTGGCGGATGGCTCGTAAGGCGGGATGTTGTTGAGCAGCGCGCACGCCCGCTGGCTGAAGAACGTGCCGGGGTCGGCATTCACCGCCGCTCCCCACGCCGCGCTCGCGCCGCCGTTGTCGCCCAGCGCCTGCAACAGCTTGCCCTGCCACAACAACCCGTGCGACGATCCGCTGCGCCCGTACAACTCCGCCGCGCGGTTCGTATCGCCCGCCGCTTGCAGCAGCCGCGCCGCCTCGAACAGCCCTTGCTCTGCCTGATCGCTGCCCGGATATACGGCACCCAACTGCTCGTATTGCGCGATAGCGCCCGTCGTGTCGCCCTGCTCACGCAGCAGCCGCGCGGCGGTCAGCAGCGCTTCCGGCGCTTCCGGCGACTGCGGATACACCTGCGCGATCTGCTGGTAGACGACGATCCCGTTCGCCACATCGCCCGCGTCCACGTAGGTCTGTGCCTGCTCCAACGCCGCCTGGCTCGCAACCGGATCGGACGGATAGCGGTCGCGCGCCTGCTGGAAGGTCGCCAGCGCCGTCACAGGATCGCCAAGTGCGCGCTGGCTGCGTCCGAGCAGCAGGTACAGTTCTGGCACGACCGTCTCATCGGGCGACGCCAGCACATCCGTCAGCACGCCGACGACGGGTGTGTAGTTCTCGTTGGCGACATTGATGCGCATCCGCGTCAGCAGGTCTACCGGCTGCTGGGCATTCACCAGCAGGATCAGCGCGTCGAACGCGGCGGCGGTGTTGGTGTAGTCGCTGATGACGCGCTGCAAACGGGCGTAGCCTGCATCGGCGTTGCCCAGGCTGATCTCCAGTTCCGCCGCCTCGACTTCGATTGCTGCAACATCGCGCGCCTGATCGGTGGGCGACAGCAGCTCGCGCGACAGCATGGCATCGTACTGGATAAACGCCTCATCCGGGCGCGAAATCAGCAGGTAAATCTGTGCCAGCTCGTTGCGCAGCGCAAACTCGCCCTGCGGTTCGCGCCCCGCCTCCGCCGCCAGCCGCAGATACAGCACGCTGGCATCGGGGTTGACCGCACCGATGCGCTCGTACAGGTAGCTGTCGATGATGCCCGGCTGCGCCGCCAATGCCGCCTCGTAATCTGCCTGTGCGCCCGCATCATCGCCGTTTTGCTGGCGCGCATCGCCACGCAGCGCCAGCGCCCGGAACGACGCCCCGCACGCATTGATCTGCTGCGTGAAGGTGGCGTCCGCCTCGGCATAGCGTTCCAGGCGCAGATACACACGCCCCACGCTGAAGGCGGCGTCGCACGCCACATCCGGCGACGCCGCCGCCTGCGTGTAGCCCGCCAGCGCCGCCTCATAATCGCCGTTCAAGAAAGCTCGATCTGCCTCTGCCAGCGCTGCGGGGCGCTCCGGTGTCGGCGTGAACGGCTGCGCCTGTGCGGTCAACACGCCTGTCAGCAGCATGAGCAGCATGGCGAGCGTGCGCCAGGGAGATTGTCTGTGCATGGGAAGGAGTCCTCTTATTTGCCGACACTGATGGCTTTTTGTGGGACGGCAAGAATATTGCCTTTGCAAATTCGGCTGTGTACGGACGCCATTTATGGCGTCCATGCCATGTATTATACTCTCTTGCACATTCTATCCATCCAGCCAGAGCGCCTATGCCTATGACCCGCCGTCCCTATTCCGATGCCGAAACCCGCGTTGCCAATGCCCGTCGTGGCATGGAGCGCGATGACGCCATCCGCTATCTGGCAGATTTCGACCTCGACCCGGCGCTGGTCGGCACTGCGATCTCAGCGGGGCGACAGCACACCATCTTCGTCTACGACCAGACGCGCGTCATCAAAGTGCCGAACAAATCGCTCTACATGACGATTTACGGCGCGCTGCACTGTGAAGTTGTGCGACGCGATGTGAACCTGCTGGCGCGTTACGTCCCGCAATTCCTTGTGCCAACGCAGGTGCTGCATTCGCGCCAGGATGCCGAAGACTATGTCATCATGCAGGAATACCTGCCGACGGCGCGCTTCGTCACGGGCGATCAGTTCCACCGTGTGCGTGACCAGTTCGCGCAGATGGTCGAAGGCAACCGTCAGATGATGCGCGCGCATGGCTTAAGCATCGACTTCTTCGGCAATCACAGCTTTCGTCAGTCGCTGGTTGCCCTGCTGACCGGGCGCAAACAGCGGGCGCTGCTCAACAATATCCTGCTTGTGGACGATGGCAGCGCGGCGCGCCTGGTCATCACCGATGTCAACCTGTCGGAACTGCGCCTGAAGCTCGACGCAGACTTCTCGCTCTCACGCTGGCTCATCGATAACGGCATCTACTGGTCAAGCCGCTGGATGATCCGCGCGCTGTTTGGGCTGCCTGCCTGAAGTGGCAAGCAGGTACAGGCGTCCTATGCTTCTTCGATGTACGCAATCACTGCGCCGACTTCGACTTCCGCATCAACATCAAAACTGATTTCGGCAATCGTCCCGCTGGCGGGCGCTTCGATGTCGACATTGACCTTCTCGGTTTCGACTGCCAGCAGCGGCTGCCCCTGCTCGATGCGGTCGCCTTCCTGCTTGTGCCACTGGGTAATGACGCCGTGCGTCATCGTCATGCCGAACTTGGGCATGTAGACGGGAATAAGTGCCATGAGTTTATCCTTTGTGAGTCGCGCGAACCGCCGCGACAATCTCATCAGCCGATGGAACGACGGCTTTTTCCAGCTTGGGGCTGAAGGGAATCGGTACGGGCTTGCTGGCTACACGCTGTGGCGCTGCCTTCAGATAGCCAAAGCCTTTCTCCGCCACCGTCGCTGCCCACTCGCTCGCCGCGCCGCACACCGGACTGCTCTCATCGACCGCCACAAAGCGACCGGTCTTCGCCACGCTTTCCAGCACCAGCGCTTCATCCCAGGGCTTGAGCGTGCGCAGATCGATGACTTCGGCATCAATCCCATCCTGCTCCAGCGCTGCCGCCGCCTTGAGCGCATGATGTACCATCAGCCCGGCGGCGGCAATCGTCACGTCCTTACCCGCGCGCTTGATGTCCCCTTTGCCAATCGGCACGATGTAGTCTTCGTCCGGCACGTCGCCGCGCTGACCGCCGAGCGCCAGATGGTTGAGGAAGACGACCGGGTTGTTGTCGCGAATGGACGCCTTGAGCAGTCCCTTCACATCATAGGGCGTGCTGGGCATGACGACCTTGATCAGCGGCATGTTCATGAAGAACGGATGCACCGACTGGCTGTGATGGTGTCCGGCGCTCGACCCCGTGCCGTTCTGCACCATGTAGACCAGTGGCAGCGTCGCCTGCCCGCCGAACATGTAGCGCATCGCGCCCGCCTGGTTCGCGATCTGGTCGAACGCAAGGTACAGGAATGTGCCGAACATGAGGTCTACCACTGGACGCAGCCCGGTCGCAGCCGCGCCAACACCCGCACCTGCAACGGCAAGCTCACTGATGGGCGTATCGATCACGCGCAGGTCGCCAAATTCAGCGTGCAGCCCGCGCGTCCCGGCGAACACGCCGATGCGCACGTCTTCGCCCATCAGCATGACAGTATTATCGCGCCGCATTTCTTCGGTCAGCGCTTCCTTAATTGCAGCAATGTAGGTTTTGCGTGGCACGTCTAGACTCCAGAGGACTTCTATTGGGCTGCATAAACTACCACCTGATGAGGAGAATTGCTACAAGAACGCGCGCTATAATGGGTGATATATAAGGCTGGAGATAAACGATGACCGCCTATGCGCCTGTGGCTGCCGAGACTGGTATGACGATGGAAGATTTTGTCCGTCAATATGACAACGCGCCGTTTGAGATGATCAACGGACACAGGAGAACGCTGATGCCGACCATGCCGGGACACAATCTGCTGATCAAATTACTCGTGTCGCTGCTGGAACGCTTCGAGGGTCCGGCAGGCATTCGAGTGATGTTTGATACACCCTTTGTGCTAACGGATGTCACAGACTGGGTGAAAGGCTCGCGTTCACCAGCTATTTTGGTATTCGCGAAAGAACGACTTGATGCGTACATCGCCAAAAATCCCGATTGGCTGCTCAAGCCACTGGTGATAGTACCTGATCTGTGTGTCGAAATCGTCTCAAAGAATGACGACTTTGCCGACGTTATGGAGAAAGTCGAAAGCTATTTTGCCGATGGTGTGCAACTGGTATGGGTGTTCGAGCCGAAGACGCGCACTGTGACGGTGCGCACGGGCGGCAGCTCGAACGCAATCATCCTGCACGAAGATGACATGCTCGATGGCGGCGCAGTCGTCGCCGGCTTCCGTGTGCGCGTCGGCGACGTGTTCGCGTTGTAGGGGCAGGATAACCCTCACCCCAAACCCCTCTCCCTCATGGCGAGGGGCTTCCAGAGGACCCTCATTCCCCTTCTCCCTGAGGGAGAAGGGGTTAGGGGATGAGGGTCAGGGTTACACAGTTGCTTTGCGCGGCAGCAGCACCAGCAGCGCCACGCACGCAATCAGCGGGAACACCATCGCATTCGCCAGCCCGAAGCGCTCCGCCGCCAGCCCAATCGCCAGCGGGAAGAAACCATGCGCCAATCCGAACAGGTTGCCCAGCACCATCACGCTGGCGCTGCGCCCCGGCATCGCCGTGTACAGGTTACCCTGCAAGATCGAGTACCAGCCTGCATTGAAGAAGCCGATGATACCGATCAGGATCAGCTTCGGTATCAGCCCCGGCACGAGCAGGAAGGCGCTGTACAGCACAAACTCCAGCGCCGCACTGAAACGCAGGTAGGTGATGCCGCGCACACGCTCCAGCAGCGGGATGATGGCGATGTCACCGATCAAGCCAACGCCCGTCCAGACGACCGCTGCCAGCGCCGCTGTGCCTTCGTCCACGCCGACGACATCGACAAAGTACAGCGCCAGATAGCTGTAGAGCATATCCAGCATCAGGTCGGAGAATTCGAGCATGATCAGCCAGCGCGTCACCTCCCAGCGCCGCAGGGCAGAGCCGATATGCCGCAGCCCGTCCCAGAAGGCGCTCAACGATAAACCCTCTTCGTCTTCGTCATCTGCACCGCCATTGGTGCCGTTCGGCAACGGCAGCCGCCACAACGCGATCAGTACCACAAGCGTGACCGCAGCACCCAGCCAGTAGAAGCCGCGCCAGCCTAAGTCCGATGCCATGAACGCGCCGATCACGAGCGCGCTGGCAAGCACGCCGAACGACCCCGCCAGCGTCCAGCGCGCCATGTTCTGCTCGTGACGCCTGGGGTCGAGATCCATCAGCGTCGCCTGCGACAGGTTGACGAGCGCGCCGGACGACGGGTAGAGCAGGATGAACGCCGCCATCAGCGCCAGGTATGACTGCCCGACCGCGATCATGAGCGTACCGAACAGGAAGCCGACGCCACCTGCCAGCATGAGGAAGCGCCGCCGCCAGACATCGCCCAGCACGCCGATGATCGGCTCGAAGAGCAGGTTTGCCAGCAGCGCCGGAATCGTCAGCAGCAGCCCGATCTGGTCATATGACAGCCCGAACTCATCGCGGATGACGGGGAGCGCGACGACATCCGCCATCGTCACGAACTCGTCGAGGAATTCGACCGCTAGCAAGACGAATACAAAGACCGACAGCCCGCGCAACCTGCGCAGGCTCAGACGTTGGAACATAAGTTGTCTCCTTCACGGGAATCGAAAATAGCCAGTCACCCAAAGGATGCTGGCTGAGGAACCGTATGAACTTAGCCGCTACGGACTAGTTGCGGCTGCGGCAGCGTGGAGGTGTGTGTGTGTTCATAGGTCGTAGTATAGCGCCAGGGCGTTGAGGACGGCAAGACTAGAAGTTACACTTTTAACGCGCGGGCACAGGGGCGATGCTATGTCTTTCACATCTCACTTCATTGAGGCGAACGGTATTCAACAGCATTACTACCGCAGTGGGGGCGACAAACCACCGCTGCTCATGCTGCATGGCTTCACGGATGATGGGGCGTGCTGGTTTCCAACCGCAGAGTCATTTACGGATGCGTATGATGTGATTTTGCCAGACGCGCGCGGACATGGGCAATCGGCGCGCATAGCTGGCATAGGCTTCAGCTGGGAAGGCGCTTCGGGCGGGGGAGTTCCCGTAGCAACGGTGACGGCGCGTCTGGTAATTGCACAGCGAGTGAAGAATGTGGTCGTGGTTCTTCCACCACTTTGAGAATTGCACCGTCCTGTGTCTTGACGGTGGATGGGACATCCTGGGGACGCTGTAGAGCGCGCTTGCGGAACATTCGAAGACCTGCACATACGCTTCGGTAGGCTGATCATACAGCAACTTAGTAGTTGCATCTCAAACCATTTCATACCCTACCTGTTTAAGCAATCAGCATGAGTTACAATGCAACTCTATCCAGAAAGGTTGCTTGAATGCCAGATGACGTTCTGCAAATTGCCTTTTCAGTACAAGGGCATACCATTCGCATTACCTATCGACAATGGTCGCATGCTACTGAAAATCACGATTATATGTCTGGAAATCTGGATAAAGTACTGGAAACCATCAGCGATCCAGACATTATTGTGCGAGGTAAAGAGAGCGAGTCGTTGGCGTTACGCAGCTACGACTCCACCAATATCACACGCAAGACTTGTGTGCTAGTCTACAAAGATGAGCCAAATGGATTTGTGATCACGGCATTTCTAACGTCGAAGCCGCAAAAGATAGTCAATAAAGGAACAATCTTATGGTCACGCTCACCAAAGAATGGATCGACGGGCTGCTGACATTGCCAGCCCGCCAGGTCTGGACCGACTACGATGAAGCAGCGGACGTGCTGTATATCAGCTTTCGCAAGCCTCAAAATGCGAACGACAGTGTGATGGAGGAAGACAACCGCATCTATCACTACCGTGATGACGAACTCGTCGGCATTACGGTTCTGAATGTCTCGCACGAGAATAGCTAGCGCGCTCGTCCCCTCTCTTCTGGAGAGGGGCGTACAGCTCAATTTGCCAAAGATTGATGCGGGGTGAGGTCAACTCGGGCGTGCCAGCAGCCAGATCGCCCGTACCAGGCGGCGGTCACGCAGCACGTACTCTAACAGCACCATCGACACCAGGTAGATCGCGAACGCAGCCACCCACTCGTTCACGTTCGGCGGCGTGAACTCCAGAATGTCCGGCACGACATAACCCGCCGCCAGCGTCAGCACGACCAGGATAATGCCGATTACGAACAGGCGCGGGTGCGCGGCAATGCTCTTCAGACTCGTCACATACAAGCCATGCACGTTCCACAACACCTGCATCCCCCACAGTGACAGGAACACCATCATCGTGCTGCGCGCCTGGTCGATGTTCTGGTTGCTGCCGAGGAACGCATAGGCATAGAGCAGCGACATCGCCGCCGCGCCGATGATGCCCGCGCTGATGACGTAATCCAGCACATCGTCGCGGAAACGCGCCATCCAGTCCGGCTTGAGCAGCCGAATCGCGATCAACCCGGCTGGCACATTGATGATGCCGAACGACACCCAGCTAATCTGGATCGGGCTGATCGGGAACGGCATTGCCATGAAGCCCGCAAACAGGAAGAAGAGCAGGCTGTACAGGTTCTTGACCAGGAAAATCTTGCACGTCGCGAAGATCGTCTGGGTGATGATGCGCCCTTCGTAGAATGCCTTCGGCAGCGTGGACATTGCGTTGTTCAGCAGCACGATGTCCGCCACGTCTTTGGCGATCTGCGCGCCGTCGTTCATGACGACCGCCAGCTGCGCCTCTTTCAGCGCCGGCACATCGTTTACGCCGTCTCCGACCATCGCCACATACTCGCCGCGCGCCTTGAGCACGCGGATGATCTGGCGTTTGGTGTCCGGCTCGATGCGCGCGAACAGCGATCCACCTGTGACGGCAGTTTCGAAGTCTGCCTCGTTCATCGCGCGCAGTTGATCGCCCGTGTAGGCAGGTTCCGCCGCCATGCCGCTTTCACGCGCGATCTCCTTGACCGTCTCCAGGTTATCGCCGCTGATAACTTTCAGCGCCACGTTCTGATCGCGAAACGCCTGCAACGTTTCCTGAATATCCTCGCGCACCTGATCGCTTAACACGACCAGCGCCAGCGGCTCGCGCTCTGCGGGCAGCGATCCATCCGGCAATGCGCCCACAATGCGCGAGAACGCCAGCACCCGCAGTCCCTGCCGCGACAGTTCACGCGCGCGGGCGGCAATTGGCTCGTCGGTGGCGACCAGGCGCTCTGGCGCGCCCATCACCAGCGTCTCGTTTTCCAGCACGATTGCGCCCCACTTGCGGGCGCTGTTGAAAGGCAGTTCGCGCAGCTTGGTTTGCAGCGGTGACTGCTGGTCGGGGCTGCCGTTGGTGTACAGCGCCACCGCCGCCGCTGTGCGGTTCATATGCCCCAGGTTGTTGATGTACAGATGCAGCTTGTCGCGCACCTGCGCATCGCTCAAGCCGTTGAGCGCGTGGACGTGCATCACGCTCAACTGGTTGCGCGTCAGCGTGCCTGTCTTGTCAAAGCACAGCGTCGTCACGTTCGCCATCGATTCGACAGCGTTAACGCGCTGCACCAGCGTCTTGAAGCGGCTGATCGACAGCGCGCCAATCGTCAGCGACAGCACTGCCGTCAGCACCAGTCCTTGTGGCACGAGGCTGGTCGTGAAAACGACGGCATTGCGGAAGGTGTTCAGGTCGGGGATCAGGCTGGCGTTCGGGTCGAGCGCCACGCGGTCGAGATAACCTTTGACGAAGATCATCGGCACGATGATCGCCATCAGCACGACCGAAATCTGCACAATCGCTTCCAGCTTGAGCTGCGTCGGCGTTAGCACACGCTTGTACTGCTTTGCGATCACGGAGAGCTGGTTGATGGCGCTGTCTTTACCGACGCGCGTCGCTCGCATCACGCCCGTCCCCGCGATCACGAACGAGCCGCTGGTGATGGCGTCGTTCGGCTCTTTCATCACGGCGTCGCTTTCGCCTGTCAACTGGCTCTCGTCCATTTCGAGCGCGTCGCTCGTCAGCACTACGCCATCCACGACCATCCGGTCGCCGGGTGCAATCGGCAGCACATCGTCCTTGACGACTTCGCTGATGCGAATACTCTTGAGTACGCCATCGCGGTAGACATGGACATCGCTCGCCGCCAGCGCTGCCAGCTTGTCCAGCTTGCGCTTGGCGTCGATCTCCTGGAACATACCCAGAATCGAATTCCAGACAACGCTGAAGCCTGCGAAGATGACGGTCGCGTAATCGCCTTGCAGCAGCACGATGACGAGCAGCGTAAACAGGACGACATTGAAGAGATTGAAGACATTATCGCGGGCGATGTCCCAGTACGAGCGTCCGACGCGCGCTTTGAAGCGATTATGTTCGCCCCGGCGCACGCGCTCGGTCACTTCGGCGCTGGTCAAACCGTGATGGGCGGTAAGCTGGCTCAAACGATACTCCGACGGTGATATGAGTAGGCGTAGTGTAGCAAAAAACGGCGCGCGGCTGTATATAAGGTTTACAAACGCACACAGAGGGATAGTTTCGTGACGGTCATCAGCCACAGCATCATTGCCCCGCAGCCAACTCGTGCTGCCGATCTGGAACGTGTCATCTGCGATTATTGCGGCAGCGCTCAAGGCGAAGCGCTCGGAACGCTGCAAGCGCCCGCTGAACTGCCGCTGCCGATGCACCGCCTGGGCGCGACAGCATTGCAGTTAGGCAGCGAGCGCATCGGCTTTGTGCGCTGCTCCGGCTGTGGTTTCGTCTACATGACGCCACGCCTGACCGGGGATGCCATCACCCGCTTCTACGATACCGTCTACAGTACGCCCGGCGCAGCGGTGGCATTCGACAGCGACCAGCGCGCGTTCACGGACTATGTGATCGGCGAATGCGCACGTTTTGTAGGATCAGGACACCTCCTGCCCCTACGGTTATTGGACATTGGCGTCGGTGGCGGGCAGATGTTGGCGGCGGCACAGCGGCGCGGTTGGCACATCGCAGGCAGCGAGATTTCGGCGGTGGCAGCGCGGCGGGCGAGCGAACAGCTGGGCATTGAAGTTTTTAACGGCGATTTCCGCGCGGCAGGCTACGCACCCGCCTCGTTCGATGTCGTGACGCTGGTCTTTGTGGTTGAGCATGTGCGCGATCCGGTGGCGATGCTGGCAGCGGCGACGGATTTACTCGCGCCGGGCGGCGTGCTGTTCGTCGCTGTCCCCAGCCCGGCATCGTGGGAGTTTGCGCTGGCGCGGCTGACCGGGCAATTATGGCGTGGCTTCATCATTGAGCATCTGTCGTACTTCTCCCCCGCCTTCATGCGTACATTGATTGCCGCGCTGGGGCTGGAAGTCGCGAAGCTGAACTGTTGGTCGCCGGAGGTTGCGTTCCCGAATCCGCTGCGGGATGTAATGGCGATGATCAAGCCCTCACCCCCAACCCCTCTCCCTCAGGGAGAGGGGCTTCAAGACGCTGAACCATCAGCCGTCATTCCCCCACTGCCGCCGATGTCGCTGCTGCGGCGCGTGTTGCGGCAGATCAACAATTACGCGCTGGACACGGTGTCGGCGGTGAGTGCGTACACACCCGCCAGCGGCAACGCGATCCATATGTGGGCACGCAAGCGTTAGCGTTTTGCCCATCAGCGCCAGGCAACCCGTCACAGCGCCCTGCAACGTCAGCATGGATAGGTAGACTGGCTTACGAAGCGCTCATGGTCCGGCACTATACTGTGTCTCCATAAGCCACCTGGAGAGCCTCACCTCATGCCCGGCGACCTGCTGATTCTGTCCGACAGGGGCTTTTACTGCCCGGTCGGCGATTTCTACATTGACCCCTGGCAGCCCGTCCCGCGCGCGGTCGTTACCCACGCCCACGCCGATCATCTGGTGCGCGGCTGCGGCAGTTATCTCGTGTCGAAGGAAGGCGAGTCGGTCTTCCGTCTGCGGCTGGGGGATAACGCGCCAATGCAGACCGCCGCTTATGGCGAAAGCGTTCACATCAACGGCGTTAGCGTGTCGCTGCACCCCGCCGGGCATATCCTCGGCTCGGCGCAAATCCGCATCGAACACGGCGGCGAAGTCTGGGTCGTTTCTGGCGATTACAAGACGATGGGCGACGAGCAGACCTGCACGCCGTTTGCAGCGCTGCCGTGCCACACCTTCATTACCGAAGCGACGTTCGCGCTGCCGATTTACCACTGGCGACCTCAGCAGGCAGTTTTTGACGATCTCAATGCCTGGTGGCAGCAGAACCGCGACGCCGGACGCGCCAGCATTGTCTATGCCTACGCGCTTGGCAAGGCGCAGCGTGTGATGAGCGGCTTGAACCCGGACATCGGGCGCATCTTCACACACGGCGCGGTCGAGCGCATCACCAGAGGCTACCGCGAGACGGGCATCCGCCTGCCAGAGACGACCTACGTCGGCGCGTACATAGAGCAGGTTCCCCGTCCAGACTGGCGTGGCGCGTTGATCATCGCGCCGCTGTCCGCGCGCGGCACGCCCTGGACGCGCAAGTTTGGCGATAGCAGTTCGGCGTTCGTCTCCGGCTGGATGCAGATACGCGGCGCACGGCGGCGCAGAGCCGTTGATCGCGGCTTTGTGATGTCCGATCATGCCGATTGGGAAGGACTGATCAGCGCGATCAAAGCGACGGGCGCGGCACGCATCGGCGTGACGCATGGCTATATTCCGGCATTCGTGCGCTGGCTGCGCGAACAGGGTTACGATGCGCAGGGCTACGAGACGCGCTACAGCGACGAAAGCGACGATACCGAAGCGGAAGAAAGCGCATGAAGGCATTCACCGACCTCTACACCCGGCTGGACGAAACCAACAAGACCAACGAGAAGATTGAAGCGCTGGTGCGCTACTTCGAGGCAGCGCCGCCCGCCGATGCAGTCTGGGCGATCTATTTCCTCAGCGGGCAGCGTCCGCGCCAGATCATTAGTGGCACGCGCCTGAGCGAATGGGTGACGGAAGCGGCGGGCATCCCGTTCTGGCTGTTCCGCGAGTCGTATGATGCGGTGGGCGACATCGCCGAGACGATCACACTGCTGCTGCCGGAAACAGGCGTGTCCAGCGAGCTACCGTTTCATGTCTGGATTCAAGAACGTCTGCTGCCATTGCAGACGATGAGCGAAGACGAGCGACGGCACAGCATTTTGACAGCGTGGCGCGAACTCAACCGCCCGCAGCGCTTCATATGGAACAAGCTGCTCACCGGGAGCTTCCGCGTCGGTGTCTCGCGCAAGCTGGTCACGCGCGCACTGGCGGATGTCTCCGGCATAGACGAAGCTGTCATCGCTCATCGCATGATGGGCAACTGGCAGCCAACGCCCGCTTTCTACCAACTGCTGATGGCGTCGAACACGACCGATGCGGACATCAGCGCGCCGTATCCGTTCTTTCTGGCATACGCGCTCGATGCGCCGCCCGAAGATGCGCTTGGAAATCGCGGCGACTGGCAGGTCGAATGGAAGTGGGACGGCATCCGCGCGCAGTTGATCCGCCGCGCAGGGCAGTCGTTTTTGTGGACGCGCGGCGAAGAGCTCGTCAGCGACCGCTACCCGGAGATCACCGCTGCGGCATCCGCGCTGCCCGATGGCTGCGTCATGGATGGTGAACTGCTGCCCTGGAAAGACGAACGTGCCCTGCCGTTCGCGCAGTTGCAGCGTCGCATCGGGCGCAAGACGCTGACGAAGCCACTGCTGGCGGACATCCCGGTTATTCTGCTGGCGTATGACCTGCTCGAACACGATGGCGTGGATATTCGCCTGCTGCCGCTGCACGAACGCCGCGCGCGGCTGGAGACGCTGGTGAAGACGGCGAACGTGCCGCAGTTATTGCTGTCGCAGGTTCTGCGCGAAGACGACTGGACGACACTGGCGCGCGTGCGCGAGGAAAGCCGTGAGCGCATGGTCGAAGGCTTCATGATCAAGCGGCTGTCATCCCCTTACCGCGTCGGGCGTGTGCGCGGCGATTGGTGGAAGTGGAAAATTGAGCCGTACACGATTGACGCCGTGATGGTCTATGCGCAGCGCGGCAGCGGCAAGCGTGCCAGCCTGTACACCGATTACACCTTCGCCGTCTGGAACGACGAGCGCCAGCTTGTCCCCTTCGCCAAAGCCTATTCCGGGCTGACCGACAGCGAAATCCGCGAGGTCGATCAATTTGTGCGCCGCAACACCGAAGAGAAGTTCGGTCCGGTGCGCTCGGTCAAGCCGGAACTGGTCTTTGAAATCGCCTTCGAAAATATCCAGCGCTCGACGCGCCACAAATCCGGCATCGCCGTGCGTTTCCCGCGCATCCTGCGTTGGCGCAAGGACAAGCAGCCCGACGACGCCGACACGCTGGCGGACATAGAGAAGATGCTGCGCTGATGACCGACGCCATGCAACCTATTATCGACTGGTATCACGGGCAGGGCTGGCAGCCGTTCGACTTCCAGCGCGAAGTCTGGACGCACTATCTCGACGACGGCAGCGGCTTGATCTATTCACCGACCGGTTCGGGCAAGACCTACGCGGCGTGGATGGGTGCGCTGGCGGAATGGCTGGCGGAAAGCAATCACGGCTGGACGCCGACCAAGCAGCAGCCCGCGCCGCCGCTGCGTGTGTTGTGGATTACGCCGCTGCGCGCACTGGCGGCGGATACCGCCAAATCGCTGCTGCGCCCGCTGACAGCGCTCGGTATTCCCTGGTCGGTCGAAACGCGCACGGGCGATACGTCTGGCTCGGCGCGCAGCCGCCAGCGCAGCCGCCTGCCGACGGCGCTGATCACCACACCGGAAAGCCTGTCGCTGATGCTGAGTTGGGATAACGCGGCGGAGTTGCTGGGCGGGGTCCGGCTAGTCGTCGTGGATGAGTGGCATGAACTGCTCGCCAGCAAACGCGGCACACAGACGGAACTGGCGCTGGCGCGGCTGCGACGCTGGAACCCGGACCTGCGCACATGGGGCTTATCCGCGACGATGGGCAATCTGCAAACGGCGCTGCGTACGCTGCTCGGTAGTGCGCGCTACGACACGGGCGAAGTGCCATCCGGCAGTCTGATCAAAGGCGATGTGAGCAAGACACTGGCGGTTGAAAGCATTATCCCATCGCAGATGGAGCGCTTCCCCTGGGCGGGGCATCTGGGATTGAAGCTGCTGCCATCGGTGCTGGACATCATCGCACGCAATCGCAGTACGCTCATCTTTTGCAACACCCGCAACCAGGTCGAGCGCTGGTATGAGGCGATCATTGACGCGCAGCCGGACCTGGCGGGCTTGATCGCCGTTCACCACAGTTCGATTGACGCCGATGTGCGCGGCTGGGTGGAAAACGCGCTGCGCGCCCGCAAACTCAAATGCGTTGTCTGCACATCCAGCCTCGACTTAGGTGTCGATTTCCCGGAAGTCGATGCAGTCGTGCAGGTTGGCAGTCCGAAAGGTGTGGCACGGCTGATGCAGCGCGCGGGCAGAAGTGGACACCAGCCGGGTGCGCACAGCCGCGTGATCTGCGTCCCTGCCCACGCCTTTGAACTGCTGGAAGTATCGGCAGCGCGGCAGGCAATCATGGACGGCGTCCTGGAAGATCGCCCGCCTGTCGATAACGCGCTCGATGTGCTGGTACAGCATCTCGTCACCATTGGGCTGGGGGGCGGCTTTGATCAGGATGAGTTGTACGACGAGGTGCGCACTGCCTGGTCGTATCGCCAGTTGACGCGCGAGCAGTGGCGATGGGCATTGGCGTTCGTCACGCAGGGCGGCGACGCGCTTAAGGCATATGAGCAGTACCGCCGCGTGAATGTCGAAGACGCGCGCTACGCAGTGACGAACGAGCAGGTGGCGCGGCTGCACCGCATGTCGATTGGCACCATTCTGGGCGATGCGTCGCTGCAGGTGCAGTACTTGCGCGGCGGCAAAATCGGGCAGATCGAAGAGTCGTTCGTCAGCCGCCTCAAACCCGGCGACCGCTTCACGCTTGGCGGCAAGGTGTTAGAGTTCGTCCGGCTGCATGATCTGAAAGTGTGGGTGCGTAAAGCGAAAGGCAGCAAAGGGATTGTGCCGCGCTGGTACGGCGGCAAGCTGCCGCTGTCGGAAACGCTGACAGAGTACATTCGCGCGCGGCTGACTGAAGCGCTGGCGGGCGTGTATGCCGATGAGGAGATGCGCGCCTTACAGCCGCTCTTCGATGTGCAGCGCAAGCTGTCACACCTTCCATCGGCGGGCGAACTGCTGATCGAACGGCTGCACTCGCGCGACGGGCATCATCTGTTCGTCTATCCGTTTGCCGGGCGGCTGGTGCATGAAGGGCTGGCGGCGCTGCTCGCTTTTCGCCTGAGCCGCTTACAGCCGATCACCTTCACGATTGCCTCGAACGATTATGGCTTTGAACTGCTCTCGCCTGACCTCGCGCCGTTAGAGGCAGCGCTTACGGGCGATCTGTTTCGCTGGGATACGCTGCAAGTCGATGTTGAACACAGCCTGAATGCGGGGGAAATGGCGCGCCGTCAGTTCCGCGAGATCGCACGCATCGCCGGGCTGGTGTATACCCGTTACCCTGGCGGGCAGAAGACGACGAAACAACTTCAGGTATCGAGCAG
>JANRJX010000006.1:0-13529 GCA_033763755.1 Chloroflexota bacterium
CTTGCGGTTCTCCTCGTGAGCGCCGTATCAGCCCACGAGGGGCGTGAGATCGGAGATTACACCATCGAAATTGGCTGGCGTGTCGAACCCGCCTATACGGGTCTGATAAACGGACCGGAGATTACCATCACTCGTCATCAAAGCGAAAACGATCATGATGAAGCTGAAACAACACCAGAAGCATCACATACGAATGAGACCAGCGGTGACCACAACGAAGAAAGCAATGGTGTTATCGGACTGGAAGACACATTGCAAATCGAAGTCCTGTTCGGTCCCGCAGCACGGGTGTTGAATCTGCGGGCAGTGCGCGATGAACCCGGTCATTACACAGCCGATCTGATTCCGATGATGCCCGGTGATTACACATTCCGCGTCTTTGGTACCATCGAAGGCATGGAGATTGATGAGACATTCTCGGCTGCCGATGGGCAGTTCAGTTCAGTCGAGCCTATTGCAGATATACAATTTCCATGATCACTGTGGATAGGCATTGGTTAAGAGGAGGAGGAAACTGCGGCGGACATCGCTTTCTAGGCAAGCAGCAGTACGTTGAGGGTAGTGCAGAATTGCATTGCCCTCATGTGCCTACAAGAACCAAGGGGTTCGGATAAGGTCAGGATGTAATGAAAACGATCCATAGTTTTGGACGAAAATATTCATGTGCCGCGCGACCTTACTAGAGTAGAGCAAAGTTATTGGCTCTGCCGCAAAAGGGCGAGTAGATGCCCAATTTAGGCGCGTTAGACTCAAGACATGTTGAGCATACACAGTGGGATCTGGGTTAACACCTAAGCCGTAATAGTAAGGGGTACATTGAGCTATGACCGGAGTACTCCGAGAATTACTTTGCAAATCTGTTCTTCCCGTCGTTGCAAGAAAAAACTGCCTCTGATTTGCAATACGTATGAAAGTGCCTCTTGGAATCTGCGCCTCTTGGTCGTCGTCATTTCCAAAAAGCCGAATAGGATTGTCGTCATTCAAATACAGGAAATGAACATTTGAGTTTGGTGCTACATTCTTGACAGCATCAGCAATTTGTTGTCGTGTCTCATGCTTGATTCTATGTCCATGATGTAGATGGACATGGCTTACAGCTGAGTTCTCGGCATATCGCTGCACTGCGTTTGCAATTAAGCCTGCTAAGCGAATATCTCGTTGCTCAAATGGGACAGGCTCTGTGTTGCCGATGTAGTATTGCCAGCGTCCGAATTCATCGAAGACACACACATAGGCAACTACTCGCTCTAGTGAGTCATGAATGCGAATAGATGAATACGCAAGTCCAATAAATATATCCGCAAGTGGTAGTCCTTCATCCAATACCCAGGGAACATGTCCTGTTTTTGCAAAGATGTCGAGGGAAAGATTCAAATCCTTCCAGTCAAGATTCTCAAGCGTATCTTGATCCACACCTTGTGATGGAATCCCGTTCTCCAACAAATAATGTTTAACTTGATAATATGGTGATTGGTGATTGGAGCGACTCCAGAGACCCCTCTCATCTGGCATATAGATAAGCATTAGTGGAAGAGGGGAGCGAGGAAGGTCTGGTACAATTTCTTCACAAGTTGCTTTGTATTGTTCGAAAGGCACAGCATATTTGGCAATCACCTTAAGATTCGCACCGAAGGTGTTTTTGAAGCCTTTGTATCGTTTACTTCCATGTTGCAACGACACCACTAGTCGCTCTAGAAGTGGCATTTGTTGCTGCGTCGCCATCAAAACAATTGGAATATCTGTATCCGGCTTTTCATATGCGCCGAAAGATGTCAATCCTTTTGAGATATCATGGCTGAGTTTCCGATCACCAAATGAAATCGCTGGCTCGCGCAAAAACGAATTGACTGCAAAATCAGGTTGTAAAGCTCGCGTAGGTTCCTGACGTAAAAATACCTGGTAGCCGCGAATAGTTAGCGGAAAGGCTCGTCTAGACAGTTCAGCACTTATTTCGCGAATTCGATCCAGTCGTATTGTAGATGGTAAATTGCTGAAGCGTGTTCGCTCACGATGTAGATCAACCCGACTTCCACTAGTCGCCAGAAGCTCAGACAGTTGAGTACTTGTCAAATCAGGAATGACATCAATAAATGGAACTACTAATTTGGTTTTGGGATCGTTCTTTTTTTCCGTTCTAATTTCAAAGGTAGCTGTTTCGTTAGTTGTATCCACACGCCGTATGTATCCCGCTACCCATTTCCCGTTTGTTCTTGCGAAGCCACGTCCAAAGCGCTGCTTCACTAATTGAGGCGCAACAGAGACAATTCTCTGTAGATTTGCGCGGGAACGAACTTCAATCTTAAAGTCAAGCGCGAGATAGTACTTGTTACTAAATTCTTGAAGCCTGAATTGAAACGCATTGTGCATCGATACCCACTCTCCTCCACTGGAAATAGGGAGTGAGGGTTTACTTAAATCCATTGCCACATCGTGAGTGAAACTACTTACTGCCCAACCACCAGAGGTTAATGCTTGTTCAATCCCTCTTTTGAGCTCATTAAACGTAGGAGGATTTGCCGGGTTCTCATCATTAGGTGAGGTAATAGCCTGAAACTCCAAGCGAAACATATTGAACGTTGGTGCCGAAGTCTCAGTCCCTATTTGGGATACTTTGCGCCGGTCAATATCGTTTCTCAGGACTACTCTAACCAGTGCTTGTCCCGGAGGCGAATATTCAGGTGGCGGTAAACCTGCTTTTTGCATTTCTCCGAATATACGTTGTGTGCCTTCATGTTGCATCTGTACATATGCGATTTCGCGCATGAAGTCCATTATGGAACGATTACGCGGACGAGAGACTAAACTCGTGGCGAAAAGTTTTGGATCTACACCGGTAAGATAGTCACCGGGACTGATAACTTCTAGCCGATCATCGAAAATATGCACAGTGATGGAGTCGCTGACTAGGTTGTAGGAACGATGTACAAGGGCGTTGACAATAACTTCAAACCATGCCTCCTCCGGTAACTCAGGTACAGTAGCAAAACGATTATCGGAAGCGAGGTAACGAAATTGACGAAGTTGTGACCGAATGTATTCCTGAACCCGCTGTGCTATAACCGGAATAGGCCCAAAGAAAAACTGATCTTGAATTACATTGTTCTGTACACCATATAGTTTCTCGCGCCCTTCAAACTTAATGACGCGAAGAGATGCACCCGGAATTTCATAACGCGGATCTTGAACAAGCAAAAGCAGACCTGCTTTTGTTAAGCGAATTTCTCCGGCATTTTCTACAGCCAGTTGCCGATTAAGTAGCAGTCGGGACAGGTCACTACCTTGCTTTTGATAACCAGTGCGTTGAAGATAATCATTCAGAACACCGTTATGAAACTGGGCTGTTGAAACAGATTGTAGTGAAGGTAAATTGCAGAATGGTATGTCCTGCCCGCGTTCTTGTTTGAGCTGCGATACATCCTCATGCTTTAGACGTATCGTGTTGTCCCCCACTCGAAGGAAAACTTCCCCATCTGAAGTGGTAGCAACCTGCTGCGACGAATAAGGTACGTATATAAGACAAAGCTCGTCCTCTTCACCTTTAGAATTGCTTACACTTACAAATCTGAATTGAGGTATGACATGGGATACATGATTCCGACACTCTGGAATTTTGTTGCGATAATCCCCGTCTTTGTACGCAACACGTAATCCGACAACTTCACCATTATCACCAACGCCAAGAACAAGTAATCCTCCTCGTAGATTAGCATTAGCAAAACCTACCAACCATTGGGCAATTTCTTGGGCGTCTTTTCTCCGTTTGATATCAAAACACTGACCTTCACGATAGGTCAACAATTCACCAACATTGCCCCGCTCAAACGTTGCTTTGGGATCATCGAGATGGACGTGAGATTTAGAATCAGTCAAGTGGATTGCCCTGTAACAACTGTTCTTATTGCACATGCGTTGTGCATAACCGTATCGTCAATTAGTATAATTCATTCAGGCTTGCAGGTGAAGCGTCTTGGAAATTATGTCCTTGGTATCTCACGGACTACATTTGCTCCTTTTGTTTGAACCATCCCAAGTGTCGTCGAGAGGTGCGACACTCCCGCTTGCGGGCGCTCGGTTAGCATAAGGTGGAAGGGAGTTGGCTGTGTGACACACTGTCTGCCCCCTCTTGCTTCCCCGTTGTTGAGATGTTCTCACCACCTTATGCTAACCCGCAAGCTAAAACGCTTGCACGTCAAGCGCCCGTGGGGCTGATGTGCCGCGCTCATGCGCCGCACCGCTGACCGCGCACCAGGGTGCGGGTCAGCATGTCGGCTCGGTACACCGAGCCGACCGGACGCACTTCATGCGTCCGTCACTACCCAATCCGCAATCTTCCTCGCCACTCCTGAAAACCATCCAACCCAAGCCTGTCGCATTCGACCCGTCGGACGACCTCCCTTTGCGATACTGAAGGCAGGTCGAATTCTACAGGACTGTTTGAATGCCAAAACTCATCCGCCGCAGCATCAGCATGACGCCGGACATGCGCGACCGCCTGGCGCTGCTCGCCAGCCGCCAGAAGCGCGACATCAGCGAAGCTGACCTGATCCGCGAGGCGATCCGTCGCTACCTGGACGAGCAGGAAGACTTGTCCGGCAGCCGCCGCTACTTCCAGAAGACCTTCAAGGATCGCATCGACCAGCTCGAAGGCGCACTGTCGTTTCACCTCAATATCCTGGTCTACTTGCTGGCAGCTCTGCATCCGCAGGACAACCCGGATCGCATCGCCGAAGCCATCATCGCTGCCCGGCGCGATGGCGACACGCTGCTCAAGCAGATTCAAGCCGTGCGGGAGCTGAAATGAGCAAGGCGATCATCGTCTGCGATTTTGCCTACAAAGGCACCGTCCGACGCGGCTACGGCACTGGCAAGTCCGGGCTGCGTAAGATTCTGCAATATCTTCAGTACCGCGACACGCGCAACAACACGCTGGCGAAGGATCGCAAATTCGAGCGCTGGCAGGATCGGGGGATGGGGGTGCATTACCGCGAAATCCTCCAACGTTGCGAAGACCTGAAGAGCAAACATGTCCTCGCCTGGACATGGGTCGTCTCGCCCGACCCAGAGCTGATGGCGCTCGTCCCGCCCAAAGAGCGGCGAGCGCTGCTGATCGACCAGACCGAGCGCGTGGTCGAGGACTACTCCACCGAACGCGGCTTTGACATCCCCGAATACTCATTTGTCCTGCACACCGCCAAGACCGAGCCAGACGCCGAAGGGCAGGTCTTCGATCACATGCACGCGCATGTTGTCCTACCGGGGACTGCGCCCAGCGTGGCGGAACGCCTGCCTGTCTACAACAACAAAGAGCGCGGGCATGACGCGCTCTTCCGGGACGTGGCGACGAAGAATTTTGAGATCGTGCTGGATCGCACGGTCGGACCCGAATGGCGCAAGCTGCGCGAAGAACCTGAGATTGCCGACGATGGCAGCATTGACCTCGACCAGTGGTTTTCGTAGAGGAAGCACCGTGAACCGACAAACACTCTTCGGCACGTTTGGATTGCTGACGCTCATTCTGGCTGGAGCAGCCATTGCCCGCCTTGCAGGACTACCGCTCGATGCGGCGCTCTATCTGAGTGCGGTGAGCATCGTCATTTTCGGATACCTCCGCTATCAACGTGCGCTGCGTCGGACAGGGGAGTAATCAATGCTGTACTGGCTTTTCACTGACGGACGCATGTTCCTTTCCAGCCTGCTGCTTCCGCTATTCTGTCTGACCCTGCTGCTGCCCCCACTGGTGAGTGCCGCGTTTGGTGCAGGCATTCAACGCAGCGAGAGCAGCGACGGGCAAAGCTGGCATCGTGTGGCGCTGGTCTGCACTTTTGCAGTTGTCCTACTCGGTATCACCGCGCTCTACCTGACACTGCTGGGCGATCTGGCAGTCCAGCCTGCCCGCGGTCGCCAGACCACCAGCCCATTCATTCAGTTCATCGTCGGCGCGCCGCGCAACATCAACACGTTGCGACTGTTCCTGTTCGGAATCATGCTGGCGTTCGTATGGTTGGTGATCGGCATCTGGCTGCACAGCGGGATCCGAAATGGCGGTTGGCTGCGGGAGCGCATTGACCGTCTGCGGGTGCCGCAGGTCAAGCGCGGCGCGCTCGGCTCATCCCACTTCTGCACGATGCGCGAATACCGCCGCTTCCGCCGTGATGATGCCGAAGGGCTGACGCTGCTCGGCGCATTCTGGGGCGAGGAGAAACGACGCCTCGACCTGGGTTATGGCAAGTTCTCGCTCAGCGGCGAGGACATCGCCCGCGGCATCCTGACGCTGGGTGGTCCTGGCAGCGGTAAGACGCAGGGCATCATCCTGCCCGCCATCGCCGACCGGATGCTGGCAGGTCACTCGCTGGTGGTGGCTGACCCACAGGGCGAAATCACCGCGCATGTGCTCAAGTATGCCGCTGTCACGCGGCATCTGGTCGTCGTTCACGATCCGACCAGCACCGCCGGACCGCGCTACAACCTGGCGGAAAGCATCCAAAATGTGTCCGATGCGCGGGCGATTGCGGATGTGCTGGTGCCGTCCGCGCAGGGCGATAATCGCTTCTGGACGGACAGCGCCGCCGCGCTGCTGGCTGCCTGCCTGATTCGGTTCGACAACCTGGGCGACATCTACAATGCCATGAACGACCTGAAGGAACTGGCAAAGAAGCTGGCATCGAAAAAAGATGATGCCGCGCTGCTCGCCAACTCGTTCATCGCCTCGGTCGGGTCAGATGGCAAGGTGGCATCCAATGTGGTGGCGACTCTGGCAACTGCGCTGACGGGTTGGGCTTCGACTGATGTGCGCGCCAACACCCGCGCGTCTGACTTCGATGCCGAACTGATTGTCGCGCAGCCGACGGTTGTCGTGTTGACCTGCCCCGGCAGGATGCGGGCAGTCTATGCGTCCTACCTCGGCGCGACGCTGCGTAAGCTGATGCTCGATCTGGACACCATCGGCGAGCGCAATAAGGGCCCGTTACCCGTCCCCGTCGGTGTCATCCTCGACGAGTTTCCGACGCTCGGCAAGTTGGACAGCCTGGTCGCCGATGTCAACCTCGTCCGTAAACGAAGAATTTCGATAATGATCGGTGCCCAAACTAAAGGGCAGTTCCATATGATCTACGGCGCAGAAGGGACGCAGGCGCTGTTCACAGGGCTGGCGACCCAGGTCATCTATGGCGGCTGCGATGCGGATACAGCCGAGTTCTACAGCAAGGCGAGCGGCACGGCGACCACCGATGCCAACCAGGACGATCCCAACAGTCATCTGCGCCAGCGTCCGCTGCTGACCGTCGATGAGGTCATCACACCGCAGGTCGGTAACTGCACGATCTTCGCCCGCTATGTCGAGGCGGGCTTTGCGACACAGGTGGTCCTGAATGCACGTCTGACCCGTTTCTACGAGCGGATCGACTGGCAGCGTCGCTTATCCGTTGCTCAATCTGCGCAACCACTGCTGCTGGAACGTAGCTTGTCGATGACTTTGAGCCGTCCCACACATGAAACAGCAGAAGCCGCAGCATCCCTCGAACCCCAGCCGACGCTCGACCGAGCAGCAGCGGCAGTCATGGCGCGTATCGCCGAAGATGCTGCGCAACCGTCGGGTGGCAAAGTCCAGTTCTCTACCAGAGAGGCGATGCGGGGCAAGAACGCCGTCGCCCTTGCCACACCGGAGGTGAAGTCATTACGCTAACCAAGAACAAGATGGTGCGCGAAGTCGGACGGCGTACCCGCCTCAAGAACCGCGACGTGCAGGCGATGCTGGAAGCACTGATCGTAGTGTGGACAGCGGAATTGGTCGAAGGTAGTGGGAGAATTGAGTTAGAGCACTTTATGGTGCTAGAAGTACGCGACATCGACCGTGGCGAAAATGCTGGAATCTTGGAGAACGCACGACCACCGCGCCATATACGTCGGATACATCTTCGAGTTGCTAAGCATTTGAAAAGACAACTCGGCTGACCCAATTATGCCACTGTCACTTGGGATGGGTGCATACCTCGGTAATCTGTCATTCCGCTCCCCACTGCCCTTGATCATATCGCCTGTAGGACTTGGGCAATGGATTGTGATTGTGCTCATTGGTTCGATTGCCGCGAGTGCTTTTCCGGTGCAGCAAGCCTCAAAACTGACCATTCGTGAAACCCTGGCACACGTCTAGAAAGGAAGTGAACATGACTACTCAGCGAAAACGGATTGTACGAGCCATCATCGTAATTGTGGCAATCCTTGCCGTGCTGCTCACGATGCATCTCCTGATCAATTCCTTCGATTTGCCTAGTGCTTTGCGTGCCATGCACAGTCGCTAAAGCTGTTTACTGGCACATTCACGGCACAGCCCAAACAGAACCAGGTGATCGGTATCTGCCTTGAAGCCATGCTGCTGAAAAACCTGATCGAACATATCCTGCAACAGAGTATGTTCGATTTCTCGCTCTGACCGGCACTGGCGACAGACCAGATGATGGTGTCGGTGCGGTTTGGCAATTTCGAAGTAGGTTTCCCCGTCTCCCGTATCGGCAGACACCACCAGACCCAAATCCACAAATAACTTGAGCGTGCGATATAAGGTTGAGCGATCTATGGAGGGATCGACCTGGCGCACACGCGCATAGACCTCACCTAGAGTCGTATGTCCGCTGCCATCACATATGGCATCCAGAATAAGCACGCGCTGCGGTGTCACCCGATGCCCTGCTGAACGGATAATTGCCTCGTAGTCGATGGTTTCGTGAGTCAACCCAACCACCTTCCTGCCACTTTTTGCAACAAACGATTGCGAAGATTATTCACTGCTAGAATCAAATTTATGAGGTTCATGATAATCCGAGTCTAAGCGATGTCAAACAACCAGACCCATTCCCACCCCGATCATTCTCATGGACACAATCATGACCACTCTAATGGCGTTTTAGGGTGGGTCGCACAGGTCTTTCATCTGCACGGTCATGAACATATCTCCCTTAATGCCGATCCCGCTTTTGCGTCCAATCAGGAAGGTATACGCACCGTCTGGCTTGCACTCCTGGCATTGGGTGCGACCGCCATACTTCAAATCGGTATTGTCGCCTTCAGCGGCAGCGTTGCACTGCTGGCAGATACCGTTCACAACATCGGGGATACGCTCAATTCAATACCATTGCTGATCGCGTTCTATCTCGCCCGACGTGTGGCGACACGGCGATATACCTATGGTTTCGGGCGTGCTGAGGATGTGGCGGGCATCTTTATTGTCCTGTCTATTGCGGTCAGTGCAGGTGTGGTGTTCTGGGAATCGTTTCAAAGATTACTCAATCCACAACCCATGCAGAATATCCCCTGGGTTGCATTAGCGGCAGTGATTGGCTTTCTGGGCAATGAAGCCGTCGCAGTCCTGCAAATTCGTACCGGGCGCAAGATTGGCTCGGATGCGATGATTGCCGATGGGCTGCACGCGCGCATTGATGGCTTGACTTCGTTGGCAGTGCTGCTGGCAGCGGGCGCTACACTGCTCGGTTTCCCTATTGTCGACCCAATCATCGGTTTGCTTATTGGTGTTGCCATTCTATTCATTACCCGCGATGCAACGATACGCATGTGGTATCGCTTGATGGATGCCGTTGATCCGGGTTTGGTGAGTCGTATCGAACACTATGCGAGTGAAGTTGAAGGGGTGAAGCAGATTGCGCGCTTGCGCGTCCGATGGGTTGGACACCAATTGTTTGCCGAGATGACCATCGTCGTGAATGAAACATTGTCGCTCGTTGAAAGTCATCAGATTACCGAGCAAGTACAGACAACCCTGTGTAAGTCGGTGCCCCATCTAAGCGAAATTGTCATCCAGGTTGATCCTGCTTATCGGTACGAAACAGTGGATGTGGAAGCGAAAATTGCGGCATCCGGTATTCTGCCGCCGCGTTATCAGAACAGCACCCCTAGCGCCGCGCCAATGGGCGCAGCGGCGCTCAAATATGATGCTGACGGCAATGCAGCCTGGGATGAAATCTGGACGGATTTTTGCGATCTAGCATTGGCAGGAGGGCCACCACACCGCGAAACACTGCTAGAGCCTGTAGACCCGTCGGCGGCGTTGGCGCAATCTGAGCGTTACGAAAAAGTACTTATCGAGCTGGAACGTGGCATCATTATGGTGACGGGCTTGGCCGTGGTTCACAGCAGTACGCCTGGGTGGATCGGTATGCAGTGCGATAGTGAAGCTATGGCGCTCTGGCTGATACGCGCTGTCACGGTCGAAAATGTCAGCGTTCGTCGTGAGGGACGTGTGCTTTATTTCCCTGCTGGACCTGATTATCGTCTTGAAAAAGAAATCAAGAACGTCATCACCGTGATTGCTAAGACAACGCATTATTGGAGCGAACATAAAGCCGTGCAAACCTAGCAAGGGACGGAATGCCCTTGGGTAAGCAGGGTTCCATAAGGATCTGGTTTGAGTAATCGAAAGGGTCGGTCACGTACCAATAGGTCACTGTCTGACCGTATCACCTGTCGAACCTATCAAATTCCCTATTCATTCAAGGGAAGGGGTAAATCGCAGGCAGCGCACGACCAACCCTGGCGCTCGTCCTGATCTTTTCGTTTGAGTGCTTTCATATCCCCCTACCTTTGCATACAGCAATTTCATCTTAACAGGTTTTTGGTGGTAGAAATACGAACAGCCCGGACACCTGCCGGGCTGTTGGTCTACAGGTCAAACTCCGGTTGTGGTGTATTCTCGCCTGACGGCACAACTATCGACTCGCGGGGATGCCATCCCTCCGCCTCGCGCACAACAGTCCGTTTGCCGCTCATGAAGTCCACGATTCCGTGGTAATCCAGGTCTTGCCAGGTTGCAGGCAGCCCTTCCAGCTTCGCCACTTCCTCCGCCAGTTCGGGCGGGTCGAGCAGCCCAGGGCGGACATAGCCCTCGAAGTCCTTCGCAAACTTGTCCGCCTGCACCGCCGTCTCAAAACGCGCCATCTCCAGCGTTTTGGCGTGCGTCGGATAGTCGGCATCGCTGAAATCATCCGCCGCCAAATCATCCTGATGCAGTTCAGGATAGTAGGTCAGGTACAGCGCATGACCCAGTGGCGCACCATCCAGCGTCTCGACCGGACGGTTGTAGATGTCCCAGTGGCGGTCGAAGGGTGTCTGGGGCAGCTCCTCGCCTACCTTCTCCGCTTCACGGGCGATCAGCTCATCCCAACTCCCCGGTTCGGGTGTCTGGGGGTGGTCGCCGTCGGTGTTCCAGTAAGGGTTCGGTTCGTCATGCAGGCGCTGCGCCAGCGTCTCGAAGCGATCTGGCGGACCCTGACGAAACAACCGCGTATCCGTCCGATTGCCCTCCAGCCAACCGCCTTCCATCGCCGCCAGTTCCGCCTGGTGCATCATGCCTTCCAGACCCCGCTCGTCGTAGGTCTCCAGCAGTCCCAGGCGACCTGACTCCGCCTTCGCCCGCGACGTCTCGTCGTCACTGTCGAAGGTCTCCAGCGTTAGGCCGTCGATGCCCAGATAGCCGCCGGGCAGTTTCCAGTATTTCTCGACCGCCAGCTCGCTCGTCCAGGGATCAACTGCCTGGACGACGACGGTGTAGTTGACCGTATCATCCAACGGCTGCAACAGCTGGCGCTCCGGGCGGTCGAAGGTCGCTTCGAACCACGCCTCACCTTCGAGCGCCGCATTCGCCTCGCGCTCGGCATCAGCGCGCGCCATCCAACTGGTGATTGGATCCATGATGGGTTCCAGCGGCTCGGTGTCCATCTCCGCCACATCCGGCAGGTTCAGCTCGCGCTGGCGACCGGTGATGAACGGGTCAGGCGGCGCATCGTCCTGGAAGAAGACGCGCGGATCCTCACGGAACGGATCGAGATAGCGATTGGCCGTCGCCATGTCCTCCGCCAGCTCCATCGCCGCTTCCAATCCCGCCTCTTTATGCAGCGTCTCCAGTTGCGCCTCCAGGTCGTCGGCGTCGGCGAAGTTGTCGAACTCGGCGATGGTGAAGGTGTCGAAGCGGCGTTCCTCGCCCTCCGTCCAGGTCTTGACCGCTTCAGAAGACCGATACTCAACCGAATTTAGTCCCATTCGATCCCGGTGAAGTTGCGCGGGTTTTTAAGCGCACTGGAACGGGAAAAACCAGCACCGATTAACGGCGCTGGCAATTTGCGATTCCCATCTATAAGGAAACAAGACATGAGCAAGCAGAAGATAGACAAGAACAAATCGGATTACGCGATCACGTCGGGCGGCATCCTCACGGTGGGATTGGACATCGGTTACGGTGTCACCAAAGTCGTGACGGACAATGCGGCGATTGCTTTTCCGTCGGTAGCAGGTCATGCCCGTGAAATCAAGTTCCAGCAGGAGGCGCTGGCAGCCAAATATCCCGGCGACCAGCTTACAGATGAAGACGGCTCGACCTGGTTTGTCGGCGATCTCGCACTGGCGCAGCTTCCGCCTGGCGAACTGCTGCGGCTGCGTGGACGCACAGCGAATGAAAAAACGATGGGCAACACCTTCCGCCTGCGGCTGGCGAAAGCCGCACTGGGCAAGCTGGCGCAGGGGGTGTCGGGGCGAGATGTCATCCATCTGCGGTTATGCAGCGGGTTGCCGGTGGACCACATGCGCGATGCGGGTGGACTCAAGCAAGCACTGCTGGGGCAGCATCTCATCAAGACCGATGCCAGCGAAGTCATCGCCAATGTGACTGAAGTGATGGTCATGCCACAGCCCTACGGCAGCGCGTATGCGATGATGCTGACTGAGCAGGGAGAAATCAATGTTTACCACACCTACATGCGAACGGGAGTGGTGGATGTTGGGACCTACACCGTAGACATCATCCTCGACGATGATGGGGACTTCGTGGACGCGGAAAGCGGCAGCGTCGAGAGCGGAGTCTACACCGCCCAGGAACGCATCGCCGCCATGCTGGAACGCGATTACCGCGAGAAGATGCCCCACCGGATTGTCGAGCAGGTGCTGCGGACGGGCATTTTCACTGCCAGCGGTAAGCCAGTGGATTACAGCCATGAGGTCGAAGAGGCACTTGCTCCACTTCGCAGTGCGACCCTGAATCTGCTGTCAGAGAAGTGGCAGCGCGGCACGACGGTGGATGTGATTTACCTGTCCGGCGGTGGCGCGGAACTGGTGTATGAACAGGTGGTCGAAGCCTATCCGCAGACGAAGCTGGTGCCGGATGCACAGATGGCGAACGCCAGAGGCTACCTGCACTATGCCCATTTTAGCGCCCGCAAGTGAGGAGTTCAGCATCGAGGCGGGTCTTACTGGTCAGCCCAATGGGTGATACGGGTAAGACCCACTCAGAGGAGAGAAAAATGGCAAAGCGCAAAACGAGCAAACGCCGCTACCGGATGATTACATTCAAGGTATTCGAGGATACCGACAGCGACATTCTGGACTGGTGGGAAGGGATTGATGAGGGGGAGCGTAGCGATGCCTTACGTGATCTGATCCGGGGCTATCTGGGCAAGCAGCCGCGCAAGAACAAACTGCTGACCATCCCGGAACTACTGGAAGTTCGTCAGGACACGCTCTGGATACGCGAT
>JANRJX010000007.1:0-46432 GCA_033763755.1 Chloroflexota bacterium
CGCGCCGTCTGCGCCTGCGCTTCGCGATCCAGCGCGAACGCAGTTAGCCCGAACGCGCCCAGCGTCGCCAGCAGCAGCACGCCTACCAGACTGCGCAGGAATGTCTGCGACCGTCGTTCCAGTTTTTGCTCGCGCGCCTGCCGTTCGTCTTCCGCCTGAACATCCGCCTGGCGCTGGCGCAGACTGGCGTCGAGAAACTCGCGCTCAACCTGCGCCAGTCCCATTGTGGTCTCGCCACGCCACGCCTCGAAGAGCGCCAGCCGCGACCCGCGCGCCAGAAAGCTGGCATCGCGATCCGCCCCCCGCCACTCCTCCGCCATGCTCGCAAGCTGGCGCTGCGTTTTGATGTCGTCGCGCGCCTCGTTCAACCAGGCGCGCAGCCGCTCCCATTCCCGCAGCAGCGCCTCGTGCGCCAGTTCGACCGTTGGCGTGCGCGTCGCCGGGTCGGTATCCAGTGCCAGCAGGCGGTAGGCGGCAAGCGCATCAAGAATGTCGTCCAACACATCGCCATCGCCCGCCAGCGCCTTGAACTCCGAGCGCGTCGCACGCCGCCGCGTGTCTTCCGTGCCTTCGCCCAGCGTCACCAGCCGCAGGAAAATCTGCCGCGCAATTTCGCGTTCACGTTCCGTAAACCCCAGGTAGACCGTTTCGGCGCGTTTTGCCAGCGCACCCGTTGTCCCCCCGATGGCGTGGTACGCCTCGCGGGTGAGCAAACGCCCCTGCCGCCGCTCAAATAGCTCGGTCAGCGCGAATTGCAGCAGCGGCAGCGCGCCCGGCTGATAGTTGACCGCGCCGATGATGGTCGTGACCAGTTCCGGCTCAAACGTCACACCTGCACGTTCGGCGGGACGGACGATGGCGCGTTCCAGTTCTTCCGCCGACAGCGGCATAATCGTCTCCAGCCGCGAGCGCACCAGTTCGCCAAAGCGCGGGTCGTGCAGCGGGCGATCATAGAAATCAGCGCGCAGCGTGATGATCACACGCACCCGGCTGCGCACCTCCGTGACGGCTGTATAGAGCAGCGCCAGAAAGTGCGCCCGTTCCCCGTCGTCAGTAGCCAGCGTGAAGACTTCCTCGAACTGGTCGATCACCAGCACCAGTTCCGTCCCGTCGTTAGGCAGGATCAGGCTGGCACAGCGCAGCAAACCGCGTTCATCCCGACGCAAATGCTCATGCAGGTTGCCTGCCTGGTTCGCGGCGATGCGCATCAACGCGACTTCCAGTTCATCGAGCGGATGCGCCCCCGGCAGCATCTCGGCGACGAACCAGCGCTCAGAACCGGGCAGTTCACCGCGCCACAACGCTGGGATCAACCCCGCCTTTACGAGGCTCGATTTACCACTGCCGCTGGGTCCGACGACCGCCAGGAAGCGAGTGTAATCACCGCTTTCGCCGAGTCGTTTCACCAGCGATGCAGTGATCTTCTCGCGCCCGAAGAAGTCCTGCGAGTCAGCCGCTTGAAACGCCAGCAGCCCCTTGTAGGGATTGGCGGGGTTGAAGTCTGTGGTCGGGATCAGGACGGTTGCGCCGTCGGTGTTACCCTTCCCTAGCAGGTCCAGCTCTCTGGCGCGGATGATTGCCTGGACGCGGCTGCGCACACCCAGCTTGCCGTAAATCTGGTTGACGTGCCATTTCACAGTTCCCAGCGTCAGCGTCAGCCGCTGAGAGATCTCCTTGTTCGCCAACCCATCCACGATCAGTTGCAGGATTTCGTGTTCGCGCTGCGTCAACTGCGCTTCGACCGAGAAAGACGCCCCACTCACGCCGAGCGCAAAGCGGAAGTCCGCCGCCAGCGCCAGCACATCCGCCTGACGATGGTCGGGGTTTTTCGCCGTCGCCTTCTGGATGACTGTGTTGACCGCCGCCTGCACCCCCGCATCCAGTCCTGTGATGAGCGGCAGCGGGTCGTTGATGTGCTTGTAGAGCCGTTCAACCGACGAGATGCCTGCAAACGGATGCTGCCCGGTGATGAGTTCATAAAGCGTGACGCCAAGACTGTAAATGTCGGTGCGCGGCGTAACAGGCTCGCTGCGCGCCTGCTCCGGGGAAATGTAGTCAAGCGAGCCGACCAGCACATCTGATGCCGTTCCGTCAGGCAGACTCAGGTCTTTGGCGATGCCAAAATCGGTCAGGTAGGCATTGCCGTCTTCGTCAAGCAGGATGTTGGCGGGCTTGATGTCGCGGTGGATGACCCCGCCGCGATGTGCCAGCGCCAGCGCGCCCGCGATCTGGTCGAGCAGCAGCAGGATTGCCCGCAGCTCGAACGCGCCGGTCGCCAGCGCGTCGCGCACACTGCCGCCGCGCAGCCAGCGCATAACCAGGTACGCCCCATCCGGGTCACGCCAGTAATCATAGAGCGGGACAATGTGGGGATGCTCCAGTCGGGCGACGAGCTGCGCTTCACTCTCGAAGCGGCGGATGAAGTCGGGTTGACTGGCGCGGTCAGGCAGGATGACCTTGATGGCGACCTCGCGCCCGATGGTGGTCTGGTACGCCTTATAGACCGCGCCAAAGCCACCCGCACCAATGCGCTCACGGATCTCGTAGCCCTTGATCTGCTTCAGTGGAGCGTTCATAATCTTCCTCAAACGCCATGAATACTGATTCAGCATATAGTACTGGGTAAGATGAACAGCAGCAACTCGCGCTGCCGCTGTCCGTTTATTCGGTTATGAGAAAGTCGATAGGTTAGCTGGAGGGCGCGGGCATTGCGCCGAGTTGTGTAAAGAAACTCAACAGGTCGAACATCGCCCATTCTTCAACGATGCGTCCCTCATCGTCAAATTGATGGAAGGTTTGCAGAACGATGGTTACGACCTCACCATTTGGCGGCAGTGTTCCCATCGGCGATGCAAAATCAGCACCATCAAATGTCCCGCTGATGGTGGCGCGCGTGGCGGCGTACTCCCCTTCAACGATGACTGCATCGCGCGTGACCGTGAAGTCGCTTAATGATGCGCGAAGTGCCTGCATGAAACCGACGAAACCTTCACGATCTAGGTCACCAACGGGAGAGTGGACGACGAAGTCTTCCGCGATCAATTCGCGAACAAGATCGAAATCGCCGATGGTCAGTCCATCTTCAACAATGCGATACAGCAGTTCACGCTGCGCCTCTTCCTGTGGGCTAACGCCTGGAGTTGCGTCCTGAGCGGAAGCGAATGTCACCGCCATCAGCACGGCGATGACACACGTTAAAATGAATGGGGTCAGACGAAGTGGTCTCATGGCAATCGCTCCCAAGAGTGCTTGAACCGACGAACGATTCCAGCATAAAGGCGTTTATCGCGCCTTCAAGCGATCCCTAACTTTTCCCTATCCCTTGCGCACCACGCTCACGGGCATCCGCAGCGTGTTCAGCACCGGGCAGCTTGCATCGACCGCCGCGTGCATGCGCGCGATGTCGTCGTCGCTCAGTGGACCGGTCAGGTGCGCTGTGTAGGTCAAATCGCTGATCAGCGGCGCATCGTCACCGGGCATCCCGATGACGACGCTCATGTCGATACTGCCGCTGATTTCGATTTCGACCGTATCCAGCGGCACATTCAGCAGGCACGCCTGAATGACATAGGTGTGGAGCAGGCAGCTTGCCAGCGCGCCCAGCAGCATCTCCGGCGCGGTCGGGCCGAGCGCATGACCCGCCATGCCCGGCGCAGAGTCGCTGACCATGACATGCTCGCCCATGCGCGTCTGGCGTACGCCCGTGTTGCCCGCCAGTTTCGATGACGCATTCAGGCGGACGACTGCCTTCTCGCGCGCCGCCATCCAGTCTGCGCGCCGCGCCTCAATCGCCGCCGCTTTGCGTTCGAGATAATACGTAAGCTGCCCTGTCATGGTTTGCACCTTCCCTGCTGCCGACTCATGTCCAGAGTTTAGAACCGTCCGGTCATCGCGTCCACATAGCCCGTCAGTTCCGCGTAGCCAAAGCCGCTCGCGTCGCCGCTGATGATCACGCTGCCTTCATAGTAGGCGATGCCACCACCGTGCAATTCCTGATCCGACATTTGCGGTGTAACGGTGATCGTGAACGCCGCGCTTTGCTGCGGTTGCGCTGTGATGACCCAGCCCGCCGGGTAGACTGCCCCGGTATGTGGACTCGTCCAGGTGGCTGTCGACTCAATCGTAAACTGCTCTGCGGGCAGGTATTCGGTCGTGCCATCGGGATAGACCAGCAGACCGCCAAAGTTCGGGTCGCGCCCGCCATCCAGCAGCCGGATTTGCCCGACCATCAGCTCGCGGTTGTCGTCAAACTGCAAGCCGAACCAATCCCAGCCGAGCGCGTTCGTGCCAAGCGCGCTGGTGCTAAACTCGTGGTCTTTCCACGAATAGCCGCTGACGGTGAACGTCTCGTCGCCAATCGTGAATGTGCCGCTGGTTGCCAGCCGCGTCAGCGAGTAGTAATGGCTGGCATTGCCCGCTTCGGCACTCTTCGAACTGAGTCCGCCGTCGCCTTGCAGCGCGGGAGGTTTCAACTGCTCCAACGTCACATCGACCGCATAGCCATCGCCCGCCGCGACGATCTGCGTCAGACTGGCATCAGTGTTGACCGCGCGCACTTCCCAGTCTTCCAGCCAGACACGATACGGCATCTCGCCCGTTGCCGCGCCTGCCAGATCCGCACTGCCGCGGCTGAAACGCTCCTCATGATAGAAACGCCCGCCCTCAATATCCGACACGGTAAAGTGCGCCATGTACAACTGGTTAGTGCGCCACTCAGACCCCGTCGTCACTTCCCCTGGCAGCAGCCCGCGCCGGAAGATCGTGAACTGGTAGCCGAAGCGCCGCCCGTCTGCCGTCGTCACATTACCTGTGTAGTACCACCACTCGGTCTGATAATCGGGATGCGCACCGAAGTTGCGCGGGAAGTCCCAGTCCAGCGGCTCGAACGCGCGCGTAAAGCCGGTTGGGTCGGCGCTGCCGACGATGACCGCGCTCGCTTCCACTTCCCCGCCGCTGCTGGCGTCGATCAGGCTAAAGCCGAACAGCACCACTGCTAACACCAACGCACCCAATACGACAAATCGCCACATCGCTACCACCACATCCCGTCTGTTCCAATTTTCACAATCGTACAGGAAAAAGATAAGGTGTGCGTTAGTGGCGACGAAAGCAGTGCAAGGTGCAGGCTTTGCACTTCCTATTCTTGCGCATGGATTTCTCTGCTTAACTCCGCTATGCTCGTGTCATTTGGTCATCTGGAGCAGGTTTTCGTGGCGACAACGCTAATTACGGGCGCGGCGGGCTTCATCGGCAGCCATGTGGCGCGGCGGCTGCTGGCAGCGGGCGAACAGCTGCTGCTGGTTGATAACTTCAACGACTTCTACGACCCCGCCATCAAGCGTGCCAACGCCGCTCCGTTGCAGGCGCACCCGCTGGCAACGTTCGTCGAGACCGACATCCGCGACGCCGACGCAATGCACCGCCTGATCGGGGAGCATCAGGTCGAACGCATCTGCCATCTGGCAGCGATGAACAACGTCCGCGCCAGCATCGAACGCGCCCCCCTGTATGTCGAAGTCAACCTGAACGGCACGCTCAACCTGCTCGAAGCCGCGCGCAAGCATGGCGTCAAGCTGTTCATGCTGGCGTCCACCTCGTCAGTCTATGGCAACAGCGCGCAGATACCGTTTGTCGAAACGGACGCCGCCGACCGCCCGCTGGCCTCCTACCCCGCCAGCAAACGCGCCGCCGAAATGATCGCTCACAGCTACACCAACCTGTTCAACCTGCCCGTCACGGTGCTGCGCTTCTTCAACGTCTATGGTCCTAACGGACGCCCGGACATGATGCCGCTGCGGGTGCTGGACGCGCTGACGCACGGCAAAACCATTGACCTGTACGACGGCGGCGAACTCCAGCGCGACTGGACGTACATTGACGATGTTGTGGAGGGCGTGCTGGCATCGCTGGAAAAGCCGCTGGGCTACGAGATCATGAATCTCGGCTTCGGCGCGCCGTCTACCCTGAACGCTTTCATCGAAGTCCTGGAAGAACTGACGGGTTGCAAGGCGATGACGCGCCACGTTCCCGCGCCGGACAGCGAGCATCGCATCTCGTACTGCGATAACAGCAAGGCGCGCGACCTGCTTGGCTTTGCGCCGCGCACCCCGCTGCACGAAGGGCTGGCACAGACGTGGGCGTGGTATCGGGAGACACAGTTGAAACAAGGATAACCTTATGGTGAGCTTGCTCCGCACGCTGCAAGATAGTGAACCTGCGCTGCTGCCTGTGCTGGCGTCCGTGTGGGGCGTCAAGATTGACCCGAAGGACCGCGAGCGTGCCGCCAAACTGCTGGCAGAGGCAATGCTCACGCCTGCCAACGCCGAGCGCATCTGGGACACGCTCAATGACGGGCAGCGCGGCGCGTTACAACTGCTGATCTCGAACAAGGGCAAAATGCCGGAGACGATGTTCACGCGGCTGTTTGGCGAAATCCGGCGCATGGGCGCGGGGCAGATCGAACGCGAGCGCCCGCTGGAACAGCCCGCAGGCACGGCAGAAGCGCTTTTCTATCGCGGCTTGATCGGCATCGCCTATGAGACGACCAACGCCGGACCGCGCGGCATCCTGCACATCCCCGAAGACCTGCTCGCCGTGCTGCCGATCCACAAGACCGCCTATGACAATCTCGAAGAGGCGGACGACGACTTCCCCGAAGAAGAGATGGATGAGGACACAACTGTCGGCATCATCCTCATCGATAAACCCGACAACGCACACCCGGCGGACACGTCGGTCGTGGACGATATGACGACTCTGCTGGCGTACATTCAGCTCAACAGCCCCGCCGTCGAAAGCGACAGCGTTGCCGATGTCGATGCACTGATGGCGCACCTGCTGACGCGCGACGCCGGACGGCTGGTGTTCCTGATTGGGCTTGCTGCCAGCGCGGGCTTCATCGAGTCACAGTCGGCACGCCTGTATATTAAGCGACCGGAAGTGCGCCGCTGGTTGGAGCATCCCCGCCATGAGCAGGTGCGCACGCTGGCGGAGGCGTGGCGCGGCAGTACCGTCTGGCATGATCTGTGGCATGTGCCGGGGCTGTATGTCGAACGCGACGCAGGCACAATGCCGCAGTACAACCCGGCTGCCGCGCGCCAGGAAGTGATCGACCTGTTGGAGAGCGCCGCGCCGCGCGAAGGCTGGTGGTCGCAGGACTCGTTTATCGACCTGATGAAGAGCCACGACCGCGACTTTCAGCGCCCCAACGGCGACTATCAGAGCTGGTACATTCGCAATGACGCGGGGGAATACCTGAGCGGCGAGGCAAGTTGGGATACAGTCGAAGGCGCACTTCTGCACTACTATCTGAATGGACCGCTGCACTGGCTCGGATTGTTCGATGTCGCAGATGGCGCATCGCGGCTGAGCGCTTATGGGCGTGCGTTCATCGCTCGCAAAGGCTGGCCCACCCCGCCCGATACGCCGGACAAAATCGTCATCAAGGAAGATGGCACACTGCTCGTGCCGCGCAAAGCGCCGCGCATTGACCGCTTTCAGGTGGCACGTTTCGCCGTCTGGGTCAGCGCGGGCGATCCATACACCTATCGACTTCAGGGCGACAGCATCGCCGCCGCTGCCGAACAGGGTATCAGCGTCAGCCATATCGCCGCCTTCCTGAACAAAGCGAACAATGACACGCCGCTGCCCGCCGCCGTCCAGCGCCTGCTCGAAAACTGGCGCGGCGGCGCAACCGCAGCCGTCACATTTGAGAGACTGCTGGTGCTGCGCACGACCGCCAGCGAAACGCTCGATTTCATCTTCGATACGCCCGCGCTGCGCCGCTATCTCGGCGCGCGACTGGGACCAATGGCGGTCGTCATCCGTGCCGACCAGTGGCAGGCACTGCAAACCGCGCTCGGCGAAAACAGCATCCAGGTCGAGCTGATCGGGCTGCCGTGAACGCATCCTCTACGTCACCCCGGATACTGTCCACTCAACCACGACTCGCACCCCTCTCCGTAAACGGAGAGGGGACGGGGGTGAGGTTCTTTGTTGCCATATTCATCCTTCTCTTGACCCTCTACCCCGCCGCCGCCCAGCCGCCCACTGCCCCGCTGTATCCCGACCACCCCACCGTCAACGCACTCGCCGCCGCGCGAATGCCGCACCACAACCGCATCACGATGAGCACACAACTGCTCGGCATCATCGATCTACCAACACCCCCGAACGCCGCCGCGCACTATGTGGTTGGCACGCAAGAGCAGTTCTATGCCCGCGTCGCAGGCTTTGCGCAGGTCGAAACGTTCAGCGCCGCCGTGCGCGCCATAGGCGATCATCTTGTCGTCTGGGCGGATGTACGCGCCGACATGACAGACGAGGCTGCCACGTCAATCGCGATGGCGTTTGACACGCAGGTCTACAACGCTGTGCGCAACTTGTGGGGCAGCGAACGCACACCTGGCATTGATGGCGATCCACGCCTGCATGTGCTGTTTATCCGCGCCGGTAGCGATGCGGGCTACGCCGCTTACTACGCGCGTGAACACAGCTACCCGGCAGAAATTGCGCCGTTCAGCAACGAGCGCGAGCTGTTCATCTTCAATCTCGATGCACTGCGCGACCTCAACCCAGACGTGATCACCACCGTGCTGGCGCACGAGTTCCAGCACATGATCCGCGACAACGTTCAGCCGACGCTGGATAACTGGCTGGACGAAGGCTATTCGATGTTCACACAGCACGTCCTGTTCGGCGATTTCGCTGCCGCGCTCGCCTTCCTCGATCATCCTGACACACAGCTCAACGCCTGGAACGATGCACTCGGCAGCCGTGCAGCCAATTACGGCGCAGCGCTGCTCTTCACGACCTACATCCACCAGCGCTACGGCTTATCCGTCCTGCAAGCAGCGGGCAGTATTGAGACAGGATTTGGGCTGGACGCGCTCGACGCAGCATTGCAGGCGTACGGCGCACCCGGCATCAACGAAGTCTTCGCGGACTGGGTGCTGGCGAACGCCCTGCAAGAGACCAGCATCAGCGACGGGCGCTACGGCTACGCAACGCTGCCGCCCAACCTGCCGCGCCCCGTCACCGTCGCCAGCACCAACCGCTATCCGTTCACGCAAAACGGGCAGGCACGCCAGTACAGTGCCGACTACCTCGCGCTCGACAATCTGCCGGATACGCCCGCACTGACCATCCGCCTGACAATGCCAGAGGCGACGCCGTTAATCGACATCCAATCAATTGCACCACAACGCGAAAATGGGGAATGGGATAACGGTCTGTGGTACAGCAATCGCGGCGACGAAAGCGCGCCCACGCTGACGCGCTCCTTCGACCTGCGCGGCGTCGCGTCCGCCACACTGCGCTATCGCGTCTGGTATGCGCTGGAGCCGGGCTATGACTATGGCTACCTGCTCGTCAGCGATGACAACGGCGCAACGTGGGACATCATGAGTACCTCTGCCATGACGAATGATATTAGTACAGGCATCAGCTACGGCGCGGCGTATAACGGCACATCCGACGGCTGGCGCGATGAAGCGGTCGATCTGTCCACCTACACCGGGCGCGACATCCTGGTGCGTTTTGCTGCGCTGACCGATGATGCGGTCACGCTGGCGGGCATGGCGATTGATGATGTGCGGCTGGAGGCTGTGGGTTACAACAGCGACTTCGAGAACGATGGCGGCGGTTGGTCAGGCCAGGGCTGGGTATGGGCGGAGAACCAACTGCCGCAGCGCGCATGGGTGCAGGCGATCCAGCACACAGGCGGCATACCTGTTATTACGCGCTGGCTGGCGCAGGGCGATGGCGAATGGCTGCTGGTGCTGGCGGACGATGTGCAGCGCGTAACGCTGGTCGTGAGTCCGTTCGCGCCTGTAACGCTGGCGACGATGCGTTACGAAATATCAATTACATCCCCGCCATTGACATTTGCGCCATGACGCCGTAGACCTTGCGCCACGCGGCTTCAGTCTCCGCGGTAAAGTTACTGCCGATGCGGTTGTGCAACGCACCGATCAACGCATCACCAAACGGCGCATAATACGCCGCCTGAATGCCGCGCTGCGTGTGACGTGCGCCAAGCGCGCTGAAATCGTCCTGCAACGCTTCAAGCTGTTCGAGATGATTGACGACCTTCAGCAGCACCTTGAGCAGTTTACGCCCCATCGACTGGCGGTCTTCGCGGAAATGCATCTCAAATTCGGGATGCGCGGCAAACAGAGTGTTGTAGAATTCCTGCGAAAAATCGAAGAAGTTCGGCATGACCTTTTCAAAGCTGTGTTGGATAAGGTCGATTTCGTGCCGCGTGAACATGATGGCTATGATTTCCCTTGCATTCGGGCGAGTTGCGCTTCCAGTTCCGCCTGCCGTTCGCGGCTGACGCGCTGCGCTTCATCGAGCGTTTCGCGGTAGCCTGCTTTCAAGCGCTGGCGAAAGGCTGTCCCGGTCACAGGCGCGAACAACGCTACGAGTAACGCGCCAAGCAGCGCGCCAAACAGCAAGCCGAGCATCCAGAACATCAAACGCTTCATGGCGGTCGCCCTTTCGGTCGCTAGACATCACAGTATCATTATCCAGTGTAACCGACCGTAAAGATTTTCGCCTCATCCGCTTGAACTATAAAGGACAAACGACTATGTCGCGCACACCCATTCGTACCGAACACGCCCCCGCCGCCGCCGGTCCCTACTCGCAGGCAATCGTCGCTAACGGCATGGTCTTCAGTGCCGGGCAAATTCCGCTCGTGCCGGGAACCGGCAAACTGATCGAAGGTGGCATCCGTGAGCAGACGCAGCAGGTCTTGACCAACCTGAGCGCCATCCTCGAAGCGGCCGGGACGAGCCTGCACCACGCGGTCAAAGTCACAGTCTACCTGCAAGACCTAGGGGATTTCGCCGCCATGAACGAAGTCTATGCGACTTTCTTCAGCAACCCCGCGCCCGCCCGTTCGACCATTCAGGCGGCAAAGCTACCGCTCGGCGCGCTGGTAGAAATCGATGTGATTGCAGTGATTCAGGCAGAGTGAGGTTTCAAGTCCCGTATCTCCGCCACCTGTACGGGTAGCCGGACTGTGAACGTGCTGCCCTCGTTGGGCGCGCTCACGACTTCAATGCTGCCGCCGATCATTTCCGCGAGTTTGTGTGCGATGGTGAGTCCAAGCCCTGCGCCACCGCTTTCAGTATTGCGGGATTTGTCGGCACGATAAAAATGGTCGAAGATATGGGGCAAGTCTTCTGGCGAAATGCCGACGCCCGTATCTTCGACACTGATGCACAGTTCATGATAGATCAGTTCTGCCCGCACGGTAATCGTGCCGCCGGGCAGCGAATAATTGACAGCATTGGTCATAATCCGCTTGAGAATGCGGCGCAGCGTAAACTCACTGGCATAGACAGGTGGCAGCGGCGACAGCGGCTCAAACTGCATCGTCAGCAAGCGTTTCTCCGCAGCCGCCTCATGATCATGTATAAGATCCGCGATCAACGTTTCCACCGTGAACCGAGTATCTTCCATATCGCCCTTGCGCGCATAATCCAGTCGCACCAGCGTCATGAAATCATCGAGCATTTCCTGCAGTCGCTTTGCCTGGAGCCGCACAACTTCAATCTGCTTCCCGTGCTTGACCGGATCATTGGTAGTACGTTCCAGCAAGTAGAGACTGGTCTTGATGACAGATAGCGGCGTTCGGAAGTCGTGAGACAGGTTGCTCAGCAGTTTTTGCAAGACAGCGTCACGGTCGGACTCCAGCGCCATTTCCAGACGCTGGGCTTCCAGCTCGCGCAGCACCGTCATGTCCCGCACCGATGCAACGCGCACCTGCTGCCCCTGATGGACATGGGGTTTGGTACGCACGTCGCCGTAGAACTCACTGCCGTCCTTGCGAATAAAGCGCAGATCGTGGCGATACTCGCCATCCGGCGTTCCACTATTTAAAGTGAGCTTTTCCAAATCATCGGGGTGCAAAAACCTGACAACTGGCTGTCCCCTTACTTCCTCGCTCGTATAACCGAACAGTACTTCGAATTCTCGATTCAGGTCGATGACTTTGTCCTCATGGTAGACAATCAGCGGCTCCAGGCTGGCATCGAACAGGCTGCGGTAGCGCGCTTCGCTGTTTGCCAGCGCATCGGCTTGGATTTGCACAAGACTCTGTGCATGACGCAGCATGAAACCCGCCATATAGGTGACCGCGCTGGTCATGATCAACAAGCGTTCATGATTTGCGGTCGTCGTCGCATCGAGACGCGGATCGAGGAGTCCCAGTAACAGCACGCCGCCTGACGAGACCAGTGCAACGACCAGTGCCGCGCGCCAGCTAAAGAACATACTGGCGAGGAAGATACTGAGTGTAAGGTATGGAGGCAGGGTTTCGAACGCCATCGGGTCGGGTACCAACACGATCAGAGCAAAGATACTGACTACATTCAGGACAATGGTCAGCCGGATAGTCAGCCGCGTATACCGCGTCCGCCCCAGTAACCATAACCAGATCGTGTTATAAATCGTGATCAGCGGAGCCAAACTGCTCCAAATGGTAAAGGACCCTATCGTCAAAGTGCGCAGCACAAACAACGTAAGCTCGAACAGTGGGAGCACACACAACATCGCCAGGAAGATGCGCGCCTCTCTGCGCTCCTGCGGATCGGTAATTGATGGATGTACGCGTGTCAGCCAGTCCCAGATACGCATCAACTTGGATCGATGACGCTCCATCGTGTTCGCCTTGCCTGCAAGCTTTATGAAGCCTCTGTATGAAGTATAAACAACATTAGTTCCAAAACGCGTAGAGGTTTTATCGATTGCAAGGATTTCCGGTGCTGCGTTGTTATAATCCGCCCGCGTTAGATCACATCAGCAGGAGTACGACCTTATGGCAGTGGCAACGGCCCCCGGCACATATACCATCGACCGGATTATTGAAGCGCTCGGCAGCAAGGCAGACGCTTATCTCAGTCACGTCTCGCGAACGATCACCCGCGACCACCTCTATCTCCCCGGACCCGACTTTGTCGATCATGTCTACAGCCAGACCGACCGCACGCCGCAGGTGCTGCGCAGCCTGCAATCGATGTTCGATCACGGTCGGCTCGGCGGGACTGGCTACCTGTCAATCCTGCCCGTCGACCAGGGCATCGAACATTCGGCGGGCGCGTCGTTCGCCAAGAACCCGATCTACTTCGACCCGGCTAACATCGTCGAGCTTGCTATCGAAGGCGGCTGCAACGCCGTCGCTTCGACGTTCGGCGTGCTGGGCGCCGTGGCGCGCAAGTACGCGCACAAGATTCCGTTCATGGTCAAGATCAACCACAACGAACTGCTGACCTACCCCAACAAGTTTGATCAGGTCATGTTTGGCAAAGTGAAGCAGGCATGGGACATGGGCGCGGTCGCGGTCGGCGCGACGATTTACTGGGGTTCTGCCGAAAGCACACGTCAGCTGGTCGAAGTCGCAGAAGCGTTCCAGATGGCGCACGAACGCGGCATGGCGACGGTGTTGTGGTGCTACACGCGCAATAACGCTTTCAAGGTCGATGGCGTCGGCTACGAAACGGCAGCAGACCTGACCGGGCAGGCGAACCACCTTGGTGTGACGATTCAGGCGGACATCATCAAGCAGAAGCTCCCAACCAACAACGGCGGCTTCAAGGCGCTCAACACAGGTGGATCGTCGTATGGCAAGCTGGACGAGCGCATCTACAGCCAGTTGACCAGCGAAAGCCTGATCGACCTGACGCGCTATCAGGTGGCGAACTGCTACATGGGGCGCGCGGGTTTGATCAGCAGCGGCGGCGCAAGCGGCAGCAATGATTTTGCCGAGGCGATTGAGACGGCGGTTATCAACAAGCGCGCGGGCGGCACGGGCTTGATCAGCGGGCGTAAGGCGTTCCAGCGCCCGATGAGCGAAGGCGCGGCGCTGCTGAACGCCATTCAGGATGTCTATCTCTGCGAAGACGTGACGATTGCGTAGGATTTTAGATTTTTAACGCAGGGCACAAACCTGGAGAGACGCAGAGAATTGAATTCTCTGCGTCTCTTTTTCTGTGCGCCTCTGCGGTAAATGTTCCTTTACCCACCCGGCGGGATAGTCGGCAGCGGTGCCAATCCGCCGAACGGCACGTCAGTTGCCACGGGGAATGCCCCGCCCTGCGCCGTCGCTACCGGGAAGCCAGCGGGCGTGACAGTGGCGAATGACAGCGTCACAGCAGGAGCGGGCAGCCCCGGCGAGATTGCTGTCGGGAACGGGATGGCGGTCGGGAAGGGAATCGCCGTTCCCGGTACGATTGCGGTGGGCAGCAGCGGCGTGGCGGTCGCAGGCGCGACATTATTCACGCCCACATTCACCGTGCTGTAAATGTAGCCGCCCGTGCGCGAGACTGCGTGCAGGCGCAGCTGGTAAATGCCGTTTGGAACGGTGGACGTGTTCCACTGGTACAGCACAGCGTTGCTCGGCTGCTGCGCCTGGCTGACGCCGGAAATGATCGTGAAATTTTCCTGACCACCGGGCGCAAGCTCGATCTGCCAGCGATCCAGGTCTTGGGCGCTAACGATGCCTGTGACATCGACAATCCCCGCAAGCTGCTGCCCTGAGCCGGGCGATGTCAGGCGGATGTTCGGCTGCTGCCCTGCCGGGCATTGCTGCTGGGGCGCAATCTCGACAGGCGTCGGCAGCCCCAACCGTTGGGAAAACGCCTGCCCGGACGGCGAGTTGAGCCACTGGATGGCAAACGGATCATCAATGTTGGCGACGTAAGTGCGCGTGATCACGTTTTCAGGGCAAGCCTGCGTCGCAATCAAGCCGGACCAGGTATCAATTGTCACCTGCTGCACGAACGATGTGCCAGCGCTTGGCGGCGGCTGCGTCTCCAGGAAGAAGTCAACGCGCGGCGCGGTGCAGTTCGGGTTGACCGCAGGGTCGAACGCCACGCCAGTATCACCGCACACCTGTGCCTGAATGACGCCGCCAGGATTGTTGAAGCCCTCCGGTTGGCGGTTTTGCAGCGCGGCGCGCATCGTTACGTTCCACACCGGACCAGCGGCGACCTGCGTGCTGCCCGTCGTCGGGTTGTTATCGATACGCCCCATCCACACGCCGACAACCGTATTGTTGGTGAAGCCCATCGTCCACAGGTCGCGGTTGTCGTTGCTCGTCCCGGTCTTGGCGGCGATCACGCCGTCAGGATAACCGGGGACGACCAGCGGCGAATTCGCGCCGAATGCCGGAATGCGCGACTGATTATCGCTCAGAATGCTCTGCATCAGGTACGCCAGCGCCGGGCTGATGACCTGTTCGCTCGGCGACTGCTGCGGCGGCACGACATCGTTGCCCTGGAAATCGCGAATGCGCGTAATCGTGTACAGCGACGTGCGCACGCCGTCGTTGGCGAGCGTGCCGTAGGCAACCATCATGTCATACAGGCGCACATCTTCCGCGCCCAATGCTGTTGCCAGCCCGAACTGCGCTGTGTCTGCAAAGTTCAAGCCCATGCGCGTCGCCATGTTACGGAAGTTTTCCGCGCCGATGAACGAGTATGCCTTGACCGCCGGGACGTTGTAGCTGTTTTGCAGCGCCGAACGCACCGTTTGCGGACCGTGAAACTGGCGGTCAAAGTTGACAGGCGAATAGGGTGGATTCGTGTTGTAGGTCGTCGGCACATCCCAGATAACCGTCGCGGGCGTCCAGTAGACGCGCTGTCCTTGCGGGTTGACGAAGCCTTCGAGCGCAGCAGTATACGTGATGGGCTTGATGGACGAACCCGGCTGCTGTGGCAGGAACGCAAAATTGTTCTGTCCCTCGAACTGCGTGTTGTCAAAGTCCGGGCTGCCGACCATCGCCAGAATCGCGCCGGAACGCGGGTCTGTCACCATGACCGCGCCCGTTTGCACGCCGTTGTTGAGCAACTGCTGTGTCGTTTGCAGCAGCGCCGTCTGCGCGGTGTCCTGGATAGTTGGCACGAGCGTGGTCGTAATCTCAAAGCCGCTGCGGAACAGGGCATCCGTGCCGTAGGTCTCTTCGATGATCTGCTGGATGTAGTTGACGAAATGCGGATAGCGCACGCGGAACTCGCGTGGCTGGTATGCCGCGGTTTCGATCATCGCCTTTTCCAGCGTCACCTGCGGCGACACAATGTCAGACCCGCCGCCGCCACCGCGTGAAACGCAAAATGGCGCGCCGAGATAAGGCGCGTGCTGGAATTGCAGACAGCCGACTGTCGCCATACGGTTCAGCACGAATTCCATGCGGTCAAACGACGCTTCGCGGTTGATGACCGGGTCATAGGTGGCAGGCGCTTGCAGCAGCCCAGCGATCATCGCCGCTTCCGGCATGTTCAAATCCGCCGCGCTCTTGCCGAAGTAAAACTGCGACGCTGCTTCAACGCCATACGATTGATTGCCGAAGAAGAACTCGTTCAGATACAGTTCGAGCACAAAGTTCTTGTCGTACTGCTGTGCAATCAACGACGCGATAATGATCTCTTGCAGCTTGCGGTCGGCGCTGACGGTCGCATCTTGCAGCACCAGGCTGCGCGCGATTTGCTGCGTCAGCGTGCTTGCCCCAGACTCGACTTCGCCCGCGGTGAAGTTCTGGATGAAGGCGCGCGCGATGGCGATGGCATCCCAGCCGGGGTCTTCGTAGTAGCGCTCGTTCTCTGTGCTGATGACAGCGTGGATCAGATACGGCGAAATTTCTTCCAGCGCTATAGTGTCGCGCGCGCCGCCCTGCTGGCTGGTCAGTTCAGCGATGACGCTGCCATCCGCCGCCAGAATACGCGCCGTACGGAACTGCGGCTGGTAGTTCGCTAGCGCTGCCACTTCATCACGCCACGGTTCCGCCAGACTTTGGTAGTACAGCACGCCGGAGATGATGCCGCACGCCAGCAAACCGAGCAGCGCGGCAATACCGACGCCGCCGATGATAAGCAGGTTGCGCAGCGTGGTTTGCTGCTGCTTCGCTTTCGCCTTCTCATACGTTGGCGATGCAATCGGGGCATCGTAAGCAGGCGCAGCGTCCGCCACCGTCGGCAGCGGCGATGCGATCACCAGATCGGGGTCAATCGCGGCGTTGGCAATCGTCGGCGCAGACACCGACTGCGAAACGACCGTCTGCCCCGCCGCCACCGGATCAAGGTAGACGCCGGGCGTACCCGGCATCGTCGCGTCCGGGTCGCGCAGCGGCACCGCGCGCGGCAGCGGCATACTGCCTTCGTTACCCGTGACGACCTGCGTCGGCACGGTTTGCCCTGCGTCAAATGCGGATGCCGCCTGCGTGCGCGCCAACTGCGGCTCGTCCGGCAGCAGCGGCAGCGAGGCAGCGCCGGGGTCGGCAGCCGTCGTGCGCGGCACAGACTGAAGCGCGGCGGCGTCCGCCTCTTGCGCCAGTTGCAGCACGCGCGGCGTCGCGACTACCCACTGTCCGTTCTCGTAGCGATACCAGGCGTCGGTTTCGACACCCATCATCCACCATGTTTGCGCCTCGTCCAGCACCATATGCTGGCGCAGTTCCGCCTGCATCTGGTCGCGCCCGATCTCGTTGCGGCGGAAGCGGTCACGGACAGCGCGAATAGCGTTCTCTGCCGTGCGGTACTTGGCGATCAAGTCCTGATCTGCCTGGCTCATCGCGGGCGCAGCCGGGGCGGGAGCGGGTATGCTCTCCGCGACCGACTGGCTTGTCGCCAGCTGCTGTGCCATGCGGCGCGCATATTCGGCGGGATCTTCCACAACCGTCGGCGCAGTCTGTCCCGACGCCGCCGGAGCAGCACTCACCTGCCCGGATAACTGCGCCGCCATGCGCTTCGCAATCTCCGCCGGGTCATCGGGGTTGGCGGGCGCTGCCGCCTCAGCCGCAGGTTGCAGGCGGGCGCGTGGCTGCTCATCCACCAGGCTCGCCAGCGCCACCAGCTCGCTCATGCTGAACGAGTCTTCGTCCTCATCGTCGTCAAGCTGAGTCAGCTTGTCGGCTTGCTTTTCTTCTTCGAGTGATTCAACCAGCGTTGCCAGTGTTTCTTCGGCAGGCTTACCGTCGCCGTCAAATGGCAGTACTTCCGGCACAGGCTCTGCCTGCGCTTCGGCTTCCGGCGCGGCGGTGTTTTGTGCGACAGGCTGATCGTCGTAAGGCAGCACTTCGTCCGCTTCTGTGACAGACTCCGCAGCGGGTTCAGCCGGCTCCAGGTCTTCTTCACCGACTTCCGTCGGTGCCGCCAGTTCGACGCCCGGCTTGATGACGCGCCAGCCTTCGTCAGCGCCCACACGTTCAACGCGCTTCGGGGCAGTCCAGCCCGCTTCTTCTGCAACAGCATCGCCAGGTGCGCGCCAGCCACCGGGGGTCTGCGGCTTCTTCCACCCACCTTGCGGCTCATCAGGTGCGGTATAGAGAAGGTTCTTGAGGGGGTCGCTCATCCGGTTCACTCCCGTTCATGCCTTGCGCACGACTGGCAATGTGACAATATCGAAATGCCAACGGGAGTATAACACAAACCTATCGATGATGCTTGCTTTAAGTAGTCGCTTGAGCCTGGCGATTTGCCTTGCGCACTTCTGCCCGTTGGGCGCGTGCTTCTTCATCGGTTGGGGGACGCAAATCCGTTGCGGTTTCTACCACTTGCTCGACATTCACATTCAGCGCATCAATGCCCGTTTTGCAAGCATCACTGATTTCAATCCCAATGACCTTGCCATCTGCGCCAATATCGACCATGCAATTGGGGGCGATTTCGCGTGTGGTGTAGACACTCTCGTCATGGAGTTGAATGTAGAGAATGTCGATCCCATGATTGTAGGTAACGTTCATTTTAGCACCTTTGTTTGTGCCAGCGGCACGCTCACTTCTCTTCCTTCACGTAGACGGAGACAATCACCAACATATCTTCTTCGACGACAACGCGCACGAAAAAAGCATTGACTCCGATATCGTCTTCATCATAAAAGGTTTTTTCGTACACGTCACGCCCATTGTCCTGCTGCCAGCTATTGCCGGCTTCCAACGTTTCAATGACCATGCTTTCGCTGATGCCACGCTGCTGCATCCGCAAGACAGCATGAGGATGCACATAGTACACCTTATGATTAGCGGTGATTTCGTAGTTCATGAGGCATCCGAAGGTGCTGCTTCAGCATCTTGTGCCGCGATTGTCATTTCCGACTTGTCCTCAACCTCCGTTGCTTCCCTTCGAGCAATTTCCTGTTTTATCTTGTCAATAAATGGAAGAATGTGCTTGCCATTGTCTGTGACTCCCAATGCAGTTGCAAGGCGAGTCAACGTATCAGTCAATGCATGTAATGCGAATGGCGAAGATATCGGAACTACATCAAGAAAAAATTCAAGGCTAACTTCGGCTTCATTAAGTTTCCATTGACTAAGCTGCGCGGTCAATAAATCACTATATGCCCAGTAATTATCAATTTCTGCTTGAATTTCTCCTTTTGCCAAGCGTTCAAGACGTTTGTAGGTGTCTAACATTTTTTGCACATCACCTTTCTGTATGTAAAGCAGTGCCAGATTACTGACCGGATATGAAGAAAAAGGAGTAACTTCCGCTGCTCTTTGGTAAGCTGCAATTGCCTGTTCAATTTGTTCGCGGCGACGGTACAAGCCTCCAAGTGAACCCCACCATGACTCACCGTCATCATCAACTAATTTTGGAGAGGCTTGAAGTGCTTGCAAGAGTTTGCTTTCAGCTTCAAGCAGCATTCGATCACGTTCTATTCCCTCAGCCATTCTTTCACCGATACGGCGATATACATAGCCCAGCGCTGCGAGCGCCTGAGAAAATCCGGGATCAAGTTCAAGACTGCGTTCTAATACTGATCGAGCCTCATCAAACTTTCCCGCCTGAGTCAAGACATAACCAATACGTAATTGTATGACAGGATTATTTGGATTCATATTTAGTGCCCGATAAAAAGTATCAAGTGCCCCCTCATAATCTTGTGCGCGGTACTGTCGTTCTCCTAATGGAAGCAATGCTAAAGCAAAGTTCGCTCGGTCACTATCTTTGAGCACATTCTCTGCAAGTTGTTCGACTTTGTGAGCCGTTTCCCGAAAAAACCGTTGCATTTCTATACGCAACGTCTCTTGTTCGCTACGTGCAGCCTCTCGAAATGCTTCCAGGTCGTCTTTCGTGGATCGAAGTTCTGCCAGTGTCTTGTTGATTTCCGTTCGCGCTGCCTCAATTGACCGTTCACGGGACTCGCGGAGCAAGAATGTAAAGCCAGCAACGGCGGTGACTATTGCAATGAGAACACCAACCATTTGGATGATACCAAGTAAGCGATCAATTGCTGAGGATGCAGAAGTTGCCGAGAGACTGGCAGCATTCGCAGCCGTTTCTGCACGACTGATTGCCGCCGAAGCCTGTGTTGCCAGCACGTTTGCTTCAGATGCAGATTGATTGATGGGTGTTGGCGCAGGCGTTTCATCCTGTGCCAGCACAGTTGAGGTCGCGGAGAAAGCCAATGCAAGGCAACAGAACCAACACAATAAGTAAAGACCGCGAAAACCCAAATGATGCCGAAGTGCGAAACATTGCCCACGAAGCCAACGAAGTAGCCACTGCATCATATTCTCCGCAATCGCAAAAAGCGCTAATGATGACGCAGGATATAATAGCGCAGATCGGATTAGTTTTCCGGCAGCGTCAGGATGATCGGTTCGCCTTCGGTGACGGCAATCGTATGCTCAAAGTGCGCGCACAGCGATTTGTCCTTCGTCACCACCGTCCACTTGTCGCTCAGTTCCTGCAAGTCCGGGCGACCGGCGATCACCATCGGCTCAATCGCGAACGTCATGCCTGGCTGCAAGGGGTGGCTGAGGAAGCCCTTTTTCTTGGCATTGCTGGGCCACCAGTTCGGCACCTGCGGGTCTTCATGCATCGTCTTGCCGACGCCATGCCCGGTGTATTCACGCGCCACATCGTAGCCATAGCGATTGACATAACGCGCGGTTGCTGCCGCGACATCCTTGGTCTCGTTGGGCAGCACCGCCGCCTTGATCGCTTCCATCAGCGCGCCCTGCGTCACATCCAGCAGCCGCTTGACGGCGGGCGACACCTCGCCCACTGCCCACGTGTACGCGCTGTCGCCGACGTAGCCGTTGTAGGTACAGCCACAGTCGATACTCACGATGTCACCCTCTTTGAGGACGCGATTGGGCGATGGGACACCATGCACCAGTTCCTCGTTGATCGATACTGTGATCGACGCCGGGAAGTTGGGCGAATCCTTCTTGGGGTAATTCTTGAACACTGGCACTGCCCCGTGATCGCCCAGCACCTCTTCCGCGACACGATCCAGCTCGCCCGTGCTGATGCCAGGGCGGATCATATCGCGCAAAACCATGTGCGTGTTGTAGACGATCAGCCCTGCCTGCTTCATCACGGCAATCTCGTCGTCAGTCTTCAGGTGGATGACGACTTTTTCTGCCTCAGCCTGGGGCTTCGGGACAAAGCGGTTGGCAAACCGCAGGTTTGTTTTACTTACGTATGTCAATGGCGGACCTTATCTGCTCGCTGACCTGTTCAATCGACTGCGCGGCATCAATCGTGACCAGCAAACTCGGATGCTTGCGCTTGTAAAACTCGATGAGAGGGGTCGTGGTATTCATAAATGTATCGATGCGCTTCAAAACCGCGTCGGCGCTGGCATCATCCGCTCGCCGCGACAGTCGTTCGCCATCGCGATGGGTCGCTACCAGACGCGGCGGGTATGCACCTTCGGGATGATCTTCAAACTTCCAGTCTGCCAGTTCGTCGGCGTTGTAGTAAACGTTATAAGTACGTCCCGTCTTGTCCGACTTGATGCGCCCGAACGAACGCTTGAACGCTGTATACAAGTCCAGTTCCAGCAGCAGCACGGCGTTCACACGCTTGCCCTGCTTCTGAAGATACGCATCCAGCCATTCTGCCTGTGCGGGTGTGCGCGGGTAGCCATCCAGAATGACACCGTTTGTCGCGTCCGGCTGCGCCAGTCGATCCTCCACAACCGCATTGGTCGTGTCATCGTCGATCAGCTTGCCTTCCGCCATGATCTGCTGGATGCGCTGTGCCAGTGCGTCGGTGCGCGTCTTCATCGCGCGAAATAAATCCCCCGTCGAAACCTGGGGAATCCCATATGTCTCCTGAATAAAGCGCGCCTGTTCGCCTTTGCCCGCGCCCTGTACGCCCATCAGAATAATATACAGGCTCATTTTTGCCTCATTTTGGTAGGTTTATGTGTATTGTTTGTGGTGCACAAAGCCCTCACCCTAAATCCCTCTCCCGATGGGAGAGGGACTTCCAAAAGAGTATTGTTCCCCTTCGCCCTGAGGGAGAAGGGGTTAGGGGATGAGGGCATTTCGTTGTTACCGTCCGTAGCGGTCGTAGTTGCGCATGGCGAGCTGCGCTTCGATCTGCCGCAGCGTTTCCGTGACCACGCTCACGACGATGATCAGCGCCGAGCCGCCCAGCACCAGCGCCGGGTTGCCTGCCACACCTGCCACCGCTTCGTTCGGGAACAGGATACGGTTCACCCAGTCCACGATGCCGGGCAAAATTGCGACCAGACCCAGGAACAGCGCGCCAACCAGCACAATACGCCGTGTCACGCGTGTGATATATTCCTGCGTCTTCTTGCCGGGGCGAATGCCGGGGATGAAGCCACCGTTGCGTTGCAGGTTCTCCGCCAGATTCTGATTGCCGATCATCACTTCCGAGTAGATGAAGGTGAAGCCGATGACCAGAATGAAGTAGAAGCCCCAGTACAACAAGCCCTGCTGCTGCCCGAACGACTCGTTAATCGCGCGGCTGACGGCACCCTGCGGGAACAGGTTGACCAGCAGCGCCGGGAACGCCACGACCGATTGCGCGAAGATCAGCGGGATCATGCCGACCGGGTTGACGCGCAGCGGAATGTGCGTGGCTGCGCCGCCGTACTGCTTGTTGCCGCGCACGCGCTTGCCGTATTGCACGGGGATGCGCCGCACCGCTTCCTGAATGATGACGATGACGATGATGCTCAGGATCGTCAGCGCGATGAACAGGATCAGGTGGAACCAGGGCTGTGTCGAGTTGGTCATCAACTGTCCCAGGTTCGACGGCGCGCGCGCCACGATGCCGGAGAAGATGATGATCGACAGACCGTTGCCGATGCCGTCCTGCGTGATCAGGTTGCCGAGCCACACGGCGAACATCGTGCCTGCGGTCATAGTGATGATCACCGTCAGCGTCAGCAGGATGTCACTGCCGAAGCCGGGAATAATCGACCGACCGCCGCCGAGGAAGGTATTGAAAATCTGAATCTGGCTGACCGTCTGCAACACTGCCATCGGGATCGCCAGCCAGTAAGTGTAATTTTCGATCTTCTCGCGACCACCCGGCTCACGCTGGAGTTGTTCCAGGCGCGGCACCAGCGGGATCAAGACTTGCAGAATAATCGAGGCGGTAATGTACGGGTACACGCCGTTGGCGATAATACTGAAGTTCTGCAATGCGCCGCCGCTCAAGAGGTTCAGCACATTGAAGATGCCGCTCGCCTCGCTGTTCAGCAGTTCGTTCAGTGCCGAGGGTTCAACACCGATCACCGGGACGTGCGCCACGAACTGGTAAATCACCAGAATAAGCCCGGTGAGCAGCAGTTTATTACGCAAATCCGGCAGCCGGAATGCATTACGGAGAGCCGTGATCATGCTCAGAGTCCTTTTACACGTCTTACGCCCGTCGTGGGCAACTCGTTTGCGCGCGTAGTATAGCGCCTTATAACGGACAAGGGGTCAAAACCCCTTGTTCAAATTGCTTGCTTTAGCCTTGCTGCTGCGCCTTCAACGCTGCCAGTTGTTCCTTCGGCAGTTTCTTGATCGTCGCGCGCGCGCCCTTGACCAGCAGTTCCAGCTTCATGGTGCTGCCGCCCGCTGCTTCGATGCGCTCCACCGCCGACTTGCTGAAACGGTGCGCCTGCACGGTCAGCTTCTTCGTCAGGTCGCCCATCCCCAGCACCACGATGGGCTGTTCCGCATCGCGGATGATGTTGTGCGCTGCCAGCAGTTCCGGCGTCACGGTTGTGCCTGCGTCGAACGCCTCCAGGTCGCCCAGGTTCACGGGCTGGTAGACGATCTTGAACAGGTTATTGAAGCCGCGACGGAACGGCAGACGACGCACCAACGGGAGCTGACCGCCCTCGAAGTACTGGCGCTTCTTGCCACCGCTGCGCGACCCCTGACCTTTGGTACCACGACCGCCGGTCTTACCCTGACCAGCCGCGATACCGCGACCGACGCGCGTCTTGCGGCGCGTCGAGCCAGGATTAGGTTTCAGATCATGCAGTTTCATCTTATGCCTCCTCGACCTTGACCAGGTGTTGGACTTTGAAGATCATGCCGCGAATAGCGGGCGTATCCGCCTGCTCAGACGTCATGTTCATGCGGCGCAGACCGAGCGCACGCACAGTCGCCTTCTGATCCTTCGGGCAGGAGATGGGGCTTTTGACCAGCGTGATCTTGAGAGTCTTATTACTGCTCATTGCTCGCCACCTCGCGCTTCTTGCGTTCCCAGAAGGGACGCACGTCGTTCACATCCTTGCCGCGCATGGCAGCAAGTTCTTCCGGGCTGCGCAGCATTTGCAGCGCCGTCAGCGTCGCCATCGCCACGTTCAGCAGGTTACCGCTGCCCTGGCTCTTGGTCAGGATGTCGCGCACGCCCGCTGCTTCCAGCACCGCACGCACACCACCACCCGCGATGACGCCCGTACCAGGCGCAGCCGGACGCAGCAGCACCTTCGCGCCGCCATAGCGTGCCACAACCAGATGCGGGATCGTCGTGCCAGACAGGTTGACCTTGTGCAGCTGACGCTTGGCACGATCCGTGCTTTTACGGATGGCATCCGGCACGCCGCGCGCCTTGCCAATCCCGATGCCGACACGCCCCTTGTTGTCACCGACCACGACCACCGTGCGGAAGGCAAAGCGCCGACCGCCCTTGATCACTTTGGCGACGCGGGCAATATCGACCACACGCTCATCCAGTTCTTCCTTTTCCTCGCGGTCACGACGCTCACCACGTGGTTCGCGCCCATCACGCCCGCCGTCGCGGTTTTCACCACCGCCGCTGCGCTGCTTGTCACCTGTACCGCCGCCGCGCTTACCGCCGCCGCGTGAAGGCTTCTTTTGTTCATCCGCCATAGTTATCCAGCCTTAGAATTCCAGACCACCTTCGCGCGCGCCCGCTGCCAACGCAGAGACCCGCCCGAAATACCGATAGCCACCACGATCAAAGACGACCGTCGTGATGCCCGCTTCCTTTGCGCGCTGCGCCACGATCTGACCGACGATCTTCGCCGACTCGGTCTTGGTCTTGCCTTCAATCTGCTTCACGACCTCTTTATCGATGGTCGATGCCGATACCAACGTATGCCCGGCGACATCATCAATCACCTGCGCATAGATGTTTGCTTCGCTGCGGAAGACGTTCAGGCGTGGGCGCTCTGCTGTGCCGCTGACGACCGCGCGCACACGGCGGTGACGCCGCTGCCGATCTTCACGCTTTTTCTGAGATATTTTCGTCATGCCACCCTCACCTTACTTGCCCGTCTTACCCGCTTTGCGGCGGATAATTTCGTCCGAATAACGCACGCCCTTGCCCAGATAGGGTTCCGGCGGGCGCAGCTTGCGAATGTACGCCGCGACTTCACCCACGACCTGCTTGTCGATACCGTTGACGCGGATGATCGTCGTCGTCGGAGTCGATTTCTCGGTCGCAAAGCTGACGTCCTTGGGCGCTTCCACGACGATTTCGTGCGAGTAACCCAGCTTCATCACCAGGTTATTGCCGCGCACGTCACCACCGTAACCGACGCCTTCAACAATCAGCGTGCGCTGGAAGCCATCCGACACGCCCGTGACGATGTTGTTGAGCAGCGCGCGGGTCAGCCCATGCAGTGCGCGATGCTGGCGCGCGTCCGACGGACGTTCGACCAGCAGTTCGTTCGCTTCCATCTTGATGGACATCTCCGGGTGAACGTTCAGCTTCAGTTCGCCCTTCGGTCCCTTTGCGGTCACCTGCTGCCCGTCAATCGTGATCGACACTTTCGCGGGAAGCGGGATGGGTTTTTTACCAATACGTGACATAGTCCCAATCTCCTCTTACCACACGTAGCACAGGACTTCACCGCCCGTGCGTTCGCGCCGCGCCTGGGCAGCCGTCATCACGCCCTTTGGCGTGGTGACAATCGCGATACCCATACCACTCTGGATCAGCGGCAGGTCCTTGCGCCCACGATACACGCGGCGACCGGGCTTGCTCACGCGCTCCAGGTGCTGGATCACGGGCGTGCGCTGGCGGCGCGAACCATGATACTTCAATTGGATGGTGATGAGCGCGAATGGCTTCTGCTCACCGACCACAAAATCTTCGATATAGCCCTCTTCTTTGAGGATGCGCGCTATTTCAACCTTCAGCTTCGACGACGGGATTTCCACAACGTCTCTGCCAATCATCAGCGCATTGCGAACGCGCGTCAGCATGTCTGCAATGGGATCGTTAACCATCGGTGTTCCTCTTTTACCAGCTCGATTTCACGACACCGGGAATTTGCCCCTTGAGAGCCAATTCGCGGAAGTGAATGCGGCACAGACCAAAGCGGCGGATGTAACCGCGCGGACGACCGCAAATCTTGCCAGAGTTGGGGTCCACAAACTGGCAGCGATTCCGCACCTGTACTTTATACTTACGACGCCCTTCGCGCGCCGACATCGATCTCTTTGCCATTGTCCCTACTCCCTTAGTTCTCGCGGAAAGGCATACCGAGCAGCTTGAGCAGCCGGCGACCTTCCTCATCCGATTTGGCAGTGGTGACGACGGTGATTTCCATGCCGCGCACCTTATCGATCTTTTCGTACTGAATTTCCGGGAACATCAATTGTTCACGTAAACCCAACGTATAGTTGCCGCGCCCGTCGAACGTGTCTGGCGACACGCCGCGGAAATCGCGCACGCGCGGCAGCGCAATCGTAATCACGCGCTCCAGCAGCGACCACATGCGGTTGCCGCGCAGCGTCACCTTGACGCCAATCGCGCGCCCTTCGCGCAGTTTGAAGGCAGCAATGCTCTTCTTCGCCTTCGTGATCACCGGTTGCTGCCCGGTGATCTTGCGCAGGTCTTCGACCGCGCCGTCGAGCGCCTTCGAGTCATCCATCTCTTTACCGACACCGATGTTGACGACGATTTTCTCGATGCGTGGGACCTGCATCACATTGTCGTAACCGAACTCTTGCATCAAAGCCGGGACGACCGCATCCTTGTAACGCTGTTTCACCATGTACTCAGGCATCGCTTACTTCCTCTTGTCAATCTCGGCGTTGCACTTTTTGCACACGCGCGCCTTAAAGCCGTCTTCATGAATTTTGAAGCCGACGCGGGTGTATTTATCGCACGACGGACAGACCACCATCACGTTCGACATGTTCAGCGCGGCTTCGGTGCTGATGATCTGCGCCGGAATCTGACGCGTCCCCACCTGCTTCGCCTTCTCATGCTTCTTGACGATGTTCGCACCCTGCACGACTACCCGGTTATCCTGAGGGTAAACCGCTAGCACTTCGCCGCGTTCGCCCCGGTCCTTACCGGCGATCACCTGGACGGTATCGCCCTTCTTAATCCTCTGCATCGTCGTTCTCCCTCACCCCTTACAATGTTTCCGGCGCGAGCGAGACGATTTTCAGAAAGCCTCTGTCACGCAGTTCACGAGCGACGGGTCCAAATACGCGCGTACCGCGCGGGTTCTGCATATCGTCGTTCAGAATGACTGCGGCGTTGTCATCGAAGCGGATGGTCGAGCCATCATCGCGGCGATATTCCTTCGCCACGCGCACGATGACCGCTTTCACGACATCGCTCTTCTTCACGCTGCCCTGGGGCTGCGCGCTCTTGACCGTCGCCACAACAATATCGCCAATGCCGCCGTAGTAGCGGAACGAACCGCCCAATACGCGGATGACGAGGATTTCCTGAGCGCCAGTGTTATCTGCCACCTTCAGACGGGATTCATTCTGGATCATTGTTCCGTCTCCTCGCCGATGACGACTGCTTCATCTGCCAGTGCGCCCACCGTTGCAATCGCGGTTTCCGAGATGACCTCTTCCACCACCCAGCGCTTGTGCTTGCTCAGCGGGCGGCTTTCGACAATGCGTACCAGTGCGCCGACCGGAACCGCATTTGTTTCATCGTGAGCCATCACCTTCTTGGTGCTTTTCACGACCTTCTTGTACAGCGGATGCAAACGGCGGCGTTCGATTGACACCACAACCGTCTTCTCCATCTTGTCACTGACTACGCGCCCTACCAGACGCCGCCGATTGTTCGCCATGATGCTCTTACCTTTACTTCGTCTGTTGGGCGGCGCGTTCGCGCTCGCGCATCACCATCAGCAGGCGGGCGATGTGACGACGGGTACGCTTGAGCGCGTTGGTGTCTTCCATCTGCCCGGCTGCCTTCTGAAAGCGCAGGTTAAAGAGCGCTTCCTTCTGGTCTTCATATTCGTTGTTGAGCTTTTCGTCGCTCAACTTGCGAATATCACGGATGTCCATCAACTCTGCCATGATCAAGCCGTCTCCACGCCCGAAATCGGGTCAATACGCTTGACGAACTTGGTCTTGATGGGCAGCTTGAAGGCAGCAAGACGCAGCGCCTCGCGCGCTTCTTCTTCACTCACCCCGCCCATCTCGAACAGGATAAAACCGGGGCGAACGACCGCGACCCAGTATTCCACCGGACCCTTACCACTGCCCATGCGCGTTTCCGCTGCACGCTTGGTAAAAGGTTTGTCCGGGAACACGCGGATCCAAATCTTGCCACGACGCTTGATAAAACGAACCATCGTGCGGCGCGCGGCTTCAATCTGACGGCTGGTCAGCCAGATCGGTTCCAGCGCTTGCAGACCAAACTCGCCAAACGACACCGTTGAACCACGATACGCCTTGCCGCGCATACGACCGCGCTGCTGCTTACGATACTTCACACGCTTGGGCATCAACATGATGCAGATACTCCTTCACCAACACCACGTTACGGACTTACGTAGGCGTCACCGGGAACCAGCTTCTTGTTATTGTTTTCCTGCTGCTGCCCAATCACTTCGCCCTTGTAAATCCACACTTTGACGCCGATACGTCCGAAGGTCGTCAGCGCTTCCGCACGAGCGAACTCCAGGTTCGCACGCAGCGTGCTGCGCGGGACGCGCCCTTCAGACGCCCATTCGCGCCGCGCCATATCGCCGCCCGCCAGACGACCGCTGACTTCGATCTTCACGCCCAGCGCGCCCTGGCGCATTGCCTGGCTCAGCGCACGCTTGATGGCGCGGCTGTGACCGATGCGGCGTTCCAACTGCCCGGCGATGCTGACCGCGATCAGATACGGATCCGTATCTGGCTTGTCGATCTCGGCGATGTCCACCTTGACCGCTTTGCCCGTCAGCTCTTGCAAGCCGACGCGCAGCTTCTTCACGCCTTCGCCCTTCTTACCGATCAAAATGCCCGGACGCGCCGTATGCACCGTGACCGCCAGCTGGTTCGGAAAGCGTTCGATTTCGACGCGCGATACGCTTGCCTTTTCCGCTTCCTTCGCGATGAAGCGACGGATGGCGAAATCCTCTTGCAGTTGATCGCGATAGCGGCTGCCCTGGGCGAACCAGCGGGCATCCCAATCGCGCGTGATCTTCAGACGAAACCCGACCGGGTTAACCTTGCGTCCCATAGCTTACTTGACCTCTCGCTGCGAAAGAACGAGCGTCAGGTGCGACATGCGACGCTTGCGCGGCTTGTAACGACCGCGCGCACCCGCTTTGAAGCGCTTGAGTGCGGGACCGTCGCCAGCGAAAATCGTCGAGATGTACATCTCTTCCCGTTCCAAATCGAAGTTGTTCTCTGCATTGGCGAGTGCCGAAGCCAGCAGTTTGTGGACGAACTCAGCGCCCTTCTGTGGCATAAACTGCAACACGACCAATGCCTGTTCAGCCTGCAACCCGCGTACCTTATCGCACACGAGACCGAGCTTCTGCGGGCTGATGAAAATGCTACTTGCGAATGCGCGCACGTCCATATTTCACTGCCCCTATTTCTTCTTCTTCTCGACCATATGCCCGCGATACGTGCGGGTGGGCGCAAACTCGCCCAACTTATGACCGACCATATTTTCGGTGATGTAAATCGGCACATGCTGCTTGCCGTTATGCACCCCGATGGTGTGACCGACCATCTGCGGGAAGACCGTGCTGGCACGGCTCCAGGTCTTGATGACGGTCTTCTTGTTTTCCTGGTTCAGCTTCTCAACTTTTTTGAGCAGCTTGGGACTAATGAAAGGTCCCTTTTTGAGTGAACGCGACATCTTTACCTACCTTGCCTAGCCACGCTTGTTGCTGCGCCGACGCACGATGAAACCGGACGTGCGCTTGTTACGGCGCGTGCGCTTGCCCAGCGCCGGCTTGCCCCACGGCGTCTTCGGGCCGGGCATACCGATGCCGGAACGACCTTCACCACCACCGTGTGGGTGACCACCGGGGTCCATTGCGATACCGCGCACTTCAGGACGCCAGCCCATCCAGCGCTTGCGCCCCGCCTTGCCCAGTTTGATATTGCCGTGGTCGGTGTTGCCAACCTGCCCGATCGTCGCCATGCAGCGTTCATGCACCAGCCGGACTTCGCCGCTGGGCAGACGCACCTGGGCGTAGATGCCTTCCTTGGCGAGCAGCTGTGCCGAAACACCTGCCGACCGCGCCATCTGACCGCCCTTGCCCGGCAGCAGTTCGATATTGTGAATCTGCGTACCGACGGGAATATCGCGGATGTAGAGCGCGTTGCCGGGGCGGATTTCCGCCAGTTCGCCATTGGCGATGCGGTCGCCCACCTTCACGCCCAGAGGCGCGATAATGTAGCGCTTTTCGCCATCTTCGTATTGCAGCAGCGCAATGCGCGACGAACGATTGGGGTCGTATTCAATCGCGGCGACTACGGCGGCGCAATCGAACTTGTCACGCTTGAAGTCGATGAGACGGTAGCGGCGCTTGTGACCACCACCGCGATGCCGGACGGTGACGCGCCCCATGTTATTGCGCCCGCCGCGCTTGCGCAGCGGCTCGGTCAGCGACCATTCCGGCTTGGACTTTGTGATTTCGTCAAACGAGTGTCCGGTCATGCCGCGACGCCCCGCCGACGTGGGTTTGTATACTTTAATCGCCATCGTCTGCCGCCTTACACGTTGAACAGTTCGATTGTGTCGTCGCCATCGAGCGTCACAATCGCCTTCTTCCATTCCTTGCTACGCCAGTACTCGTAGCGACCGCGCATCCCGCGCTTGGCGGGCATCACCATCGTGTTGACCTTCTTGACGGTCACATCGAAAATGGTTTCGACTGCTTGCTTGATCTGCGCCTTGTTTGCTTCGCGCGCGACCTCGAAAACATACTTTCCTTGTTCGTGCATCAGGCGCTGCGCTTCTTCGGTAATGACCGGGCGCAGCAGCACATCATACAGATGCAGGTCTGCCTGTTTAGCCATTGTCCGCCTTCTCCAATCCCCAGATTTGCTTGATCACGTCCAGGGCGTCCAGCGGAACGATGACCCGGTCGTAGGTGAGCATGTCGCGCACGTTCAGGTAGCTGGCGCGCAGCGTCTTGGCGTCCGGCAGGTTGTTCACGCTGCGTTCGACGTTTTCATTGCGCTGTGCCACCAGGACGAGCTTGCTGTGTTCGCCCGCCAGGTTGCGCAGAATGCCGTTCATTTCTTTGGTCTTCGGCGTATCAATCGCCAACCGATCCACAAACACAAGCTGCCCATCGCGCAGGCAAGCGCTCAATGCCGAGCGAATTGCGCCGCGACGCATCTTCTTGGGCATGTCCTTGCTGTAATCGCGCGGCCTGGGACCCATCGGGCGACCGCCACCGACGAACTGCGTCGCATCGCGCGAGCCGTGACGGGCGCGCCCCGTGCCTTTTTGCTTGTACATCTTTGCCGACGTGCGGCTGACTTCGCTGCGGCGCTGGACGCTGTGCGTCCCCAAACGCAGCCCCGCCATCTGGCGCACATACGCCTGATGCATCAAGCCGACGTTGATTTTTTCGATATTGAAGATATCGGCGGGCAGTTCAATCGTGTTGATCTGCTTACCGTTCATATCCAGAACTGGAACTTCCATCGTCATCACTCCTCACGCGCCTGTTATTTCTTCTTGCTCGTCCAGCGACGAGGACGCGCGGGCTTGACCACGACGATCCCACCATTGGCACCTGGGACCGAACCGCGCACGGCGAGCAAATTCTTCTCGGCGTCCACGACGATCACTTCCAGATTTTCTGCCGTCACGCGGACATTGCCGCTGCGACCCGCCATGCGCTGACCGGGGAAGGTACGCGCGGGGAAGGTGGTTGAACCGACGGAACCGGGTGCGCGCTCGCGGTCGCTTTGACCGTGAGTCTTCGGCTGGCGATGGAACCCGTGACGCTTGATCGTACCGGTGAACCCACGCCCCTTCGACCTACCGATCACGTCAACGCGCTCGCCCTTCTCGAACACGTCTGCCTTGATCTCCTGACCTTCTGCCACGTCCGCGCCGCCGTCCTTCAGACGGAACTCACGCAGCACGCGCAGGGCGGGCAGGGTATTGCGCTTCAAGTGACCGAGTTGACCGCGCGTCAGGCGCTGCGGCTTGGTCTCCTCGAAACCGAGCTGCACCGCGACATAGCCATCGCGATCAGCCGTACGAACCTGTGTTACATAGCAGGGACCCGCCTGGATGACGGTCACGGGAACGGCGTTCCCCTTCTCGTCAAACACCTGGGTCATGCCCACTTTCTTGCCGATAATGCCTTTCATACTGCTTTCGCCTCCACAGGGGTCATCTTAAGGCGAGATGTCGCCCCCCACTTTTCGTCGCGCATTGGCGGGCGGCATCTGCCCGCATACGCACACTAAATCTTGATTTCGATGTCCACGCCCGCAGGCAAATTAAGCCGCATCAACGTATCAATCGTCTTGCTATCCGGGTCCAATACTTCGATCAGCCGCTTGTGCGTGCGAATCTCGAAATGTTCCTGCGAGTCCTTGTCGATGAACGACGACCGTTGCACCGTGAAGCGCTCACGTTTCGTCGGCAGCGGGACGGGACCCACGACACGCGCACCCGTGCGTTCTGCGGTTTCGACAATACGCTGTGCTGATTGATCCAGCACGCGATGGTCATAAGCCTTCAGACGGATGCGAATTTTGTTTTTCACGTTCAGCCTCCCTCATGGTCGCTGCTTACGAGTGCGCTGCCGGGATACCCCGGCAGCGCACAGTGCAGCTTATCGTAATCTCGCGGTGTCTTAGTTGAGGACTTCGGTGATGACACCTGCGCCGACGGTCAGACCACCTTCACGGATGGCGAACTTGGAACCCTTTTCGAGCGCCACCGGGGTGATCAGCTCGACTTCGAGGTTCACGTTGTCACCAGGCATGACCATTTCCACGCCCGACGGCAGGGTCACCGTACCGGTCACATCCATCGTGCGGATGTAGAACTGCGGACGGTAACCGTTGAAGAACGCCTTGTGACGACCACCCTCTTCCTTCTTCAGGATATACACTTCGCTCATGAAGCGCTTGTGGGGGGTGATGCTGTTCGGCTTGGCAAGCACCATACCGCGTTCGACATCGGTACGTTCAATACCGCGCAGGAGAATACCCGCGTTGTCGCCCGCTTCGGCGCTGTCCAGTTCCTTGTGGAACATTTCGATACCCGTCACGATGGTCTTCATGACTTCATCACGCAGACCGATGATCGAGATTTCTTCGTTCTTCTTCAGCGTGCCGCGTTCGACACGACCGGTCACGACCGTACCGCGCCCCTTGATGGTGAACACGTCTTCGACAGGCATCAGGAACGGCTTGTCGGTTTCGCGCTGCGGAGTCGGGATCCAGTTATCAACTGCCTTCATCAGCTCCAGAATCGGGGCATATTCGGGCGCGTTGATGTCGTTGCTGGCGCTTTCGTTGGCAGCCAGCGCCGAGCCACGCACAATCGGCGTGTCTTCGCTGAATTCGTAGCCGGAGAGCAGTTCACGCAGTTCCAGTTCGACCAGTTCCAGCAGTTCCGGGTCATCAAGCTGATCGACCTTGTTCAGGAAGATCACCATCGCCGGCACTTCCACCTGACGGGCGAGCAGAACGTGTTCGCGCGTCTGGGGCATGGGACCATCGGGTGCGCTGACGACGAGGATCGCACCGTCCATCTGGGCGGCACCGGTGATCATGTTTTTGATATAGTCACGGTGACCGGGGCAGTCTACGTGCGCATAGTGGCGCGCATCAGTCTCGTATTCAACGTGACGAATGTTGATGGTGATACCGCGAGCGCGTTCTTCTGGCGCGTTGTCGATATCGCCATACGCCATCTTCTGCGCCTTACCCGCCAGCGCCAGCGTCTTGGTGATCGCGGCGGTCAGTGTCGTCTTACCATGGTCAACGTGACCGATGGTACCGATGTTCACATGCGGTTTATTACGCGAGAACTTTTCCTTCGCCATGCTTTTCCCTCTTGCTTCGCTATCTATAACATCCCGGCAATACTGCGCTTCAAACACTCTTGCGAGCGTCGTGGGATCAAACCCTTTAGAAACCTCACCCCCTGCTCGCTGCGCTCGCCTCCCCCTCTCCGTATTACGGAGAGGGGGTTGGGGGGTGAGGTGTTGTTACGACGAACCCTTGATGACTTCGTCTGCAATCGACTGCGGCGCAACCGAGTACTTCTCGAATTCCATCGTGAAGCTCCCACGCCCCTGCGTCATGTTACGCACCTGGGTGGCGTAACCGAACATTTCGCCAAGCGGCACGTTGGAGCGAACCGACGTGCTGCCTGCGCCGCGCGGTTCCATGCCCGCGATGATGCCGCGCCGTGACGAAATATCGCCGACAATCGTACCCGTGTATTCATCGGGGACGACGACTTCGACCTTCATCGTCGGCTCCAGCAGCACCGGCTTGCCCTTGCGGAAGGCTTCCTTCAGGCACATGCTGCCCGCGACCTTGAACGCCATTTCCGACGAGTCAACATCGTGGAACGCGCCGTCTACCAGCGTCGCCTTGATGCCGACAATCGGGTAGCCCGCCAGCACGCCGCCCTGCACCGCTTCACGGATACCGTTTTCGGTCGGGCGGATGAATTCGCGCGGGATGGTGCCGCCACGGATGGCATCCACGAACAGCAGACCATCTTTCGTCTGCGCCAGTTCTTCTTCGTCGGTGATCGGTTCAAACTCGACCACGACGCGGGCATACTGACCAGAACCACCCGTCTGCCGCTTGAAGGTCGTATCTTCGCGCACCGCGCGGGTGATCGTTTCGCGATACGCCACACGCGGCTTGCCAACAGTCGCTTCCACGCCAAATTCGCGCTTCATGCGGTCCACCAGCACTTCGAGGTGAAGCTCACCCATCCCCTTGATCTTGGTCTGACCGAGCTTGTCGTCAACCTCGATCTTGAAGGTGGGGTCTTCTTCCGCCAGACGACGGAGCGCGTTGCCCATCTTGTCCTGGTCGCCCTTGGTGTTCGGCTCGACCGCGACTTCGATGACCGGTTCCGGGAAGCTGATCTTCTCCAGCACAATCGGGTTGTTTTCGTCAGCAAGCGTGTCGCCTGTGAAAGTATCCTTCAGCGCCAACACTGCCGCGATATCGCCCGCGCGCACTTCTTCGATGTCTTCACGACGGTCCGCGAACATACGCACGATACGACCCACACGCTCACGGTTGCCCTTGGTCGTGTTCATCATCATCGAGCCCGCCTTGACCACGCCCGAATAGACGCGGAAGAAAGCGAGGCGCCCGACAAACGGGTCGGTGATGATCTTGAAGACCAGTGCCGCGGTCGGTTCGCTGCTATCCGCCTTGCGCACCAGTTCTTCGTCCGTCTTGGGGTGCGTCCCCGTGACGGGCGGAATATCCAGCGGCGACGGCAGCAGGTCGACCACGCGGTCGAGCAGCGTTTGCACGCCCTTGTTCTTCAGGGCCGAACCGCACAGCACAGGCTGAATCTTGCCCGCGATGGTTGCCGCACGCATGGCGGGCAGCAGTTCTTCGTTGGTGATCTCTTCGCCCATCAGGTACTTCTCGGTCAGGAAGTCGTCATTTTCGACCACCTTTTCGATCATTTCCTGGCGGCGGGTTTCCGCCTGCTCGCGGTGCGATTCCGGAACATCGTGATACTTGATGTCGTTGCCCATGTCACCTTCGTAGGTGATGAGCTTCATCTCGATCAAGTCAATAATGCCGTTGAAGTCCGAGCCTTCGCCGTAGGGCATCTGGATCACGACCGGGTTGCCCGCGACACGTTCGACGATCATATCGACACAGCGCTGGAAGTTCGCGCCTGTGCGGTCAATCTTGTTGACAAAGCAAAGACGCGGCACGCCATACGTATTCGCCTGACGCCACACGGTTTCCGACTGCGGTTCGACACCCGCAACACCATCGAACACAACCACGCCGCCGTCCAGCACGCGCAGACTGCGCTGCACTTCAGCGGTGAAGTCGACGTGACCGGGGGTATCGATAACGTTGATCTGATGCCCGTTCCACTGCGCGGTGATAGCAGCAGCCGTGATGGTGATACCGCGCTCGCGTTCCTGTTCCATGTAGTCGGTGGTCGCTGCGCCTTCGTGTACTTCACCGATCTTGTGAACCATACCGGTGTAGTACAGAACGCGTTCGGTCGTCGTCGTCTTGCCCGCGTCAATGTGGGCAATGATGCCGATGTTGCGGACTTTATTGAGATCGCCTACCGCTTCGATTTTCTTCGCCATGTTCTCTCGCTTGCTCTTTACTCACACTAGAGACTGAAAGTCTGCCAACCTCACCCTCACTCGCGCGTTCGCGCATGGGGTGAGGTACTATTTACCGGAAATGGGCGAACGCACGGTTGGCTTCCGCCATACGATGCGTGTCGTCTTTCTTCTTGACCGAATTGCCCTGCCCGTTAAACGCATCCATCAATTCAGCCGCCAGCTTTTCGCTCATGTTGCGACCGCCGCGATTGCGCGCGTTGTCCAAAATCCAGCGCATCGCCACCGTAATCGAGCGTTCGTGCGGCACTTCGACGGGGACCTGGTAGGTCGCCCCGCCGACGCGCATCGGCTTGACTTCAATGGCGGGCATGACGTTGCGCAGCGCGGCTTCCAGCACTTCGACCGGATGACGCTTCATGCGTTCTTCAATCAAATCCAACGCGCCGTACATCAGGCTCGTGGCAACACTCTTCTTGCCGCCGTACATCATCCGGTTGATGATCATCTGGACGTGCAGGTTGTTGTACTTGCCATCGGGCGGCGTCTGGCGCTTTGGCGGTTTATTACGTCGTGACATCGCTTGCTAACCTCTACTTCTTCTTGCCTGTGGGTGCTGGCTGCCCTGGTTTCGGACGCTTGGCACCATACTTGCTGCGTCCCTGCTTACGGTTCTTGACACCATCGGTATCGAGCGAACCGCGCACAATGTGGTAACGCACACCGGGAAGGTCCTTCACACGACCGCCGCGCACCAGCACGACGCTGTGTTCCTGAAGGCTGTGTCCTTCGCCCGGAATATAGGCGGTGACTTCGATGCCGTTCGACAGACGAACACGCGCGACCTTGCGCAGCGCCGAATTCGGCTTCTTGGGGGTCATCGTCTTAACGACGGTGCAAACACCACGCTTCTGCGGTGAACCCTTCTGGGTGCGGGTGCGGCGCTGGTCATAAACATTGAAGCTGTACTGAAGAGCGGGCGATTTGCTCTTCCAGTTCTTCGGTTTGCGACCCTTGCGCACCAACTGGTTAATGGTTGGCATAAAACAACTCCAAATGCTGTTAGCTTGCTTTAGGCAAGCAAAAAGGCGTACCCGAAACGAGCAAACGCCTTATGCTGCTGACCTTATGGCGAGCTAGACCGCCCTGCGGAACGCTTTCGCCACCTTCGCTCAGTTCAGCGCTGCATTGCCTCATTTTCGAGAGGTTACGCGCCGTGTTGACGTGAGTCGCAATGGTATCAGGGGGGTATGGTGAAGTCAAGGGTATGTGAGCGAACGTTGACGGACGACGCATGCGTCGTCCCTACGTTTGACGTTGGTTGTGTAGGGACGAGGCATGCCTCGTCCGTTATTGATCCCCTATCCTCGGCTCTGCGCGTCCACCGCCGCGACCGCCGCCATTGCCACAATGTCCTCGACATCATCGCCCGCCTGCAACACATGGATCGGCGCGCCGACGCCGAGCAGAATCGGACCGATCGCCTCCGCGTCCGTCAACCGCGATAGCAGCTTGTAGCTGACGTTGGCGGACTGCAAATCTGGGAAGACCAGAATGTTGGCATCACGCACCTGGCTGAACGGGAAGCGCTGCTCCACGATGTCCGGGATCACGGCGGTATCCGCCTGCATCTCGCCATCGCAGATGATGTCCGGGCGCTTGGTCTGTACGATGCGCGCTGCATCGCGCACCTTGTTTGAGAACGGGTGCGGCGCGCTGCCAAAGTTCGAGAACGACAGCATGGCAACACGCGGCTCAATGCCAAGCGTGCGCGCGAAATCCGCCGAGAGAATCGCGATCTGTGCCAGCGTCTCCGCGTCGGGGTCAATGTTCACCGTCGCGTCAGTGAAAAAGTAGACGCGCCGCTTGACGACCATGATATAGAGGCCGCTGGCGATGTGTGCGCCCGGACGCGTGTGGAAGATTTGCAGCGCCGGACGGATCACGTCTGGGTATTCGTGCGAGCGTCCGTTCAGATAGGCGTCCGCATCGCCCATTTGCAGCATCATCAACCCGAACGTCATGCGGCTGCCCGCCAGCCGCTCCGCCGTTGTCTTGCTCACGCCCTTGCGCTGGCGCATCTCATAGAAAGCGCGGGCATACGTGGCGCGCTTTTCGATCTCGACGGCGGGTTCGTAGATTTGCGGCTCAAACGCCAAGCCCAGTTCCGCGATCTGCGCCTGCACCTGCTCCGGGCGACCAAGCAGGATCGGCACGCCTATACCTTCTTCCTGCACACGCGCCGCCGCGCGGATGATCTTCGGGTCGTCACCTTCGGGGAAGACGATGCGCTGCTTGGCGCCGAGTTTCGCCTTACTGATGATCTGGTTGCGCACCTGCTGCCCTGCGCCCTGCCGCTGGATCAGTTCCTCGCGGTAAGCGTCCAGATCGATCTGCCGCCGCGCCACGCCGGAACGCATGGCGGCTTCAGCAACGGCGGGCGCAAGCCACAACAGTACACGCGGATCCAGCGGTTTCGGGATCAGGTACTCGCGTCCGAATTTGAGCGAGGTCAGCCCGTAAGCGCTCAACACACTGTCTGGTACATCTTCGTGCGCCAGCGCCGCCAGCCCGCGCGCCGCCGCCAGTTTCATCTCTTCGTTGATCGTCGTCGCGTAGACATCGAGCGCCCCGCGGAAGATGAACGGGAAGCCCAACACGTTATTGACCTGATTGGGATAATCACTACGTCCAGTGCCGATGATGGCATCCGGACGGACGGCAAGCACCTCTTCCGGCATAATCTCCGGTGTCGGGTTCGCCAGTGCAAACACAATCGGGTTGGGCGCCATGCGCTCGACCATCGCCTGCGTGACCGACCCCGCCACCGACAAGCCGAGCATAACATCCGCACCGACCAGCGCCTCTTCGAGCGTCCGCGCGTGCGTGTAATTAAGGAAGCGTGCCTTGTATTCGTTCAGGTTGTCCTCGCGCCCGGCGTAGAGCACGCCTTTTGAGTCAACCATCAGGATGTTTTCGCGGCGAATGCCCAGGCTGACATAAAACTCACCGGATGCGATGGCGCTTGCCCCTGCCCCGTTGATGACGACGCGCAAGGTATCCAGTCGCTTGCCCAATACCTCGCAGGCATTGAGCAGCGCCGCACCGCTAATAATCGCAGTGCCATGCTGGTCGTCGTGAAAGACCGGGATCGGCAGCAGTTCCCGCAGTGTCCGTTCAACCTCAAAGCATTCCGGTGCTTTGATGTCTTCCAGATTGATGCCGCCGAACGTGGGTCCCAGCGCTTTGATGACGCTGATCATTTCGGCGGGTGTTTTGGCGTCGATCTCGATGTCGAACACGTCGATATCGGCAAATTTCTTAAAGAGGACGCCTTTGCCTTCCATGACAGGCTTGGAAGCCAGCGCGCCGCGATCGCCCAGTCCCAGGATCGCGGTGCCATTGCTGATGACAGCGACCAGATTTGACTTCGCGGTTAGTTCGTAGGCGCTGAGGGGTTCGCGTTCGACCTCCAGAACCGCCTCCGCCACACCGGGCGAGTACGCGAGCGAAAGATCGCGTTGTGTTGCGAGTGGTTTGGTGGGAGTGACTTCGATCTTGCCCGGTCGTCCCTGTCGATGATAGTCGAGTGCGTCCTGTCTGGTGATTGCCATAATGCCCCCCATAACCTCGCCCCGCCTACAGACGATTTCATGCGGACTCTGCGCCCCTCTCCTTTTGAGAGGGGTCAGGGGTGAGGTGCATTTGAATTTTGTGGGGATTGTAACGCTGCACGGGCTACAGGGGGCAAGCAGTTTATGCTTCGATAACGGGTTTCAGTCCCAGGAGATTACTCACCGACGTCAGCAGATCTTCGACGCTGACGGGTTTGGGCAGGAACATGTCCGCGCCCGCGTCCTGTGCCTGCGAAATCTGGTAACCACCGGACGCGGCAGAGACGACCAGAATAGGTACAGCGGAATGCGGATTGTTTTTGCGCACGTAACGGAGAAAATCCAGACCGTTAAAGTCCGGCAGCATCAAATCCAGCACAATGCCATCCGGCATCCCCTGAATCACGATGCTCAAAGCATTGACGACACTGTTGACATGCGTCACCTGGTAGCCTGCACGTTGCAGCGCAAGTCTAAAGACTTCACCGACGCTGGGATCATCTTCAACAACCAGAATGTGTTTGTTATGCTGCAAACGCGCCAGTTCCTGCGTCTGCGTCATCAGTTTGCCCGTCACCTTGAAGCGCATGGTCGAATCATGAGCAGGCACAACCGAAAACAAAACCTGCACTCGCACCTGCCCGAACGACACCTGATCGCCATGTCGCAGCCGATACAGTTCGTTCGGAGTCAGCGGCACGTTGTTCAGACGTGTGCCATTGGTGCTTTTCAGGTCTTTCAGGAACAGGCGGCCATCGTGCATTTCGATAATGGCGTGGCGACGCGATACACCTCCCGCAAAGGCGTTGTAAGGCAGCAGATCAATCTCCGGGAAGATGCCCTGCTCGCTGTCGCTGCGCCCGATTAGCATCTGCTCCTGCACCTTTGCCTGGAGCGTCGTCGGCGTCCCGACCACACGCATTTCGATCACCCACGGCAGTTCCACATCCAAAGGACCTGTGTTGCCCAGATTCAGTGGTGCGGTATTGCCTGAAGCCACAGGTTGAAGGTGGCGGGTTTGTAAATGGGTGGGTTCGTGTCTTTCTACCATACGTCGCTTTGCCCCGCCCTTCTAGGGCAGTCTTGCCGTTCCATTCTGTTTTAAGTATAGCGGCGAAATTGCGGTTTATTAAGAATGAATAATTGAGAAATCGGTACTATCAGGAAGTTTTACGCATTTCACAATGCTTTCATCCACAAAACAAAAATGCCCCACAGGTGTGGGGCATTGGGTGTGCAGTGTGAGGCTGTAAATGTATTCTCAAAAAGGTTGTCTAGGTGTGCCTCACACGGTTTATATTTCTGGTGATTAGCTTATCCGATATTAAGGAAATGTCAAGACGGTTTAATGCAAATTGCACAAAATCCGTCGTTTGATGGTTGACAATTCTCGCTAAATGCCTCCCGTTGCTTGGACGGTCTGCATCCCCAACGGACTCACGGGTGGGAACTCGTTCGAGACGATTTCGACCACCGTACCGATCTCTGCCCAGTTATAGAGCTGTTCAGCATTGCTGTTTTCAGACATCACACAGCCAAACGTATACGGCTGCCCGACATTGCCACCGCCCAGATACGTCCCATTGGGCAGCAGCACTGCCCCGTGAAAGCCATTCATCAAACCGGGCACAACTTCATACAAGCCCATGAACCAATACATCTGCCATGACCCACAGCCGCGTTCACCGCAGAGCGTGTAACTGCTGCCGCTGGCGATATCCTGCTGGCTGAGAATCTGATAAATGCCGGGCGAGGTCGGCGCAGTACTCATGCCCGACGAGATCGCCCACTGAAACACGGGCTGCCCGTTTTCATAGGCAATCATCGACTGCGTATTCAGGTTGACGACGATGCGCTTGGTCGGCGTAGGGTCTACGGGCATCGTCAGGTCGCGCGAGGGCAGGTTGATGATATCGCCCGGACTGAGGATTGTCGTCTCCCAGTCGAGGTTTGGGTTCGCCTGCTGAATCAGATAGAACGGGATGCCCGTCTTGCGCGAGATACGGAAGCCGGTATCGCCGGAGACGACTTCATAGGTCGTGGCGCGGTAACGAATGCGCACCACCACCTGCGGCACACCGGCGTTGATCGCTTCCTGCATCTTGTCGATGGCGTCGCCAGGCTCGATGAAGCGCAGCCCATCAGGATCCGCGTTCAGGCTGTTCGATTGCGCCTGCAAGAACTGGCGGAAGGCGTCGGCGCGCAGCCGGATGCCGTCCACACCTGCTTCCAGCCAACTGGTCAAGGTATCGCGATCAACAGACCAGCTGATGGTCTCGTCAGTGAACGGATCGTAACCGCTGAGCATGAACTGTTGGCTCGTAAATGTGCTGACTGCCTCCAGATACCCCGCCGCTTCGCTGGCATCCGGCAGCACCGGCACCATCGCCAGTTCCAGACGCCGCGCATCCACAACACGCGCAGGCTCATCAAGCAGCACGCCGAGCGTCTCGGCTACGTCCAGCGTGCGCCCCTCGCCCGCTGAGACGGTGATCAGTTGTCCTTCTTGCCAGCGGAAACCCGCGTTTTGCGGCGTAACATTCGCCTGCAACGACAGATCGAGCAGAAAGTTCTGCGCCCGCAGTTCATCCACCAGGGCGACGACAGGCGTAATCGTGACGCCGAACGGAATACCTGCCAGCCCTGACCCGCGCGCCGCTTCAGCAGTCTTGCGCGCGTCAAATTGCAAGCCGAGCGCGCCGGGCGGCGCTTCCCATGTGCGCGCGCCATCGGCAAATGTGATCGTCATATCGCGCGACCAGACGCGCTCCAGCTGCGCCGTTGCTTCGTCCACCGTCAACCCTGCCAGTGGCACACCCAGGGCGTAGATATTCGGGAAGATGCGCCCACTGAACAGGTTGACCAACACGAACAGGACAACCGTCATCGCGGCGATGCCGCCGACCAGCCAGAGCAGTTGCGGCGTGTGCGTGGCGCGCCACCACAATTCGTTAAAGACAAAGCGCGCCTGGTGGAGCAGCCCGCCTACCTGCGGAATGCCACCACTGCTTTGCGAGGAACTGCGCAAGGGACTGAAGTCCCTTGTTCGGAGGTTGGGAAGTGGTGGCAGTTTGGGCAGCGTGACAGACGGGCGTGGCTGGCGTGGTGTGCGCGACGGACTGGCATCGTCCGTCATGCTGCGCGGTACTGCCATCGGCTGCCGCCGCTGCTGGCGCGCCTGCACACGATCACGCGCCCTGCTGCGTCGTCTCGGTTCGTAACTGTCCATCGCACAACCCTCACACACTTACACTACTTATACCTTAACTCTTCGCGTGGCGGCGCGAACACTTCCACCAGCAGCGTATCCACCAGCGACTTCGCGCTGTGCTCGACGCCGCCCGGTATCTGATAGGTATCGCCCGGCATACAGACGCGCGTTTCGCCCGCCGCCGTCAACTCTAATTTACCATAAACCACATAGCCCACCTGATCCGCCGGATGCTGATGGGGCGGTACAACTGCGTCACGTTCCAGAAAGAATTCACACAACATCACGCGCTCGCTGGTCGCCATCGTGCGGCGGTGAATGCCGGGGATCTGCTCAACCTGCGGCGCATCAGCGGGGGTGACGAAATATAGAGAGGACATGCAGTAACACCTTTGATTTGGACCTCACCCCGCGCCAATGCTGCTCGACTTCGAGTCTCACCACTCTCCGCGCGCGGAGAGGGGACGGGGGTGAGGTAAATGTAAGCTTACAAATGCAGACTTGCAAGTTGCTCTGCAAGGCGGCGACGTTAGCACTTTGAAACGTTCAACACGCTATAATCACGTCATGATAACGCATTATCCAATACTACGCATTTTCACAGCGTTGGTTAATCCTGATTGGATAGCGGCAGGGTTACTATAGCAAGGCTTTGCAGCCGAAATATTCGAGGGGGCTTCATTATATGGCTTCGTGGCGTAACAAGCCGTTTATTTATCAGATCAACACGCGCGTCTGGCTGACGACTCTGAGTGAAACCTACGGCTACACCATCACGCTTGATAACATCCCGGATGAAGTGCTTGACGATGTAAGCAAGCCGGGTATCGACATTATCTGGTTCATGGGCATCTGGCAGCGCGGGGAAAAAGGGCGAGCAAACGCGCTCAAGTACAAGCACGAGTATCGCGGCGCACTGCCAGATATCACGGATGCGGATGTCATCGGCTCGGCGTATGCGATTGCCGATTATCGCGTTGAAGACAGCATTGGCGGGCGGGCGGCGCTGGCGCGGCTGCGCGAACGGCTGCGGCAGCGCGGCGTCAAGATCATGCTCGACTATGTCCCCAATCATGTCGGACTGGATCACGAATGGGCGAAGCAGCCCGAGTTCGTGATTACCGGGACGAAAGATCAGCAGAAAGCGCGCCCGGATGTCTTCTTCAAGGCGAAGCGTTTCGATGGCAAGGACTGGATCATCGCGCACGGGCGCGACCCGTACTTTCCTGGCTGGGAAGATACGGTGCAGTTGAATGTCTTCCACCCGACTGTGCGTCAGGCGGTGGTGTTCACGCTGCTGGACATTGCCAGCCAGTGTGACGGCGTGCGCTGCGATATGGCGATGCTGATGATGAACGATATTTTCGCCGGAACGTGGGCGGGCTGTAATATCGGTCCGCGCCCGCAACGCGACTACTGGCAGGAGATCGTGCCGCAGGTGCGCGCTCAGTACCCCGACTTCATGTTCATTGCCGAAGTCTACTGGGACAAAGAGTACGACATCATACAGCAGGGCTTCGATTATGCCTATGACAAAACGCTCTACGACCGCATCGGCAGCGGCGATGTGCAGAAACTCCGCCAACATCTGCTGGCAGACATCGACTATCAGAAGCACCTGATCCGTTTCATCGAAAATCATGACGAGCATCGCGCCTTTGCGCATCTGGGCGAAGAGCGCAGCCTGCCAGCCGCCACGCTGATCTGTACGCTGCCGGGCGCGGTGCTGCTGCATGACGGGCAGTTCCTCGGGCGCACAGTCAAGCTGCCTGTCCAGATCGGACGCCAACCGGATGAAGAGCTGCACCCCGAACTGGAAGAGTACTACCGCCGCCTGTTGTGGGAAACACTGGACCCGTCGTATGAACGCGGGCAGTTCTACCTGTTCGAGGTCTGGCAGACCAGCCCGGAAGACCACAGCAACCGCAACTTGCTGGCTTATGGCTGGCGCGACGCCGTAAGTAAACGTTATCGGCTGATTGTGGTCAACCTCACGGGCGAACATTCGTATGGGCGCATCAACCTGGGTTACTGGAGCGAACTGGCGCGGCAGAAGCGCTGGAAGCTGTTCGATGTGACCGACGGGGTGGAGTATGTGCGGCATGGCGGCGAACTGACGCACGAGGGATTGTTTATCTACCTGGAACCCTACGAGTCGCATATCTTCCGCTTTGAACTTGACATCGAGTACGAACGCCCGGTCATCCAGCACGCGCGCGTGAAGGCATGAACGACGTGCGCGTACCGCCCTATCCACGTGCGCTGCGTTGGCTGGCGTTCGGCTGGGCGGTGCTGGTGTTCGTGTGGTTCAGCCTGGAAGACAATCATGTGCTGCCGGTCGCGCTGCTCGGCGCGGGGACGGCGCTGCTGTACGCAACGATGCAGGTCTGGCGGCGGCTGGGCGCTCAAATGCTGCGGCTGCGAACGGCGCTGGTCGGCGCACTGCTGCTGGGCGCAGCGGTCGGCGTCGGCGCGGTGGTCAGCACCACCTTCCTGATGTTCTTCAAAACGGCGCTGCATGCCCATGTCTTCCCGGACTTCCCCCCCGCGCAAATGCTGGCGATGTTGGAACGCGCGCCCGCGTGGGCATTGGCAGGCGCGCTGGTGAGCGTGGGGTTGGTGCTGATGTGGGGAGGGCTGCGGGGCAGGATGCATCCTGCCCCTGCGGAAGATCTGGCTACCCCGTCCGCTCGAGCATGAACCAGTTGACGTTGATCCAGCCCACGCTGTCGTTGGTCAGGTAGACCGTCTGCACGCCGCTGACGGGGACGCTGCACGCGACTTCCTGTGACGAGTAGACCTGCACGCCCGTCCATGACAGGGTGCAGAACGGCGTCGCGGTCGGGCTGCCGACGCGCAGCGACAGACTACCGCTGTGCGGACT
>JANRJX010000008.1:0-60936 GCA_033763755.1 Chloroflexota bacterium
CGACGCCCGACGCGCCGACGCCTGATGTTCCCGCTCCTGTCGAACCGACGCCGGAACCCGAAGGACGCGGCGGGTAAGCATCGTCGCGGACGGAAAAGTGCAGGGGCGACTCACCAAGTCGCCCCTGCTGGCAACGATAAAGCTGTGTGGCAAATACATTTTGACGAGGAGACTGAATCGGTCTCCTCTTTTTTGTTCTGTGCCACCCGTCCCTAGGGTCTGACCGTGCGCACGGTGTATAATGAATCCGTTCCCGAAAAGCTTACACGCGGAGAATGAGAGATCATGGCGCAGGAATACGATGTCGTAGTCATGGGTGCAGGACCAGGCGGCTATGTCGCCGCGATACGCGCCAGCCAGTTGGGGCTGAAGGTCGCGATTGTCGAAAAGCAGTACTGGGGCGGCGTCTGTTTGAATGTCGGCTGTATCCCGTCGAAGGCACTGCTGCGCAATGCCGAAATCGCGCACATCCTTCAGCACGAGACAAAAACGTTCGGCATCAAGATTGACGGCACGCTAACGATGGACTTCGGCGCAGCGTTCGACCGCAGCCGTCGCGTGGCGGACGGGCGCGTGAAGGGCGTGCATTTCCTGATGCGCAAGAACAAGATCGACGAATACGATGGCTGGGGCGAATTCGTTGACCCGCACACCATCAAGGTGATGCTGAACAAGGGCAGCGAAGAAACGCTGACCTTCAAGCACTGCATTCTGGCGACGGGCGCAGTGACCCGCCTGATCCCCGGCACGAGCCTGAGCCAGAACGTCGTCACGTATGAAGAACAGATCATGGACAAGGCGCTGCCGAAGTCGATCATCATCGCGGGCGCAGGCGCAATCGGGATTGAGTTCGCCTATGTGCATCACAATTATGGTGTGGATGTGACGGTCGTCGAATTCCTGGATCGCCCCCTGCCGCTGGAAGACGAGGAAGTCTCCGCCGAACTGCGCAAACAGTACGAGAAGATGGGCGTCAAGCTCCTGACCAGCACGCGCGTCGATTCGATCACGGATACGGGCAGCGGTGTGCGCGTGGCGGTGACGAACCTGAAGGACAACACGCAGCAGACGCTGGAAGCGGACAAGTGTATGCAGGCGATTGGCTTCAAGCCGCGCACGGAAGGCTACGGGCTGGAACGCACGGGCGTGCAGTTGACGGATCGTGGCGCGGTTGCCATCAACGGACACATGCAGACGAGCGTGCCGCACATCTACGCGATTGGCGACGTGACTGCGAAGCTGATGCTGGCACATGTTGCGGAGTCCATGGGCGTGATCGCGGCGGAGCGCATCGCCGGGCATCCGAGCATCGAACTCGACTTCGACATGATGCCGCGCGCGACCTATTGCCAGCCCCAGGTTGCCAGCTTTGGCTATACGGAAAAGCAGGCGCGCGAGAAGGGCTACGAGATCAACGTCGCCAAGTTCCCGTTCCAGGCGAACGGCAAGGCGCATGGTCTGGGCGACCCAACGGGGTTCGTCAAGCTGATCAGCGACAAGCGCTACGGCGAACTGCTCGGCGCGCACATGATCGGTCCGGACGTGACGGAACTGCTGCCGGAACTGACGCTGGCGCGCAACGCCGAACTGACTGCGGAAGAGATCGCCCGCAACGTTCACGCACACCCGACGCTGAGCGAGGCGATCAAGGAAGCCGCGCACGGTCTCGAAGGGCACATGATCAATTTCTGAGTGTTGTGGGACTGGGAGCGAAAGGGCGGCAAAAATGCCGCCCCTACAGCCTCACGATGTGCGGACGCCATTATTGGCGTCCTTTTCTTTCTACGCTGCTCATCCCCCCCAATTTTATGTGTAGGTGTCTTGCTTGCATTTAGTTATTGTGCCATACTATGAAAAGGGGAAGTAATTTCATGTGATAACAACTGGTTGAGATCATGGCAGAGCAGCGTTCGTCTCCCGTGCGGATTTTCGTATCGTACAGCCGTGATGATGGGGTTGCAAGGTCAGCGATTGTGCAGGCGTTGGAAGCTGCTCTTCCAACTTCAGAATATAACTTTTGGGACGACAGTGACATCACGGCTGGTACCCAGTGGAGTAAAGAAATCTATGCAGCAATTGATGCTGCACAAATAGTTCTTTTCCTGGTATCGGATAACTCGCTCTCTTCCAAGTGGTGCTTGAAAGAGGTCCAATATGCCGTCAAACAGGGTGATCAAATATTGCCTGTTTATCTCATTAAAGACCCAAAATTTGAAAAGGTGAAGGAACCACTACGCGGAACACTACGTAGTATACAGTACTTTGACCTTTCCAACGGTTTACATCCACAGGCTTTACAGAACCTGGCTGATACCGTCAAAAAAATTGCAGCACAATTGAATCAGGGAAAAACTACTGCAATCTCAGACAACACTGAAACCATCAATACTCGTTTTGACTTGGAACCACCAAAAATAGAACAACCCGTTGCCAAAAGCGGGACATCTGAGGCTGTAAAAACTGCATGGATCGGACTGATTGGCACGCTCGGCGCAGCGGTCATTGGTGGGCTTTTCGTCTTTGCCAGCAATCAGCCCGATCCTACACCCACCGCCATCTTCATACCTGCAACAAATACGCCCGCAATGACTGCGTCTGCCACGATCACCCCCATGCCACTGCCAACCGATACGACGGAGCCGACACAGGTTGTAGTGATCGCGAGTGTCACGCCAATTCCGACTGCCACCGCGACAGACGTACCGACGGCAATAAATTCTCCATCGCCTACAGAAACCACTGCATCTCTACCCAGCGCAACAATGACTGACACAGCGACTACGCTCCCAACCCCCACGCCTGCGCCGACGGACACGCCCATAACGCTGCCATCGCTCACTCCTACCTCCACACTCATACCTACAATCATGCCGAGCCAGACACCTCAGCCATCGGACACGCCGACACCCACGCCCGTGCCGATCCCGACGCAGCCGCCGTTCACGCAAGGGCTGACCTTCGACGCGCGTATTGCTACGAACGCCGATTGGCTGCTGTTCATCGAACGCTACGCCCGCCCGTTTGGCAGAATCGCCAATATTGATATGGTACTTGTCCCAACGGGATGTTTCACGATGGGGGATGCGACAAGTCAATTACGTAATCAGCGTGCCACACGCGAGTTGTGCTTTGAACACCCATACTGGATTGCGCGTTACGAGATTTCGCAGGGTGAAAACAATCTGTTCCCCCGCAACGAACGCGATGATTTGCCCCGTCACTCGCTTTCTTGGTCAGAAGCGATGACGTTCTGTACAAACAACGGGATGCGCTTGCCCACCGAAGCAGAATGGGAATATGCCGCACGTGGACCTTCCAATCTGCGTTATCCCTGGGGGAATGACTTTGATGCGAGCCTCGTGTCTTACGCAGGCAATTCGGGTGGCAGCCCGGACTCGGTAACAGATTACGCAGGTGGCGCATCGTGGGTGGGCGCGCTCCAGATGAGCGGCAACCTTGCCGAGTGGACCAACAGCCTGTTTCGCTCTTATCCCTACGATGCGTTTGACGGGCGTGAGTTCATTGAGAGTACAGGCAATCGCACTGTGCGCGGCGGCGCGTACTCCTATAACGACCCGCTGAATCTAACCACAACCTATCGCGAGGAAATTGCCCCGAACACAGAGGGGCGCTGGCTGGGGGCGCGCTGCGTGCGCGACTATGTTGAGGGTGACTTGGGGGGCTAACCCGCCGCCCTCACCCCAACAACTCCCCGCCGTCAATCCGCAGCGTGACGCCGTTTAGCCAGTCCTCGCTGCACAGATACACGACCGCCCGCGCCACATCCTCTGCCGAACCGGGACGGCGCAGCGGCACATGCTGCGCCATCTGCTGCCACGTCTCCTCCGAGTAATCCGGCGGGCGCAGCACCAGACCGGGGATCAGCGCGTTCACGCGGATGTTCTCCACGCCCAGCGCCAGCCCGCTCGTCTGGCTCAGCATGTGCAGCGCTGCCTTGCTGATGCCGTGATGCGCGTATTCCAGCGACGGCTGCACCGCACCAAAATCACACAGGTTGACGATGCTGCCGCCCGGCGGCGTGTTGCGGCGCATCAGCGGCACTGCCGCCCGCGTACACAGAAACGGCGCGGTCACATTGATGCGCAGCGTATCCTCCCACTCTTGCAGCGTCACGTCCAGCAGCCGCCGCTTCTGGAAGTTTGACGCGCTGTTGACCAGAATGTTCAGCCGCCCAAACTGCGCCTCCAGCGCCGCGAACACCTGCTCCACGCCCTCCGGTCGGCTGATGTCCGCCTGCACCGCGTGCGCAGTCACCCCCTCAGCGCGTATCTCTGCCAGCGTTTGCGCCACCACTTCATCCGGCGCGCTGTTGTAATGCACCAGAATATGCACGCCGCTGCGCGCCAGTTCAAGCGCGATTGCTTTGCCGACGCGGTGAGCGGAGCCAGTGACCAGCGCTACCTGGTCGCGAATGTCGATACGCATGAGAATGTCCTTTATCCAGAGGCTAGAATCATCCCCCCTAACGATTAGAGGATGCTTAGGACAGAATTTGGTTTATAATGAGATAGAGAAAGAGTGAGGGAGACACTCATCATGACCGCACATCATGTACCCGTTATTTTAGTATCGCCCCAGGATCGCATCCTCATCGCCGCGGAATATCCGAATATCACGCCGGAACTGCTGTTCGATTATTTTGTGCGCCCGCAGTTGGTCACGCGCTGGTGGGCACCGCACGCGGAACTGCACGCGCGTCAGGGTGGCGCCTTTCATTTCGCATGGGAAGATATGAATTTGCACTTACGCGGTCAGTACACGTTTGTCGAACGCGGGCGCAAGCTGGCGTTCACCTGGCAGTGGGATCATGAAAAGAGCAGCGGTCGGCTGCCACGCAGCGTTATCGTCACGTTTGAGCCGTGCCGCGATGGAGCCATGCTCACCATTCAGCACATGCCCTATGCCGACAACCCGACCGAGCAGGCAGAGCGCAAGGCGCACAGCGAAGCATGGCAGTATTTCCTGTCGCAGTTGCAGAAGTTGACGGCGGGACACGCGCACCACATCGCACCCGTCGAAGCGCAGCGGTAAATTTGGCACAAAACTTCACGGGCAAAATCAAGTGCTTATTCAAGAGGTTGGGCAAGAAGAGGTTAGAGAGGTTTAATCCTCTAGCCTATTCCTCTCTTCACCTCTTGAATACGCTTTTTCTGATGTCTGCATCAGATTGAGGTCTTAACTATGGATAACACTGCATTGCTGATTGGCGTTGCCGGCTTCGCGATGATCTGCGCCGGGCTGCTGTTTGTCGCGCTGCTCATCGTCCTGCGCATCACCGGGCGCACAGCGTGGTCATTCCTGGGCGTGCTGCTGCGCGGGGGGATGGGTGAAGATCCCGATAGCCAGCCCACTTATGTGCCACAGCAGCGTCAAAGCCTGAAGACCATCGCTGAGTCAGTTGATTTTGACACCGCTGTCGCGCGCAATCTGGTCGAACAGGAAGAGTTCAACCAGCCCGGCACCGGCAATACCCAGAGTGACGATACCTTCTCGCCGCCCGCAATGCCCGCGCTCAATCGCGCGCAATCACTGCGTCCGGCTAATCCACGCCGCCGCAACAGCCCGGACTACGACAACGACGAAATCTTCGGTGGGCTGCTCGATACCGATGGCGACGGCAGCCCCGATCACTAAAATAGCTCACACCACCCATGCCAGCACCCCCAACCTGTGCTAGGTTGTAAGAGGTACCAGAGCATTGCCGACTCGCTGCAGTCCTTCACCCAAGGTGGAGTCGCATGTCCACACCGCAACCCCCACAGCCGCCAGAGATACAGCGCGAGTTTACGCCCTATCCCGTGCAAGTCATTGGCATCGGTATCATGACGCTGCTGATCGTCGCGGCGCTGCTGGGCATCTTTGGAGCGACGACCGACACAGTCCAGGCGTCCACTCGCGAACTGACATTAGCGCTGGAGTACGGCAGTCGCATCCGTTACGGGCAGCCGCAAACGCTCAATATCGCCGTGACCAACCACAGCGACCAGCCGCTTGAAGGCGCGTTCGTCCGTCTGGAACGTGATTATCTTGCGCACTTCTCGGACATTCAAATCATTCCGTCCAACGTGCGCATAACCGACGACAGCTACGAGATGCTGCTCGATCCCATTGAGGCGGGCGGGGCGCGCTTCGTCATGATCGAAATGCGCGCCGAACGCGCAGGCATGTACGAGTCCGTTATTGTGCTGGCGACGGGCGAGGGTGCGGCGCTGGTGACGGTGCGCTTTAGCAGCGTAACGTTCCCGTGAGGTAAAGCATGGACATCGTAGTACGTATCACCGTCATTTACTTGTTTATCCTGGTGGGGATGCGCATCCTGGGAAAGCGCGAATTTGGGCAGTTGTCGCCGTTCGAGCTGGTGACGCTGCTCATCATCCCGGAGATCGTCTCGGAAGCGCTGACAGATAACGACCGTTCGCTTACAGCGGCGGTGATTGGCACGACCACCCTTCTGCTGCTGGTCTTCATCACATCCACAATCGCCCATGTCAGCCGCAAAGCGGATGATGTGCTGGGCGGCGTGCCCGCCGTGCTGATCCACGACGGGCAGTTCCTCGAAGACGCCATGAATCGCGAGCGCATCACGATGACCGAAATCTCAAACGAGATGCACAAGGCAGGTCTGGAAACGCTCGAGCAGATCAAGTGGGCGATCCTGGAGCCAGACGGCAAGATCGCCTTCATCACGCACGAGCAGGAGACACTCCCACGCAAGCCACAGGAGGAGCGGGTGGTTGGGTGATCACTGGCGGACGGCGAAACACCCGGCAGATTTGCTAATTTCCAGCTCGCTCGCGCAGCGCCTTGACCGCCTCCAGCATCTCGTCAACGCGACTGAACTTCAGACGCGGGCGACCCAGGGCCTGTCCGTTCGCCTGCTCCAGCGCATCCAACGCCTGCCAGTCAGCATAGGTATCGTAGTTCACCCCGCGCGTATGCAGCAGCGCTTCGATGGCAGCGCGCTCCGACTGCACGGGCGCGAGCAGCTGCCCGGTGCGCGCGTCTTCCAGCAGGCGCTCGACCGTCTCGACAGCATCCTGCTTGTTGGTGCCGATTACACCGCTCGGTCCGCGCTTGATCCAGCCGACAGCGTACAAGCCGGGAACTGCCGCCTTCGTCTGCGGGTCAATCACGCGCCCCTGCATGTTCGGGATTACGCCAGCGCGGTCGTCAAACGGCACGCCGGGCAGCGCCACGCCCTTGTAACCAATGGAGCGGAAGACCAACCCGACCGGGATGGTTTCGGTCTCGTCCGTCGCGCGCGCGCGCAGGCTGCCATCGTCCGCTTGCACCAGTACGTTCCTGACCAGCTTGATCGCCTCCACGCGCTCCGTGCCGATCAGTTCGACGGGCGAGACGAGGAAGCGCATGATGATCCGACGTGACTTGCGTTCTGGCTGGCGCAGACTGTACTCCGTCAGAATTTCGATGTTGCGCAGTGTGCTGCGGTCATTTTCAGAAGCGACGGCGGCACGACTCAGATCATCGAGCGCCGCTTCGGTCGGATCAACGACGATTTCGGCGTCCTCAAGTTCGCCCAGTTCCTTGATCTCCGGGTTCGTGAACGCCGCCTGCGCCGGACCGCGCCGCCCCAGCACATAGATTTCGCGGACGCAACTACCCCGCAGCGCTTCAAGCGCGTGGTCAGCGATGTCAGTGCTTTCCAGTTCTGGCGGCGTCTTGGCGAGAATACGCGCCACATCCATCGCCACATTGCCGTTACCGATAATGGCAACGCGCTCCTGCGACAGGTCGAACGACAGATCGCGGTAATCAGGATGCGCGTTGTACCAGCCGACAAACTCGGTGGCGGCGTGGCTGCCGGGCAGGTCTTCACCGGGGATATTCATGCGGCGGTCGCTCTGTGCACCGACCGCAAAGATGACCGCATGATAATACTGCGCCAGGTCGTCCAGCGTCAGATCAAGCCCAAACGTCACATTGCCATAAAAAGCGAAACGCCCGTCCGCCGCGATCTTGTCATAGACTTTCGTCACTGACTTGATCTTGGCATGATCGGGCGCGACACCGCCGCGCACCAAACCGTAGGGGACGGGCAGGCGGTCGTACATATCGATTTCGACTTGCAGCCCCGTTTCTTTTTCGAGGCGTTCCGCAGCATAAAAACCGGATGGACCAGAGCCAATAATGGCAACGCGCAGAATGTGAGTACCAAAGCCGTTATCGTTGGTCATGAGCAATCTTTCTCACTCGATTGTGCATTACATCACAAATTATATGCCGGAATCGAGGAAAGACAAAGAAGGTTTGGGGGCTAAGCCCTCACCCTAAATCCCTCTCCCGAACGCGGAGTCCCGCTGGGAGAGGGACTTCCAGACGAGTTTTATATCCCCCGTCAAAGTGAGAAGCGAAACTTCCAGAAGAGTCCCGTGGACTCCCCTCTCCCAGGTGTACTCACCGTTCGGGAGAGGGGCAGGGGGTGAGGGCTTAACCTCTGCGTTACGGACGCGGCGTGCTGGTCGGCGTTGCCGTTGGCGGGCGCGGCGTGTTCGTCGGGCGGCGCGTCGCCGTTGCGGGCGGGCGCGTGCTGGTCGGGGCAGTGGTCACCGTCGGCGGACGAGGAGTCGCAGTCGGCGGCACGACTGTGGGCGCGGTCGTCGGCGGCACTGCCGTTGCTGTCGGCGGGACTGCCGTCGGTTGCGTCGTCGCTGGGACAGGCGTCGCACTAGGCGGCACAACGGTTGCTGCGGTCGTCGGCGCGCTCGTCGCCGTTTGCCCCTCGCCCTGAGGGAGAGGGGTTGGGGTGAGGGCAACCGTCGGTACAGCGGTCGAAACGACTGGCGCAGAGGTATCGCCACCGGGGGTCGAAACGGCAGGCGTCGAAACAGCGGGTTCCGGCGTGCCGCTCGGCGTTACGAGCGCCGTCAGTGTGATCGCGACCGATGTCGCAGTCTGACCGACCGCAGCCGTCGCTGTCTGGTCAACTTCGCTGAACGGATTTGCCGTCGGCAGCGGAGTATTCGTGGCGGTTGGCAGCGCCAGATACGGCGGCTGCTGGATCAGGCGGATCAGGTTATCGACCACATCCTTCGCCACCACATAGACCGTCTGCTGTCCGGTAAAGTTGACGAGCGCGGTTGCTGTCGGCGTCGGGGCAAGCGTTGCTGCGCCTGTTGGCAGTGCGGTCGGCAGCGGCGTCACGGACGGCGCAACCGTCGGCGTTGCTGTAGGGACGCCATTAATGGCGTCCGTGCTCGTCGGCGTGACCAGTGCCGGATCCATCGTCGCCGTCGGGGGCAGCGTAGGCACGGCCGTCGGCGGGGTTGCGCCCGTACCTGCGGTCTGTTCGACCAGCACGTAGTAGCGGTTGCCCGTCACGTTCGCATCGCCGACATGCATCGTGAACGTGCCGCCATCATCGGTCGTCAGGACGATGCTGGTCGTCGGGCTGTCCAAGCCGAAATCGGCAGGGCTGTCACTGGTGAAACTCTGATTTGATGACAGGTTGGCGAGGCTGGCGAGCAAGCCCGGTATCGCCACCTGATCGACAGTGCGGTTTTCCGTCGGCACGGTCGCGCCCGTCGCCGTCACGCCCCACAGGAAGCTGGGGTCGCGCGTCAGAGTCGTTTGCAAGCCCGTGTCATTGTTGCGCACAACAACGTTAGTGGTGCGCGCTGCGTCCAGACTGGTGAACACGCGCACGGTCGGCTGCGTCGGCACAGGCGTCGCGGTCGGCGTCCCCGTCTGCTGATTGTTGTTGACCAGCACCGCCGCAATGATAATCACGAGCAGCGCGGCTGCCAGAATAAGCGTTCCTCGGTTCAAACGCATGGTTAAGTCGTCTCCTCTTTCGCGGATTATTGCAAACGCCGCTACCCTCATCCCCTGCCCCCTTCTCCCTCATGGAGAAGGGGAACAAGTCTCTTCTGAAAGTCCCTCTCCCAGGCGTACTCGCCGTTTGGGAGAGGGATTTAGGGTGAGGGCAGTACGGCTGTTTTACGCGCGGCGGCGCTCACGGTTGAGATACAGAACCAGAATGCCCAGCCCCAGGATGCCAAAGGGCAGCAGCCACTGCGTGATCGCGGTGAGCGTACTGAGTTCCTGCTGAGTGGCGAAGATCGGTGTGTCTTCCGGGCGCTGTTCCTGCTGGACGGTGATGGTGGCGAAGAAGTTCTCGAAGTTCGTCGTCCACACAAAGCTGTTGAACGTCACGTCCAGATTGGCGATCTGCCGCGAGGCGGTCAGGTCGTCACGCCCGATCTGGCTACCGTACAGGAGTACACGCGCACCCGTCGTTGTGTTATCCGCAGCCGCAGCCGCCACGACCGGACCCGTCTGGTCCGTATCGGCGCGGGTAATCGCGGCGGCGAAGGCATCCTGGCTGTCCTGTGCAGCGATCAGCGCTGCCACGTCCGCCTTGACATACGAGCTGTCTGAGGTCTGGATCAGGCGCGAAATCGTCACACCCGCAGGCGGCGTGTCCGAGACAGTGATGCTGTGCGGCACTTCCAGCAGCACTGGCGCACCCGCCGCGATGCCGTTGCTGGTGACGTAGTTCTGGCGGTCGAGCGTATCGGCGACCGGGAACAGCGGCGATTGGAACGCCTGCACATCGTCCAGAATCAGGTCGTTGTTGATGCGGATACCAAAGTTAGTGAACAGATAGTCGTTCAGCCCGGCGTCCACCGCCAGCGCCGGACCATCCTGCTCGAAGCTGGACGCCGCGAAGACGATCAGGTCGCCGCCGTTGTTCAGGTAGTTGGTGATGATTTGCAGCTCGTCCGCCGTGAACGTGCCGACGCCACCGGGAATGACCAGCACTTCGCCATCGCGGGCTTCGTCGCCCAGGCGGAATTCGCCTTCCGGCGCGGTCAATTCCAACAGCGAAATATCTTGGACCGTCCAGCCGAACTGCGTCGTCAGAATGGTGCGGACATTGCCCATTTCGTTACCGCTGCCGTTCTGCACTTGCAGGATGTAGGCGACAAAATCGCCTTGCGCCGCCACCTGGAGGATGGCATTGGTCAGTTCCTGCTGGTTGAGGAAATCGACGACTTCGGCGGTCTCGGTATCCGGCTCGCCCGTTTCTGGTATGACCGAGGCGACTGCAACCGCCCCGGCACGGGTGATGCCGACGGCGCGTGCCAGCGCGACGTTCTGATCCGGATCGAGGAATTCGAACTGAATCTTGCCGCCGCTGGCATCGGTGTATTCCTGGAACAGCAGCGTATCGCGGTCACGATTGCCCGCCTGCTCTGGACCGTAGAAAGCATAAATGCGCACCGGGGGGATGTTGGGGTCGATTGCCAGCCCTTCCATCGCCTCGCGTGATTCTGCGGACAGTGAGAATTCGTTGCGCTGCGTCAGGTCGGCGCGGATGTTGGCGTTACGTACCAGCACGTAGATGACGCCCATCGCCACCAGCAGCAAAATCGTGACGAGGATGCTCGTGCCGCCGAAGCGGAAATTGCGACCGGAAACAGCGCCGGATGCGCCCGCCGGGTCCATCAGCACCCAACCGATGAGCGCCAGCACGCCGAACGCCAGACCGCCGAAGCCGACGACCGTGAACGACTGCTGGGTCAGCAGCACGACCAGCGCGACGAGGAACCCGATACCCGCCAGGATGAGCAGGTAGCGCGGGGGGATAAACGGCTCCTGAGCTTCAGTATCGACCGACTCAGCTTCCGAATTGATGTCTTCGATCTTCTGTTTTTCTTGTTCGCTCATGGTTTAGGCTCTCCAGCGCCGTGTTTCCACAATACGCACGGTGATGAAAAGTGCGCCGATCATCACGAAGATAAAGTAGAGGATGTCGTGAGCGCGGAACACGCCCTGCGCCAGCGTCGCGTTGTAGTGCGATTGCAAGCCGAGTTCGCGCAGGATGTCTGCCACCACCCGCAGGTTGGGTTGTGAGCCAAGCGCCGTCGCGCCGATATCGGCGAGATACAGTACCAGCACGGTCGCCGCGCTCAGGAATGCCGCGACGATCTGGTCTTCGGTGACAGCCGTCCAGATCATGCACACAGCGATGACCGCGCCGCCATACAGCCAGGCACCGACATACGCGCCGAACGCCTCACCCATATCCGGAACACCGATCTGCACCAGAATCAAATGGTAGACGAGCGTGATCAGCAGCAGGATGGTGTAGTACGTCCACGCAGCAAGGAACTTGCCGACCACAAACTGCCAGTCGCCCATCGGCAGCGTCATCAGCACTTCAAGCGTGCCTTCGCGGCTTTCTTCCGCCAGCAGGCGCATCGTCAGCAGCGGCGCGACCAGGAACATCAGGAATGTGAGGATGTTGGGGACATAGGCAGAGTTCGCCGGGAACTGCTGGTTGCCCTGCACGATGTAGCCGTTGAAGAGCAGACTGAGGAAGAAGAGTACGGCGAACGCAATCGCATACGCCACAAACGAACGGAAGTACTGCGTGATTTCGCGCTTGAAGACCGCCCAGAATGGCAGGCTGCCGCCGACCGGGACATCATGCAGGATTTCGGGACGATGCTGTTCCGTCGTCCCAACGGTCATGGGTGCGTCGGTCATGTGGATTGCTCCTCGCTGGTGGTGGTGTTGCCTTCTGCTTCCATGCGCACTTCCGCTTCGATCAGCTCTGCTTCTGCTGCCGCGCTTGCCGCCTGCTCCTGACGCGTCAGTTCAAGGAAGATTTCTTCCAGGTTGATCGCCAGCGGGCGCAGTTCGATCAGCTTGTGACCGCCCTGAATGAGCGCCTGGGCGATTTGCGGGCGGGGGTCAACGCCTTCCTGCGGCGTGGCGACGATGCCATCCATGGCGATGACCGCGCCTTTGACGCCGGGCGTGTTCTGCACAACGGGCAGCGCGCCTTCGAGATTGTTTTCCAGACGTGCCAGCACGCGCCCGCCGCGTTCGAGTTCGGCGCGCAGGCTTGCGGGCGAACCGGTCTTGATGACGCGCCCCTGATTGACGATGACCAGTTGGTCGCAGACCTGTTCTGCCTCAGACAGGATGTGCGTGCTGAACAACACTGCATGGTCACGCCCCAGATCGCTGACGAGGTCGCGCAGTTCCAGCACCTGGATCGGGTCGAGACCGATGGTCGGCTCGTCGAGGATCAGCACGGGCGGGTTATGTACCAGCGCCTGCGCCAGCCCGACGCGCTGCTTCATACCTTTGGAGAGCGTGCGGATGCGGCTGTTGGCGCGGTGTAGCAGCCCGACGCGCTCCAGCACTTCCAGCGCGCGTGCCTTGCGATTGCGCACACCGCGAATCTCGCCGATGTACATCAGGTAGTCGCGGGCGGTCATGTCCCGGTAGAGCGGCACGTTTTCCGGCAGATAGCCGACGCGCTTGCGTACTTCGAGACTCTGGTCGAAGACATCGTAACCGGCGACCGTCGCCTTGCCGTCGGTGGGCGGCATGAAACCGGTCAAGATGCGCATGGTGGTCGTCTTCCCGGCACCGTTCGGTCCCAGGAAGCCCGTCACCCCGCGTCCCGCTGAAAACGAGACGCCGCTTATGGCATTGACGGTGCCATAGCGCTTCGTCAAATTCTGAACTTCTATCATGCAATTGTTACTCCCGAATGCCGGTTCACACACCGGACAAGCATCGCCAAAGCATCTTAGAGGCGCATGAGCATTTTGGGCATGCCCAAAATCAGCAGCATTATAGCGTGGAAATGCCGGGTACGGAATATTTTGCCATAGAGGAAGTGTAAAAAGTCTGTTATCTACTCTGGCAAGCCCTTGACTTTTTCGATGCTTTTCTCCAGCCAAACGATAGATGTGAGGCAGCACGACGGCGGGCGTGATTATCTCCACCCGCCGCAATTACGTCTGACTGCGCGAGGGGATATGATGCAGAAGCCCAAAACCGCTACGCGGAATTTGTTCACCTTCGACAATTGGCAGAAGTATGAAAGGCAGGTTAAACTTTTGTGACTTCGCCTTTTGCATCGCATTCGTAAGAAGCATACAAGCGGTTGTTTGGCTGATGGTCGCGAACGCACAGAAATCACCACCTTCGCCCGCGCTGGCACGCGCAGAAAACCCGCCTGCCGATTACAGCGCCGTCCGGCGCGTCCTGGCATCGCTGGCGCTGCTCATCCTGCTGGGGCTGTTGTGGGAGGGCATCAAGGCGTTTGCAGAGAGCACCAATTATTCTCTTCCAATTGGCAGCGGCGCGATTGACCTGACCGTCTTCAACGACCAGCAGCTTCCCCATCTCGGCGCGATCTTCAACGCCTTCCTGCAACCCGCGCAGCGCAACGGTCCGCCGCTGCTGCAAGAACTGATCGGCGCGTCGGCGTTCACGCTGCAAATGGCGCTCGTCGGCTTCGCGCTTGGCGGCATCATCGGCTTCCTGCTGGCAGTGCTGTTCGCGCATTCGCGGCTGATGCAGGGCGGCTGCCTGCCCTATGTCGTCGCGTCGCAGACCGTCCCGATTTTGGCGATTGCGCCGATGATCGTTATCTGGATGGGACAGGCAGGCTTGCGCGAATGGTCCATCCCCGTCATCGCCGCTTATCTGACGTTCTTCCCGGTCGTGATCTATACGCTGCGCGGCTTGACCGCCGTGCCGCCGACCGCGATGGAACTGATGCAATCCTACGCTGCCAATCGTTGGGAGATATTGACCAAGCTGCGGCTGCCCAACGCGCTGCCGCATATCTTCACCGCGCTCAAGCTCTCGGCAACCGCCAGCGTCGTCGGCGCGATCATCGGTGAACTGCCGAGCGGTTTCCAACAGGGACTCGGCATCGCTATTCTTAACTTTGCGCGCTCGTACACACAATCCCCCGAACGCCTGTGGGCGACGATTGTCATGTCGGGCGTGGTCGGCATCGGCTTTTTTATCGTGATTGTGTTGATTGAACGGCTGGTCGTGCGCTGGCGGCGACCGGAGGAATCGTAATGACAGCAGTTATCTCAATAAAGAGTTTGAACAAAACTTTTCGTGGCAGTGATGGCGCGCAGGTGCAGGCGCTCGAAGACATCAACCTCGACATCGTGCGCGGCGAATTCATCTCGCTCATCGGTCCGTCCGGCTGCGGCAAAAGCACGCTGCTGCGCATGATCGCTGACCTGATCGAGCCAAGCAGCGGTACGCTGACCGTTAACGGCAAGCCTGCGGCACAGGCACGCAAAGACCGCGATTACGGCTTTGTCTTCCAAAGCCCGACTCTCTACGACTGGCGCACAATCATCAAGAATGTCGAACTGCCGCTGGAAATCATGAAATACAGCAAAGAGGAACGCGAACAACGTGCTAGCGAGATGCTGCAGCTGGTTGAACTGAGCGACTTCCATCACAAGTATCCCTGGCAGCTTTCGGGCGGGATGCAGCAGCGCGTCAGCATCGCCCGCGCGCTGGCGTTTCAGCCGAACATCCTGCTGATGGATGAGCCGTTTGGCGCGCTCGACGAGATGACGCGCGAACGCATGAACAACGAACTGCTGCGCATCTGGACAGCGATCCCGGATATGACGGTCGTGTTCGTCACACACAGTATTGCGGAAGCGGTCTACCTGAGCGACCGTGTGGTCGTGCTGTCGCCGCGTCCTGGTCGGCTGGCAGAGATTATCGACGTACCGCTGCCACGCCCACGCGGACCGGAAACGCGCGACCTGGATGAGTACTTCCACCTGACGAGCCGCGTCCGCCACGCGCTGCGCGGCGGCACGATGGAAATGCAGAAGGTCAAGGTGATCGACTGATGGCTCCCATCGCTCGCAAGCGCCGCGAGGAGATCGCTATCGCTGCGCCCGCTGCCAACGATACGACACATGACCAGCGCACGCTCGGACTGGACATGCTGGCGCTGGTGGCGCTGTTTCTGGTCATCGTCACCTATCATCTGCAAAACCCGATCCTGCTCTACGATGTCCAGTTTGGCTCTGCCTTCCGCAACGCCACGCTGCAACCCGTGCTGGCGGTCGGGCTGCTCGGTGCAACGCTGCTGCTGGCAGGCGATTTTCGGACACTGCGCACGCACATTGTTCGTCTGGAAGCGGTGATCCTCCTCTTTCTCTACAGCCTGTACATGATCATGGCAGTAATCTTCGACTTCAATATGGCTGGCTCGCTCATGGGTATCGATCAAGCGTTGTTTCTCGAACGCCTGCCCGATGAGGTGATCCGCGCGCCACTGGAGTCGCATCTCAACATCACTGCGTTCTTCGAGTATCTCGCTATCCTCGCCGTACTGATGCTGTGGCAGCCCTGGCAGCGCTTCGCCGTGTACGGGCGAGCGGTACGCTTGAACGCTTCGCCGCTGATCGTGGCGATTGTGGTTCTGGTGCTGCTGGAAGGCGTGATCAACATTTTCCAGATCGAAGAATTCCTGCTGCCACGCCCAAGCGTGATCGCGGCGACATTCGGCGAGATTTACCCGCGTCTGGTGTCCGTCGGCTGGAATACGTTCCAGAACGCCTTCTGGGGCTTCGTCATCGGCTGCGGCGCGGGCATCCTGACGGGAATGCTCTCGGCACGCTTCACGGGGTTCAGCAGGGCGCTGCTGCCGCTGGCAATTGGCATCAACGCCGTGCCGATCATCGCGCTCGCGCCGATCATGAACAACTGGTTCGGCGCGATTAATCCCGCGTCGAAGATCGCGATTGTCGCCGTGCTGACGTACTTCCCGGCGATGATCAGCACCGTGCGCGGCTTGAACTCGGTCGATCATCTGTCGCTGGAGCTGATGAAATCCTACGCCGCCAGCCAGTGGGAAATTTTCTGGAAAGTCCGGCTGCCGTCGGCGCTGCCGTTCATCTTCTCATCGCTCAAGGTCGCCACGACCCTCAGCATGATCGGGGCGATTGTCAGCGAATACTTCGGCGGCACGGGCAACGGGCTGGGCTTTAGCATCCGTAACGATGCCGCGTTCTTCAAGAATGCCGAGGCGTGGTCGGGCATTGTGATTGCGTCACTGTTCGGCATTGGCTTCTATGTGGTGGTTTCTGCCGCGGAACGGGCGCTCATGTACTGGCATGTGTCGTTCCGCGAGAAATGATGATGACAGCGGTGCCTGTGCAGGGGCGCAATAGATTGCGCCCTACGGGCGACGTTTCATCGGGTTGCGTGGGTTGATTTTTGTTTAGAGGAGAAGGTTTGTCATGCGTAAATTGATCGCACTCGTGGTGGTGATCGCATTGCTGGCGCTAACGCTGGCACCAATGGCGACCGCACAAGACCTGACGCCCGTGCGTGTCCAGCTCCAGTGGGTCACACAGGCACAATTCGCGGGTTATTACGCCGCCGCCGCGCTCGGCTATTACGAAGAAGCAGGGCTTGATCTCGAAATCCTGCCCGGCGGTCCCGATATTGGTCCGCAGCAGGTTGTGTCGGCAGGCGGCGCAGAATTCGGCGTCAACTGGCTGCCCAGCCATCTCGCGGCTGCCGAAGGTGGCAGCGGCAATGTCGTCATCTCGCAGATCTTCCAGCGCTCCGGTCTGCGCCAGGTCACCTGGGTGGACAGCGGCATCGAGTCGTTTGAAGATATGGCGGGCAAGATCGTCGGCGTGTGGGACTTCGGCAACCAGTTCCCGATCTTCGCCAGTCTGGTCAAGGCGGGCATTGACCCCTACAACCCCGATGATGTGACAATCTTCATCCAGCCGTTCGACATGAACGCTTTCCTGAACCGCGAAATCGACACTGCCAGCGCCATGACCTACAACGAACTGGCGCAGGTCTTCGAGTTCGTCGCGGAAGATGGCACGTTCCCGGTCTACACGCCGGAAGATGTCAACATCATTGACCTGAACGAGTTCGGCACGGCGACGCTGGAAGACCTGGTTTTCGCCAATGCTGAATGGCTGGCAGAAGAAGGCAACGAAGAGATTGCCGTCGCGTTCCTCGAAGCAACCTATCGCGGCTGGATTTACTGCCGTGACAACGCCCAGGAATGCACCGACTTCGTGCTGGCTGAAGGTCCGACGCTCGGCGCAGGACACCAGGTATGGATGATGAACGAAGTCAACAAGCTGATCTGGCCGTCGGAGACGGCGATTGGTCTGATGGACGAAACGCTGTTCCAGCAGACAGTCGATATTGCCGTGACCTACGAGATCATCAGCGAAGCCCCCGCCGAAGGCATCTATCGTAATGACCTGGCAGAAATGGCGCACGCCAACCTGCTGGCGATGGACCCGGAAATCGACCTGCTCGGCACGGAATACGAGCCCGCCGACGTCGAAATCACCCCGCGCGGCGAGTAAATATGGTTATTGCAGGGGCGCAATCGATTGCGCCCCTGCAATAACACCACCCCTCATCCCCCACACGAAAATCTCATCCTTTCGGCGGATTTAAACGCGCCGTTCGTCACTATACAGCTTCGTTGTGTCATGATTAGATAGTGGAATGTCTTTTGTCATCATGAGGAGGGGACGATGGAATTGCCCTCACGACTTCAGGCGCATATCGAAACCAACCCACAGCAGTGGGCAGCGCTGCTCTGGCACAATGTGCCGCTGCTGATAGGGCTGCTGATCGGCATCATCATCGCGCTTACATACTGGTAATCGGGATCACGTGGTATCATCGGGAGCATCGTTGATAGTCGAAAGAACGCCCCTTCATGACACCTGTTCGCCTGGACGTTTGGTCTGATTTTGTTTGACCCTGGTGTTTCGTCGTCTCCTTCAGTTTGAAGGAGCTTACCCAGGAATTCCCGATAGATCTCCACTGGCGCTCGTATGAGCTGCGCCCTGACGGGTCGCCGCCTATTCCGCCTGCCTACCTGGCGCGTATCGAACAATCGCGCGGAGTGCTGGCAGACAGACTGATGCGCGATCATAACGTCACACTCAACTCCGGTCCGTTTGGCATTAGTTCACGTCCGGCGCTCATTCTTGAGAAATATGCTGAAGCGCATGGGAAGGGTGGCGCGTATCGTGAGGTGGTGGATCGCGCCTACTGGACCCAGGCACAGGACATTTCGCGGCTGGATGTGCTGGGTCATTTGCTCTCGTCGGTTGGGTTAGATGTGCCAGACCTTGATGTGATCTTCAGTAACCCGCAGTGGGAAAACAGCGTCAACAGCGACATTATGTATGCCTACCAAGCGGGCATTCAGGGAGTGCCGGCGCTGGTCTTTGCGGAGCGCTTTCTCGTGTCTGGCGCGCAACCCACCGATGTGCTGCGCAGAGTGGTACGACAAGTTGCAGGCATAGCAGAAGACGACCTGCCCGCCAGTTAATACAAATTCGGTTGAAGCACGCTGCGCAGGAGAAGAGAATCAGAAAAGCCTGTGCAAGTGATTGGAGAGGCAGAGGATAGAGAAATTTCTCTTCTTTATCCTCTTTTTCTCCAGCCGCTGGAACAGGCTTTTCCTGTCGTTCACTACTTACTGTGCGCTGTCTTCTGTCGTCGCTGCTGGCGCATCATCGCTTGCTGCAGGCGCGTCATCGACTTCGATGCTGGCAGCAGGTACGGCTTCAACCGTCTCACTACCATCGACCGTGTGTTTGCCGTTGGTGTGTTCGCCCGCTGGCGCGTCGCCGCCCCAACGCTGCGTGAAGCCCACGCGCCGCTTCTCCGGCTCCAGATGGCTGATGCGCAGGCTCAGGCGGTCGCCCTTCTTCAGGTACGAGTGCGGCTCTTTGAGCGAGCCATCGCCCATTTCGCTCAGGTGCAGCAAGCCTTCCAGCCCGTCATCCAGCGCCACGAACGCACCGAAATCGACCACGTTCGTCACTGTGCCTTCGACAATCTGACCTTCGTGATAGCGTTCTGCCGCCAGCTGCCAGGGGTCAGGCAGCAGGCGTTTGCGACTGAGCGCGATGCGGTTGGTAGCGCGATCCAGACTCAGCACATAGACATCAATCGTTTCGTTGACGCGCAGCACATCGCGCGGGTGATCGACGCGATGCCACGCCAGTTCGCTGACATGGATCAAGCCGTCCGCCCCACCCAGATTGACAAACGCACCGAAATCGCGCAGCCCCGTGACTGTGCCTTTGACGATGCTGCCTTCCTTGAGTTCCGCCAGCAGGCGCTGCTTCTGCTGTGCGCGCCATTCACGCTGCGCCTCACGTTCGCTGAAGATCAGACGACGACGTGCCTGATCGACTTCGATCACCTTGACACGTAGTTCGTTTTCGTTCAGGTCATCCCACGAGTCGCGACTGCCCGTCGAAGTGGTCGAAACGAGGTGCGAGCTGGGGATGAAGCCCTCCAGCCGATTCCACTGCACGAGGATACCGCCGCGATTGTTGCCCTTGACTTTAACGGCGACCACATCTTCGCTCTTGATTAGTTCGCGCGCTTTTTCCCAGTCGTACTGCTGCATCCCCATGTTGATCGAGACGATCAGGTTTTCATCCAGATCGCGGGGGTTCAGCACATAAACAGGGACTTCTGCGCCCACCTTCAGTTGGTCACGAAATGCCGGTTCCAGCCGCTCAAGGTCTGCAATCGGCACAATTCCGTCACGTTTAACGCCCAGATCGACAATGATTTCCCGTGGGGCGATTTGCAGAATGATTGCCGTACGAATTTCGCCGCGCTGGGGTGGCTGGTAGTTGAACGACGATTCCAACAGCTCGCGAAACTCTGTACCGTAATCCTGTTCCTGACTTGCATCGGTCTTCACCATATCCATTGTAACAACTCACCTTACGAGAAACTGCGCCTAGAAATAAGACATTATCGTGTCTCCACGCCAAAAGCTTGCCGCTTATCTGATGTTCAGCCTACGCTGAGGGTGAAGACCCCATGTCAGAGGAAGGCGGCATGGGGAAAAGACAACTTTTACTACTTATTGAACATTGTAGCAGACAATTTCAATGATGAATATGAACATTATCCCTTTTCTCATGGACGAATGTAACGAATCGCGAAATTGCGCCGCAAACTTATCGGATTCTTAGAATCGGTTTATTCGTCGGGCGATTCAGCAGTCGCGGGGTCAATCGGAAGAAGGGATTGTGTGTATCGAGCGAGTATCTCATCCGACGGATTTAGAAGCAAGCTTGTCTCCCAACCCTGCGCCGTTTCGCGGCTGAATTTGCCCACTTTGTTCACGTCTCGGATACGCCCCGCCAGGATTGCCGGCTGCATAAACGCCACGGCTTTCGCCAGGCTGCTGAACGCCAGCAGCATCGCACCGCTGGGCAGATCCAGCATGACTGCCTGCCACGTCAGTATCTCACCGTCACGCAACGCCCACACGGGTTTGTTGGGGGATTGGCGGATGAGCAGGTAGAGGTAACGTCCAGGGTAGCTGGACAGATCGGTCAGCACATCATCGCGCGCGGAGGCGACACGAATGCGCGCCAGCGTGTCGGCGCTGGTGTGCGCTTTTTCGCCGCGCAGTAGCACGCCGCTGCCATCGGGACTTTCGGCGGGACGCTCGACCAGGATGCGCACATAGCCCGCCCCTTCCAGCGTTTGCACATGGGCGGCGTCCGGTTGACCCTCGGCATCCACCGCAATCAGCCGCCCGCCCGGTCGCAGGATGCGCAGCGCCGCCGACAGCAGACTGGGCGACAGCACGCCGACAACCGCAATTGCATCCATGCTGTCATCAGCGATCGATGCGGCATCGATCACCTGGATAGCCGTGATATCCAGATCGCCGCGCCGCGCGGTCAGATGTTCGCCCGCTGCCCCGCCGATATCGAGCAGGCGCAGCGTCGCGCCGCTCGGCGGCAGGTGCTTCGTCATCGAGTCGATCAACCAGCCGGGCGTGTCACTCACCGCTTGCCGCCCGGTCTGCGCGCCTCGTGCAGCAGCTCGTTCAGTTCGTCCCATTCTTCGCGGAAGAAGTGGAGCGTGATCGACCCCAGTTCCAGGTGATAGACGGTTTCGCCATCCGGCTCATGCGAAATCCAGGCGACGTAGTTTTCGGTTTCGCTAATGGTCTGCATATCGAGGTCGTCGGCGTTCTGGTTCTGTCGGTTGGGCATAGTCGTCCTCGGTTTCGGTTCGCATTGTACGTAGGGGCGCAATATATTGCGCCTCTACACGACAGGACAAGTATCTGAATATCATTCCGTCGCGGGTTTGCGCGTCAGGCGTTCTTGCAGCCAGCGGTAGCCCGCCATCCCCCAGCGCCGTGAAAACTCCCATGCACGATCACGCAGCAGTGTAAGTCTGCCGGGGGATTCATGAGACTTGATCGCGACGACTGCCGGGAATGGATTGGTGTCCGTCAGCTTACCATAGATATACTGCCCTAATGCACGCAAACTGGCAATAGTGGGTGCGGCGAGGATGATGCCGAGCGCGCCCGCCAGACTCGCCCCGAAGATGACGCCAATGATGACGACGACCGGATGCAGATTGAGGCGGCTGCCCATGACGCGCGGCGCGACGATGATCGCCTGCACGTTCTGGATCGTCACCCAGGCGACGATGACGACCAGGGCAAAGGGAGCGCCTTCGAGGAATGGCAGCGTCGCGGATTGTGAACCGAGCGCCAGCAGAATCGCCGGGAAAATCGCGATCAGCGGACCCAGCGTCGGGATGAATTCCAGCACGCCAGAGATTAAGCCGAGCGTGGGTGCGTTCGGCACGCCGAGGATCGTCGCCACCGAAAAGACGGTCACGCCGATAAACGTCGCCAGCAGCAGTTGCCCGCGCAGGTAGGCGTTCCAGACCCGCCCCAGTTCGTAGAGCAGCCGCCGCATATCGTTCTGGTAGGAGAGCGGTGTGATATCGACCAGATTATCGGCAAAGCGTCCACCATCCTTGAGCCAGTAAAAGAGCAGCGTGAGCAGGAAGATGGCATTGATGACAAAGCTGAGCGCCCCGCCAACGACGTTGATTGCCGGACCGGTGAGCGAGTTGACGAACTGGCGCGTGAGCTCAACAAGATTGAGATCGCCCAATTGCTGGGCAATGCTCAGGTCTTCGCCGCCGTTCAGTTCGCGCAGTTGGTCGAGCGGGATGAGCGGCTCGCCGTCAATCGTGAGCGGCTGGTTGTTGATAATGATGGGACGGCTGAGGAATTCTTCGACGCTGGTTTGCAGGCTGGCGGCAAGGCGCGGCAGGCGATTGCCGAATTCTTCAAGCTGGTTGAACAGCACCGGGAAGATGACAAGGATAACGATGATGAAGACTGAAATCGCGCCGATAATCGTCAGGAAGATCGCCCAGTTGCGCGCACCCGGCAGGTAGCGCGTGACGCGCTTTTCCAGAAAGGTCGTGACCGGGTTGAACAGGTACGCCAGCAGCACCGAGAGGATAAGCAGCGGCAGCGCTTCGTTCAAACGCCACAATGCCAGCGCCAGCAGAATCGCGACTGAGATCAGGATGATCCGTTTGGTGCGCGTAGACCAGGCTGGCGATGTGATGGGAGGTGGAGTCATTTGGCTCACAGGTCGTCTATCTCGTTTACATCTGCCACTTTATGATAGTACACCCACAAAGCGTGTTCGTTGCTCAAGAAGAAAAACCTCAACACCCTCCCCGTTAAGCAATGATACAATGCAGATGTGTTTAGTGTTAAAGAGGAGGACACTATGGCTTTAATTACACTTGTGTACGTCAGCGTTGCATCCCACATCATGACCGATAAAGAACTACAGGATATTTTGAAAGTGGCGCGTGAGCATAACGGCAAACACAATATATCGGGCATGCTGCTCTACCGCGATGGCTATTTTATTCAGGCGTTGGAAGGCGAAGAAAGCATCGTCGTTCCGTTGTATGACAAGATTCGAAAAGACCCGCGCCATATGAATGTGTTGACCGTCTACAAAAACGAAATCAACAATCGCGTCTTCGAGAACTGGTCGATGGGCTTTAACAAGATCGAAACGGGCGATCTGGAAAAAGCGCCGGGCTTGAACGACTTTATGACCAAGGCATTTGACCACAGCTACTTTGAGACACACCCGGGACGGGCGGTAGCGCTGCTGGAGCAGTTCCGCGACCGCACCTTCTTCTAGAGGACGATGAACACAGCCGACGACATCAAACAGGTGCGCACGCTGTTACGCCGCATCGAAGGGCATCGCATTCAAACGCATCAGGACCGGGGGGCGCTGCATGAAACCGTCAACATGGTTGAAGTGCTGTACCACCCCACCAGCGCGCTGCCAGAACTGAATTACCTCATGCCGCGGCGGGGTGCTGCCTGGGTGTCGGCGGCTGCGTTACAAACGGGGATTGAGCGGATCATCGCCGTGGGGCGAACGCCGCATATCGTCTATCTGGAGCCGCTGCTGCCGCCTGTCTTTCGGCAGACGCTCGAACAGGTGGAGATGCGGCGGGCAGCGGAGAGTTCTATCTACGCTGTTGATGTGTCGGATGCGCCGGCGCGTGCTGCTGGCGATATGGTGCTGATCGCGCAGACGGTGGGCGATGTGGCGCGCTGGTGGCGGGCGCGCAGCCGCATCCTGGCGGGGACGCGCCGCTTCCGCCGCGAAGTCCGCCAGATCGAGGCGATCCATGCGCTGGCAGCGACCGGGCGCGCACTGCCGCTGCTGATCGACCGGCAGGCGGATGTCGCCGGGATCGCCAGCCTGGAATTGCAGCCTGCGCTCAAGACCGCGCGGCTGGTGGAGTTCCTGCCGCTGCACGCGGACGACCGTGCGCCGCTGCTGCGCGGTATCCTGCACGCGGCGGCGGCGCGCGGCTGCGACCTGCTGTTTGGTGCGGGGGCGATCTTTGGCACGACGGATGATCTGGCAGCCTACGGGTTTACACACCTGGGGAGCGCCGTCGCATATCTCGCAAGCCGTGTGAAAAAGGATTAGGCAGATGACCGCCTGGCACAGTCTTTATCTGTTCAGCAACGCTCCTGATGATGCAGCCAGCCATTTACGCGAGACGTTGACGCACAACGGCTATCACCCTTACAACCCGTTCGGGCTGATGCCGAGCAAGCCGTGGAAGCAGACGGTGCGGCTGTTCGTCGCGCCCGCGCGCGGCGGCTGGCTGCGCGTGATTGGCGAACCGACTGCCGAGGTTGAAGCGCTGTTATCGCAGCACGCCCCGCTGCTGTCGCTGGGCTTGCGCGGGGATACGGCGCACATTGCCGCCTATGCCGACGGCGCGAAGATCGATGTGCAGGCGTTTGCGGCGCGGACGATGGCTATTGACGCGCGCACGATTGAACGCGCGCTGCATGACGCGTCGCTGATGCCGCTGCCGAAGAAACAGCAGCAGCAAGTGGTCGCCATCCCGATGGATCAGCTGCCGGAGGACGTGCGCGCGATGGCACAGCGCATCAATCCGGCGCAGGCAGGCGGGATGATCGAGAAACTGAGCGGCGATCTGATGAAGCGTGTCGGCGGTGATGCGGCGGCGGCAGGCGCGCTGCTCAACCCGCCGGATGCGCCGGACTGGGGCAGCGTCGGCGCGGCGCGGCTGCGGGCGATGGCACAGGCGTTATCACTGGGCAGTGATTGGGACGCGCCGGACTTTGTGACGCTGCGCGATGCGTATCAGGCGGCGGCGCGGCGACAGCGCAAGCCGGACGCGCCGCTGTTCCCCGGCGACGCCGACGCGCTGGCAGCCGTGCCGGACGCGCTGGCGTACACGCCGGTGTTCGGGGGGCGGGATGGGTAGGAGTTTTTTGGCTGGCGGTCTTGGCGTTAAACAAATAATCAAACGCAAAGACACATAGAACCACAAAACCTACAACCCTGCCCGCGATCTGCGCGTATAATCAATCAGCAAATGTCCAATCACAGAGAGACTCGCTGATGTCGCAATTCGTCTTCTACCTGCAATATGCCGCGCGCAACCTGCGCCGTAACCTCCGCTGGACCGCCTTCGCCGTATTCGTCATCGCCGCCGGCGTCGCGACCATTGTCGCGCTGCGCAGCCTGGGACTGGCGATTGGCGACTCGCTCATCGGCAACGCCCGCGCCAGCAATCGCGGCGACATCACGCTCACGGCGGACGGCGGCATCGGCAACTTTGGCGATTTCGGCGGCGCGGGCGAACAGGACGATAATCTGAGTCCGCGCGCCATCGAACGCATCGAACAGACGACGCGCGATCTCGGCGGCAACTTCACCGCCTACTCCGTGCTGGGCAACTTTCAGGTCACGGCAGTCGATACCGTCAGCGTCGGGCGTCCCCAGTTCGTGACCATGCTGCTGATCGACCCTGAAACCTACCCGCCGATGGGCGATATTCTGGCGCAGGAACCCGCAGGCACGCCGCTGCGCGAGCTGCTCGGACGCAACAGCATCGTCATCAGCCGCAACCTTGCCGACCAGCAAAATCTCGCTGTAGGCGATACCGTGCGTCTCAGCGGCACAACCGATGTCTTCACCGTCATGGGCATCGTCGCCACCGAGCAGGAAGCAGGGCTACGCAACCTATTCGCCTCGTTCTTCGGCTTTGCCTATGTCAATCGCGCGCTCGCCGAACAGTTGGGGGTCAGCACGCAGCCCAACGCCATCAGCATCACACTGCCGGACGGCGTGACCAACGAGCAAATCCAGACGATTGGCAACGACTTCCAGCGGCTTGCTCCCGGCGCAAACGTCGATACGGTCGTAGATGTGCTGCGCCAGAACGCGGTGGTCGCCGATGTCATCGGGCGCTTCGTCGTCGTCATGGGCTTGGGCGCGCTGCTGATCGGCGGCGTCGGCATCATCAATACCATGCTCGTCATGGTCAGCCGCCGCACGATGGAGATCGCCGCGCTCAAAACCTTCGGCTTGAAAGGCGGGCAGATCGGCGCGCTCTTCCTCGCGGAGGCGTTCTGGCTCGGCATCCTCGGCAGCATTCTCGGCTGCGTCATTGGCGTGCTGCTCAGCGGCGCGGTCAATGCCTATGGCGAAACATTCTTGCAGCAGCGCCTGCCCTGGCGCATCTACCCCGAAGCGCTGTTCTATGGCGCGGGGCTGGGCATGGTCGTGACGATGGTCTTCGGCTTGCTGCCCGTGCTGACCGCCAACCGCATCCGCCCGGCATCGATTCTGCGCCCCAATGAAGCGCAGATGCCTCCGACCAGCATCTTCCATTCGCTGCTGGTGCTGCTGCTGGTGGTCGTCATCGTTGGCGGCATCGCCGGGCAAATCCTCGGCAACATCTGGGTCGGCATCATCGGCGTGGCGATCACGCTGCTGCTGATGGGGTTGATCGTCGGGCAGTTGTGGCTGCTGGTGTGGGCGATTGGGAAGCTGCCATCGTTCGGCAATGTGGATGTCAAGCTGGCGCTGCGCAACATGACTGCCCGCCGCATCCGCACGGCGACGACACTGATGGCGCTGAGCGCGGGCATGTTCGCCCTCAGTAGCATCGCCTTTGTCGGTGCTGGCACGCGCGAAATCCTCAACTTCCAACTGACGCGCGAACTCGGCGGCAATGTCATTGTGCTGCCGATTGCCAGCTTCCTGTCGCAAGACCTGGGCAGCGGGCTGCTGAACGCGCAGCTTAACCAGATCGACGGCATCACCTACCGCACAGAAATCTTGACTTACCGCGCTGACGTGCTGGCGGTCAACGGCGAGCGTCCGCAGCTTGACCTGGGCATTCCTGACTTCGTGTTGGAGAGTATGCCAGAAGATGCACAGCAAGAAATTCAGCAGGAACTGCTTGATGACATCTCCATACAGGTGCAGGTGCGCGACACAGACAACCCCAATCCGGTCGGAACAATCTTGCAGGGGCGCAACCTGACCGCGGAGGACAACGGGCGGGCGGTGCTGGTCGCGCCGGACAACCAGATTACGCGCGGCTTGGGGCTGACCGTCGGCTCGATCATCACGCTGCAAGAAGACCGCGTCCGCCAGGACTTCGAGATTGTCGGCATCGCGCAGGAAAGCCAGTTCGGGTTCAGCAGCGGCACGTTCACAGCGCCCGGCGGCGCATTTGAGGCACGCCCGGATTTCAGCTTCTTCATCCTGCAAGTCGCGCCAGAAAATCTGAACCCCGTCCTGCTGGAACTGACGGAAAACCCGCTCAATCTGGCGTTCGACCTGACGTTCATTGATGGCTTGATCAGCCGCTTCATCACACAGTTCAGCACCATCCCGACGATTGTCGGCGTGTTGTCACTGCTGGCGGCTGCCGTGACGATGGCGAACACCGTCTCGCTGGCGACGCTCGAACGGCGGCGGCAGTTCGGCGTGTTGAAAGCGGTCGGCTTAAAGACGGACCGTGTGCTGGGCGTGATGTTGATCGAAAACACGCTGATCGGGCTGCTTGGCGGCGTGCTGGGGATCGGCTTGAGCGCGCTCGGCGTGGCGGCAATGACGGCGCTGTCCACCGATGTCGCCATCCCGATTCCCGCCGACGCGATGCCGATTGCCGTCGCGCTGGTCGCCGCCGCCATCCTGATTGCCTGGGTATCGACGCTGCTCAGCGGGCTTGCCGCCGCGCGCGAACCCGTCACGAGCGTGCTGCGTTATGAGTGAAGCAGGCTGAGCGCCTCTTCCAGCGCGAGTTGTGTGGGTTGAAGGGCAGCACTTTCCAGATCATGCCCCGATCTCGCCGCCTGGATGACCGTCAGCATACGGTTGACGATGCGAGTCTTGTCCGCCTCCCGGTAGTGATTGAAGTTGACCGGCAGTGTGGCGTAATCGACAAACTCGAATGCGAACAGCCCCTCCGCAATCGTCTTGTGGTAGGGGCTATCAAAATCCAGCGTCATTTGATCGTCGCCGTTGAGCTGCAACTGCATCAGTGGAATCGCTTCGTCCACGTCAAACCCCCGCAGGCGCACGACTCCGCTGTCAATGCGCGGGTCAACAATTATGATGCGATAGGGATGTGGTGCATATTCCGGCGCAACGTCGCCGCGAAAGAGGTACGGCGGCAGCACGGAGACAGTGGACGGCGACTCGTGGAGATAGTCGATTTCAAGAAAGACAATGCCGCTCTCTACAATCTCCTGCCGCTTCGCCTGGTATTTGCGCCAATCGCTACCATTTGGCTTGTTGGACGGCGATAACAACTCAATCCAGCAGACCGGACTGCCGCGTTTTGCACGGACATCGTAAACTTTGAGCGCGTCATAAGTTTTCGCCGAGAGTCCTGAGCGCAGGACAACTTCCGCGCTCAACACTAGTTCGCCCGCAGCCGCCACAACTGGCGCGACAGGGGATTTCAACGCCCGCAGCGCGTCAAGGTCGTAAATCGTCAGGTCGGATTCCGGCTCGTGTATGACTCCCGCTTGATCATCAAGTCTGCGTATTTGTATCGATGGCTCCAGCGAGACTGTGTAGCCGAGCTTCAACGCAGCGGGTTTGAGCAGCGTGTACAGGTTGGCGAGATACAGCGAATGGAACTCATGCCAACCACCGGATGCCTGCCAATGGCTATGCAGGTGGGCATTGATGCCCGCATATTGGTTCTTAACCGCGCGAATAGCCATAGCCTCTTCCCGAATGACTTTGTATCAGCAATTGTAACATGTTGATGACACAGCTTGACTTTATTGATGCTAAACATTGTCTACTTTTTGTCGCTAAAAATTGGGGGTATTTTAAGCACTTTCTTTCACCTATTTCTGCGAGTTGTGTGTTACATTGAGTCCATATATGACGCAACCGATACGACGGACACCATGACGACAAACATCCTCTACATCGAAGATGACGCCACGCAGATTGAATTGGTGCGCATGTTTGTTGCCAAAGAAGGCTTTGCTATTCTTGGCGCGCAGGATGGCATGACAGGCATTCAAATAGCACTGGCACAACAGCCCGCGCTGATCCTGATGGATATTAATTTGCCGTCCATGAATGGTGTTGATGTCGCATATCATATGCGCAACACGCCGGAAATCGCACATATTCCCATCATCGCGCTGACCTCCACGATGAAGGGCAGCGTCATTGAACCGTATGTCGGCACGCTGTTTGAGGCTTATGTACAAAAGCCGATCACGCGCGCAGATTTGCTTGCCTATCTACAACATTTTGTCGGGCAGCCGGAATAGCTATCCTCCTTGCTGGCGAGTGATTTCAATCTTGTCTGATGCAATTCGGCAAGTGTGTGATAGCATGGTACTCTAAACATGAGCAAGTAGATATGCGGTGATCGTATGGCAAAGATACTCCATCTGGATGACGACCCCCGGCAAACAGAGCTTCTTCGCCTGATGCTCAGAAATGAACCTTACGTCCTCCTGTCCGCGCAGGAAAGTGCAACCGCCCTGGTCATGGCACGGGCAGAAAAACCGGATGTCATCCTCGTAGACATCAACATGCCGCGTATGAACGGCGTAGAGTTTGCGGCAGAAATCAAACGGATCCCGGAACTGGCGCAGATCCCCCTGATCGCGATGACCGCCAACACCATGTATGGCGACCGTGAGTACTACCTGAGCCACAATTTCAGTGTGTATCTGGCAAAGCCGGTGCTGCGCTTTGAACTGGTGCGCGCGCTGAAGTCACTGCTGACGACAGAACCAAACTAACGAGCCTGGCAATTGAACGTGTGCAGCCGCGCCGCTGCCTCATCCACAAACATCGCCTCTGAACGTTCACCGCGCAAATCGATCACCTGTCGTTCCGGGAACTGAGCGATGATGCGCTCCCGCTCACCGTCGCTGTCAGGGTTGGCGACGCGGTTATAGACCGCCACGATATCGCTGTCCCGAAACGGGCTGGTGACTGCCATAAACGACCCAATCGAACGCCAGGTGAGATTCGTCCCCGTAACGATGACCAGCAGCGGGCGGTCCTGTGTGCGCTGCGCCAGCGCTGTATCGATCCAGCACTGGCTGACATTGTTGTAACGAAACAGCGTATTGATGCGCGGCAGGCTGTAGCTGACGAGCGAAATCAGCATCAGCGCCAGGACGCAAGCAGACATAGCGCGTCCGCCGCGCTGCACCAGCCATGCCAGTGGCAGCGCGCCGAAGATCGCCAGCGCGCCCACGCCTTCGTAGAAGTAGCGCGTACTGTAGCGCTGCGAGCCGACCCAGTACGTCAGGTGCAGCACGATCAGCGTCAGCGGCAGCGCCAGCAGCACCCATGTCCAGACGTGGCGCGTATCCCCGCGCCACCCCCACCACACCAGCGGCAGCATCAGCCAGACGAGCGCCACGCCAACCCACAGCCACGCCGCCTGTGATGACACGAACGTTTGCGGCGTTGCGCTGACCGCCAGCCACACCCAACCGAAGCCGATCAGCAGCCAGAGCGCCACACCGATGACGCGGCGGCGAAAGGCGACGACCAGCGCCGGGACGAGCAGCAGCCAGCTTACGCCGATATTGGGATAGTAATCTGAATCAACCTGCAAATGCCGGATAACTTCCGGCGAAAAGCTGCCGATTTGCCAGCCGAACAGATCTGCTGCCAGCAGTGACAGATCAAAACGGACATGCGAAAAGCCATTCGCCAGCGTGTGACCACTGCGTCCGCAGCAATCGCCGAAGCCCGCACGGTCATATTCCCATACCAGCGTGTACAGGTTGACGGTCGGGTCATCGACAGCGACCAGACTGTACAAAGGGATGGTGGCGGCGAAGAGCAGCGCGACGACGGACAACGCCAGCAGCGGGCGCAGCGTGTGCCACAGTTGATGGCGATCCCGCCGCAGCACGTTGAGCAGGCGAATAAGGCTCCATGCGACCAGCGGCAAGGCGATGGCGACGGCAGCGAACGGGCGATTGGCAATCACCATGCCCAGCCCGACGCCAGCGGCGATGCCCCACAGCGTCGCACGCCGTCCGCGTTCGAGTCGCCAGCAGGCATAGACAAACAGCAGCGTGAAGCACAGTGCTGAGCTATGGCTCATGAGCGTGCTGTTGAGCAGCAGCGCCATCGGCGAGAACGCGGTTAGCCCGGCGGCAATCGCCCCGACGCGGCGGTCAAAGATCGCGCTGCCCAACGCAAACACCAGCGCCACCGCAAGCGCGGCATAGCTGGCATTGACCATCCAGGTTGCGCCCGCCAGTTCGCCAAGCGCAAGCTGTGCCGGAAAGCCAAGCGGGTACTTGCCGAAGCGCTGACCGTTGCGGTCGATCACGAACGGCTGCCAGAAGGCGACACGCGGGTCAGGGGATGGGATCGTCAGGTCGCCGCGTGCGATCATGCGCGCCTGAAACAGGTAGGTCAGTTCATCTTCGAGATGCGGCAGGCGTTCAAAGACGGTACGGCTGAGGACGGCGCTCATGCCGAAGCTGAAGAGCGCCAGCGCAAGGGCAAGCCATGTGTAGAGGGAGGGTGTGCGCTTCATAGGCGGGATTGTAGCACGATTGACAGGCACGACACCCACGTCAATAATCTTGAGCATGTAAAGGCTTATTCAAGCGGTTGGAGTTGAAGGGTGGGCGGATGCGCTACGTTGTACTGATTGTCTTGTTCATGTTGGCGGCGTGTGCGCCTGCCGCTGCCCCCACGCTCACGCCTGTGCCATCGATCACGCCAACGGTCTTTCAGGAGGCGACGCCCGCCGCCGACCGCTACGACGGACTGCCCCAGGCGGCAACGGCACTCGGCTTCCCGCAGTTAGGCTTCCCAAGCGCGCCAGTGTCGCTGGTGGTCTACAGCGGCTTTGACTGCGCCGACTGCCTGACGTTCTACAACGAAACACTGCCGACCGTTCTGCAACGTATTCGCAACGGCGAAGCGCTGCTGACGTTCGTGCCGCTGTTCGACGCGCAAGGCACGCGCAATGGCGAGACTGCCGCGCGGGCGGCGCTCTGTGCAGGCGAGCAGGGTGCGTTCTGGGACTATCATGACACTCTTTTCGGGCTGGCGAACGGCGGCGCGCGCGAATATACCAGCGACATCCTCGTGGCGGGCGTGACGACGCTCGGACTCGACCGGACGGCGTGGGATAGCTGCATGTTGAGCGCCCGCACCAACGCCACGCTGACGAGCGCGCGCAACAGCCTGAACGCGCAGTTCGCCGATGCCAGCGCCATCACGTCGTCCGTGCTGGCGGTCTTCACCAACAATCGCAATATCCCGTTCGATACGGCGTCGGTCACTGCGGGCATCAATATGGAAGCGGCGCGCGTCAATGCCGCCGTCGAAGCCGCGCTGTCCGCCACCAACACGCCCGACCCCGCGCTAACGCCCGACGCGCTTTCGACCGCGCCGGTCGTCGTCACGCTCAACCCGCTGCAAGGACAGCCGATCCCACCGCCGATCACGCTCGAACTGCCCGATGGATGGGGGTCTGGCAATGACATCCTGGTGCTGAACGATGTCACGGGCATCCAGAGCATCCCGTTCAGCGTCTACACGGGTCCGGTGGCGGGCGGCACGGGGACGATTGTACTGCTGTGGGCGTTTCCGAGCCTGGTGGCAGGCAATCCGCTGGACACGACAGCGGTCGAAGTCGATACCTTTACCGATGGCGTGCGGCTGCTGCGGCTGGCGGTGATTGAGCAGGGCTGCAACATTGGCGTCTTTGATCGGCGCGATTACAGCGTGGGTGGGCTGGCGGCGGTCGGCGCGCCGTTCTCCGCCGTCACCTGCCCCGCCACCCCGGATACCCAGGGCTGGTTCGCGGGCTTGCGCTTTAATGAAGTCGGATTCATCTTCTATGCGTTTGTTGATCCGATTGACAGCTTTACCAACGCGCGCCCGCAGTTGCAGGCGATCCTGGACAGCGTGCGCTTTGTGACGCCGTAGGAGACATGATGACTGTCAATGTCGATGCGCTGTTGAACTACCAGCCGGAGCCGATTGTCGTGGACTACACGGAGCGCGAGGTCAGCCTGTACGCACTCGGCGTCGGCGCACCTGCCGACTGGCGCGACCAGGACGAGCTCAAGTTTGTCTACGAACGCAGCGGCGCGGGCTTTGTCGCGCTGCCCACCTTCCCCGTCGTCTTCCCCACACGCATGATCGACATGCTCATCGGCGGTTCGCTGCCTGGGCTATCGTTCAACCCGATGGCGCTGGTGCATGGCGAACAGGCGCTGACGATCACCGCGCCGATTCCAACCAGCGGACGGGTGGTCTGCAAGCCGCGCATCAGCGCCATCTATGACAAAGGCAGCGGCGCGCTGCTGGTGTTCGATGTGCCCTGTTACGACGAGCAGGGACGCACGGTTGCCATCAACCAGTCGTCGATGTTCATACGTGGCATCGGCGGCTTTGGCGGTGAGCGCGGACCCAGCGGCGATACGAACCTGCCGCCCAACCATCAGCCGGATGTCGTCCATCATGAGGCAACGCTGGAACGGCAGGCGTTGATCTATCGGCTGTCGGGGGACATCAACCCGCTGCATGCTGACCCGCTGATGGCGGCGTTTGGCGGCTTTGACCGCCCGATTTTGCACGGGTTATGCACGTTTGGGTTTGCGGCGCGAGCGGTACTGAAGCATTTCTGCAGCAACGATCCGGCGCGCTTCATGAGCATCCGTGCGCGCTTCGCCAAGCCCGTCTTCCCCGGCGACACGCTCGTCACCGAGATGTGGCAGGGCGAGAACGGACGGGTGTATGTGCGCACGAAAGTTGCGGAGCGTGATGATGTGGTGTTGAGCAATGCGGTGGTAGAGGTGATTGTGTAGGAGCAAACGGACGCCTCATGAGGCGTCCCTACACACCACGCATTGTTCGTAGGAACACCTCATGAGGTGTCCGACCATGCGTTGGCGCGTGCGCCTTTCACCCTCCCGCACGCACAGAGCGGACAACACGAAAACCGACATCGGAAGCTGCGAATGCAGACTTTTGCCGACTCCGCGCAGCAGCACGCGCGTGTACGTTATTCTTTGCCCATGAGCCGCCCCGCATAACACGAAGATGACTTCCTTCGATGCTACTTGCGGCAGGATGGGAGTAATGGTCACGCCAGATAGAAGTAGACCATTCGAAAACATTACCACTCATATCCATAACACCATATGGCGATTGACCGCTCGGAAAGATGCCGACGGCACTGCTACGCTCAATCCCGCTTTCGACGGTGTTCGATTTTCCAGGGTCAAAAGCACCTTCATAAGAAAACAAGCGCTCGTCAGTGCCACGCGCTGCTTTTTCCCACTCTGCCTCTGTTGGCAGTCGTATGGCGTCTCCTGTCTTTGCGCTCAACCATCGTGTAAACGCATATGCTTCAAACCATGTTACACCGATGATCGGATGATTGCTGATATGCCAACGGGTGTTATTCCAACCAAATTCTGGTTCTGTTTTATCTGCTCGCCATGCCCAACCTCGTTTCGACCAATGATTCCGCTTCTGATACCCACTATCATTTACAAATGCTTCGTACTGCTGATATGTAATGGGATACCGACTCATGGAAAATTGAGCGATAAACTCAATATGTGGGGGTGTCTCACAGTGCGATGCTAGAGGATCAGTATGTATATCGCTGCCCATTGTGAACCAGCCACTATCGATACAACACCATTCGATGTCGGGTAACCCATCGTCCCGCAACCCAACACCGATGCGTGAATCACCGACTGTCGCAAGCTCGCGTCCTGCTGCGGCACGTTCGCTCGCTGTAAGACGCTCGTCGACCATACGTTCAAGAAGAACTTGTTGAGCAGAACTGATCTCTTGAATAGCAGTTAACCCTCTTCAACGTGAGACATTTTGATATACACAAGTTGCGATATCCGCTAATTGTAGCAGTACCACCCTAAATCACGAATCACAGCAGCGCGAGGCAGCCCCATTCACAAAACCCTGTTCCCCCCCCAATTTGTAGAAGTAGACAGATCTGCCCACATATAGGTATAGTATTCGGCATGGGTAGGTTGGTTGACCCATTCACCAAAGCGCATCCTAATGATCCACCTGCAGCGTTTGCGCCTTCTCTATCCCCTCTTCCAGCGTTTCGAGCGTGCGCTCGTCGCCGCCGTCGAACGCGCGCGGGCGGGCAGCACTGCCAACGACGCCCTGCGCGGACTGGTGATCACCGATGAAGAAGTCGATCAACTCACGGCGCGCACGCCCTTCTCCGACTTGCCCATCAGCGACAGCCTGCGCCAGACGCCAACACTGATTGACGATACACTGCTGCAAAGCGAACCATTTGCACACCTGAGCGCCCTGTTTGGCTTGAACGCGCTCGACTGCGCCATCATTCTGTGCTGCGCCGCGCCGGAACTCGACCGCCGCTACGAGCGCTTGTTCGCCTATTTGCAGGATGATGTCTCGCTCAAACGCCCGACCGTCAATCTGGCGATGAACCTGTTCGGGGCAGACAGCGCGGCGCGCTTCGCCGTCTGGGAACGGCTGGCACTGCCGACCGCCCCGCTGCGCCTGCATCACCTCGTCGATTGTCTGCCCGACCCGCACCAGCGTGAGCCTGCCTTCCTGAACTATACGCTCAAACTGGATACGCGCATCCTCCATGCCCTGCTCGGCTTGCCGACGCTCGACGCACGCCTCGAAAGCGCCGTGCGCCTGGAAGCAGCGCCGAACGGACGCCAGTGGGTGCAAACCGACGGCGCGCCGATGGTCATCCTCGAAAGTAAGGCGCGCGGCACATGGCACGAGGCGGCGCAGCAGTTAAGCGCTCAGGAAGGCTTCCCGCTGCTGTGGGTGGATCTGGAAGCGCTCAAGCGGCTGGCGCTGCCATTCGACAAAGCGTGCGCGCTGGCAGTACGTGAGGCGCGGCTGGCGGGCGCGGCGCTGTGTCTGGACAACTGGGCAGCGTGCCTGGAAAGCGACGGGCAGCCCGCCGAATGGTGGTGGCGCTTGCTGGCGGCATATGAACTGCCCGTGCTAATCGGCACGACACAGGCATGGGAGCCGCACGATCCCGACCGTTCGCGGCGGGTGCTGCGCCTCAAGCCGGACATGCTGCCGTATCAGGAACGGCAGCGCCTATGGACAACTTATGTCGCGCAGTCCGACATCGCGCTATCGAGCGATGACATTGCGCATCTGGCAAGCAAGTTCCGCCTGTCGGCAGCGAAGATCGCCAGCGCGGTACAGACAGCGCTCGATTACGCCGCCACGCGCGGCGAAACTGTCACGCTGACGGATGTCTACGTCGGTGCGCGGGCGCAATCGACCATCGACATGGGCGACCTGGCGCAGCAGATCACGCCGCGCTACTCGTGGGATGATCTGGTACTGCCCGCCGAACCACTTGCCCAACTGCGCGAAATCCCCATCCGTGTCCAGCAGCGCCAGCGCGTGCTGGAAAGCTGGGGCTACGGCGTGCGCATCGCCCGCAACGGCGGTGTCAACGCGTTGTTCGCGGGCGAAAGCGGCACAGGTAAGACGATGGCGGCGGAAGTCATCGCCCATGAACTCGGCTTAATCCTGTACCGCATCGATATTTCGTCGGTCGTCAGCAAGTACATCGGCGAGACGGAGAAGAACCTGCGCCGCGTTTTTGAGGCGGCGGAAGCGAGCAACGCCGTGCTGTTCTTTGACGAGGCGGACGCGCTCTTCGGCAAGCGTTCGGAGGTCAAGGACGCCCACGACCGCTACGCCAATATCGAAGTGGCGTACCTGCTCCAGCAGATCGAGCAGTACGACGGCATCGTTATTCTGGCGACCAATTTGCGCCAGAACCTCGATCAGGCGTTTACGCGCCGTCTCGACTTCCTGATCGACTTCCCGTTCCCAGAGCCGGAATACCGCCAGCGCATCTGGGTCAATCATTTTCCGCCCGCCGCGCCGCTGGCAGCCGACCTCGATTTGCAGGCGGTGGCGCAGCGTTATCCGCTGGCGGGCGGCAACATCCGCAACGTAGCGCTGGCGGCGGCGTATTTGGCGGCGGCAGACGGCGGTGTCATCACCATGCAGCATGTGCGTCATGCCATCCGGCGCGAACACCAGAAGATGGGTCGCCTGATGAGCGACGAACAGTAAAGGCGAGCGACGACCATGATCCATGATCTGAACGAGACGCTCAAAAACCTGATCTACGGGCGCGGCAAAATCGCGCGCGAGGCGATGGACATCACCTTCGAGCAGCCGACGCGCGACTGGTCTGCCACGCTCAACCGCCCGACGCTCAACTGCTGGCTGTTTGACCTGCGCGAAAACACGCGCCTGCGCAGCATGGAAGTGCGCTATGAACGTAACGATGCGGTGCGTACCGCCAATCGTCAGGTGGCGGCACTGCGCTTCGGGCTGACGTATCTGGTCTCGGCGTGGGCGAACCGTGTCGAAGATGAGCATCTGCTGCTGTGGCGGGCGCTGGCAGTCACGAGTCACATCCCGCTGCTGCGCGTCTCGCCCGCACCGGAGCCAGAGCTGAAAGGCGACATCGCCCGCCAGCCCTACGACATCCCGCTCCAGGTCGGTCAGACCGACGAACTGGGCATCAACATGACCGACCTGTGGAGCGTGGTCGGGAATGATATGCACGCAGGCTTCTTTTTAACGGCGACGCTGGCGCTGGAACGCCAGTATCTCGAAGTCATGCCGCAGGTGCGCGAACGCACCATCGCCATCGGTCAGCGCGGCGACGGACGCTTCGCTGTTTACGGCGACGGCGGCGGAACACCGGGTCAGCAAGCGTCTCCCCATCCTCTGATCACTCTGGTCGAAGACCTGGAAGATGAGATGGGACAGGGTTCTTAAACCTCACCCCCCACCCCCGTCTCCGTAATACGGAGAGGGGGAGACGAGCGAAACGAGTGGGGGTGTGGTTACTGTAATTGGGTATCGACACGTCGAAGGAGCAGGGTATGAAGACGTATCAATCGCCGGGTGTCTATATTGAAGAAGTCAATAAAGGCACGAAACCCATCGAAGCTGTTGGCGCGGCAGTCGCGGCGTTCGTCGGTTTCACCGAGTTCGCGACCGACAAGCGCCGCGACAAAAAGGCGCATGTCAACACGCGCCAGAGCGATCAGGAACTGCTTGGCAAGCCGACGCTCGTCACCAACTGGTCGCAGTTCGAGCAGAAGTTCGGCAGCTTCCACAGCCAGGCGTACCTGCCCGACTCGGTCTATGGCTACTTCGCCAACGGCGGCAGCCGCGCCTACATCATCAGCCTGCGCACCGTCGGCGTAGATGACGACGGCAGCACGGCGAGCGCCGCCAAGCGCACGCTGAGCATCCCGACGGCAGACGACCCAAACACCCCGCTGCTCGATGTGTCGGTCAAGCAGAACGTGACAGGCAAAGTCACCGTCAGCATTAAGCCGGATGGCACACCCGACGCGCCGAGCTTCACACTGACGATCAACAGCGATGGCGGCGATGAAGTCTATCCCGCCGTGACCACCGACAAGGGCGACAACAACGTCGAGGCGAAAGTCAACGCGGCGTCGAAGTTCGTGCAGGTCAAGGTCAAGACGAGCGCGAAGGCAAAACTGCTGCCCGCCGAAGGCAGCTACCCGTTGAGCGCGGCGGTCGGCAGCACACAGGCGACGGCGACCAACGGCACAGCGCAGCTTGCAGTGACGGACTATCAGGGCAACCTGGAGAGCAATAAGGGGGTCGAAGGGCTGGAACGCTTTGACGACATCACCATGATCGCTGTACCAGACCTGATGACGCCGTATGTTAGCAAGGTGGTTGACGACAAGGCGGAGAAGGAAATTCAGGGCATCCAGCAGATGATCATCGATTACTGCGAAAAGGTGCGTTACTGCTTCGCCATCCTCGACGCACCGCCGGGAAAGACGCCGCAGCAGATGAAGAAGTGGCGCGAAACGGGCGGCGGCAATCTTGATTCGACGCGAGCCGCCGTCTACTACCCCTGGCTGGAAGTGCCGAACCGCACGGGCGAAGGCGGCATTTCGCGCATGATCCCGCCCAGCGGTCACATGGCGGGCATCTATGCGCACAGCGACCGCGAGCGCGGCATTCACAAAGCCCCCGCCAACGAAGTTGTGCAGGTGGCGACGGGTGTCGAAATTCAGGTGACGACGGGCGAGCAGGACATGCTCAACCCGATCGGCATCAACTGTATTCGCGGCTTCCCCGGTCGTGGCATCCGTGTGTGGGGCGCACGTACGCTTTCGAGCGATGCGTCGTGGCGCTACATCAATGTCCGGCGCCTGTTCAACATGGTCGAGGCGAGCATCGAAAAAGGGACACAGTGGGTGGTGTTTGAGCCGAACGATCCGGATTTGTGGGCGCGCGTGCGCCGCGATGTCGGGGCGTTCCTCAAGCTGACATGGCGCAGCGGAGCGCTCTTCGGCGATACACCGGAGCAGGCGTTCTACGTCAAATGCGACCACGAAACCAACCCGCGCGAAACGCGCGATCTGGGTCAGTTGATTATCGAAATCGGCATGGCGCCGGTGAAGCCCGCCGAATTCGTCATCTTCCGCATTAGCCAGTGGGCAGGACCGGACGCAACGGGTGAGTAGCCCTCACCCCCTGCCCCTCTCCCTCAGGGCGAGGGGAGTTCAGAGGGGTCTTCTGAAAGTCCCTCTCCCTGAGGGAGAGGGATTTAGGGTGAGGGTTTTTTGTGAACGAGCGCAGCAGTACAAGGAGCATTAAAAATGGCACAGGCACGTAAGAGCGATCCGCTAGTTGGGTTTCATTACGCCATCGAAGTCCAGGGCGTCGTCTCCGGTTTCTTCACTGAATGCGGCGGCTTGGGTTCGGAACATGAAGTGATCGAACACAAGGTGGTCGATAGCAAGGGGCGTGAGGTCATCCAGAAAATTCCTGGGCGCATGAAGTGGCAGGACATCACGCTCAAGCGCGGGATCACCGACCAGATGGACATCTGGAAGTGGCGCAAGATGGTCGAAGACGGCGACATGGAAAACGCGCGCAAGAACGGTTCGGTCGTCATGTTCGACAATGCCTATCAGGAAGTGGCACGCTGGGATTTCGAGCGCGGCTGGCCGCTGAAGGTTACGGGTCCGCAACTGCAATCTGACTCGAACGCTTTCGGGGTCGAAGAACTTGTCATCACGCATGAAGGCTTGACGCGCAAGAATTAGGATAGACGATGGACGGACAGACCGACTTCGCTTTTGTGCTGCCGCGTGGGGTGACGGATGAGCAGGGCGTGACGCATCGTGAAGGCACGATGCGCCTCGCCACCGCGCTCGACGAGATCGCGCCGCTGCGCGACCCGCGTGTGCGCGCGAACGAGGCGTACTTTGTGATCATTCTGCTATCGCGCGTCATCACGCGCTTAGGCACGCTCACCAGCGTCACGCCTGGCGTGATCGAACGCCTGTACGCAGGCGACCTGAACTACTTGCAGGACTTTTACCAGCGCATCAACGGGTTGGAAGTGCCGAACATCGAAGTCGTCTGTCCGCACTGTGGGCAGCCGTTCATGACGGAAGTCCCCATGCTGGGGGAATTGTAAGCTACCCCCTCGACCGCCTGCACGAGGAGGTAGCGTTCATTGCGGTGGGCTTGGGCTGGAACTATGACGAAATCCTGGCGCTGCCTCATTCCGAACGGCTGCGCTGGGTGGAACAGGTCAACGCTATCAACGCCCGCCACAACCGCCGTTTACGCAGGCAGCAGAGTGAGAGATCGTAATGCCGGAACGCCCACCCGCCCCACCCGCGCCCAATCGCGCGACGCAGCCGTCCGCGCCGCAAAGCCGCGAGCAACTGGTGCGGCAGGTGGCAGAGCGTGTGTGGCAGTTGTGGCAGGAAGAATTGCGGCGTGAGCAGGAACGACGTGGCGACAGGCGCAGGGGGTCATGATGCCTGAAACAGCGAAACCGATTGAGATTTATGCCAGTTTTCGCTTTACGGTGACGATGGGCAAAGAAAATGAGGTGCTTGCCACGTTCAGCGAATGCACGCTGCCCAACCTCGAAATCGAAACCTTCGAGGTCAAGGAAGGCGGGCAAAGCGAGTACAGCCACCGCCTGCCCGTGCGCGTGCGCCCCGGTAACGTCACGTTACGGTATGGCTTGACCAAAGGCGACAAGCTGCTTCACTGGTATCTCGCCATGCTGAACGGGTTGGACGGCGAAGGCAAGTTGATCAAAGACCTGTCTAAAGCGGTCACGATCACCATGTACAACCTGGAGCAAGGCAAGATGGTCGCGGTGGCAAACTGGACGTTCAAGAACGCATTTCCCATTAAGTGGAAAGGTCCAACGCTCAAGACCGACCAGCAGGCGTTGGCGATTGAGGAACTGGAACTGGCGTTTCACGGCTTTTCCGCCAACGAGATTTAAGGAGCGGACGCATGACGTTCAAACCCATTCTGCATCTTGGACAGCGCCTCAGCCGCTTTGCGCAGGCGCGCATCCAGCGCTATACAAGCCTGCTGCCCGGCGAAAGCAAACAGCGGGCGGCGCGCAGTCCTGAACCGCCCGATCTGATCTGGCGGATGCCCGAAGCGGGTGCTGCCTACTCGCCGGATGAAACGTATGATGAGGGTGGCGACTATCAGGATGAGGTCGCCCCTGCTGACGACTACGAACCCGGCGCGCCGCGCCCCGTTCCTGCGGACCTGGCAGCGATCATCAGCGGTCATTCCGCAAAACGCGAAGCAGAAGGCACAGCGCCGCCCGCATCCCCTTTTGGAGGCAGCGCCCCACCCGCCCCACGCCCATCATCAGACGCTGGAACGCCCACGCTGCGCCGCGCACCCGACGCAGCGGCGCAAACTATTGCGCCCTCACAACCTCGTGCCAATGCGCCCATTCGCCGCGCAACCGATACGCGGGCGCACGCTACCGCCCCCCCACAGCAGCATACAGCCGATCTGCCGAAGCCGCGCCGTTCGCGCGAAAGTCTGATCGCTGCATTGACCGGCGCGCCGCGCGAACCCTCTTCCGAAGTGCCGTTCGAGCCGATGGTGCAGTCGCAAACGGAGATTGACGGCGTGCCTGAGCAACCGTTGGAATGGGATGCCAGCGACTCACCGGATGATCACGTCTGGCGCACGCCGGATGAGGACATGGACAATGCTCCGGCGCAGGCTGCGACGTGGGATGTGTCAGCAGCGCCGTTGTCGCCGCCCGCCGATAATGCGCCTACACCGACGGTGGCGCAGTTGATGCGCGCGCGCGCACCCCAGCGCCGCCCGTCCGCGCCGCCGCCCAACAGCGCCAGCAATGAGCCGCCGCGACAGACAACCATCAGAACATCTGGCACCGGAGATGCCTCCGAACATGAAGGGGCGCAATCTATTGCGCCCCTACAACCACCTCCTGCTGAAACACTGATCCTGCGCAAACCGGATGCCGGGCAGTCGTCCAATACAGGGACATCTCGGAGCGAAGCTTCCGTGTGGGATGAGGAGCCCGCTGTACGGACACCATTTATGGCGTCCACTGGTGACGCCGACAACATGACGGAAACGGCATCGACGGAACAAGTCCCGTCCGTACAGAAAATGCGCGTACCGGAAGATGAGTCGGTTGAGGAGTATAGCGACGACAGCGCGCCAATGATGGATCTGTACAATGCGCTGCTCGCCAACGGATTCGCAGTCGCGGCGGTCGATGATGTGCCGGATGCACCGCCCGCCAACGCGCACACGCGGGCAAGCGATGCGCCGATCATCGCGCGCAAGCCGCCGCCCGCCCTGCCATCCGATCAACTGACGAACACAGGTGTCGAAGCAGCATTTTCCACACGCCAATTCAAGCGCCCGACCGCACAACAGGTGCAGCGGGAAGTGAGTGACATGCCAGCTGTGTCTGCACATGAACGTCTGGTTGGTGGGGATGAAGGTTGGACAGAGCACGAGGGACAGGTTGAGACAGAACATGGAGCAGAATATATTCCGCCCCTCGAGGCATCGCCTGACGCGCCAATCCCGGATGCGGCAGCGGCAGCATTCCAGACCTCCCCAACAGGTGAGGATACGGCATTGCCGACCAAGCCGATCCAGCGTCGCCCAGAACTGGCCCAGGGGCACGCCCACAGCCAGTCAGAAGCCGCGCAATTTACGCCGGATACGCCTGCCGAAACAAATGCCACACCTATCGACAGCAGCCTGTTCGAACTGCTCGGCTTGCCGCCCGATACCCCTATGCAGGGTGCGGAAATCTTCGCGCGGCGCAAGCCCGCGCCGTCGCCAGCCAACGCAGGCGACAGACATGAGGCTGACCTTGCAGGAGCAGGGCGTGGCGCGGAATACATTCCACCGCTACAGACGATGCCGGATGTACGGACGCCATTTATGGCGTCCACTGTCGCACCCCAACCTGTCGAAAACAGACGGTCTGGCGACATAAAGTCTATGACGCAGGCGGCGGTTCAGCGTGACGCCGCGCCTGCCAATGATGTAGCGACGACGCATGCGTCGTCCGTACCCGGCACTCCGCCCGCTCCCGATGCGGACGTCCAGGGCGCGGAGGGCGGCAATGTCAATGTCGAACAACTGGCGCGCGATGTACTGAGTGTGCTGCGCGACCGTCTGCGCATTGAGTCCGAACGCAGATCGGGACGGGGCTAGGAGCAATCACAGATGCCTGACTTGACACGCGGCGGGCTTGTCCCCGCAACACTGAGCGCAGAAGAACCGCATATCGTCGTGCACTGCATGTTCAATCCGTTTGAATACACCATCAGTAAGTCGAACACCTTTGACACCTCGAAATCCACCAAAGGCGTCAATACCCCACAGGGTGTGTTTTCACAGGGAGGTGCCAAGCAGCTCAAGCTGACACTGCACTTCGATACGCAGGATACAGGCACAGATGTGACGACCGTCACTGACGAGCTGTGGAAGATGATGATGGTCGTTGAAGAGAAGCGCGGCACAAATAACCAGAAGGCTCCACCGCCGAAAGTGAAATTCACCTGGGGCAAGCTGACGTTTGAGGCTTATATCAAGACGATGACGCAAAAATTCATTCTGTTTAGCCCGACAGGCACGCCGCTGCGCTGCACAGTCGATGTGACGCTGGAGCAGATGGACAACCCACGCCCCAGCCAGCGCCAGCGCAACGCTGGCGGTCCGCCGCGCCCGACCACCACGCCCAACGCTGCCGACCGCCCGGATAACGTGGCAGCGCAAAGCGGCGCGTCGCAGCGCGAAGTCGCCGAACGCAACAATGTTGATAATCCGCTGCGGATGCGTCCCGGACGCCCGCTGGTCTAAAGGAACGCCGCCATGCCACGCAGCCGCAGCCACCCCGACTCACATAACATCATCGATCAGGTTGCTGTCGTCATTGACGGCGCGAACCTGGCGACAGAAAAGCCGCATCTGATGGACGCGCTGATCGAGGTTGAAGTCGATTCCAGCCTGTATCTGCCGGATATGGCGGTGCTGACGTTCCGTGATGAAGATCTGCGCTGGATGAACGATGAACTGTTCAAGCCCGGCGCGACACTGGAGATCAGTCTGTCGCGCGAGGAAAGTGCGCCCGAACGGGTTTTCGTCGGTGAAGTCACGGCGATTGAGCCGCGTTTCGAGCGTAATACCACCGCCAAATTGATCCTGCGCGCCTACGACAAGATACACCGCCTGACGCGCAGCACAAAGTCGCGCGTGTATGTGCAGGTGACGGACAGCGACATGGTGCAGCAGATCGCGCGCGAGGCGGGGCTGCGGGCGCAGGTAGAAGCCACCAGCGAAGTTTATGATCATGTCTTCCAGCACAACCAGACCGACCTGGAATTCTTGCAGGAACGGGCAGACCGCATCGGCTATGAGCTTTCCAGCGATAACCAGACGTTGTTCTTTCGCCAGTCGCGCCATGTCATTGAGCAAAGCATGCCTGTTGAACTCGACTGGGGCAAAAATTTGCAGAGCTTTTCGCCGCGCCTGACGTTGATGGGACAGGTAAGCAAAGTGACGGTCAAAGGTTGGGACGCGCAGAACAAGCGCGAGATCGTCGGCGAGGCGACCAGCACGGATACCGCGCCGGATATTCGCGTCGGCGGGCAAGGCACGCAGGTCGTGCGCCAGACATTCGACGCCGCCCATCATCTGATCGTCCGCCGTCCGGTGCATTCGCAGGGCGAGGCGGACACGGTGGCACAGGCGATTCTGGACGAGATCAACGCCGGATTCGTGGAGGCGGAAGGCGTCGCGGTCGGCAATCCCAAGCTGGTCGCCGGGCAAAGCGTGACGATCAGCAGTCTGGGACAACGCTTCAGCGGCACGTATATGCTCACCGCCAGCACACACCTCTACACGACTTCGATGGGCTACGAGACGCGCTTTCGGGTTGAAGGCGCACGCCCACGCCTGATGGCGGACCTGCTCGGCGGTGAACGCCAGCAGAGCGTATGGAATGGCGTCGTACCTGCGATTGTCACCAACAACCGCGACGAGCAAAACATGGGGCGCGTCAAAGTCAAGTTCCCCTGGCTGGATACCAGTCTGGAGAGCGATTGGGCGCGCGTGGCGGCGGTCGGCGCGGGCAAGGACATGGGCGTGTGGTGGCTGCCGGAAGTCAACGACGAGGTGCTGGTGGCGTTTGAGCATGGCGACTTCAATCACCCGTACATCGTAGGCAGTCTGTGGAACGGGAAGGACACGCCGCCAGAGTCGACCAATAACACGATCAAGGGCGGCAAGGTGCAAACGCGGATGCTGCGCACGCGCGCCGGACACACCATCCGCCTGTCGGATGATGACGGCGAGCAGGTGATCGAAATCTTCGACGCGGCGGACGCCACGCATATCAAGCTGGACGCCAAGGCGCGCACGCTCGAAATCATTTCCAAAGGCGACGTGACGTTGAAGACCAGCACCAACCTGAAGATTGAGGCAACCAGCAGCATCGAGATGAAGGCGAACGCCAGCATCAAGATCGAAGCGCAGGGCGAACTGACGCTCAAGGGTGCGATGGTGAAGATCAATTAGGAGTTTGTAATGAGCGATGCAATCGGGCGCGGGTGGGCATTTCCGATCCAGTTGAGCGACAGCGAGCAGGTGGCATTGATCGGCGGCAGGGAAAAGATCCGCCAGGCGATCCATCTCATCCTGAATACTGCACTGGGCGAGCGCGTCATGCGCCCCGATTTCGGCTGTCGCATCCACGAATTGATCTTCTGGCCCGCCAACCAGCACACGGCAGCACTTGCAGAGCAGTATGTCGAAGAGGCGCTGCGTTACTGGGAGCCTCGCATCCGGCTGCACCGCGTCAGCGTGTCGCCGCATCGCGTCCATGAACACAGCGACAGCGATTACGCCGCGCTGCTGATTGAGGTCGTCTATCAGGTGATATTCGACGATGAAACCCATATGCTGACGTATACGTTTCCACTGCAATCCGCCTGAAAGGGAACGCGATCATGCAAATTGAAGCGCCAACCAACCCGTTTGAAGGACCGCGTCTGGACGACCGTACTTACGACAATATCATGGAAGAAGCGCTCAAGCTGATTCCATTGTACTGCCCCGAATGGACCGACCTCAACCCGACCGACCCTGGCATTGCGCTGGTGGAGTTGTTCGCGTGGATGACGGACATCGTGCTGTACCGCCTGAACCGCGTGCCAGACAAGCATTACATCAAGTTCATGGAGCTGATCGGGATGAAGCTGCGCGAACAGGAACCCGCGAGCGTCCCGGTCACCTTTTGGCTGACATCGCCACAGCCCGCAAGCTTCATCATCGCCGAACGGACGGAAGTCGCGACCATCCGCACCGAGCAGATGCCCGCCACACCCTTCCAGACCGAAGAAGAGTTCGAAATCAAAGTGCCGACGCTGCTCTACTGCCTGACAAGCAGGGGAAGTGGCGATACGCGGCGCAAGTTCAACCCGTTCGATGTCGGGGAACTGGCGGCGGGTCGCTCGGAAATCGCGATCTTCTCTTACGACGGGCGCACCCAGAACGAAAAGCCGCAAAAGGAAGATGCGTTCTATCTCGGTTTTGCCCAGGACCTCAGCCATCACATTCTGGGGATTGAAGTTGATGTCATCCCCGCCAAGTTTGAAGGCGTCAACCCGCATAATCCGCCCTACAAGTGGCAGGTAATCGGCGATGAAAACGGTACTTGGACGGATGTGACGACTGAAGGCAAAGACGCCACTGAAGGCTTCAACCGGGCGGGCTTGATCCGGCTGCATCTGCCTGCGATGGCGAGCGCGGAACGCGACCGCAAGACCGCCTACTGGCTGCGCTGCGTCCTGAGCAAGGATAGCGACCTGAACCAGATACGTGAAAGCCCGGTCATTCGTAAGCTGACGACCGCCAGTTGGGGCGCGACGATCAAGGCGATCAACGTCAGCGTGGTCGAAAACGAGGTACTTGGGCGTTCGGATGGCACGCCCGGTCAGCGCTTTTATCTGCGCAATACGCCGATCATCAAACGCATCTCGCGCGAGTATCTGCAAGTCATACCGCCGGAAGACGACATTGAGAACGCGCAAGTTTGGACGGAAGTTGAAAATTTCGCCAAGAGCGACGAAACAATGCGCCATTACACGCTTGACAGCGTAACAGGCGAACTGCGACTGGGACCAGCGCTGCGCCAACAGGACGGCAGCGCCCACTGCTATGGCGCGATTCCGCCTAAAGGCGCGCTGCTAATCATGTCCCGCTATCGCTTCGGCGGTGGGCGCAGCGGCAATGTCGGGCGCGGGCTGGTAACGGTCAACAAAAACGCCCTGCCCTACATCGAACGGGTGGAAAATCGCCGCGCCGCCACCAGCGGCAAAGACCCGGAAAGCCTGGATCAGGCGAAGATGCGCGTGCCTGCTTACCTCAGTTCGGTGCAGCGGGCGGTCACGCTGCGCGATTACGAGTATCTGGCGGAGGAAGCCGGAACGCACCAGGACACCAGCGCCAGCGATGTCGGGCGGGCATACGCGGTGGCGCGGCGGCTGCCAGACATTGATATTGAGCCGGGGCTGGTCGAACTGTTCGTCATCCCGATGATCGAAAAGCCGGAAGACCCGATCGCACTGGATCGCCTGGAGCTGAAGGAAGACCTGAAGCGCAAAGTGTACGCATTTCTCGATACGCGCCGTCTGCTGTGTTCGCAGCTTCGCGTGTCGCAGCCGGATTATGTGTGGGTGCAGACGGAGATCATCCTGACGCCGACGCCGACCGCCAAGCGCGACCGCGTGCGTCGCAGCACCGAACAACGCCTCTTCAAATTCATTAACCCGCTGATCGGCGGGGCGGATAACAAGGGCTGGCAGTTCGGGCGCGGCATCACACGCCAGGAAATTCAGGCGAAGCTCTACGGGCTGCCGGGCATCGAGGCAATTGAGTCGGTCAAATTGTACCAGATCAGCAGCGAGCAGGTGCGCACTGGCACGTCCACCAGCGTCGCGCCGAGCGAAGTGGCAGAGATAACGCTGCGCTACAATCAGGTACTGGTGTCACTGCAACACAGTGTCCTCTTGCGGACGACAGATCGGAAGTGAGCGACCATGAGTACAGCGGAAGCCACTCTGAGAATCATTGGCGCGCAAGGGACGCAGGAAGCGATCACGATCCCGGAGTCCGGCTTGACCATCGGGCGCGGGTCCGGCAACACCTACATCCTGCAAGTGCCACAGGTCAGTAAGCAGCATGTGCGCTTTTTGTGGCAGAACGGCGGGCTGTACGTGCAGGATTTGCACGCGACCAACGGGACATTCCTCAACAATACGCGTCTGGTGCCGGAAGTATCACATCAGGTCAATATAGGCGATATGGTACGGCTGGGCATGGGCGCGGTAGTGCTGGTGGTCGAAAGTATCGTCGTGCCAGTCGCTATGCCGGAGACTGTGCCAGTGGGCGCGGCTGACGCTCCGATACCCGCCCCGCTCGAGGACGAGGGAGCTAACGACTGGCTGCAAGGCTTGCTGAATGTTCCGACGGTGGATTCCGAAATCGAGCCGCAGCCGCAGCCGCGCACACTGGCAACGACGCGCAAGCTGCCCGCCGGCATTCCGCCGCCCCATCTCGGTTCAAGCTGGATGCAGTATTTGCCGCCCATATTTGGCGAGGTGCAGGCTTCAGAGTCATGGCTCGCGCCGGATGGCACGGCGTATCCTTCCTCGTTCCTCAGTCGTTATCTGCTGATCTTTGAGTCGATCCTCGCGCCCGTGATCTGGCATATCGACAATTTCGACTGGTATCTGTCGGCACAGACCGCGCCAGAAGAGTGGCTGGAGTGGATCGCCTCGTGGTTCGCGCTGCCGCTGATGACGGAACTCCCGGACGAACGCAAGCGCCTGATTGTGCGCGATATTGGCTGGCTGTTCGCGCGGCGCGGGACGAAGCTGGCGCTGCGCTGGCTGCTGCAACTGTGCTACAGCGACTCGCCGTATACCGTCAGCCCGGAAGAAGATCGTCGGCGCGATGATCCGGACATCGTGGTGGAAGACCATGTCGCCGGGCAGCCGTTCGTCTTTTATGTCCGGCTGCCTGCTGGCAAAGTCTACAGGAAACTGGTTCCCTCCCGTGATGACCCCACTAAACTCGAATTCCAGGATTTGAACAGCGCAGAAGAACGCCGCAAGTTTGAAGCGGCGCTGCATCATTTGATCAGCACACAGAAGCCCGCTTACACCGATTTTGTGCTGGAGATTGCCTGATGGAGATTGGACAGCAGATAGGCTCGTATCACATCGACGCGCTGCTCGACCAGGGCGGCATGGGCGAAGTGTATAAGGCATCCGTGACAAAGACGGGGGAAGCGGTTGCCATCAAGGTCATCCGCCCCGACCTGGCAAAGCAGGAACGGTTTCGCAAATTGTTCCAGCGTGAGGCAGACGCCGCCTCGCGTTTGCGTCACGCCCACATCGTCCAGGTGCGCGAAGTGCTGGAACAGGGGCAAGAGCTATATCTCGTCATGGATTATATTGACGGCACAAACTTGCGCCGCTACCTGCGCGATGCCGTACGGCGCAGGGTGGCGCTGCCCATCGCTGATGTGCTGATGATCGGCAAGCGGATAGCAGAAGCGCTGTATCATGCCCATCAGCAGAATATCCTGCATCGCGATGTCAAGCCTGAGAACGTGCTGCTCCGAGGCAGGCTGGACGCGCCGCTCAGCGAGCTAACGCCGATCCTGAGCGATTTTGGGTTGGCAAAAATCCTGTCAGACGATGCGCAATCGCTGGTGACACAGCAGTTCGTCGGCACGTATGTCTATATGTCGCCGGAGAAGTTCAACACCAAACTGGGTCCGACGCCGCCCGATCACCGCGCCGATATCTTCGCGCTCGGCGTGGTGCTGTATGAGTGTCTGGCAAACGGCGACCTGCCGTACCAGCCGGAACCACGGACCTTGCAGGAAGCGTTTCAGGTCTACACGCAGCCGAACGTCGCGCCCGTGCCGCTCAGTTCGGTCGTGCCGGGGCTGCCGTCCGTCGTCAACCAGTTGGTCATGAAATGTATCATGCCGAATGCGGCGCAGCGCTTTCAGTCCGCCCATGAGCTGGTCGCGGCGATTGACGGCGTGAGGAAACAACTCAAGCAGTTAGCGCCCCCTGCAGCGCCGCCCGCTGTGCGCGCCCAACCGCCCGCGTCACCCCTCAAGCCAGACACGATGCCGGAACAACCCTCACCCCCAGCCCCTCTCCCTGAGGGAGAGGGGAGAATGCCATCATCCCCGCCTCTCGTAGGGGCGCAATATATTGCGCCCCTACCACCGCCCCCACGCCCTGCGCCCGCCGCACCGCCACCTGCCTCACCACCGCCGTCCATTCCGCGCAATACGCGCGCGGCGCAGTCGGACATAAGCGGCAGCATTCGCCCCAGCCAGGCGTTGTATGACACGCTGATCGTGTACGAGCAGAACCGCCAACCGCGCCGCGTACCGATTGACCGCGACGTGATGACGATGGGGCGCGGAACAGAAAACGCTGTTATCCTGAATGATAGCGAGGCATCGCGCGTCCATGCTGAGCTTTCACGCAATCCGAAGGGTGGCTACCTGATCAAGGACAATGGCTCGCTCAACGGCACATGGCTGAACGACCAGCGCTTGCAGTCTCAGCAGGCAGTCCCGTGGCTGCCGGGGCACAAGCTGCGCGTCGGCTTCACGATTGTTGAACTGGAGATGGTGGGTGTCATCCCTGTCAGCAATACAGCCTCAACCAAAGTGGAAAAAGGCACGACAAGGCAGTATCCATTGCCGGAGTACCAGCCGACGGTTGGCGCGTCGGCAGCGCTGCCTGCGGGCAACCTGCGCGCGACGATGACGCCGGATCGGATGCGCGTGGATGTGGGTGGCAGGGCGCAAATCCAGATCGAGATCAGCAATGAGCGCACGTCCGTTGAACAACTGCATCTCAATCTGGTCGATCTGCCGCTGCCCTGGTACACGCTGTCGCAAACGCATTTGCGCATGATGCCGGGCGAGAAGCAGGTCGTCACGCTGTCGATCCACCCGCCGCGCGCCAGCACCAGCACCGCCGGAGCCTACACGTTCACGCTGCGCATCATGATCCCAAACACGGGTGAAAACATCCGCCTGAAGGGGCATATCGATGTCGCGCCGTACTACAGCTTTACAACGACATTGCAACCGACAACGCTGCGCTGGCAGGACAGCACAACGTTAACGATTGCCAACACTGGCAATGCAGCCGACACATATACGCTGGAATGCCGCGATGACGAACAGGTGCTGCGCTTCATCCGCGAACAGGACATGGTGACGGTCGCGCCGGGCAAGCGCGTGAACGTTCCGCTAAAGGTGACGCCGTTCGTGCGCCCACTGTTCGGAATGCCACAGACGCATGTTTTCGAGATCACCGTCACATCCGAGCAGGAGGCGCTGCCGCCACAGAAAGCGATCGGCAAGCGCATCAGTGGGGCGCTGCTGCCTGGCTGTGCGATTGCCGCACTGCTGACGTTCGGCTTGTCGATATGTGCAGCGATCATCGGTGCGGTCGTGCTGTTCAACAACAACAGCAATACCAACGCAACGGCGACGGCTGTGCAGGCGACGAACATGGCGGGCGCGCTCGGCACACAGGGCGCAGTCACACAGACGGCGGTTTTCGTCATCGGCGGGCAAACGGCGACCCAAGCCGTATTGACCGTCACAGCACAAGCGATACAGATCACACAGACGCTCGGCTCTACCGACAGCGACGGTGACGGGCTATCAAATACGGAGGAAGCAGGGCTAGGGACCAATCCTAACAATCCCGATAGTGACGGTGATGGATTATCTGACCGCGATGAGCGGACTTACAGCACCGATCCGCTGAGCGGCGATACGGACAAAGACGGTCTGGGTGACCGGCAGGAGGTCGAAGGTGGCACCAATCCCAATAACCCGGATACGGATGGGGATGGCGTACCGGACAATCTCGACCCGCAGCCGCGTGCGACAGCAGCGCCGCCGACCGCCACCGCCACGCCGCTGCCGACGCTCGCACCGCTGACGACGGCGACACCGACGCCCATACCGACACCGATCGCGCCGTAGAAAGAAGAATTGCCCTCACCCCCCGCCCCTCTCCAAAACGGTGAGTACATCTAGGAGAGGGGAGTCCAGAAAAGCCCTCTGGAAGTCCCTCTCCCAGCCGTACTCGGCATTCGGCGACCGAGTGCAAAGCGGAGGGAGGGGATTTAGGGTGAGGGCGTAGAATATTCGACTGTTTGTGACATAAAGGAATGTGCAGTACCAGGAGTAAGACCATGACCAGCGAACGCGCCCCCCGTGAGATGAAGTCGACACTGCCGCCCACGCAGACGACGCAGCCGCCACAGATGCAGCCGGAGTTCGAGGCGGACCCGCAGACGAGCGAGATGCTCCAGTTGCAGCGGCTGGTGGGCAACCAGGCGGTGCAGCGGATGCTGGCGCAGCGCCAGATACAGACCAAGCTGGAAGTCGGCGCTGCGGACGATGTCTATGAGCAGGAGGCGAACCGCGTGGCGAGCGATGTCATGCGCATGAGCGATCCGGCACTGGAAGAGGACGAACTGCAAATGCAGCGCATTCAACGCGAGGCGCTGCCGGAAGAAGAAGAGCTTCAGATGCAGCGTATCCAGCGCGAGGCATTGCCGGAGGAAGACGAACTCCAGATGCAGCGCATTCAGCGTGCGTCCGCGCAAGAGGTGCCGGAAGTGACGGGCGACATCGAAAGCACGATTGAGCGTTCGCGCGGCGGCGGGCAGGCGATGCCGGACACGGCGCAGGAGTTCTTCGGCTCGCGCATGGGGCAGGATTTCAGCGGCGTGAACATTCACACAGGCGCAGAGGCAGACACGCTCAACCGCCAGTTGGAAGCGCGGGCGTTTACGACAGGCAGTGACATCTATTTCCGCGACGGTGAGTACAACCCGGACAGCAGCGGCGGCAAGGAACTGCTGGCGCACGAACTGACTCATGTCGTGCAGCAGGGCGCGAGCGTGGCGCGGAAAGATGACGAATCGTGAAACGAAAGCTGATGCGCCAGGCGCGCGAGACGAAAGACAGTGACCGCTCGAACACCGTGCGCGCGGTGGAGGCTGCGCCAGAGGCAGCGCATCCAAACGCTCACCTGCTGGAGATGCAGCGCTTGTATGGCAACCAGGCGGTGCAGCGGATGATCCAGCGCGAGCCGGATGCACCCACTCAGCCTAATCTGCTGCCGTCACCGCAAGGGACGCAGGCAGCAATCGAGGCGAGCTACCGCCCGATACGCGACTGGCTAACGGCAAACGTAGCGCCAAACGCATTGCTTTCCGCAGGCGAAGTGGTGCGCATGGTGTGGAAGGGCTGCCCTGACGCACAGAAGATCAGCAATGCAGAACTCACGATGCTGGTAGAGGAATGGGGACGCAAGCAGAATGTGAACTTCCTGCCGTTTCCAATGTTCGAGGGTCCTGGGATAGAAGCGGTGCTGACGCTCAAGCTACCCGCACCGGAGGTCGAGCGCAAGTTGAAAGCCGACGCCAAGGGGATCAAGACCGAGTTTGAGGTCGAAGTCGCCCCGCGCATATCGTTTAGTGCCAGCGCGGGTGCGGACAAGGCGACCATGAGTGCGACACTGGATGTGATGCCGGATGCGTTGAAGCGTGTGCAGGACGCGCTGAAGCTGAAGACGAAGATCGGCACTTTCAAGCTGAAATTCAGCAGCGAAGTGACGGCAGAGATTGAGGCGAAGGCAGCGGATGCCGACGGCAAGCGCAAAGCGGAAGCCGCGCTGAAAGGCGAAGGCGCGGCGGTCGGTGAGTGGCAGATCGGGCAGTTACCGATTTTCCTGAAGTCGGAAGCGAAAGCGGGCATTGAGTGGACGCCGGACGGCGTGAAGCCGGGCGCGGAATTTACGCCGTTGAAGTTCGAGGTCAAATTTTGAGTTCATGATTTTAACGGACGCCCTGTAGGGACGACACATGTGTCGTCCGTTACGATGAGGCATCCGCTGCACGATTTTTGCAGGAGTAACATCCATGACCGAGCGCACGCACAAGGACACGAACGCCAAAGCCCAGCCGACAGCGCGCACCCCGCAGACGCAGCCGGAACAGACGCCGCTGCCCGTCGCGCCGAGCGTCGAGAACATCCTCATGCTCCAGCGCTTGATCGGCAATCAGGCGGTCGGGCGGATGATGGCGGAGCGTAACCAGGTCGTCGTCCAACGGGCAGATCAGGTTGCCGCGTCCACCACTTCTGCCCCCGCCCGCCCGGAGATTACACCGGATGTCCTCAACCAAATGGATGCGCAGGTTGAATGGATTGTTTCCAAATTAAAAGAATGGCGCTTTGACGATAACGAGCAAAGCCAGGTGATCAAACTATTTAGTCAGTATTGGAATATGGATTTTGATTATCACAAAACCTCTGGCTATGTGGGCAGCGACTATATGGACAAATTCCTGTCCAAGCTCAAAATACGCACGTTTACCGATGATACCTATGCCACATTTGGTATCGAAAAAACACAATCAGTTCATGATGCGCTCTGGTCGCAACTCAATGAGACCTATAAATCGTTATTTATGTCGTATATCAGCGACAGCAAGAACGAGAAGACAACAGGCCCACTCGTTGCACAAGAGCGCGGGTTTTGGGAAACGTTAGGCAAGCAGGAAGCTATGGGATTATGGGGATTATTCAAAGGACTTGGAACCGGACTTACGGGTTTAATGGATGCTGGCGCGGGTGGTATTGTTGGTGCTTTGAAGCTCGCTCATGTGCCGATAGAAGATCCAATAAAGCTTTCACAGTGGGTTGAGAAACAATTCGACGAAAGCGGCGAAATCATATTTGGAAAGGAATTCAAAGAGGGTGAAGGCTTGGTGGGCGGACTGAACGCGGCTGAAATTGGTACGGCAGGCGGATCACTTATTTGGCAGTTGACGATGATTGGTGCGGGCAATGCAAATGTTGTTGGCGAGACGGCTGCCTGGGCGCAAAAAGGCAAGACTGCTGTGGATGTCGCCGGAAATTTCAATGGCATGGTACAAGCTGGCAACAAGATTGGCGATGTCGTTGCCAAGCATCAAAAGTCGGACGTGCTGGACAAAGAAGGATTATTCATTGATGCTGAACTCTATTCGGCTGTTTCTGCGCTGGCAATGAACATCGGACAGGCGCTCATGGGCGGGAAAGGACTGGGTGGAAGTGCTGTTTCGTCTGCACTGCAAGAATCATTCAAGCGATTAGGTTATGTTCTTACTGGCACACAAATGGGACAAACGGTTGATCAAATCGTTCAGCTCGCAACGTCAACCAAGCTGGAACCGCTAGCCAAAGAAAAAGCCATTAGCAATTTGGTGATCGAACTTGTGAAGCAAGGGGCAGGTATCGTCGCTGAAACTCATGGCGACACGAAAATTGGCGGCAAACAGTCCACAAAACAGGGCGATTCCTTCGATCCCAACCTGAGAGACTTCGGAGAAGATGCAAAAGCACCGTCGCTAGAGATAGACAAGCGCGGAGGACAGAAACTTGCTTCACCGGAGGACTATGATCCCAACTTGAAAGACTTCGGGGAGGACGCAAAAGCACCGTCACTAGAAATAGACGCGCGTGGAGGACAGAAACTTGCCTCTCCGGAGGATTATGATCCCAACTTGAAAGACTTCGGGGAGGATGCAAAAGCACCGTCGCTGGACGCCAAGGCGAGTGCTAAAGACACTGATCCTCAGAACAGAGACGAAGCGCAGATCTTTAATGAGCATGAGGAAGGTCTCAAGGGGATGCGGGTAATTGAAGATACGCCATCAGGGAAAGGCGTTCAACTTGTTTTGGACGAAACCTGCCCACCACCGCATGACCTCACAGGGCAAAAATTACTTGAACATGCGCAGCGAGCAATAGAAATCTTCAATGACACAATGCCGCTCTCGGAAGCTCAGATAGCAGAGATCAGAACACTTGAGAAGCGGGGAGATATGGCAAAGGCGAAAACAGCCTATGCAAAATATCGAGGAAGTGCTATCGACGGGATTATGAAAGGCTTGGTTGAAAACGACAACACTTTGGAACACGTCTATGTTACTGTGAACAGAGAAAAGGGGATAGATTTTTTTGATGCGCAGAATCATGCCCAATATGATTTGACGACAAAGGGTGCATGGAATCCGCATATTCGCAAATATCACATTACCAAGGATAAAGCTGGAAACCCAATTAACTACCCTATGTATCGCATTCCAACCGAGTATGAATAGCTATCGAATTTGACGTAACGTTATAACTTAAGGGTTTGATTGAATTTAATACTTGACGTCAAGTTCTAGTGACACATTTCTTTTACTGGAGTAACACCCATGACCGAGCGCACACACAAGGACACGTCCACCAAAGCCGAGCCGACGCCGCGCACCACCCAGCCGGAACAGACGCCGCTGCCCGTCGCGCCGAGCGTCGAGAACATCCTCATGCTCCAGCGCTTGATCGGCAACCAGGCGGTCGGGCGGATGATGGGGGGAGCGCTGCTTCAACGCGCACCTCACGGAACACGCCCTGATGCTCCACTTCCAGACGCAATCGACATCAATGCCACAGGAAGCTACGAAGCGGTTGAACCAGATGGTGATAACCGCATTACAGTTCAGGTGAATCAAGCTGGTTACGACTTTGAAGGTTGGTGGCAAAAACGCGAGTACCGACCTCATACAAATGCCGAACAGAAGCAAAACCTGAGACATTGTCGTATTTCAGGTACGGTTATGGCAACACCTCAATCATCACCCGATACCGTGACATATCATTACCGCCGTTACGTTGAGGGCGGTAGCTGGTTGACACAGGGGATTATGACCGTTCATCATCTTGGGGGTAAAGTCGCCTCAATGAAAATGTCAGAGGATGAATGGTCACAGGGATTCCGTCAAACCAGCCAATCATCGCGGGCAAGTGATGAAGCCATCGCAGGGTTGCCTCCGCAAGTGCGGGATGTCATTGGTGCCAGCATCAATGCGCCTTTGGATTCAGAAGAAGAGCGGCGTCTTGCCAACAATTGTGCTAGCCTTTGCCGCCTGATAGATCAATACCTGGAAGATTCCGGAATTGGGCGCACTGCGAGAGCCTCGCAGATCAATAACTTCATCAAAGACATCACATCCCCATTCTCAACAGAACAATTGCCGCTGGTTAAACGGCGTGCGCGCGAAAATCTTTTTGCTTCCCAGCACAAGCAGGGAACAGTAACAAGGTCTTATCTTGACTGGTTGCAGATTGTGGTTATGGAGCAACCAGACTACACCCTCGATATTCAGAAGAATATGGATCTTCGTGCCACTGGAGCTACAAGTACCGAGAACAAATACAAGTGGAATTACACAGTGGCTGGATACGGAGGCGATGCTTTCATAGGTGCTGGGGTTTTTGCTGGCGTCATAACGATTGAGAAAACAGAACCAGATCAGTGGACTCGCAACTTTTTTATGGGATTTGCAGGTTTTTCCGGTGGTCTATCCGTTGGTCATACTGTTGGTAGTGCAACGAGTGGCAGTTTTTCAACGCCTTTTCCCTGGACTTCCGGCAGCTTTCAGGGTCCGGTTGTACTCTCGCAGGTGCAAATCTCCGCCAGCCTGCTCGACTCGGACATCCTTGGGTTGGGTATTACTCCAGTCGGTTTTCTTACATTTTATGGCGACGGGTCTTTTGCTCCCCTTGCTGTTGACGCAAGCGGCGTTTTCAGAGAGGTTGGACTGCACGCTGGTGCTGAATTAGGTGTTAGTGCCGGCTATGTTGCAGGGGGCAAAGACGAACTTGCCGCACAGATGCAATCTATGAGTCCCGCAAAGGGAAAGAGTAGCTACCAGACCGAACAGCCACTGCACTTTAATGTGGACGATCCCAGCCTTACAGCGGAAGGCATGTCTGAAGTGCGCAAAATGTGTGCGATGCACTTGCGTGCATTGGAAAGCCCCACGAGCTCGTTGCAGATTGATGGATATACGAGTACGACGGGAACCGAAAAGCGCAATCAGACTCTTTCACAGTTACGCGCCCAGAATACACTGCAAATGATTCGCGATGTTTTGGGTAGTCGCCTCAGGATTCCAGATAATCAGATTGGTGTACTGGGTCATGGCGAAACAGCAGCCAGAAATGCGGGATCAGCCGACAATGTGGAAGATGCTGGCTGGCGAAAAGTCTTGGTTAAGCTCAATGGACAAGTTGTACTCCAACTGTGATGTAACCTGGTGATGGTATTGTAGAGTATGCCTCCAACGGAAGGTTATAACCCATGCCACAACAAGTCTGCAACGGCGCGTCGCTCACCTGCTCATTTGGCGCTGCACCGTCCACACTCACCGTGCTGCCCGCCAACCGCGTCATGACGGCGAACCAGCCCGCCGCGACCATCATGGATCATCAGCCGAACGTCAATATCGCGCCGTTCGGCATGTGCATGTCGCTGGCGAACCCGCAGGTCGCCGCCGCCACGTCCGCAGCGATGGGTGTGCTGACGCCGCAGCCGTGCATCCCGATGACGATGACGCCTTGGTCGCCCGGCTCGCCTACTGTGCAGATCGGCAACATGCCCGCGCTCAACAGCACCAGCACCTGCAACTGCATGTGGGCGGGCGTCATCACAATCACCATGCCGGGTCAAACGACTGTGAGTGAGCCGTAACCCTCACCACTAAATCCCCTCTCCCTCAGGGCGCGGGGACTTTTGTCGACTCGTCTTGCTCCTCTCCCAGGTGTACTCCCCGTTCGGGAGAGGGGCAGGGGGTGAGGGCAACAAGGAATACCCATGAACGCCGACGTCCTCTACATCCTGCGCATCCAGTACCGACCCGACGCGGGCGGCAGCGTCACCACCGACTTCCCGCTCGGCGATGCGCCGCTCATCGTCGGCGGCGCGCGCGAGGCAGATATTCAACTGCCCGTGCCACATCTGTCCGCGCGTCACTTCCAGCTTCAGGTGCTTCAGCAGCGCGTCTATGTGACCGATCTCGGCAGCCAGAACGGGACGATCATCGCCGGGCGGCGGCTGCCTCCACTGCAACGACAGGAATGGCGACCGGGCGAGCCGCTGCTCGTTGCCCAAAGCCTGCGTGCCGAAATCGTGCCGCGCACCAGCCAGCAGCCCAACTTCACACTCACGCCTGTCGAGTTCGCGCCCGGTCAGCCCGCGCGCCTGTCGATCACCAATCCGGCGTACACCGCGCAGCATTTCTACTTTCGCGTCGCCGCCGATGCACCCGGCGTTCAGGTGGCGCTGCGCCCGAACGAAGCGCTCATTCCGCCGGGGCAGTCGGTCACGCTGGCAGTGGACTCGCGCGCCACGCAGAGCTTCTTCCTCGGTGGGCGCGTGGGGCTGCACTTTAGCGCGCTCACCAACGAAGGTGGTCATGCCGAAACCTATGGCGCTGTGCGCATCAAGCCGCGTTACGACCTGCTGACGGCGGGGCTGGCGCTGATGTTTCTGCTGCTGTGCGGCGGCACGGCAGCGACCGTCGCGCTGGTCGCGGCGCTGAATCGACCGCAGCCGACGCCGACGCTGCCGCCTCCCCCGACACCGTTCGTCACCGTGACGCCACTACCGACGTTACCACCCGGCGTGACGCCGACGGTCACACCCATCCCGACGCCGACGATCCGACCAGCCGGAGGAGGTGAGCTGCCCGCGCCGCAGCCCGATGTCGCGATTCAGGCAGCGGTCACGGGGCGTGTCAGCCCCGGCAGCCCCTACCCGATCTTCGCGCAAATCTCGATCTTCGTGACGAATGCGGGCGGCGCGGGCGCAGGCGCGGTGTCATTCGCGTCGGTCAGCGGCGACAGCATCATCGGCAGTTGGACGGGGACGGGCTGGGCATGCAATATCCAGAATATGCGCGTCATCCACTGCTCGCATCCCGGACCGCTGGCAGCAGGGGCGACGCTGCCGCCCGTCGTCGTAGCGCACAATTACGGCAGAGTCTTCACGGTGCAAATCACTGCGCCGAATGATGGCAACGGCGCGAA
>JANRJX010000009.1:0-26596 GCA_033763755.1 Chloroflexota bacterium
CGACGCCCGACGCGCCGACGCCTGATGTTCCCGCTCCTGTCGAACCGACGCCGGAACCCGAAGGACGCGGCGGGTAAGCATCGTCGCGGACGGAAAAGTGCAGGGGCGACTCACCAAGTCGCCCCTGCTGGCAACGATAAAACTGTGTCGCAAATACATTTTGACGAGGAGACCGTATCAGTCTCCTCTTTTCATGCGATGTCTAGCACGACTTTACCGAACACAGTCCCTTCTTCCATCAGGCGATGCCCTTCCGCAATCTGCTCCAACGGCAACCGAGCGCCGATGACCGGCTTGAGCTTGCCCGCAAACACCAATCGCATGACGCGCACGTAGTCCTCATGTGGTCCCATCGTGCTGCCGATCAAGCTGATCTGCTTGCTGAACAGGTAGCGGATGTCCAGTTCCATCTTGGGTCCGCTGGTGTTACCAACAATAAGGATGCGCCCGCCCTTGCGCACGCTGCGAATGCTATCGAACAGCGTCGCCTGACCGACGTTGTCGACCACTACGTCCACGCCGCGCTTGCCGGTCGCCTGAAACACGGCTTTCGACCAGTTCGGTTCTGCACTGCGGTCAATCGTCATGTCCGCGCCAAGCGACTGTGCCAGGGCGCAGCGCTCAGCATTGCTGCCAATGACGATGACGTGACAACCCGCCAATTTCGCGACTTGCAGGCTGGCAGTGTTGACGCCGCCGCCAGCGCCAATGATCAAGACGGTTTCGCCTGCGCGCAAGCCACCCTTCGTCACCAGCGAATGCCACGCCGTGACATAGACCAGCCCTGCTGAGGCAGCCTCTGCATACGACACACCATCAGGCAGCGCAAGGCAGTTACGCGCGGGGACGACGACATATTCGGCACCGAAGCCGGAATAATGTTCGCCCATAATCCCAACGCTATCGCAGAAACGCGGGTCGTCGCCACTCTCAAAACAGGCAGACGGGATAATCGTCGGATCGACTGCCACACGGTCGCCTACGCTCAGGCTGCCTACACCCACACCAACGGCATCCACGCTGCCAGCACCATCCGAGCCTGTGACATGGGGCATGTGCAGGTTGAGTCCCTTCCAGCCTTCGCGCACAAACAGGTCCAGGCGGTTGAGCGCCGCCGCGCCCATCTTCAGCCGCACTTCGCCATAGCCCGGTTCAGGAACAGGAAGATCATCGGCAACACGCAGCACATCGCGCGCGCCATGTTCGTAAAACACCGCTGCCTTCATTGATAAACACCTTTCGAAGATCTGACCCGCCTCAATTAGCGGTTAAGCAACTGAGAGACGATCGGCACAAGCAGAATGATCAACAGGATCAGCGCGCAGACGACAATGATGACCCGCCTGCGCGACCAGGACTTTATGCCTGTATTGACACCTTTGATGTAGCCAATCGTCAACGGGTCGTAATCCGCCCGACCATCATCGCCAAAGTCACGCATGTCGCGCTCATCGGGATACTCGTCATCGTCGATCCAGTCGTCATTGCGGCGTGGCATTGTCCCCCCTAGCGCAACCCAAGTTCCTGTCGGGCGATTACCATGCGCTGAATTTCGCTCGTGCCTTCGTAGATGCGCGTGATGCGCGCGTCGCGGTAGTAGCGCTCGACGGGCATCTCCTTGCTATAGCCCATGCCGCCATGGATCTGGATTGCCTCGTCTGTGACGAACATCGCCGTTTCGCTGGCGAACAGCTTCGCCATGCTCGCCTCCAGGGTGTAGCGCTCGCCCGTCTGCTTGCTGCGTTCCTTGGCAGCACAGGCGTTGTAAATCAGCAGACGGCTCGCTTCGATGCGCGTCTTCATATCGGCGATCTTCTGCTGGATCATCTGGAACTGACCAATAGGACCGCCGAACGCCTGGCGCTCTCGGGCATACTGCACGCTTGCCTCATAAGCCGCTTCCGCTATACCGAGGGCCTGCGCCGCGATGCCAATGCGCCCGGCGTCCAGCACTGCCATCGCGATCTTGAAGCCGTCGCCCGGCGCGCCGATCATGTTCTCGACTGGTACAGCATAGTTCTCATAGACAATTTCGCTGGTGGCGCTGGCACGAATGCCAAGCTTGGGTTCCTTCTTACCGCGAATGAAGCCGGGCTGATCGGCATCGATCATGAACGCGCTGACGCCTTTGTGCTTCTTGTCCGGGTCGGTCATCGTGAATAGCAGCACATAATCCGCAACGGGACCGCTGGTCACCCAGCTCTTGCGTCCATTGATGATGTAGTGCGTGCCTGCCGCGTTCAGCACAGCGCGGCTCTGCATCGTCCCGGCGTCGCTGCCGCTCATCGGTTCGGTCAGACTGTACGCGCCGATCTTTTCGCCGCTGGCGACGGGCGCAAGATAGCGCTCCTTCTGTGCTTCAGTACCGAACTTGTATAGGGCATGGCAGTAGAGCGAGTTATTGACGCTGACAATCGTGCTGTGGCTGGCATCCGCCTTGGCGACTTCGACCATCGTCAACACATACGCCAGCGTGTCCATGCCCGCGCCGCCGTATTCCTCCGGCACCTCGATGCCCATCAAACCCATCGCGCCCATCTTCTTGACGGTATCAAGCGGGAAGTCACCGCTCTCGTCAAACTCGGTGGCAATCGGAATGATCTCTTTTTGGGCGAAGTTGCGCACCATGCGCTGCAATTCAAGATGCTCATCGGTGAGGGCGGGAATGAGGGGTTGGGCGGGTAAATCCATCGCGACCATTTTAAGTGACTCCTGAAACAATCGTATTCAAACGTGCGTTTGATTATAGCCACCCTGCGCGTTCCCCGCACGCCGGACTATAATTCTTTTTATGAAAATCAACTTCCCGGACGAAACCTGATGTCCCAACTGCTGATCGAGCTCGTCAAACACTACAGCCCTTCGACACAGGAGCGCGCTGCTGTCAGCCATCTGGTCGAATGGATGCGCGGGCGCGGCTTCGCCACGACGATTGACGATGCGGGCAATGCCGTTGGTGCGCGCGGCGCGGCGGATGCGCCCCATACGCTGCTGCTGCTTGGTCACATCGACACTTATCCCGGCGATCTGCCCGTGCGCGTCGAAGACGGCGTGCTGTACGGGCGCGGCAGTGTGGATGCCAAAGGCTCGTTGTGCGCGTTTGCTGAAGCGGCGGCTGCGTCGACCATCTCCCCTGCGTGGCGGGTGATCGTCGTCGGTGCGGTCGAAGAGGAAGCGGCGACCAGCAAAGGCGCCCATCACATCCGTACCACACTGCCACAGCCGACGCTGTGTATCATCGGTGAGCCGAGCGCGTCGGGGCGCATCACGCTTGGCTATAAGGGGCGGCTGGTATTGGACTACCGCGTGCAGCAATCGATGGCGCATACTGCCCGCGCCGAGGCGAGCGCGGCGGCCCGCGGCGTCGCCTTCTGGAACGCCGTCAAAGAATGGGCGGATAGCTACAACGAAGGCAAGACGCGCGCCTTTGACCAGGTGCTTGCCCACTTGCGTACAGTCAACACCACGACCGACCACGTCAACGAAAGCTGTCATGTCGCCATTAGCCTGCGGCTGCCGCTCGAACTGCCGCCTGAAGACGCGCTTGGCATTGTCGAGACGTTCGTTGAAGGCGGCGAACTCACCCACTACGGCATGGAGCGTGCCTATGCAGCTGACAAGAACAATGCGCTGGTGCGCGGGCTGCTGGCGGCGATCCGTGCTGAAGGGATGCAGCCGAACTTCGTCATGAAGACGGGTACGAGTGATATGAACGTCGTCGGCGCGGTGTGGTCATGTCCGATTGTCGCCTATGGTCCCGGCGACAGCAGCTACGACCACACACCGGACGAGCAGATTGAACTGGCGGAGTACGAGCGCGCGGTCGCTGTGCTGAAGCGCTTTATCGAGGCGTTATGAGCGAGCAGGCAGACATCGCGATTATCGGTGCAGGCGCAGCCGGTCTGTTCGCAGGCATCTGGGCGGGGCGTACAAGTCGCAACCGCAAGATCGTAATGCTGGATGGCGCGGCGAAGCTGGGCGCGAAAATCCTCGTCGCGGGCGGCGGGCGCTGCAACGTCACGCACGATGTCGTCGATGAGATGGCGTATGCGGGTGCATCGCGCAACGCCATTCGCAAGGTGCTGCGCCGCTTTGACGTGCCGGAGACGATTACTTTCTTTCGCGAACTTGGCGTCGAACTCAAGCGCGAAGACACGGGGAAGCTCTTCCCGACGACCGACAGCGCGCGGACGGTGCTGGACGCGCTGCTGCGCGCGGCGCAGGATGCAGGCGTTGAAGTGCGCTATCCGCGTCGCGTCGAGACGGTCGAACGTGCGGGCGATTCACTTGTAATACGCGGGGCGTGGGGCAGCATCAGCGCGCGCCAGGTTGTGCTGGCAACCGGTGGTAAAGCGTTGCCCAAAAGTGGCAGTGACGGACATGGCTACACCATCGCACAGTCGTTAGGACATTCGCTGACCGAGCACATCTTTCCGGCGCTCGTGCCGCTGCTGCTGCCCGACGGTCACTTCCTGCGCGACCTGAGTGGCATCAGTGCCGATGCTGCGCTGACCGTCCACGCCGCCAGCGGCAAGGCGATCCTGTCGTTCAGCGGTTCGACGCTGTGTACCCACTTCGGTCTATCGGGTCCTGCGCCGCTCGACATCAGTCGCTACTATACCGCCGCCCGATGCGATGATAGTGGCGCGTGGCTGGCGATCAACTGGCTGCCCGGCACAACGGCTGAAACGTGGGAAGCCTACATCATGGCACATCCGAAAGAGGGCGCGCTCAAGTACCTGCACCAACGGCTCCCGGATCGACTGGCGCGGGCGCTGCTGGCAGAAACGGGTGTTGAGGCGGGGACGGTCTTCGGCGCATTGACGCGCGAGGCACGACGGCGGCTGGTGCAGACCGTGACCGCGCTGCGGCTGCCGATCACGGGCGACAGGGGCTATACGTATGCCGAAGTCACAGCGGGCGGTGTGCCGCTGACAGAGATTCGGCTGGAAACAATGGAATCGCGTGTTTGTCCCGGCTTGCACCTGTGCGGTGAAATCTGCGATGTCGACGGGCGCATCGGCGGCTATAACTTTCAGTGGGCATGGGCAAGCGGCTACGTGGCGGGCATCAGTCTGTAGGGGCAGTCACCCTCACCCCAACCCCTCTCCCTCGTGGAGAGGGGCTTTCAGAACAACTCCGATTCCCCTTCGCCCTGAGGGAGAAGGAGATGAGGGTGACATCTGCTACAAACAATTGTTCACCTCAATACCCGACGCTGCGCACCACTTTGTTCAAAAGCGGGCGATTTTCCAGATAGCGCGTCAGGTTCTCTACGAATACATCGACGATCTTGTCGTGGTACTGCACGCTGTTCCCCGCGACATGTGGGCTGATGATGACATTCCCCAGATTCCACAATGGGCTGCTGTTCGGCAGCGGTTCCGTCTCGAACACGTCCAGCGCTGCGCCTGCGATCTGCTCTGCTGCCAACGCAGAAATCAACGCCGCCTCGTCCACCAAGCCACCGCGCGCCACATTGATTAGCACCGCTGTCTTCTTCATCGCTTTCAACACATCAGCGTTAATCAATGCTTTCGATGCAGTCGTCAGCGGTGCAATCACGACCAGGAAGTCACATTCGCGCGCCATCGAGACAATCGCTTCCGGCGGGTAAATGCGGCGCGGAATTTCACCTTCCGGGTCGCCTGTGCCAGGGATACGAAAGGTATCGTAATCGGCAGGGTGCATGACATCGCGTTTGATGGCAAGCACAGTCATGCCCATTGCATCCGCCAGCCGTGCCAGCTCCCGCCCGACCGCGCCATAGCCAACGATGCCGAGCGTTTGCCCGCGCAGGTGACGCGGTGCGAATGTCTGATGCTGGCGCGGCGACCATTCTGCCTTCGCCTGAAAGTCGAGCATCAGCGGCAGCCTGTAGGCAAATGCCATCATCATCATCAGGCAGTACTCGCTCATCTGCGTGGCGTGGATGCCGCTGGCATTGGTCACTTCGACATCCTGTGCCTGCAAGATCGGCTCGTCAAGCGCATGGTCAATGCCTGCCGTGTGCATTTGTATCCAGCGCAGGCGGGGTGTTTGCGCCGGGTCGGGGAAATGGCGCAGCGTGTACAGCACTTCGACATCTGCCCATGCCTTGTCCGGGATGTCCGGGTAATGCCGCTCAACCTTGAGGCGCGGCGAGACACTGCGAATACGCTCCATCAGCGAGTCGCTAAAGTCCATTGCCACCAGCACATGTACGGGATCGCTGCTGTTTGCCATTGTGGGTATGCCCTCTAAACGGTTCAGACTGGAAGAATACCGCGTTTGGATGTGATTGGAATAGAATTATGTGGGCAGGATACATACTGCCCCTACGTTCACCTATCACAACAGTGAGCAATCCTCATGCACAATTGCACAGTCATCATCATGGCGGGCGGGCAAGGCTCGCGTCTCAAGCGGCTCGGTCGTTTCGTCTCGAAAGCCGCGCTCATCGTTTTCGATCAACCGATGCTCATGCGCCATCTCGATCATCTGCTGGAGGCAGGCTTCCACAGCATTCTCATCTCGACTAACCCGCTCCACTACCCAATGCTCGACGCACTCGTCAGCAGCTACCGCGAGACCATCGCCAGCGAAGGCATTGCTGACGCTGACCTGCGCGTGTTGAACAACCCGGCGCATGTGGACGGACCGACCGAAGGCTTGCTGGCTGCACTGCGCCACGTTCACACACCTCGCGCGCTGATGGTGCTCGTGGATGAGTTCATTCGCAGCAATTCGTTTGGCGCGTTTGCGGAACGGGTAACCGACAGTCACGAATACTGCGAAGTCAGTGAATGGATCGATATTGAGGAAAGCAAGCGCGGCGGCTACGTCACGGTTGTGGATGGTTTCGTGGTATCACACATCGAAGCGACAGGCATCCTCAATGCAGAAAGTTACCCCTCCACAGGCACATCGCTGATGAACACGGCAGACGTGATAATGGATGCAGAAGCCTTTCTGCAGAAGCAACCGGGCGCATCATCCATCGGCGACTTTATGGAGTATCGCGCCGCTGTTCTCAAGCGGCAGGTGCGCGCGCTGATGGGACCGGACTTTGTGAATATCAACACGCCGGACTTCCTGCTGCTGGCAAACCTGTACGCAGCGATGGAGCGACACGGCGCGGGCAGTACTGTCTATCCCGAAATGGCGCGGCTGGCAGACTTCATGCGCAAATCCATTCACGAGCAGTACTGAATTGCTTTTGACGCAGGGGCGCGGAAGCGCAGAGACCGCGGAGCGTTTTTCCCTGCGCCTCTGCGCTAAAGAATGCTATCGGGTGGCGCGGCGCTGGGTACCGGTGTCGCGTTTTGTGGCTGCTTGCTGTGTACCAGTCGCGCGTTTCGGCTCGGAAAGAGGCATCTCAGTTGTGCGTCTGGCTGTTGACTGCGACTCGGGTGGCGTCACGGCGCGCTGCTGCGTGCTGCGCTTGCGGCGTTCCGGCTGGTAGTTTTCGATCACCTGTGCGGTCAGTTCCATGAAGCCGCCCAGATTATCGACCTTGCTGATCGGAAAGGTTGCCACCGTCTTGAAGACGTTATCGCCCCCATGCTGTCGGATTTGCAGCCTGCGGTTGCGCACGCGCACGCTCAGTTGGGACCAGGGGATTTCCTTGTTGCGCGCTTCAATACCGCCCGGATACAACACCAGCCCTTTCGCGATCTGTACCGGCTCTTCTTCACGCAGCGTCTGCCCCATGCGCGCACCCGTTACGCGGGCGATGTACGGTCGCACAGCCGACGCAAACCGTCGTGTATCGCCCTGACGATGCGAAAACGCGTAACGGTTGCCGTCTTCAAGAAAGATCACATGCTTGCCCCACGCCAGCAGCGGTCGATTGCCGATGTAAATGCCGCTGGCACCCTCGCGGAAAGTATCGATAGCGCTCCAGCCAAACTTGGCGAGGCTTTTGTGCTTACGCCACGTTAGCCCTTTGTCAAAAACCTGGATGCGTTCGTTGCGGCGCGTCAGCGTTCGATACAGGTTCAAGCCGAACAGCACCGCCAGATAACCCGCCAGCACAACCGCCACCAGACGACCAATGTCCAGCAGCAGTCCATCCACCGCCACGCCTGTACGCGCGGCGTATGCCAGCGCCCAGTACGCAGCCGCAGCTGCACCAACGCCGAGCAGCAAGCGAAACAGCCGCCGACTGTAACGGCGGCGGTAGACTTCGGCACGAAAGAGTAACTTGGGCGGGTCAAACATGCTCGGCATATGCCAGCCTCGCGCGATTATTCGTCCAGGACAGCGCTGACGAGAAATTGATCGCCCAGTTTGGCGCTGGCGTTAGCAATCACTTCTTGTGGTGATAACGGCGGTTGCGCCACGTCCGCTCGCAAGACGTTTTTCAGCGGCAGCACCGACGCCGTCGGCGGGATGTGCGACGTATCTAGTTCTTGCAAACGACGGAAGTAATCGAGAATCTTGGAAAGCTGCCCTGCGTACAGGGCAACTTCGGCATCCGTCAAATCGAGTTTGGCAAGTTCGGCAATGCGCCGGACTTCATCGTGAGAAAGCTCCACCAGCATCCCCTGTGCATAAACGATTATTCGCCGACGGACTGCGCCTTGCGTGTCTCCCAGCGCAGCGTCATATCAAGCTTATCGTTTGCCAGCAGATACTTCAAGTACGCCACTCGTTTGTAGCGAGGACCTTCAAAATCATCCAGTGTGACGCCCTTGTCGCGATACGCCTCTGCAAGCTGCTGAATGCCGTCCTGGAGAGTCCACTGCGGCTGCCAGTCAGGAAGTGTGCGCGCAATCTTCGATCCATCCACGCGGTACGAACGCTCGTCACGGCTGGCATTCGTCATGTATTCAAAGCCGACGTTTGGCAGCACCGACCGGACAACATCCGCGATTTGCTGCACTGAATAGTTGTCTTCGGTGCGGCAGACGTTGAATGCCTGGTTATGAATGGCGTGGCGCTGGGCAGACAAGGCAACCACAAACGCCCGTGCCACATCTTCAACGTGTCCCAACGGACGCCAGCTTTGCCCATCGGTCTTGAGCACGACACGCTGGTTCACCACTGCCCATGCCACCAGATTATTGACAACCGTATCCGTGCGATGATACGGCGACATGCCATACATCGTCGGTTTGCGCAGAAACGTCGGTGAAAAGCCCGCATCCGCCAGCAGACCAATGTCATGTTCAGCATTGACCTTTGCTTTGGCAAACGTTGTCAGCGGGTTCAACGGCGACGTTTCGTTGACGTAGCGCGAAGTCGCATTGCCATAAACTGCACACGAGGACGACAGCAGGAAGCGCGGAACATCGGCATATTTGGCGAGGCTGGCAACTTGCACGGCTGCGGTGTAATTCACATCATATGTCGCTTTAGGATTGACATCCCCTAGCGGATCGTTTGATAACCCCGCCAGATGAATCACAGCATCAAAACCGTACAGGTCTTCGACGCTCAAATCGCGAATATCTGCCTTCAACGATGGGATTTCAACCTGAGGCTTGTAGAAGACACAACGTTTGAACAGTTCGCTATCGACACCAAAAACAGTATGTCCTTTAGCAAGCAGCATCGGTATGAGGACGCTGCCGAGATACCCCATATAGCCTGTGATGAGAATACGCATGAGAAGTTACCTGTTTATAACAAGCAATGCTACCCAGCATTGCACAACGACGAAGATTACAGAAAAACGAAAGCAAAATTTACAATCTTTATACGATGAAAGAAGCATAACATTACTTCACATTTCCACAACATTAATTTTTCATTCATGGTACTTATGTCTGCAAATGCTTTAACGCAGCGACGCAAAGAAATAGAGACGTAGAGGATGCCTATTTTCTCTGCAACCTCTGTGTCTCCGCGTCGCTGCGTTAAAACCAGGTCTTAACGCGCAGGTTCCAGTTCACGCCAGCGCAGGTTCTGATCCAGCATTCCTTCGTCGCTCAGTTGCTTAATCTGGGCGATGCGCTTGTAGCGGATGCCTTCAAAGTCGTCAAGCGTAATGCCGATACGCTGATACGCTTCATAAAGTTGCGCACAGCCGCGCTCCACCGTCCACTGCGGCTTGAAATCTGGCAGCTGCTTGTTGATCTTGCCGAAATCGACACGGTAGTTGCGCGGGTCTGCGCCTGCGCCTTCGCCAAACGTCGCTTCGGAATTTGGCACGGTCTTCTTGACCAGTTCTGCCACCTGGCGCACGGTGTAGTTTTCCGCCGTGCTGCCTGCGTTGAAGACCTCAGCGCGAACGGTATCTTTGGGCGCGCGCGCCACTGCCATAAACGCACGAGTCATATCCGCGACATGGATGAGAGGACGCCAAGCCGTGCCGTCACTCTTCATCATGACCTTGCCGGTCGTATACGCCCATGCCATCAGGTTATTGACAACAATATCAAAACGCAGGCGCGGCGAATAGCCGTAGGCAGTTGCAAAGCGCAGGAATGTCGGCGTGAAGTGGTCATCCGCCATCGGCTTGACCGACTGCTCCACACGCACCTTCGACTTGCCGTAGGCGGTGATCGGGTTGAGTTCGCCGTCTTCGGTCAGGAAGTCCGCCGTGCCAGATGCGCCGTAATTGCTGCATGACGACGCGAACACGAAGCGTTCCACGCCCGCCGCTTTCGCCGCTTCTGCCAGACGTACGGACGCACGCCAGTTGATGTCGAAAGTCAATTCTTCATTCAAATCGCCCAGCGGGTCGTTCGAGAGCGCCGCCAGATGGAAGACCGCATCAATGCCCTTGAGATCGCTTGCTTCAATGTCGCGCAGGTCTTTGTTGATGTGCGGGACATCCGCCAATTGTGACTCTTCGCCAAAGGTGGAGCGGCGGTACAGGTCAATATCCAGCCCGACGACATCAAAGCCTTCCGCCAGCAGCATCGGCACCATCACAGAGCCGACATAACCACGGTGTCCGGTAACGAGTACTTTCATGGGGTCTATTTCTCCTTGATTACCCAGGGACGATTACCTTTGTCCCACATTTCTTGCAGCAGCATCTTGTCGCGCAGCGTGTCCATGGACTGCCAGAACGACTCGTGGAAATACGCCATCAACTGGTCTTCGTTTGCCAACCGTTCTAACGGCTTGCGTTCCCAGGGCATACTGTAATCATCAACATATTCAACCACCGACGGGTCAAGTACAAAGTAACCGCCGTTGATCCAGCCTTCATCCATCTGCGCTTTCTCGGCAAAGCGGGTAATGCGATTGCCATCGAACAGAAGATGACCATAACGGGCAGGTGGGCGTACAGCGGTCATGGTGGCTTTCTTGCCATGACTCTTGTGGAAGGCGACGAGATGCTCAATGTTGACGTCAGACACACCATCACCATAGGTCATCATAAAGGTATCGGTGATACGACCAGATTCGATGATCTTCTTCAGGCGCCCGCCCGTCTGCGTTTCCAACCCGGTTTCGATCATTTCGATCTGCCAGTCGAGATCGACATCGCCATCATGCGATACCTGCCCAGTCTTGAAGTTGACCGTGACATTGCCGCTGAGCGCGAGGTACTCCGACATGTAACGCTTAATGACTTCGCCTTTATAGCCCAGCGCAATCACGAAATTCTTGTAGCCATAAGCGGCATACGTATTCATGATATGCCAGAGAATCGGACGTCCACCGATTTCGACCATCGGCTTCGGACGCACATCGGTCTCTTCAGCGAGGCGCGTTCCCAAGCCACCTGCCAGAATGACGACCTTCATATCCTTCATAAGCAAGCATTCCTTCCATTTATTGCACGGATGATTAGCAGAGTGCAATCTCATCTTACGTTAAAATTGCTGCCTTGCTCCTGCCTAAATCCTCCTTGCAATCTTAATGCTCGGAAATATTAGGGCGCTTCCAGCACCCATGTCGTCTGGTCAAGTGCGTTCCAGAAGGCGATACGACTTCCGTCTGCCGACACGCTCCAGTCGCCATTGGCAATCGTGAACGGTGTGACAGTCGGGTCGGTTAGCGCAACATCACTTGCGGATGGGATGTGATAGCTACGCAGCACATGCGGCTGACCGGGCGCGAACGGGACATAGTACACACTGTCGGCATCACGCCATCGCCACGCCCCGAACCAGGGCAGGCGTTGGGGCTGCGCGCCAGGCTGCGTCTCCAGTGTGTAGACACCGCTGGCGTTGGGATCGTCCTGATATGCAAGGTAGAACAGCAACCGCCCCCCGCCTGGCGCGACGCTTAATCCGCGCAGGAACATGAACGACGCCAGCCCCGCGCTTTGCCCCTGCGCGGTCTCGTGGACGAACAGATGCGTCATTGCATCTGGTGTACGCTGCCACAACAGTACGCGCGTGTTGTCCAGCCACATCCCGGTGACACCTGTGACATCGGCAATCACGCGCTGGCTGCCGCCCACCATATCGCTGACCCAGACGGTCGTGCGCGGTGAGGATTCACCGGGCAAGAGAATGTCGCTGGTGCGGGCGACCAGCAGCGCGCTGTTATCAGGATTGATCGACGGCACAGCGCCGCCCGTTTCGACCGTCCACTGGCTGCCATCCGCCAGCCGCGTGATGAGTGCGGACGAACCTGTCATGCTGATACTACGTGTCCCATCCGGAGAAAGCAGCGGCGGCGGCGCACCTGTTACCTGCCCGGTTGGACCTGCCAGCGCCACATCCCACTCATACACGCTGGCGCGCGCGCCGTCTGTGCCGTCAATGAAGTAGAGCAGGTTTGGGTCGCTCGTGCTCCACCACACATTCGCACAGCAGCCATCAAAGCCCACGCGCCGCGCCAGCCAGTTCTGCACATCCCCTTCGCTTTGAGGAAAAGGGGGACGGGGCGTGAGGGTATTCGGCAGCGCGCCCAACATATCGATGGTCGGATAGGTGGCAAGATAGCGATTGAGCGCTTGCCCGCCAAATGCCACCGTCGGTTGATCTGCAAGCGTCAGCCAGCGACGGGCGTTGTCCAGGTCTTGCTGGAACATCGGATAACGGAACTGCCCGATCAGCGCCAGCGTATCCCAATCGGCGGCGATCAGTGGTACAGGGTTATAGGCGGTGCGGTAATCGAGCGAGCGAATCTCCACATGCAGATGCGGACGCGACGTGCATGTCAGGTCAGGGTCGCCAGATAAGCCGACTTCCTGTCCTTGTACGACGCGCTGACCGGGGACGAACAACGGGCGTTCGAGGAGATGCCCGTACAAACTGACGTATCCTGCATCATGACGGATAAGCAGGTTGTGCGGCGCGCTGCCAAAGCTGAGATCGCTGACGCCGACGACTTCGCCATCGCCAATCGCCACTAGCGGCGTGCCACACGGCATGGACAGGTCAATGCCAAAATGCAGCCGCTGCCCGGCGCGATACCAGTCATCTCCGCGCAGGAACGCACCGACAGTGTTGCCATACGGCTGACCGAGCAGCCAGGTGTTAGGACCCGGTGGCAGCGCGACGGGCAGGACAAAAGGTGCACTGGTTTGTGCGCGGGCGGGGGCGACCAGAACCAGCATAAGCACAATAGCGCTCAATAACCGATACATCTCGAACCTCACAACTTTGCTGTCAATGCACCCTCGCCGCACACCATTCCGTGTCCAACGATGGATACAATGACGCATTGTAAAGCAACGCAACAACTCTTGACACCTTTTTTAACCTGGGCTATCATTTAGCCGTCTAATCAAATTGATGGTGTCATGAAAGACGACTCACAGGAACAACTCGGCTATCTACTGGTGCAGGTGTGCAAGGCACATCGCAACCGCGCGCAGGCAGCATTATCCGAAATTGGACTGCACGCCGGGCAGGAGATGATCCTCATGCACCTGTACGATGCAGAGGGACTGACGCAATCGCAACTGGTCGAGTCGTTGTGCGTCGAACCGCCGACCGTAACCAAAATGCTGCAACGCATGGAGGCGGTCGGGATCGTGGAGCGGCGTCAGGACGCCGAAGACGCGCGTGTTTCGCGCGTCTACCTGACACCGAACGGACGCGCATTGGAAACACAGGTGTGTGCCGTCTGGCGTCAATTGGATGATGACACGGTGGCAGGACTGACGGATGTTGAGCAAGCGCTGCTGCGGCGGCTGCTCCAGCAAGTTCACACCAATCTGACGAAGTGAGTTTTCCCCGCTGCATTACGCGGGGTTTTTCTCAGCAATTTGCTTTGCCGGCTAATGAAAGGAACTTTGTATCATGACCACTGCTACTCTCACCCGCGAAACTGTCGCCCCTGGCAAGCTGTTGAGTGCTGCTGCCATCGGTGGAGTCGTCGCCGCTGTCGTTAACCTCGCCTTGTTCTTTATACTCCCCGCCCTGCTCAATTCTCTACTGAGGGTACGCACACCGCAAGCGACGGAGCTTGAACCGCTGCCATTTATCGCTGTCATCATGGCGTCGATTGTACCAGCCTTTGTCGGCGCAGGACTGCTGTGGTTGCTCAACCGCTTCACAGCGCGCCCGGTCACAATCTTTACCGTAATCGCAGTCATTGTTACCCTGTTGTCATTGGCTACGCCGTTTCAACTGGGCATTTCGACCACAGAGGCGATCATCCTGGTGCTGATGCATATCGTCGCAGGGGCAGTGATCACCTATTTCCTGGTCACGCGCTCCCGCTGAGCTGGAAAGCAAGCTGATGACAACCCTTAGTTCTGCTGTGCGGGAATTTCTCGCACAGCCCCTTTTCGCCGTTGTCGCAACCATTGCACCTTGAACTGCCCCCACCGCGTCCGTCCAACAGCGCCGCCGAGCTAATGTTACGCCCACGTGTCGCCATACGCATGGCGGTTGAGCGCATCATCAGCCAGGGGATTGAGTAGAGATTTGACCTATATGCTGCACAAGGCGGTCAAAATGCTGTGTCATTGCTTCATGCGACATATCGTTCGGCGTTTCCAACCACCATAATAGCAACCGTACCAGCGCCCCCGTTACGAATTGCACGGTGTAGGCGCGCGGTACGGCTTCCGTGTGTGGAAACAGCTCCGAATAGTAATCATCGATCAGTGCTGCCAGGTAATTCTGTATCCAGCTGGTAATCGTGGCTGATCCCTGACTGGTTAGTAAGAGGCGGTACAAATCGCGATTCCGGTCTGCACGCCAGAAGATACGCAACCAGAAACAGTAGGGAGTTTCCACCCCGCACGGGCAACCGGGCAAGTCCGGTATGCGCGCATTCTCATAGTTCTTGAAACTCTCACGAATAACATCCCATACTACTTCATCTTTGTCTTTATAGTGTGTGTAGAATGTGCCACGTCCCAAGTCGGCATGTTTCGCAATATCACCTACTGAAAAAGCGTCGTAGCCCCGCTCCAGCAGGAGCGCCAGCGTTGCCTGTTTAATGATCGCCTGTGTGCGCTGCTTGCGACGTGTATGGCGGTTGGTCTCAGCCTGCATTGTGTATGCCTCAATTCATGACACCTGTTCAAAATTGAACACTTTATGACAGGGTTTATCAAACATTTGATTGAATTCTATCTCCGGTACTTTATCCTAAAACGGACAATGTGTTTAATCATGAACACGTTGCATGTTTTTAAAGTGGAGGATAGATGGTTTCGCAAACAATCTCTGTAACCACAACCCAGATGAATTTACGCGTGATGTGGCGCTGGCGGCTACTGCTAATCGTAGTTTCTGGGATCGTACTGGCAGTAGTGGCGCTGCTGTTCTTGACAGGTTACGTTATTGCCGCAACTAATCTTGTCAGTGCGCCACTCGCCCCTGTGCTTGCACAAACCACACAGTTTGACGGACGCTATCTCCTTGCCGCGTCCGATGCGGATATGGTAGGAACTGCCTACGCTGATGGCAACCTGTTGCAAGTTGCCGGCGACGAAGACACTCTGAGCCTGGTCGAATTGCCATTGACAGACGCCAGTGCGCGCGTAATCGAAGTTCCGGCATCCAACTCGGTCGCATCGTGGCCCCAAATTACGGCAGTATCGTCCGATGGCAACCGGATTTATGTCGTAGAAACCCGCAGCCCTGTGGGGGCAGAGGTGATTCAAGTCGATAACGTGTTCAACAAGCCCGATGGACGTTTACTGACCGTTATTGATCTGTCAAACGGTTTAGATGCCATTGAACAGTTCACAGTGGATGTAGGACAGAACCCGATCCATGTAGGTGTGAGTGCAGACGGCGAATGGCTGGCGATCGGGCTGGAGACTGAAAACGACCCCCTCGTCATTCTACCTACCGCATCGTTGGACAGCGCACCTGTTATGCACACGTTTCCGCTTACTGATGCTGCGGGTCAGTCTGTACGCGAAGTGCATTCAGTCTTCTGGCATCCCTCCGGTCGCTTTCTGGCGGTGGGGATGGGTGGTACAGAGATTCAATTCTTCGCAGTGACCATATCTGAGTCAGGTGAAGTCTCCCTTATGCCACATGGCGAACCGATTATAGGCTTCAATAGAATCACCTATGGACAGTTCACACGCGATGGGCGCTTCTACCTGACTGCCGAATTGAACTGGGAACGGCTGCCCACTCCAATCGGGTCGATCTTGAATCCACCGGGGGAGATGATCGCTATTCAGTTTGATGACACAGCGGCGGCAGCCCACCGTGAAGTGTCGCGCGTAACGGTCGGGCAAAGCCCGGAAGGATTTGCGATCAACCGGCAGGAAGACCTGATTGTCACCGTCAATATGAATCGCACCTACGTCTCCGACGGCTTGACCTGGATACCCGGCGCATTGTTCAATACCCTGTCTCTGCTGACGTTCGACAACGCCACAGGTGACCTGGCAGTCGTGGGACAGCCGTATGGCTTTGAAGGCGTGCTGCCGGAAGACGCTATGTTTGATGTGGACGGTGACTCACTCGGCGTGGTGATCTACAACGAGCGCGAAACTCCTATGTACCCTGGCTACATCGAATTCTGGAACGTCATGCGGGATGATGCAGAGCCGCGCCTAGAGCGCACCGCTGTGCGGTTGCCCGTCGTGCGGGGACCGCACGCGATGAACCTTATCCCGTGAAACGTGATACCACCCTTTTGCAGCCGTTGTCTCACAACGCGAGGGCGGCTGCCTGCTCCGCAATCCGTTCGCGCACGACAGGCGCAACCTTCGTCCCCATCAGTTCGATTGCCCGCAGCACTTTGTCATGCTCGATGGAGCCGACGGTCAATTGCAGCAGAAAACGCTGATGCCCGAAGATGCGATGCTGAAACAGGATTTTCTCGATTACATCATCGGGGCTGCCGACACAGTTTGCACCGCGCAGCGTGGCGGCTGCATCATATTGATCGCGGCGCATCGGTGCCCAACCGCGCTCACGCCCAATCTTGTTCATCACGACTTGTACCGCCGGGAATGATTCGTCCAACGCTTGCTGGCGCGTATCGGCGATGAAACCATGCGAGTTGATGCTGATTGGAACATCTGTATAGCCGGACTCCCGGGCGATATGTCGATGCAGCTGAACAAACGGTGCAAACTGCTCCGGCATCCCGCCGATGATCGCCAGTGCCATCGGCAGCCCGCGACTCGCGGCACGCGCCACCGACTCCGGTGTGCCGCCCACACCCACCCACACGGGCAGCGGTTGCTGTACCGGGCGCGGATAGACAGGCAGGTTGTCGATTGCAGGGCGATGCCCGCCCTGCCACCTCACGCGTTCCTGCTCACGAATCTTTAGCAGCAGGTCCAGCTTCTCGCTGAACAGATCGTCATAGTCGTGCAGATCATAGCCGAACAGCGGGAACGACTCGATAAACGACCCACGTCCTGCCAGGATTTCGGCGCGCCCATTCGAGATCAGATCGACTGTGGCGAAGCGCTGGAACACGCGCACCGGATCATCTGAACTCAAGACCGTGACCGCACTGGAGAGGCGGATGCGCTGTGTACGCGCTGCCGCCGCCGCAAGGATCACTTCCGGTGCAGACGACACATACTCTTCCCGATGATGCTCGCCGATACCAAACACGTCCAGCCCGACCGAGTCCGCCAGTTCGATCTCTTCCAGCAAGTGATTCATGCGTTCCTGCGGCGTCAGTTTGCGCCCGCTCTGCGGGTCAGTTGTGTTTTCAACGAACGAGTACAAGCCAATCTCAAACGGTGCGACAGACATCATTCAGTTACCTTCTCGACGAGCGTCGACAATTGCAGTTCAAACGCCAAGCAATTGGAGGGAAAAGGCTTATTTCAAGAGGGTAGAGTGGAAAAGGCTGGAAACGTTTGCAGTATTCTCTAGCCCCGGCTCCTCTATCCTCTTGAACAAGCCCTTTTCTTACCGTCCTTGGCATCTGGTGATATTTGTTTTGTTTTAGACGTGACCAGGTGTCCATTTTTTACAAGCCGACGGTAGACTGCTCTGGAATAATGCCTGTATAGTCAATCTTTCACCTGGAGACGAACAATGTCGGAAAAGACGCTCGCACAGAAATTACTGGTCAAACCGGACCAATCGCTGCTCATTCTTAACGCACCGGACCACTACATAAATGCACTCGGCACACTACCCGAAGGTGCGACGGTAGTGTATACGACCGATGGCACGTATGATGCGGTACATGTGTTTGCGTTCAAGAAGGCGGATTTGGATACGCTGAGTGCAGCGGCGATTGCAGCCGTCAAACCAGGGGGTATCCTGTGGATCATGTACCCCAAGAAAAGCGGGGCAATCAAGACGGACATCACACGCGACATCGGCTGGGAGACGATTCATGCCGCCGACTGGCACGGCGTTACGCAGATTTTGCTGGATGATACGTGGTCGGCGCTGCGCTTTCGCCCACGCTCGGAGATCAAGGTAATGACCCGCAAGTTTTAAAGACGCGGCAGGACAGCCAGTGTACCAACAAAAAAGCTTATCCAAGAGGGTAGCGGAGAAGAGGTTAGAGAAGATTTCAAGTTTCTCTAGCCTCTTTCTCTCCAACCTCTTGAATATGCTCTTTTTCCTGTCTTTGCGACTCGATGCGCAAGCAGTGCTTACGACTGTTGTGCCTGGGCAGCTGCGCTCAGGTCAAGGCGGACGCCAGGAGCCATCGTGGAAGTCAGCACCGCGCGCTTGATGTAAATGCCCTTGACGGCTGCGGGCTTCTGACGCTGCACTGCATCCACAATCGCCTGTGCGTTTTCAAGCAAACTCTGTAGCTCGAAGCTTGCCTTGCCGATAGGAATGTGCAGGTTGCCCGTCTTGTCGTTACGGAACTCGACACGACCCGCCTTCAGTTCGTTGATGGCGCGCGGCAAATCTTCCGGTGGCACAACCGTCCCCGCCTTCGGGTTCGGCATCAGACCGCGTGTACCGAGGATACGACCGAGGCGACCGACCTTCGACATCATGCTGGGGACGGCGAGCGTCGCCTCGAAGTCGAGGAAGTTGTCCTTCTGAATGCGGGCAATCATCTCATCATCGCCGATGTAATCTGCGCCTGCTGCCTGGGCGTTGCGGGCGTCTTCGCCTTCTGCGAACACCAGGACGCGCACCGTCTTGCCCAAACCGTGCGGCAGCATCACAGTGCTGCGCACCTGCTGATCACTGTGGCGGGGGTCAATGCCGAGCCGGAAGTGGAGTTCAATCGTCTCGTCAAACTTCGCCACTGCCATCTGCTTGATCAGCCCGACCGCCTGCGCCAGCGGATAGACCTGATCACGGCTGAACAGTTTGAGCGCATTTTCGTAGCGTTTTCCGTGTGCCATTGTCTTTCATTACTCCTGTGGTCAACGGGCGTCCGTGCCCTCCCACGACTACAGTAAGGACAGAATGCATTCTGCCCCTACAAGATCAATCTAATCGATCACCTCAACACCCATCTGCCGTGCCGTCCCCGCCAGTTGGCGAACGATAGCATCGGTATCCTGAGTGTTCATATCCGTGCGCTTGATCTCTGCGATCTCGGCAAGCTGCTTGCGCGTGATCTTGCCGACCTTCTGCGAGTTCGGCTTCTGCGCGCCCTTGTCGATGCCAGCCGCCCTCATGATGAGGAATGCCGACGGCGGACTCTTGAGGATGAACTTGAACGAACCATCGCTGAAGACGGTGATTTCCGCCGGGATGATTTCGCCCATACGAGTCGAGGTTCGCGCGTTGTATTCCTTGCAGAACCCCATGATGTTGATGCCGTGCTGCGCCAGCGCCGGACCGACAGGCGGAGCCGGGTTCGCTTTGCCCGCTGGCAGTTGCAGGGTGACGATTGCTTTGACTTTCTTAGCCATGACTCTATTGCTTCTCCACTTCCAGGAAATCCAGTTCTACGGGCGTGTCGCGCCCAAAGAAATTCACCATCACACGCACTTTTGTCTTATCGGGGTCAATTGCCGCCACAGTGCCGATGAAGTCGTTGAACGGACCATCGATGATGCGCACTTTTTGACCGACCTTGTAGTTGACCTTGATTACAGGTGGCTTTTCTAACATGCGCTCCATGATCGCCTTGACCTCTTCGGGTCGCAGCGGTGTCGGGTCATTACCCATGCCGACGAAGCCAGTGACACCGGGCGTATTGCGCACGACGTACCACGAATCTTCATCCATCAACATTTCGACTAGCAAATAGCCAGGGAACACACGCTTTTCCACCGTGCGGCGCTTGCCATCCTTGACTTCCATCTCTTCTTCCGTCGGGACGATGACATCAAAAATTTTGTCGCGCATCCCCATCGTCTCAATACGCTGCTCAACGGCACGCCGCACCTTGTTCTCCTGCCCGGAGTAACAATGGACAACATACCACATGCGCTCGGTGCTGCTCTTGATCGGCGGCAGACCTGGATCGAGCATGTCACGATCCGCAAAATCGTCTACTGACGTATCGATGTCCACTGGCTGGGCATCGTGATCGCGCTTTTTGCGCTTGTTTTCGTCTGCCATAATGCCCACACTCCCCATTAGAGCGCTGACTGCCTGCTGTTGAAGCGCGACCAGACCACGCCAACAACTCCCGCGACCACCATGAAGATGATCAGGATTGCCGGATTTTGCAGCCCCAACCGGAACAACTCCGTGAACAGCAGCACAATCGCACCAAGAACGATTGACGAGATGACCAACGTCGTCAACACAATGACCGACAGGCGCCGCGTCTCTTCGTTGGTCGGCCAGATCGTCTTCTTCAGTTCCGACTGCACGCCCGAGATGTAATCACGCAGCCCTGTAACGAGCCGCTGGAAAAAACCGCCTTTGCTTTCTTCATCATCGTCGCGTTCTTTGCGCGCCGGCGCTTCCTTCGCTTTGGAAGCGACCGCACGGCTTTCAGCTTTTACCTCTTCGCGCAATTGCTCGCGGGTTTTCCCCGCCAGCGGGCGCCGACGACGGCGTTCGGGCTGCTCGCCCATCGTGTTGTCTGCAGACATACTCAGCGTTCTCCTGGCGTGTCAATCGGTCTTTACGAGCAAAAACACCGTCACAATGGACGGTGTCTCGATGAGTTATAACAGGGGAACAAGGAATCGAACCCTGGCTTACGCTTTTGGAGAGCGTCGCGCTACCACTACACCATTCCCCTATGCGCATCTACGACTATCAGCGACCATCCATCGCAAGGCAGGATTGTCGCACATAAGCGCGTACTTGGCAAGCCTGTGATAGGCGTACTATTTGGTTTCCTTATAAAGGACGTGCTTGCGCACCAGCGGATCGTATTTCATCAGTTCGATTCGGTTGGTGTCGTTACGCTTGTTCTTCTGGGTATAGTACATGTGACCGCTCTCGCTGCTGCGCAGCTTGACGAGGACACGATTGCCTTTTTTCGCCATTGTCTATCTCACTCTTCCGTGTTCTATTAAAAAGCTGTTGACGGGATTTGAACCCGTGACCTCATTCTTACCAAGAATGTGCTCTACCGACTGAGCTACAACAGCGTGACGTTCAAGTGGGCCGGGCAGGACTCGAACCTGCGAAGGCTACCGCCAGGAAATTTACAGTCTCCCCCCTTTGCCGCTCGGGACACCGACCCATATTGACACTTCACGTGGTTAACCAGTAGCCCCATAACAGAATCGAACTGTTCTCTAGCGCTTACAAGGCGCTCGCATCACCACAATGCTTATGGGGCGTCAGTGTGGGCGACCTTCGGCATACAAATTGCGCCGCCGAATCTGCCGACTAGTATGCTTGCCTTTGACCGCGCCTTTATAATGAGGGGTAAAGGCATGGTAGTTGGGGCAAAGCAGTTGCAAATTCTCACGTGTGTTGTTATCCGCATTACCATCAATGTGATGCAGTTCAAGCGGGATAGGCTGGTTTTTCCAGCTTTCCAAGCCACAATCTTCACACCGATGACCGCGCTCGCGAATAAGAAAACGTTTAAGAGCAACTGAGTCTTTCAATCCCTCAAACTTCTGTGGCATGTTGTAGACACGCTTCTTGATGCACGCATCACAATATTTGTTCTCGTAGCGTTTGATGTTGCCACAGGAACAGATGTTGCTGTTTTTATTGTGGCGATTAACACCACGATTATTGTGTGTTGCAGAACACGTCTTGCTACAAAATGAGTTACGTCGCTGTTCGAAGCTCAACACTACCCCACATGTGAGGCAAGTCTTCGGGTTTGCGGCATATGCTTCGCGAGCATTCATCGCTACACTCTGGTTACGTTGTTAATGTGCACTGGCAGAGAGTATACCCGATCTCCCATAGAGCTATCAAGGGTTACAATTCCGCAAATTCTCACATGCCCTATGCTTGCATCGTGCAAAAGATTTCAGTACAATGTTGGTATAGTTTGTGTAAAATTGAACAATCAAAACATGATGTTCGTCACTTGCTTATTTTGAGTGATTTGCCTCTCCAACCGCTTCTATAAAACGTTCGTGATATAGGACTGCCAGCATGAGTTCAATCAATCTTCCTTCGCCGCGCGGCGGCTCCAACCTTACCCCATCGCTTTCGACAATTATCGTTGGCGTGGTGGTCATTCTGGCGGGGGCACTTTTCTTCGCCATTATCGTGCCAGGTATCATGCCCGTTCAAGCATCGACACAGGCACAGCAGATCGACCAGTTGTTCACGTTCCTGATGTTCGTTGGCGGCGCGGTCTTTATGCTGGTACAAGGCGTTCTGCTCTACGCCGTCGTCCGCTATCGTGCGCGCCCCGGTGATCTTGCGGATGGTCCGCCTGTGCATGGCAATACGATGATTGAAGCAGTGTGGACGGCAATCCCGGCGGTCATCGTCGCAGTACTGGCGATCTACAGCGTGGTCGTCTGGAACAATACCCACGCCGTCGCGCCGAACGAAAAGATCGTCAACTCGGTGGGTGCGCGTTTCGCCTGGACGTTCAATTACACGGTTGACCGCGAGACGCTGCCGACAGGTCTTAACTTCGACCAGCTCAAGCCGGAAATTCAGGCAGACCTGACGGACGAAGATGGAATCATCAGCTTTAGCTCACCCATGCTGTATACCTGGGTTGGCCAGCCGGTGGCGGTGCGCATGACGGCGACCGATGTCAACCATGCTTTCTGGGTGCCAACGATGCGTGTCAAGCAGGATGTGCTGGTCGGTCGCACGACTGAAGTCCGCTTCACACCCACGATGGCGGGGTCATTCCGAATCGTCTGCGCGGAACTATGCGGCAGCGGTCATGGCAACATGGCGGGCGAAATCGGCGCGGACGGAGAACTGCTCGGCTCGTGGGTGATCGTCTTCGAAAACGAGGAAGAGTATCTCGCGCAGTTCTATAACCCGGAAGCGACCAGCGTCGTCTTGCCGCCAGATGATCCGGCTCTGCTCGGTCGGCAAATCCTCGCCAGCGGCGCGTACCCGTGTGCGGCGTGCCATGTGCTGGATGATCTCGGCTGGGCGGGGGCAGTTGGTCCGAACCTGAACGGCATTGGTGACCGTGCCGACGCGCGCGCAGCGCAGGCAGGCGATGCCGATGGTGCAGCATATCTCGTCCATTCCATCCGCGCTCCAGGCGACTGGCTGGTGCCGGGCTTTGGCAATCTCATGCCGCAGTTCAATCCTGATCCCGGTCAGGCGAACTACATGCCCGACAGCGATCTGAATGCAATCGTCGCCTATCTGCTCTCACAGACGAGTGGATCGTAGATGTGACCTCACAAGTTGTTGAATGTAGGGGTAAGGATGCATCCTGCCCCTGGAATTCCGGATGAGGCGTTTTCGTAGGTAACAGAGTGTCAGTGGCGAAAGAGTAGAGAGAATGGCAGCAGTAACCGCACCCCTCCCCGGCGCACGAGTCGAACAACCCGCAAGGCTGCGCGTCGCGGACTTCCTTCGTTGGAGCGTCGATCACAAGATTATCGGCGTACAGTATATCGTCACCGCGCTGTTCTTCTTCATCTTCGGCGGCGCGCTGGCAATGATGATCCGTTGGGAACTGCTGACACCCGCGCTGGACGTGATGGCGGACGGGCAGCAGTATAATCAGTTGTTCAGCGTGCATGGCACGGTCATGATCTTTTTGTGGATCATCCCGATGCTGTCCGGCTTCGGCAACTACCTCATACCGTTGATGCTGGGCGCGAAAGACATGGCGTTTCCCTGGCTGAATGCGTTCGCCTTCTGGCTCATCCCGCCCGCCGGGCTGCTGATGATCCTCGGCTATTTCGTCGGGCAGACGGAAGCAGGCTGGACGAGCTATCCTCCGCTCAGCACGCTCTTCAGCGGTGACGGGCAAACCCTGTGGGCGCTGTCGCTGCATATCCTCGGCATCTCGTCGATTCTGGGCGCAATCAACTTCATCGTCACCATCAAGAACATGCGTCCGGCGGGCATGGGCTACTTCCAGATGCCGCTGTTTGTGTGGGCGGTACTGGCGACTGCTATCATCATCGTTATGGCGACGCCGTTCCTGGCGGGCGCACTCACGCTGCTGATCCTCGACCGCGTGGCTGGCACCGCATTCTTCAACCCGGCGCAGGGCGGCGACGTGCTGCTGTGGCAGAACGTCTTCTGGTTCTACAGCCACCCTGCCGTGTACATCATGGTACTGCCCGCTTTCGGCGTCATCAGCGAAATCCTGTCGGTGCACTCGCGCAAGCCCGTGTTTGGCTATCGTGCCATCGCACTGTCGAGCATGGCAATCGCGCTGGTCGGCTTCACCGTCTGGGCGCATCATATGTTCACCAGCCTGACGCCCAACCTGCGCATCCCATTCATGATTACGTCAATGATCATCGCTGTGCCGACAGGCATCAAGGTCTTTAGCTGGCTCGGCACAATCTGGGGCGGCAAGATTCGCTTCACCAGCGCCATGCTGTTCGCGCTCGGCTTCCTGAGCATGTTCGTCATCGGCGGCATCAGCGGCGTAATGCTCGGCTCCGTCCCCTGGGACATCCATGTGCATGACACCTACTTCGTCGTCAGTCACCTGCATTTCGTGCTGTTCGGCGGCACAGTGTTGGCGATTTACGCGGGTATCTACCACTGGTGGCCCAAGATTACCGGGCGTATGCTGGACGAAGGACTGGGCAAGTGGCACTTCTGGGTGACCTACCCGTCGTTTTTCCTGACGTTCTTCCCCATGCACCTCGCGGGGATGCTCGGTATGCCGCGCCGTGTCGCAGTCTATGCGCCAGAGTTCCAGACGCTGAACGTCATCATCAGCATTTCGGGCTTCATCCTGGGACTTTCGACGTTCATTATTCTCTACAACATGGCTGCCAGCCTGTTCAGCGGTCGCAAGGCAGGCGCGAACCCCTGGCGCGCGCTGACGCTCGAATGGGCGACCAGCTCGCCGCCGCCCGCCACCAACTTCTACGGCGATCCAGTGCCATTCGCAGACCCATATGGCTACGGCACAAAGGAATCGTATGACTACCTGCAAGCACTGGAAAAGAAGTACGGTCCGGCAGAGCCGCTGCCTGATTACGGCATGACGCCGAAGCAGCAGCCAGCAGGCGGGGATTAAACCCTCACCCCGTGTCCTCTCCAATGGAGAGCGGCACAGGGCGAGGTTCTGGTGGATGGACGGCAAAAATGCCGTCCATCCTAAAGTGGGAGTGAGGGTTGTCGTGTGGGGACGCCATTTATGGCGTCCATTGTCAATGGCATATCCACATGTTCGTGTAAGTGATGTACTGGAATTGAGCGATGGCAGAGCGAGTATCGGAACAGCAGTTAACGCGCGATGAATTGATGGCGCTGCGCAACAAGCGCACAGGCATGAACATCTTCCAGCTATCATGGATCATGGTGTTCGTCTGCCTGGTGGTAATTAACTATTTCATCCGCACCAACTTCGCGGCATGGCCTCCTGAGGGCGTGGAGCGCATGAGCGCCGTCCTCCCGACGATTGTCACCGTACTGCTGCTGGTGAGCGTCTTCACAGTGCGCCGCGCGCAAAAGGCAATCGATACAGATTCAGTCGCTCAATTTCTGACGCAGTGGCGCGCAACGCTGCTGCTCGGTGTGATGTTCATCATCGGTATGGCTGTGTCGTGGGTCAGCGTTAACGATGCAGGACAGTACGGCGCGCTGGCGCGGGTGATGGTCGCCTATCATGCCATTCATGCACTGGCAATTGGCGCCTATATGTGGATAGTCGATGGGCGTGTGCGCGCTGGCAGAATTTCATCGCGCGATACGTGGGACGTCGAGGCGGGCGCCAAGTTGTGGTATTTTGTCGTCATCGCCTGGGTACTTTTTTACATACCGTTGTACGTGATATAATTACTTTCCCGTAGAGAAGGAAGCGTCCTCATGCCACAACCCGGTCTTTC
>JANRJX010000010.1:0-22640 GCA_033763755.1 Chloroflexota bacterium
GATGACAAAACACGCTTACGACCGTATTCGCGCAGGACAGCCTATGCCCGGTGTTATCGAAGTGCGCAACAGACTGTCCATTGGTGACATCATCGAGCAAGTTCTCATCGTATTGTTGACGAGCAAACCAGACGAACTTGCTGACAAGATTATATACGTACCGCTTTAGTCCGTGCCGACGCCTTTCATCTCTACAGCAGCAACCTCGCGGTGGCTTCGTGCTGATCGGCAGCGAGGCAATCGGGCAGGTGGTGGAGACGCTGGCGGGCAGCCGCAGTCCGGCGTGCCTGCTGCAAAATCACGGCGTGTTCACGACAGGCGAGAGCGCGGAGACGGCGGTGAAGGCGGCGATCATGACGGAGGACAACGCAGCGATTGTGTGGACGGCGCTCCAGATGGGGACGCCGCTGCCGATTGCGCAGTCAGACATCGATAAGCTGAACGACCGCTATCAGAATGTGTACGGGCAGGGGTAGATGTATAGGGAAAGCCTCCAGTGACCATCACGCGCCTCGTCTACGGCGACCGCATCGCCAAATCCACCCACATCCGCACGGGCTGCTCGGCAACCATCTTCAGCGACGACCGGACGCGCATCCTGCTCACGCGGCGCAACGATAAGGGGTTATAATGGGTGACAGGCACAGTCGATTATCGTGTGAGGAGTCATCGCCATGTCACCCACGTTAGACGAAGTTGTCAAACTTGCTAAGGCGCTAGGACCGGAACAGCAGGATATGCTGATCTACCGCCTGCGGCTGGAGCGGATGTTGGAACAGACACAGCCGGACAGCGCACAGGCAGAAGAGTCCATACCTGACGAGTGGGCATTGAAGCGCGGCGCGGAGTTCATCGAATACTACCGCAATCCCACGCGCGACGAATTGATCGCCGAGCTACAGGCAAAGCGCGTGGCGGGACAGTTCGATCATGTCGAAAGCTTGTATGGGAAGTTCGCCAATCCTGATGTCCCAGACGTGAGCGAAGAAGAATTCCACGCCCAAATGCACGCACTCGCCACTGAATGGGAGCAGGAATTAGATGACTTCTCCGCCACTTCCGATTGAATCGCTGTACGGTAGCCTAGCATGACCATCACACGCCTCGTCTACGGCGACCGCATCGCCAAATCCACCCACATCCGCACGGGCTGCTCGGCAACCATCTTCAGCGACGACCGGACGCGCATCCTGCTCACGCGGCGCAGCGATAACGGGCAGTGGTGCTTGCCCGGCGGCGGCATGGACGCGGGCGAAAGCGCAGCGGAGACATTTAGCGCACACCCATGTCATACGGGATGATCTCGTTATTGCGCTCCGTGCGCGGCGTGACCAGCGCGATCACCGCCAGCGCCAGCAGAAACAGCACGCCCATCCCCGCCACCACGATGCCAGACACGCCACCAATGGCAGCACGTTGGTTGAACGCCTCCAGCGTCGGGGCTGCGTTCGGTAACGCAGCTACTTTCAGCAGCCACACGAACCACAACAGCAGGAATATCCACAGGTAGTTGCGTCGCAGCCGCCGCTCTATCGCTTCCAGCATCGTCAGCGGGTAACGCGGGTTGCGCAGCATGTCAGCAAGCTGCACCCGCCATCCGTCTGACTCCTGCGCGTCCGGCGCGAGCAGGTGCGCAAAGTAATGCTGTTCCAGCAGTCGCACGCGCGCGCTCCACAGCTCATAGTAACGATAGCGGCGCGCCTCCAAAACCAGGAATAGCAGCACCAGCAGCATAATGAGCAGGATAGCCGCGTGATTGGCATCGGGCTGCCCAAAGACGAGCGAAAGCGCCGCGCCCGTCGTCAGCACTGCCCAGTTCGTCGTCGCGTCCAGACGCTGTCGCCACACATTCGCACGGCTGATTTCGCCGCGAAACAGGTGGATCATAGCGGTGTCGAACTGCGGGGATGCGGGGTTGTCGGGATGCTGTAAACCGTTACTCATCATGACCTCAACGCCCCCGCTCACACTCGACTACCGCCTGTCACACGCGACTGTCTACTTTCCCAGCCGCTTCTTCAGTTCCGCCGTCAGCGCCGGGACGATCTGATACAAATCGCCGACCAGCCCGTACCGCGCCATCTTGAAGATCGGCGACTCTTTGTCTTTGTTGATCGCCACGATCACCTTGCTCGTGCGCATCCCCGCCTGATGCTGGATTGCGCCGCTGATACCACAGGCAATGTACAGATCGGGTGCGACTGTCTTGCCCGTCTGCCCGACCTGGTGCGCATAGGGGATGTAGCCCGCGTCTACCGCCGCGCGGCTGGCACCGACCGCCCCGCCCAGCACATCTGCCAGCGGTTGCAGCGTGTTGGCATAGCCATCCTGTGCTTTCCACACCGCCGCGTCCGCCACACCTGCCGGGGCATCCTTGGGGTTGTTCGCCATGCCGCGCCCGCCGGAGACGATGATCGCTGCGTCGGTCAGGTTGATCGTCCCCGTCTCCGCCTCGAAGCTTTCGACTTTGGTGGCGATCTGATCTTCGCTCAGCGCGGGCGCAACCGTCGTCACGGCAATGCTGGCGCTGGCGTCGGGCGTGTTCGGACGGAACGCGCGCCCACGCAGCGTGATGAACTGCGTTCCGGCAGCGTCAATCGCGGCGTCGCTCAGGATTTTGCCCGCGTAGACCGGGCGTACCGCCGTCACCGAGCCATCGTCGTTCGCCTCCATACTGCTGATTTCAGCGATCATGCCGCTGTTGGTGTCGGCAGCGCTCGCTGCCAGCAGTTCACGCCCGCGCCCAGTGGCGATTGCCAGCACTGCGCGCGGCGTGTGTTCCTGCACCAGTTTCGTCAGCAGCGCGGCATACGCCTCCAGTCGAAATTCCTTCAGCGTCGCATCTTCGCACACCAGTGCGTTCTGCGCACCATACTGTCCTGCAGTCTGTGCCACTGCCGTCGCGCCATCGCCAAACACCAGCGCTGTCAGCGGGACAGACAGTTTGTCCGCCAGCAGCTTGCCCGCGCCCAATGCTTCCCAACTCGTCGGCAGTGCTGCCCCGTTGAAGGTCTCAATCCAGACAAATACCGCGCTCACAGCACCTTCTCCTGTAACAACCGATCCACGAGTTTGGCGGCTTGCTCTTCCGGCGTGCCTTCGATCATCTCGACCTGCGTATCGCGCACGGGCAGGTTCCTGTACGCCGCAACTTTTGTATGTGCGGCGGGCAGCGTCAGGCCCAGATCGCCAAGCGACCACACGGGGATAACCGCCTTCGACGCCTTGCGAATGCCGATGAATGACGGATAGCGCGGCTCGTTGATGTCCTTCATCACGCTGATGACGGCGGGCAGTTTGCTCGTCACGACCTGCTTGCCCTGCTCGAGCAGCCGCTCGACCTTGATCGTCCCTGCCGCGTAATCGACTGCCAGAATCTTTGAGACATAGCTCAACATCGTCCAGCCAAGCTTACGCGCTGTCTGGTAGATGTGTTGGTCTGTGCCGACATCCACGCTTTCCTTGCCACAGATGACGAGGTTGACCCCGCCGATCTTGTTGATGGCGGCGGCGGCGGCAGTTGCGTAGGCGAGGCTGTCGGTCGGGTCGAGCGCAGGGTCTTCGATGCGGATCGCCTCGTCCAGCCCCATCGCTAGGCTGTGCTTGAGCGCGTCGTTGTGCAGTTCGCCGCCGAGCGCGATGACGGTCGCTTTGCCCCCGCCCGCCTTCGCCTGCAAAATCGCTTCTTCAAGAGCGTACTCATCCCAGGGGTTGACGACCAGCGCCGCATCACCCCACGAGACCGCCCCGTTCGCGCCAACTTCGACTTTGGCGGCGGTATCGGGCGTGCTGCGCGTAAAGACTACTACTTGCACGGAAAACCTCCTCAAGAACAGAATGATTCTTGCAGTTATTCAAATGCGCGTTCGATTATAGCGTGTTGCAGAGAGATTTTCCTGTAGGGGCAGGATGCATCCTGCCCACTATGACAAATCGCGTGCAGGGCAGGACACACCCTGCCCTTACACCACCTGTAGACGGCACTCCCCCCGCCGTGACTCGCCCGGCTGCAAGACGAACACGCCTGCGGGCGCAATCCCCTGTGCGCGCAGATTGAAGCCGTCGTTGGCGTTCGTCTGTGGCTCCAGTGCGAAGAACGGCTTGCCGACCGGCGCGAACAGCAGCACATGCTCAAACAGCGCATCGGCATGAAAAGCCAGTTCCACGCCCCACGCCGGATACACCATCCGCATCGGCTTATCGGCGTGCCGTGCAGTCAGGAGATCGTCATGCTGGGCGTCGTCCAGCGGCTTCAGCGTGCGGTAATCGCTGGCAGCGCTGATCGGCTGCGGCGGCGCGGTCGCCAGCGCGTTGTGCAGTGTGTACTGTTGGTCGCACGGGATTTCAAGCTGCACCGCGTTAGCATCGCCTCCCGGCGCACGCAGAAAATACGGATGATGCCCAAAGCCTGCCGGAATCGCCCGCGTGTCCTCGTTGCGCAGCGCCAACGTCATCACGAAGTCGCCCCCTTCCAGCCGATACTCCGCTTCTGCCGAGAACTCAAACGGATAGTTCAGCTTCTCGTACAACGACGAGTCGAACATCAGCCGCACATGCAGCGCATCAGCACTGACCACGCGCCAGGGCAGCTTGCGTACCGTGCCGTGGATTGCTGTGCCGTCGGCGCTGCTTGCCTCCAACACATACTCCACACCTTCAAAGCTGAATTTCGCATCGCGCAGGCGGTTTGCCCAGGGCAGCATGATAAAGCTGGCGCACAAGCTGGCATTACCGTAGTCGGCTTCTGCCGTCGGGCGCATCACATCCTCAAAGCGGTCGCCAACACGCACGCGCCCGAACGCCGTGGAGCCGCCCGTCTCCGGCAAAATACCGACCTGCCAGTGTTCATTCTCAAGTGTGTACAACGTTGGGGGCATAGGTATGTCATCCTTGTGCGTTCAGTTGGTCGCGCAGCGCTTTGAGCGCGGCGAAACGTGGGTCAATCTCTTCCTCGTGCATGTGGTCAGGCTCGTGGTTCAGATTGACACCACATTCCGGGCATAGTCCTTTGCAGTCCTCTTTGCACAGCACGCCATGCTCATTACCGATCAAGACTTCCGCGCGCACCAGCGGCGCAATATCGAGAATACCGTCTTCTTCGATGCTGAACTCGCTCGTGGCTGTCGCCGGGTATGCGTACAACTCTTCTACGACAAATGGCTCGTCGTGCTGCACCGTGTCCAGGCAGCGCAGGCATTCGACCTCATAGCCTGCGTGCAGCGTGCCTTGCACCAGGACACCTTCCTGCGTCCGTGTCAGCCGCAGCGTGCCTGTCAGATAATCCAGATCGACATCTTCAGCGACGCGCACTTTGGGAATATTGAGCGTCGTCTCGTGGTCATGTCCAGGTCCTGCCGCCAGCAGAAACCCCACATTCAGCTTGAGGACACGATGACCCACGTACCCATTGGTGTGCTGTTTCATACGTCATCGCCCCCTGTACTTGGCATGTCAGATATACGCATTATAGGGATGCACTCGACAGACTTCAACATGCAGCAGGCACGCGACCGACAAGCGCAGAGGTATTTTTCATTAAGGGACTCACTGGCGATAGTTTGTTAAACTTATAACGTCACAGGGGAAACGCTATGGACATTGCAAGTAAAGTCGTTGACGCGTTCGAACTCGCCGCCCATCGTCTGGATGAACCGCCCGTCCGCACTGCCTACCTGCAACTCGTCTCGCTGGTCGATCAGCAGCTTGGCGGGCAGATCGTATTTGACGATGCCTCACGCCCGCTGACCGAGCCGCAGCGTGTCTTCATCGCTTACGGACTTAAGCACCTGCGTTCCTCACAGGCTGCGCCGCTTGAACGCGCCGCTGGGCGGCTGATTGCGGCGTTATCCGGCGAGGAAGTCGATAGCCAACAGGACCATTCACAAGCCGCAGTGCCTCTTTCGCAGCCTGTAGTACAAAGTACAGAGGTCAACGTACAAAGCGAACACCGCACTCAGACCCCCAACCCAATACCCACTACCCAATATCCATCCGCGCAACCAGAGAACCGGGAACTGAAAACTCCAAACTCCGATCCCCGACCCCCGATCCCCGAACAAGCCCCACCCGCACCGCGCAGCGCCATCAACCGCGTCAAGCAGCGATTGGGCATCGTGACGGGCGGGACAGTGAATATGATCGGCATCCAGAACCACCATCACGCCGCGTCACCTTCCCCACCGGTAACCGCCTCACCGCTGATGCAGGATGAACCGCCGCTGGACGATGAACAGGACACATCTGAGATAAGCGCGCAGCCGGAAGACAAACCTGCGCGCCAGCGGCATGATGTCTTCCTGAGCTACAGCCGCCGCAATGCCGAAGTCATGCGCCGCGTGCGTGCCGACCTGCGCGCCGCAGGGCTGAACGTGTGGACTGACGACAATTTGCAGCCCGGCACGCCGTCGTGGAAAGTCGCGATTGAAACGGCAATTCAACAGTCGCGCTCGGTGGTGGTCATCATGTCGCCAGACGCCAAAAAGTCCGAGTGGGTCGAACGCGAACTCAACGCCGCCAAAACCCTGAACGTCCCGATCTTCCCGATACTCGCAAAAGGCGAAAGCAAAAACGCCGTGCCATTCATGCTCAATGGCTACCAGTTCGTCGATATTCGCAAGGAAGACGGCTACCGCGCCGCCATGCTCAAGCTGACAAACGCAGTGAAATCGACCACCAGGCGCACGCGCGAGTGAGCTAAAGCGGCTATACTTGTATGAGATAAGATCTATGTACGGGCGATCCGACAGGTCGCCCCTGCCTATGCGCAGGAAAATAGAGCCATGAATTTAGACATCCAGCACCTGCTCGAATCACCTGTCGGCTTCTTCCTGCTCATTATTGCTATCATTCTGCTCGCCCCGCTGTTGTCAGAGCGTCTGCGCTTGCCAGGCGTCATCGGCTTAATCGTCGGCGGCATCATCGTCGGTCCGTATGGCTTGCGGCTGCTGGACAATGGCGAAGTCATCCAGCTGTTCGCAGAAATCGGCTTGATCTACCTGATGTTCAGCGCCGGGCTGGAGGTCGATCTGGCGCAGTTTGCCCGCGTACGCAATAAAGCGGTCAGCTTTGGGATCTTCACTTTCCTGATCCCACTTGTTGGTGGCACATTGCTCGGCTTCGCAATGGGGCTGACGATACCTGGCGCAATCCTGCTCGGCTCGGCGGTTTCATCGCATACACTGCTGGCGTTCCCCATCCTCAATCGACTCGGCATTGTCGGGCGCGAACCTGTCGCTGTCACCGTCGGCGCGACCGTCTTTACGGATATCGCCGCTTTCCTGGTGCTGGCGATCATCAGCGGTACAGCGCAGGGTGATGCGTCCGTCGCCCGCCTCATTGTCCTGCTGATCTCGCTGGCGGTCTACGCTGCCGTCGTCATCTTCGGGCTGCCCCGACTCGGCAAACAGTTCTTCGCCCGGTTTCATGGTGGCTCAATCGAATTTCAGTTCGTGCTGATCGCGCTCTTTGGTGTTGCGCTGCTGGCAGAAGGCATCGGGCTGCACGCCGTCGTCGGCGCGTTCCTGGCGGGCTTGGCGATCAACGCCACGCTGCCGCATCGCAGCATTGTCGTCGGGCGCGTGCTGTTCCTGGGCGAGGCGTTGTTCATCCCCATCTTCCTGATCCACAGCGGCATGATCACCAATCCCGGCGCATTCTTTGCCAACGGTGAAGCGCTCGGTGTGGGCATCGCGCTGACAGCGGTTGCCTATCTCACCAAGTACTTTGCCGCCTGGATTGGCGGGCGTATCTACGGCTATACCCCCGCCGAAATCATGACGATGTGGGGCTTGTCGCAAGCACAGGCAGCTGTCACACTGCCGACCGTCATTATTGGCGTGGAACTCGGCTTGTTCCCACAAAGCGTTTTCAGCGCTACCATGCTCATGATCCTCGCCACGTCGATCACATCGCCGCTGCTGGTCGAACGCTTCGGCAAGAAGATGCGCGCCCCCGAACGTAGCACTCCGACTGACCGCCCCAATCCATTCGAGCGTGTGCTGGTGCCGGTGCTGGATGCCGACGAGCAGGAACAACTGCTGACGCTGGCGGGCATCCTCGCGCGTGAAAAGAACGGCACCCTCATGCCGCTGCACATCAGTCTGGCGGCGAGCGGACAGGTCATCGGCAAGGCACATGGCACCCGCGTGTTGGACGACGAGATGATCAACCAGCCAGATACCGAGTGCCAACCCCTGCATCGTGTCGATACGCAGGTAGCGCGCGGCATCCTGCACAGCGCACTCGAAAATGACGCCTCCATGATCGTGATGGGCTGGCGCGGCAAAAAGCGCTTCACGGAAAGCATCTTCGGCACGACGCTGGACGAGGTGATCTGGAATACCAAAGCGCCTGTTCTGATCGGCAGGTTACCACATCCCGTAAACGCGATCCGTCAGGTAGTGCTGGTGATCGCCAGTGAAAGCACAGCACTCGACTTTATCGACGAAATGGTTGAAGACTCAGCGATTATCGCCAAAGCGCTGAAAGTACCGCTGCTCATCTTGTCCGAACCGGGCTACGTTGACTTGGAAAAGCGCTGGATACGCGACCTTCACATCGAGCATGACCATCAGATCGAACCCCTCGTTATCGATGTTGTCACGGCTGTAAGCCGTCTTGCCAACGAAGACACGCTGGTTATTCTGGCAACAACGGGGTCGCGTCAGCGCTTCCGCAGCAGTCTTGGCACACTGCCGGAGACTATCGCCAGCCGCACTGACTCCTCGTTGATGATACTGCACTATCCGGTCGCGGCTGCAAATTAGAAGCTTTGGAACAAAATGTCGTTCGCGAACGTCCAGGGTTGACGATTTCTAACGACAGCGTAGCGCGAACGTCGCGTGCGCGGCAAGCATGAATGTCATACAATCAGGAAAACGATTGCGACTTAGAGAAGGATTGAGCTGATGAACACAACACGGATCCATCGCTGGCTGCACGGGGGCATCGCCCTACTGGTGATCACGGCACTGCTCGCGCCAATGGCGATTGCGCTGGCGCAGACAGGCAACGGTATCATCACCAACGTCGGGCGGCTGAATGTGCGCACGGGTCCCGGAACGGGCTTCCCCGTCATTACCATTCTCGATGCGGGCGCGAACGTGACGCTGGTCGGGCGCAATCCCGATGCGTCGTGGGTACAGATCCAACTGGCGGGCGGCACGATTGGCTGGGTCAACGCACGTTTCGTTACCGCCAGCATCCCAATTGGCAACCTGCCCGTGACGACACCCGGGATCGTCGCCAGTGCCAGCGTTCACGCCCACTTCCTGAATGTCCGCAGTGGTCCGAACGTCGCCTATGGCGTGATCGCGACGCTTTCGCGTGGCGATGGCGTCGGGCTGTTGGGGCGCAACTTCGATGCATCTTGGGCGCAGGTGGTGCTGGCGGATGGTCGCACGGGCTGGGTCAACTCCGGCTGGCTGATACCCAGCGTACCCATCAGCACACTGCCGATCACCGATGGCGCAGGTGGCGGCGGTCCGGCTCCCACACCCGTGCCTGCGGGTCCAAGCGCGCTGGTGACGACGGGTTACCTGAACGTGCGCTTCGGTCCGGCGGCAACCTTTGGCGTTGTCACGCGCATTCCGCAAGGCACAACGGTGCTGCTGCTCGGTCGTAACGCCAGCGGTTCGTGGGCGCAAATTCAGATCATCGGCGGCGCGGTCGGCTGGGTAAACGCCAATTACATCCGCCCGTCCGTCCCGCTCAACACGCTGCCTGTCACGGGATAAAGAGCTTATTCAAGAGAATAGAGGAGAAGAGGATAGAGAACTTTTCTCCAACCTCTTCCTCTCTACCCTCTTGAATAAGCACATTTCTTCTTCTCCTATGACTGTTTCCCTCTCAGATCTCGACTTCCTCACATCGGATGCAGGCGCGCGGCTGCTGGCACAATTGGCGCACGAAGACCTGAGCGATGCCAGTATGCTGCGCCAGCTCACACGACTACGACGCGATCATACGCCAGCTCACGCGGGCGCGGCGCTGACGCTTGCCCGATTGCGCTCGAAGGGAGTCGAGAAGTTCGGCGCAGATGCCGCGCGTATGTTCTTCACCGCGGACGCACTGGAACAGGCGAGCGACCCGCTGATACGCCACTGGCGACACAGGTGGATTGCAAGCATGGACACAAGCATCGTCGATGCGTGCTGCGGGATCGGCGCTGACTTGTTGGCGTTCGCGTCGGGCGGCGCACAGGTAACCGGAGTCGAGATCGATCCTGTGCGAGCGCAGATGGCGCGGCTGAACGTGGCGGCGCTGGGGCAGCGCGCTGACGTGCTGTGCGCCGATGTGCGTGAGGGGCTACCGGATGCACAGCTGGCATTCTTCGACCCCGCCCGCCGCGCCGATGGACGCCGGCTGCATCATGTCGAAGCATATCAGCCGCCGCTGTCTGTCGTGCGCACATGGCCGCACCCCCAGATCGCTGTCAAGCTGTCACCGGGCGTCGATTTGGCAGAACTCGCGGAATACGGCGGCGATGTGGTGTTTGTGTCGGTATATGGCGATCTGAAGGAGGCGGTCCTGCGATTGACCGGCACAGGCAAGCGCACTGCCCTCCTGCTGCATGAGGATGCCGCCTGGATGCTCAACGCGCCAGATGTGGATCTGGACGCTGTGATCGATGCGCCGCGCAGCTGGTTGTGCGAACCCGATGCCGCCGCGATCCGTGCGGGCTTGGTGCGGACGCTGGCGGCGCAGGCAAACGGCGCGCTGCTGGACGAGACCATCGCCTACTTCACGACCGCCATACAACCGAACTCTCCCTGGCTGCGCGCTTGGCAGATCGAAACGTGGATGCCGTTCAGCGTCAAGCGGCTGCGTGAATACTTGCGTGAGCGCAATGTCGGCAGCGTGACGGTCAAGAAGCGCGGCACAGCCGTCACACCGGAAATCTTGATCCCGCAGCTCAAGCTCAAAGGCGATCATGAACGGGTCATCGTGCTGACGCGGCTGCGCGGGCAGCAAATCGCCATCGTCTGTACAGACGGCTAATCGGTACTCTGCACTATGCACCCTGCACTTTCACGCTACACTTGAACCCCTGACCGTATCATATTCTGGAGGCGTGTGTGTCTGCAACGCTAACACCAACGCTCATCATTCTGGCGGGCGGCGCGTCCTCGCGCATGTGGCCCCTGCGCGAAAAATCGCTGCTGCGCTTCGGCACTGAGCCGCTGCTATTCGCTCAACTGCGCCGCTATCAGGCGCTTGGCTTCCGCGATGTCGTTATCGTCGCCAACCCGGACAATCACGCCGATATGACGACGCTCGCCATGCAAATCCCGCAAATGGCGATCCGCGTCGTCGTGCAGGCGCAGCCCAGAGGTATGGGCGACGCGCTGCTCGCCGCCGAACCCGCGCTGCCCAGCCGCCAGGCGCTGCCGATTTACGTCACGCAGGTGCATGATGTCGTCGATGACACGCTGCACATGGATATGCTGCGCGCGTGGACAACCGACCCCTCCGCCACCTACATTGCGGGTTACGAACTGGAAACGTACTTCCCCGGCGGCTATCTGATCGTCAGCCCCAGCGGGCGTATTACAGGTATGATCGAAAAGCCCGGCGCGGACAAACGACCGAGCAACCTCGTCAACATCGTCGCGCACATTCACGCCGACGCGACCCGGCTGTTGAACGCCATCCGTGCCGAATATACAGCGGGCAATACGACCGATGATCATTACGAGCGCGCGATGGACAAACTGATGGCGGAGCATGTGTACCGCGTCGTGCCCTATCGCGGACCCTGGCACGCGCTCAAGTATCCCTGGCATGTGCTGGATGTGATGCACTACACGCTGTCCAAGCTGCAAGGGCAGCTCGTTGCCGAAAGCGCCTACATCGCGCCGACCGCCACACTGGTGGGCGATGTCTACATTGGCGAGCGCGCGAAGGTCTTCCCCGGCGCGGCGATTGTCGGTCCGGCGTACATCGGTGCGGATACGATTATCGGCAACAATGCGCTGGTGCGCGCGTCAATGGTGCTGAACGGTTGCAACGTTGGCTTCACGACCGAAGTCGCGCGCAGCTATGTGTCTGACCACTGCGATATGCACGCCTGTCGGGTGCTGGACTCTGTATTTGCGCCCAACGTCAATTTCTCGGCAGGCTGCACGACCGCTAACCTGCGCATTGATCGCGGCAATGTGACCAGCCGTGTGAAGGGACAGAAGATCGACAGTGGACGCCCGAAGCTGGGCGCGATCATCGGGCAGGGCGCGTTTCTGGCGGTGGATGTAATGACGATGCCCGGCGTCAAAGTCGGGGAATATGCCGAGGTGGGACCTGGCACGCATGTCACACAGGATATTTCCGATGGTCACCGCGTCTATGTGAAGCAGGTATTGGAAATCGTCGAATCGCAGAAGGACAGATCATGAAGCTGGAACAACCGTTGGAACAATCCGTCACCATACTGGTGATTGTGGCGCATCCTGATGATATTGAGTTCGGCACGGCGGGGTCGGTCGCCCGCTGGACCGACGCAGGGCATCGTGTCGTCTACTGCATCGTTACCGATGGAGCGGCGGGCAGCAATGACCCGAACGTGACGCACGATGAACTTGTCGCGCGCCGCCGCGAGGAACAGATGCGGGCAGCAGCGTGCGTGGGTGTGGAGGATGTGCGCTTTCTGGGATATGCCGACGGCACGTTGCAGCCGACGCTGGAACTGCGCCGCGACCTGACGCGCCTGATCCGCGAACTCAAGCCCTACCGTGTCGTCATCATGGACCCGACGGCGGTAATGATCTCGAACGATACCTTTGACTACATCAACCACCCCGACCACCGCGCGACCGGTGAAGCCTCGCTGTACGCCATCTTTCCAAGCGCAGAAACGCGCCCGATTTTCCCCGAACTGCTGGCAGAAGGCTACGAGCCGCATCATGTCAGCGAGGTCTATATCGGCATGGCGGACAAGGCGAATATCGCCGTTGATGTCACGGATGTGATCGAGCGCAAAGTTGCCGCGCTGATCGCACACGAGTCGCAGTTGGATGCGTCTGTGGGCGAGATGGTACGCAAATGGGATGAAGAGGCGGGTAAGGAAATCGGCGTAGCTTATGCAGAGACATTCCGCGTCATGCGCTTCATCCGCGAAGATAACAAGCCATCGCCCGAACTCGTCGGCGAAATGGCAACGGCGTAACACAAATTTGCAGCCGTGAAAACCGCAAAGACGCCAAGAAATCAGCGGAAATTTTTAACGCAGAGGCGCAGAGAGCGCAGAGGATTATTCCTCCTCGTCTCTGCGCCTCTGCGTTAAATTCCTATTCTTCTTCGAGATCAGACTCAATGATGTCGTACACGGCATCGAGCAGGTCGTCGGCGCTTTCGAGCGTCGCCAGCGCGCCCATGTCGTCCGACTTCATCAGCAGCGTCGTCGCTTCCAGCAGCCGCGTCGCAGCCTGTGCCACCAGCAGCGCAACGTCCTGATAGTCGTGCGCGGCGATCAGGTTTTCGATCATTTCGGCGGCAGTGGTGGCTTGGAGTTGGGCGCTTTCCAGTGTGCGGATTGCTTCGGCTGTGGTGTTCATGGCATTAGTCCCCTGTCTGTTGATTGCGGCGCAGCATATCGAGCGTTTGTTGTTCCAGTTCCCATAGGTCAAGCTGCTCACGCTGTTTCATCAGCTGCTTGAGACGTGGGTAATCGGCGGCATATTCGCGCGCCCATTCTCTGGCGAAACGCCCGCTACGAATCTCATCGAGCGTGCTTTCCATGATGCGTTCCAGCTTCAGATCATCAATGCGCTGGCTGCGACTGAGTGTGCCATATTGTGACGTAAGTGACGAGGATTTGAGCGCTTGCAGCAAGCCATGACGCGCTGCCGCGTGCAAATAGTCCGACGACTCGCCGGACAGATAGAGTTCTGTGAAGACCGCGTCCGATGGATAGCCGGTGCGAATCAAAACATCCGCCGCTTTGATAATCGCCTCGTGGAAGATCGGCAGCACTGCCTGCTGCAAGAACAGGTCGAGTTCCGCCTCCTGTTCAAAGCGTATTTCGATTGCCCCACCGCGCAGCGCGCCCAATGCCCGCGCGAGCGCCAGCACTGTCTGCCACGCCTGGCGGCTGGCATCCTGCCCGACGGCGACGAAGCTGGTATAGCCTGTGCCTTCGACAAAGCGTTCGCGTACTGCTGTGCCGAGCGTGCGCGCGGCGATCAAGCCAACATCTACGAATGCCGGCGCTTCGATAAAGCCAAAGGCGATGTTATAAGCGCTGCTGAAGATCAGCGACTGCCCACGCCGCAGGTAAGGCGAAACCTGCTCGATGTAGACCTGCGGCATGACCTCATCGCGTATCAACAGCAGCAGGCTGTCCGCTTCGAGGACACAGGTGTCTACCGCCGCGACGCGGAAGCCTTCATCAGCCGCCAGTGCCCGCTTCTCCTCGGTTGGATCGCTGACGATGATATTGACGCCGCTATCGCGCAGGTTGAGCGCGCAGGGACGCCCCATGTTGCCATAGCCGATGCAGGCGACGGTGCGCCCGCTAAGGTGTTGAAGGTCGCCGTCGTCTTCCTGATACATGAATGACATGGGATGGCTTTCGTTACAGGTCAAGCGTCCACACAGGCAGATCATACCCTGTGCGCGCGAAAGCGAAACGGCGATAGAGATTTTGGGAGTGAATGTTGCTCAACTGCGTATTCACGGTGATGGTGTACACGCCTCGTCGCGCAAACCGCGCGATCATGTCGTAGACCAACGCCCGCCCGACACCCTGTCCCTGATATTGGGGCAGCACCGCCAGCCGCGCCAGATGTGCGCCATCGAAAAAGAAGGTGTTGATCTGGTAGCCGATAATGTCGTTATCCAGCACTGCGACGGTCACATTGGCGGCTGCCCGTTCTGCAGCGCGAATTTCCGCGCTGCTCATCTGCCAGGGCGGGATAAATGTCGTCTGGTCAATGCGAATGAGGGTGGGCAGTTCGTGGGCGTTCATGCCGCGCACCCTAAAGGGCGACGGATCAGGCACGGGCAGGAACGGCGTTTCGCGCCGGAACGTCACCACCTCATCGTACCTGGTGAAGCCGTTCCGCGCCGCGTGCGGCATGATCCAGTCATTCAGCACCAGCAGCGCCACCTGCTGCACCGCCGCTGCACGCAGTTCCGGCTGCGCTTGCTGCCACAAGCGGTTGAAGATCGCGCTGTAGTCGCTGTCATGATCGATTGCCACCAGCCGCACCCAACTGACACTGCCCATGATTTCGCTCATGCTCAGCAGCCCGACCATACGCGTGCCGTGCCACGCCGTCCACGTCAGCGGTGGCTCCGTGTCCAGCCAGTGGTCACGCTCCTGCCAGTCGAGATGAGCGTGCGTGAGGTAGCTGCGCTCGAACAGCACGCGAGCAGCACGGCGGTCGCGGCGCTGGTAACGGATGATGACGAGGTCGTGGACGTTCTGACGTGTCAACATGTTAACCCCGCTTGAGTCGGGTAGGATAGTCCGGCGCGGTGATACGCAGGATCGTGCAGATACGCTGGTCGGCGATGCGGCTGAAAATGCGCCCGTCGATTTCTTCCGGCTGCTTGCTGGTAGTGATCACGGTCGGCATCCGCGCCACATAACGATAGTCTATGATCTGGAACAACTTCTCTTTCGCCCACGCACTGCCGCTTTCCGTACCGAGATCATCCAGCACGAGCAGCCCGGCATTGCGCACCGCCTGAAAGCGGCGGTCAAAGCTGGTGGTAGCGTTCGCGCCGAACGTCATACGCAAGAAGTCGAGCAGGTCGGGTGTCGTCACCAGCGTCACCTCATCCCCCTGCTCCTGGCGATAGTTGGCAATGGCGGCTGCCAGATGCGTCTTACCGCTGGCATTGTAACGGCTCATGAAGACCAGCCAGCCCTGCGGCTGACGCGCATAGTCCCCGGCGATTTGCAGCGTACGCGTCAGCGCGGCGCGCTCTTCCGCCATCAATCCGGTCTCCGTATCGAACGTGTCGAATGTGCGGTCGCTGAACAGCGACAAACTGGAGAGTTGATCCTGCTTGTTCTGTACCGGTGTACGGTAATCGAGCGCGGCGATGCGCACGCGATGGATAATGCTCTCGTCCAGCAGGCGGCTGCGGATGCGCGGATCGAGCAAATCCAGATCGGTGTTGGTCGTGATGATAGTCGGCAGCCTGTGGTTGTAGCGATAGTTCAGCAGTTGGAACAGCTTTTCCTGCGCCCAGGGGCTGGGATTTTCCACACCCAGATCGTCCAGCACCAGCAGCGGAATATTGCGCAGGCGGTCGAACATCTCGTCATAACCGACATCTGCCGTCGGTCCGTACGTCGTGCGCAGATGATCGAGCAGGTCGGGCGCGGTGATGAAGAGTACGTTTTCGTCCTGTTCAATGCGCACGTTGGCGACCGCCGCAGCCAGATGCGTCTTGCCGCAGCCATAGGTGCCTTCCAGCACCAGCCAGCCGTGCGGCGCGCGGGCGTACATCTGCGCGACATCGCGCGCGGTGCGCAGCGATGCCCGCTGCTGTGCGCTCAAATAGGGTAAGTCGGTGCTGAAGTTGCCAAAGTTTTTGTCGGCAAATGCACCCAGGTTGCCGATCTTGCGCAGTCGTTCCAGCCGTTCGTCATTGGCTTTACCGGGGTTGTTGACACAGCGAAACAGCTTGCCAAAATCGGGATGTTCGACGGGGAGGTCGTAACGCACGTAGCCCAACCCGCCGCACAACGGCGCGCCCCCACAGAGTGCGCAGCGGTCGCCCGCCTCATTCGAGGATGAAGTCGTCCAGGTTTCCGACGATGGCTCGCTGTTCGGCAGCAGGTTTCCTATCGACTTCACGTTTGCCTTCCTTGCGCCAGCGCTCCAGAATGCCCTGGACGTACTTCCAACTGCGCTTCTCGTGCGTCACCGCCAGCCGGATCGCGTCTTCCACCCAGCCTGGCGGGTAGTCGCGCTCGGCATCTTTCAGATGATCGGCAATGATACCCGTTAACGCGCCAATATTCTCTTCGTACAACTGGTAAATGTTCGGGCGCTCTGGCATCAGCTCCAGCGTTTGCGGCTGCGCGCCATGCTGCCACTTGCCCTCAGCGATCTTGCGGATGGCAGCGCGTCCCGGCTCGGCGTTGATGAAGTAGATCGTCTCGACCGCGCCCTCCAGCGGCACATCGGCGCACAGCAGCGTGCCGCGTGTGACGGCGGCTTTCAGCGCCGCAGCCAGCGCGGAGACCTCATCTCCGGCTGCCTTCAGCGACTGCATCAGCGATGGGCTGCTCGCGAAGTCGCGCAGGCGGACATAGCGATACTTGCCTTCGCGCTGTTGCACCGCATAGAACGCGAACAACGTCACCTTTAGTTCTGCCAGATCATCGATCAGCGGCAGCACGTCGGTGAAGAAGAGCGTTGGCAGCGCGGCGGTGCGCGGTCTACCGGGGGGGAAACCGTCAAACTGCCCGGTCATAGCGCGCTCAAATCGATACTTTGCGTCTTAGCATCGCTGAACTTGGTCAACGCGCCATCGAAGTGCAGCATGACTTTGCCCGTCGGACCGTTGCGATGTTTGGCGACGATGACTTCGGCGGCGTTGGGAAATTCGGTTGCATCGTTATAGACGGCATCGCGATAGAGGAACATCACGATGTCGGCGTCCTGCTCAATGCTGTTGTGGGCGATGATGTTATTGACTGTAAAGTTGCTGTGTATCGGCACGGTCAAGTCGTACACGTCCGTTTCGCCGTCCGGTTGGATGGAGACGATGGCGTCCCAGTAAATATCACTATGAGCCAGCGAAGTAATTGCATCAGACTTTACAATGCTGCCCAGTCTAGCGGCGCGCACACGACTGACATTCTGCTTGTAGAGCCCTGTACCGCAGTATTGATTACCTAATTCTTCCTGCATTTTTCGTGAGGTAACACCATTCAGTTGCATTGACGGTACGGCGTACATCCTCCAAATCTGACTCGGGATGATGTCACGATTGGTATTGGCAGGATGCGAAATTAAGTAGTCGCGAATGGCTTCGATTTGTTCGCTTCGACGACCTGGCAAAGCACCAATCTCATCAATAAACGTCGTCAAATCACCACTGCCCGAAATTTGCACATGGTATTGATCACGTCCTCTTTCTCCCTGCGACACCCGTGCAACACAAGCGTTGATATTTAGGCGTAGCAACAAGTGTTGAATATCCTGAGCCAAGCGTTTGCTACTCGTAGCATAGAAAACTGCTGGATACCGCTCAACAACCGTTTTCTTCAATCCAACATGTCCATCGGTTGACCAAATGTGTCGCAAGAAGCAGGCGATTGCCTGCGGAGGCTGTTCAAAAACACGACAAGGCACATACTTTTCATATGACCTAAGTCCGAAAACACCCAGACCGTCCATCCAACTCCGTACTGGACTGCGTTTATTGTGTGTCAGATGTTCAGTTGAGCTGAGAAAGACCTGATACCAATTCTTTCCGGGTTCGCGGCATATACGCGGCGTAATGGCAGAACCAAACACCGCAGTGGATAAAATCGAGACGGTTTCTGCCAAATCGATTTCTCTAGTCGTATACTGTATTGCGTGCTTAGGCAAGGTACAACCATCACCGATTAAGTGAGCAAGCAATGCCAGTTCCGCATCACTCATGGTTTGCGTTTGTGAGCTGGGAAGAGCACGCGGAACTGCAATACAATCCTCTGTCGTCAGTTCGTCCAGCTGCTTCCAGCCGCAAATCGTCAAGAACTTGTGATTGGCGGTTGCGCGCACGGTACGCCCCAACCGCGTCGTCAGGCGATAGACAGGTTTGACACCTGTGCAAAAGGCGTTGCTGGTCGGCGCAGTTTCCAGCTTCAATGTATCCGTATTGAGCGCCAGTATCCGCACATCCGGCTTGCCGACCAGATCGCGAATTGGCACTTGCTGACCGCTGTCAGGCAGATAGACCAGCGAGTCTCCGGCGAGGCAGCCCGACTCGCGTAGATCACTCAACTGAGGACGCTTATCCTGTCGCTGTTCGACCGCGCGCGAAAGCTGCGCCGCCGTGAACAATGGCACATTCAATTCGCGCGCCAGTTCCTTCAGCCCGCGACTGATATAACTGATCTCCTGCACGCGGTTGTTTTCGTAGTTGCCGCCAGAGTTCATCAATTGCAGGTAATCAACGATGATCAGGTCCAGCCCGTGTTCGTGGGCGATGCGGCGGCACTTGGTGCGGAGTTGGAGCGGCGTCAGCGCCGGGCTGTCGTCAATGAAGATGCGCAGGTTGCTCATACGCCCCGTCGCCTGCACGAAGCGATTCCACTCTTGCTGATTAAGCTGACCCAGCCGCAGCCGCTGCGAGTTGATGCCCGTCTCCATCGAGATCAGGCGCTGGACGATCTGGTCTGCGCCCATTTCCATCGAGAAGATGGCGATTCGCGCGTCGTATTTCGCTGCCTGAGATGTTACTGAAAGCAAGAACGATGTCTTACCCATACCCGGACGGCCGGCGAAAATCAGTAAGTCTGACTTCTGCAACCCCCCAAGCAGCGTATCGACATCCCGGAAGCCCGTCGGCAGCCCAATCGTCTCGTTCGGGAACTGCATCAGGTGTTCGATGCGCTCGAAGTAATCACCGAGCGCCTGGCGCAGCGGCACAATATCGCGCCGCACATTGCGCTCGGTCACGCGGAACAGCCGCGACTCCGCCTCATTCGTCACCTGCTCAATGGCGAGTTCCTCGTCCATCGCCAGCGCTTTGATCTCGTCCGCCGCCAGCAGCATTCGGCGGCGTATCGCCGCGCGCTCCACCAGTCGCCCGTAGATTTCGGCGTGTACCGAGGTCGGCACGCTGTTGATCAACTGCGTGATGTACGCCGGACCGCCGATATCGTTCAGGCGTTCCATCGCACGCAGTTCGTCCTGCACCGTCAGGTAGTCAATCGGGTCGTTGCGCTCGCCAATACGCGCCATCGCTTCCCAGATGTACTGATTGCGCAGGATGTAGAAGTCTTCATCCTTCAGGAACGACGCCACCGCCAGGAACGCATCCGGGTTGACCAACACCGCACCCAGGACGGCTTCTTCAGCTTCCTGGCTGTAGGGCGGTTGACCTGTAAAGATTGCCGGACTAACCATCGTTCACCCACTAGAGACAGAAAGCGGCGTGCAGCCAGAAGCCGCGCCGCCGCGTCAGACTATCGATTGCTTTCGACACACGTTCCGGTATCGCGCTACTTGTCTTCGTCGTCCAGATCATCCAGATCCAGCGAATTGACAAAGTCCGAGAATGCGCTCAGGCGTCCGGGTTCGACCTCTTCCGGCTCGCCTTCGCCCATCATCTCCTGATCCATGTCTTCATCGGGGCGGATCGCCGCGCGTTCCATCACCAGGTCTGCCACAAAGATTGGTGACTTGGCGCGTACTGCCAGCGCAATTGCATCGCTGGGGCGTGAGTCGATGTCGATCTGGCGACCGTTGACTTCAACGACGATGCGTGCGTAGTAGACATCGTTGCGCAGGTCGTTGATCAAGATGTGGACGATTCGTCCGTTAAACTCACGGATGACCGACTTGAGCAGATCGTGCGTCAGCGGGCGCTGCGGCGGGACTTCCTGCAACTCGATCGTGATGGCGTCTGCCTCACACGGACCGATCCAGATGGGTAAATAGCGGTCGCTGCTCGTGTCCTTCAGGATGACGATCCGATGTTGCGACATCAAGCTGACGCGAATACTATCAATAATGACTTCTATCATAGGACTGTCGTTGGAACCCCGAACTGATAAGGCAGACGGTTTGTGTGAACACCTGCGATTATACACACAACTGAAAGTGCGGCAACAGGGCAACTTGCAAATCATACAGCTCACAGGCAGCGTTTGGGGCTAGACGTTCGGGCAGTCAGACAGCAAAGGTGGCAAACATGACCTTCTCGATTGTGGCATATGATCCAGATACACAGGCGCTTGGCGTCGCCGTTGCCAGCAAGTTCCTGGCGGTCGGCGCGGTCGTTAGTTGGGCACAGGCAGACGCGGGCGCAGTCGCGACGCAGGCACTGGCGAAGATTGGCTTCGGTCCAAATGGGCTGGCGTTGATGGCACAGGGCAAAAGCGCGCAGGAAACTCTGGCAGAACTGTTGGCGGCGGACCCCGGACGTGAGGATCGGCAGGTCGGCGTGGTGGATGCACACGGCGGCGCAGCGGCACACACGGGAGCGCGCTGCTTTGACTGGGCGGGGCATCATGTTGGCGAAGGCTTCACCTGCCAGGGCAACATCCTCGTTGGTGCGCACGTCGTCAGCGCAATTGCCGACACGTTCACGGCGACAAGTGGCGCGCTCGAACGACGGTTGATGGCGGCGCTGATCGCAGGCGACCAGGCGGGCGGCGATAAGCGTGGGCGACAGGGCGCGGGTTTGCTGGTCGTCAAGCCCAACGGCGGCTATGGTGGCGATACCGACCGCTATCTCGACCTGCGTGTCGATGACGATCCTGATCCGGTCACGCGCCTCGCCGGGCTGCTGGAGATGCACCATGTTTTCTTCGGCGCGCCGCAGCCAGAAGACCGCCTGCCCATTACGCCAGACATCGCCCGCGAACTCCAGACGATGAATCGCAGCGGCGGCTATAGCAGCACCGAAGCCGATGGGAACTGGGACGACGCCAGCAAGCAGGCGTTCTGGGCGCTGGTGGGCAATGAAAACCTCGAAGAACGCTGGAACATCGCCGTTGATCCGGACGGTATTGACCGCGTGGCGCTCGATTACCTGCGCAAGCGCTTTGGCACACGATGATCGGCTGGCGCGGCTGGGCACTGCTGCTCGTCATTATCCTGCTCGGCGCGTGGCTGCGCTGGACGGCGCTGGCGAGCGATGGACGCTTTCATCCCGACGAAGCGCTGTTCGCGACGTTCGCCCGCCGCGCTGCGCTCAACGGCGACTGGCTGCTGCCAGGCGCACTCGATAAGCCACCGCTGTCGATTTATGCGATGACAATCGCCATGATGCCGTTTACGGAAACACGACCCGATGGCTTGCCCGACCTGACGACACGCGGTGGCGAAATCGCGGCGCGGCTGCCCGGCGCGCTTGCCAGCCTGCTGCTCATTCCGCTGGTCTACGCGCTGGCACGACGGGTGTACGCTGATAAGTTCACCGCGCTCGTTCCAGCCGCGCTGATCGCCGTGTCGCCGTTCGCAGTCGGCTACAGCGCCACTGCTTTCAGCGATGGAATGCTGCTGCTGTGGCTGACGGCTGCGTTATACACCGCCGTCTCACAGCGCTGGGGCTGGACGGGCGCGTGCATGGCGCTGGCGTTCGCCAGCAAGCAGCAGGCACTGTTTTACCTGCCGCTGGTCATGACAATCGGACTCTTAACGCAGAGGCGCGGAGAACACAGAGACGGTGAGAGGGACACGGGGGGTCGACCCAGCGGGGCGTCCCTGCAAAATTTCTTTGCGTCCTTCGTGCCTTTGCGGTTCAATTCCCCCCCATTAAGCTTCTTGCTGACGTTCGGCGTGGGTGTCGCGCTGTTGATCTTATGGGATACGGCGCGCGGGCAGCCAACGGGCTTCTTCGCGCTCGGCATCGCCAACAACGACCCGGCACGGCTAATCCGCAGCGACGAACTCGTGCCGCGACTGACGACATGGGCGTCCCACACGACGACCCTGCTCGCGCCCGCTACCATCCCGTTGATGCTG
>JANRJX010000011.1:0-21692 GCA_033763755.1 Chloroflexota bacterium
TGGGGGGGGGGTAATAGGGTGATGTCTACGGGTGCGGGTGTTAGCCCCTCGCCCTGGGGAGAGGGGGTTGGAGTGAGGGTGGGGATGTCTTGCGCCCACGCACTCCAGGAGATTAGCAAGAAGAGAGAAGCAACCAACAAAACGACGAGTCGCAAAGTCCCTGTGCGCATCATGTTTACCTGACGAACTACAATTTTTTCTTCACCATATCCTTATCGACTTTACAAGTCAATAACCCTTAGCCAAACCTTAAAGGAACGTAGGCAAATCGTGAGGTTCGTCATTTTAAGAAATGACATTCGGCATCCAATTCAAGAAATACATTTCATCCCAAGTAGTCCCAAAGGCATATTCTCGAATATCCATAATTCTTATATAGTGTCAGGTGGTAATCCATCGTAAGGCATCATTGTGGGAGTACTACCTGACATGCGGCTATTTCGTCTCGCTCCATTCTTTGCGCTTGCGCTGCTGTTGTGCGTCGTCTCCAGCGCCGCCGCCCAATCGCCTGCCCTGCTGCGCACCCAGCTGCCGTTGATCACCGTCAGCCCCGGTGCCAGCTTTCAGGTCGTGGTCGAAGTCGTCGGCGGGTCGTCAGTTGATGGCGCGGAAGTGCATCTCCAGTTCAACCCGGCGCATATGCAAGTGACAAGTCTGTCGGCAGGCACAACGCTTCCGTTGACGATTGTCTCCCCCACCTTTAACAACAGTGCCGGAACGATTGCCTACGCAGCCGGGGCAGTCACCAACTTTCCCAGCGGCACCTTCACCTTGTTGACCATCAACTTCACCGCCACCACCCTGCCCACGGCTGGTAGCCCCATCAACTTAGTGCGCCTCGGCATCCCGCGCCAGAGCGAAGTCACATTCGGCGGGCGAGCAATCCTCAGCGGCACACAGGGCAGCATGGTCGTGATCGGCGGTTTGGCGCTGCCATTGGCGCTTTCGCCGGCACTGCCCAATGGGGTCGTCGGACAGGGCTATAATCAAACGCCGTTCGTCAGCGGTGGCAGTGCGCCTTACACCTACACTATCATTCGCGGCAGTCTTCCCGCTGGTTTGTCGATCAACAGCAATGGCGCGATCACAGGCACACCGACGCAAGCGGGCATAAGCAGCTTCAGTCTGCGCGTCACGGATAACGCAGGCGCGACTACCTGGCAGGAAGTCGTCCTGACGATCACTGCTGCCAACGCGCAAGGCTTGGTGTTCACGCCCTCATCGCTGCCCACCGCCAACCTCAATACTCCGTATCAGGCAGTGCTGGGTGCGATGGGCGGTACGCCACCCTATACCTTTAGTCTGCTCAGCGGCACGCTGCCCACCGGGCTGGCATTTAACAGTGTGACCGCCACCATCACCGGCACGCCGACCGCGCTCGGCAGCACCGCGCTCACCTTCCAGGTGACGGACAGCGCGGGAAACATCGGCATTGCCACACTGATCCTGACGGTCGCACCGACCGACGCGCTGGCAGGTCACTAAGCACTTTTGCACCTCCTCTCCGTCTGTGGCATAGTCGTGCAAACCACTCTACACAGACGGAGATAGCATGGACGCTGAACGGCAATACATCCGCGACAAGCACCTGACGCTGCTGGAAAAATCGATGGCGACGCTCGAACACATCCTGCGCGGCGTCACGCGCGAGCAGGCGACGACACTGCGCGACGGCGATAACGGCTGGACGACGTTGGAGATTGTCTGCCATCTGCGCGACTACGAGCAGATTTTCACCGACCGCCTGGTCGCCATGCGCGATCAGGAAAAACCGCAGTTTAGGGCGTATGATGTCGAACAGTTGGCGCGAGACGGCGCTTATAATGCGCAGGATATGGATACCGTCATGGACGACTTCCGCGCCAAACGACAGGCGTTCCTGGCGTTGTGCCGCGCGATGAGCGATGACGATTGGGCGCGCATGGGCGTTCACCCGACGATTGGTGAAATGTCGATGATGCGAATGCTGATCCAGACAGCGCACCACCAGCCCGATCATATCGAGCAGATCACGCGTGTGCTGTTACAGCGCTAGTGGCTCAGGGCGACGGCGGCGGGGCAGTTGCCATTGGGAGCGCATCGATTGTAGTGTTCTCCAGCTCGACAAGCGTTCCAAGTACCCACAACAGCTGCCCGTCCAGATCGCGCACCAGATACCAGACCCCATCCCCCTGCTGGCTGAAAGCGACAACCTGTAGGCGCGCACCATTGGCTGCCGATCCTTGCACAGGGTAGTCTCTGCCGGGACCTGTTCGGAGATTGGCACCATCCACAATCACAACCACAACGGGGGCAGGCGTTGGTGTGACTGTGGGTGTGATGGAAAACCGCAGGGCGAAATCATCGCGCTGCAGTTGCGCCGCATCATAATCGCGCACACAGCGGAAGCCGGTGGTGTTATTGGCAGCGGTGGGCGGGCTGCCAACGCGGAAGCTGGAACGCTGCGCATAATCATCTTGAAACCACGAGCCACCTCGCACAATACGCTGGTTGGTCGTCGGGTCGTTCAAGCTCTCACGACCATCGGTCGCGACATACGGATAGTCGAACACCAGCGAACTTGTCCACTCATAGAGATTGCCACTCATATCCAGCGCACCAACCCAGGACGCACCCGCCAGACGAGAACCGACAAAGCTGGTTTGCTGACCTGCGTTCCTACCGTAGGTGACATTCTCGGCAACGAACGTGTCGCCCCACGGATAAATGAGGCTGTCAGGACCGCGCGCCGCGTATTCCCACTCTCGTTCCGTCGGCAACCGCGCACCCCGTCCCAGACAGAAAGTGCGCGCCTGTTCCCATGTCACACTCTCGCGCGGCCGCTGCGGTTCTTCCCACCATCCGCCAGGGTCATTGCCCGGATTGTACTGGACATTGGTGACTTCTGTTCGGTCAATCCAGAATGGCGTGTCGAAGCATTGCTGGTGCGGCGGAAATTCGTCCTCGCCGACCTGATCGCTGGTTGCGCTCTCGCCAATGCGCCCACCCATCAAGAAGCAACCCGCCGGCACCAGCATCATCTCCACCCTATCAAAGACTTGCGTGTACGGTATCCAGTCAGCATTGCGTGTAACGACAGGCAGTGCTGCTGCGTCCACCGTTGGCGACGGTGTTACTGTCGGGCTGGGCGTCATGCTTGGCGTGAGCGTTGGAGTATACGTTGTTGTTGGCGTCAACGTGGGCGTAGGCGATGCGGTTGGAGTAACCGTCGCAGTCGGCGTGAGTGTTGCAGTCAGGCTCGGTGTGATGGTGGGTGTTAGCGTCGGTGTTGCTGTCAGGCTTGGTGTGGTGGTGGGTGTCAGCGTCGGCGTCCAGGTTGCGGTATTGCTGGCGGTCATGGTGGGTGTCAGCGTTGATGTCGCGCTTGATGTGACCGTTGCTGTAGCGGTCAGCGTTGGTGTGCGACTCGACGTACTGGTGATCGTCGCAGTGGCAGTACTACTTGGCGTGATGGTAGCAGTCGGGGTACGCGTCGCGCTGGGCGTCACTGTTGCAGTTGCAGTCGGAGTCGGCGTCCAGCGCGTCGCCGTTGCCGTCAAATCTTCCAGATAAAGCTGCGTCAGTTCTGCTCGCAGTGTCTGCGTCACGTTAGCAGTTGGAGTCGGTGTCCAGCGTGCTGCTGTCGCGGTTTGAAAAGCAGCGCGTGTTGCAGCCGCGATCTGGCGCGGTGACAGTGTTGAGGTCACTGTGCTGCTTGGCGTGACGGTGGTAGTTGGAGTGTGCGTAGCGCTGGGCGTCGCCGTCGCTGCATCCGTTGTGCCAAGCTGCGCGAGGAAGCCGAGGACAGGTGTCGAAGTTGCGTCCGCCCGCGGTGCAGCGGGCTGGTTGAGGAGGGCGAAAACAGCCACCAGAACTGCCACTGCCCCTGCTGCTGCCAGCGAAACCCAGCGCCCACGACCAAAGCGACGGGTGCGTTGCGGCAGGATCGATGTGCTGGCAGACGCAGCAATAGGCGACGGGGCAATGGTTGTCGTGAAAAAGGCGGTGCGCTCACCTTCGCTGCCAGAGATCGCCTGACGAAATGCCGCAGCAAAACCACCGTTGGTGGCGTAACGGTCTTCGGGAGCTTTCGCCAGCGCGCGCCGCAGCACCAGATCGAGCGCGGTCGGGATGTCCGGGCGCAGAGTCGTTAGCGGTGTGATCGGCTCGTTAACATGCTGGTGCTGCCAGCCGATACTGGTCTCGCTGGTATAGGGCAGCCGCCCTGTCACCATTTGGTAGGCGACAATGGCAAGCGCATATTGGTCTACAGGGGCAGCCGCCGCTCTACCAAGCCAGAGTTCAGGCGCGATATAGGGCAGGGTTCCGACGATATTGCCCGTCGCTGTTAACTTCTGCGTCGTATCGCTGAGCTTGGCGATGCCAAAATCGACCAGATAAGGCTTACCCTGATCGTCAAACATGATATTGTTCGGCTTGATGTCGCGATGCACCACGCCTTGACTGTGCGCATAATCCAACGCATCGCCAAGCTGTTCCAGCAGCGCCGCTGTCTCACCGAGTGCAGGGAAATGCCCACTCTCATGCGCCTTTTCCAATCGTTGAGCAAGCGTACCGCCCTTGAGCAGACGCATAGCGACATAGGCAATATCGCCTTCGATGTCGAAGTCGTAGATCGCGACAATATGGGGATGTTCGAGTCTGGCGACAATTTCCGCTTCACGCCTGAAGCGTTCCGCCGCCTGAGTATCATCGTTGTCAATCGACGAAAGCACCTTGAGCGCGACCTCACGGCGCAGGCGCGGCTGCCGGGCGACATAGACCGTACCCATACCGCCCTTGCCAAGCTGCCTTATGATTTCATAACTGCCGATGCGTCGCCCGCTCAGGTCTGCCATGATCCGACTGCTTACGCACTTAACTTTACAGAAAGAAGGATGGTCTCAGTATAGCGTAAAGTCGCAGGCACGAGCAACTTTACACGCGCCCGGCTTCCCTCAATTCCTTGACGTCGCTTTCAATGCGCAATACAATGAAAGCAAATGAAACAAAAATGCGTCGTTGTGCAAAGCGATAAGGTTAGTTGCACAAAAATGAACGGCGGCGTTATCCTCTACGCTAAACGGTTTTCATTGTTATATGGCAGGAAAAATGGTTGCCAGACATGTTCTTGCAATTGACTTAGGGGCTGAATCCGGGCGCGTCATCAAAGTCGATTTTGATGGCGGCAAGCTCGGCTTTAACGTCGTCCATCGCTTTCCCAACACGCCCGTCTACGCCGAAGGCACGCTCTACTGGGATGTGCTGCGCCTGTGGCATGAGATTACGACGGGCATCGCGGCGGCGGGCGGCGACGCTGCCAGCCTGGGCATCGATACCTGGGGCGTGGACGGCGCCCTGCTCGACCGCAACGGCAAGCTCCTCAGCAACCCGGCGCATTACCGTGACCGCCGCAACGAAGGCATGTTGGAGTGGGTCTTCGAGCGCGTCCCCAGCCGCACCGTCTTTGAACGCACAGGCATTCAGTTCATCCAGTTCAACGGCTTGTTCCAGCTTGCCAGCCTGCTCCGCGATAACAGCCCGCTGCTCGACGTGGCGGATCGCTTTCTAACCATCGCTGACCTGTTCAACTACTGGCTGTGTGGCAGCAAAACCTGCGAATTCACGCACGTCACCACGCAGCAAATGTACAACCCACGCACGCACGATTGGGATCGCGAGACGTTGAACGCGCTCGGTATCCCGCTGCACATCTTCGGCGACATCATCCCGCCCGGCACACGCATTGGCGAGTACAAGAGCATCCCGGTCATCGCCCCTGCAACACACGACACAGGCAGCGCGGTCGTCGCTGTACCGACGACCACGCCGGACTTCGCTTACATCAGCAGCGGCACCTGGAGCTTGATCGGTTTCGAAATAGACGAGGCGATCATCAACGACGACTCGTATGCCGCGAATGTAACCAACGAGGGTGGCTACGGCGGTACATATCGCTTCCTCAAGAACTGCATGGGACTGTGGCTGGTGCAGCAATCGAGAGCAACGTGGGCCGCTGCCGGGCAGGACTACAGCTATGCTGACCTTGCGACCGCTGCGCTCGCCGCGCCGCCCTTCCGCAGCCTGTACGATGTGGACGATCTGGCGTTTATGCAGCCCGGCGATATGCCCGCACGCATCCGCGCTGTGTGCGCCGCGCACGGGCAACCGGAGCCGACAACACCGGGCGAGGTGGTACGCTCCATCTATGAAAGTCTGGCATACAAGTACCGTTATCTGCTGGAAAAGATGCGCCGACTGACCGGAAAGCGCATGGAACGCTTGCACATCGTTGGCGGCGGCTCGCAGAATGCCCTGCTCAACCAGATGGCGGCGGACGCACTTGGCGTGGTGGTCGTAGCGGGACCGAGCGAAGCAACGGCAATCGGCAACGCGGTTGTGCAGTTGATCGCGATGGGCGATCTGGGCAGTGTAGCGCAGGCGCGCGACATGATGAGCCGGGCGATGGAACTGACGACGTATGAGCCGCGCAACACGGCAGCATGGGATGCACAGTACGAGCGCTACAAGCAACTGGTAACGACGGTATGAGTAATGAACCCTCATCCCCTAGCCCCTTCTCCCTCAGGGCGAAGGGGAATCAGAATGTTTTGGAAGCCCCTCTCCATGAGGGAGAGGGGTTTGGAGTGAGGGTTTTTTGGTGAAACAAAGATGATGATGCAACCGATTCTTGAACTCGAACATATTTCAAAGAAGTTCCCCGGCGTGCAGGCATTGACCGACGCCCGTTTCGACATGCGCGCGGGCGAAGTCCACGCGCTGCTGGGTGAAAACGGCGCGGGCAAAAGCACGATGATCAAGATCATTTCCGGAGTGCACAAGCCAGACACGGGCGAAATCCGGCTCGATGGTCAGCGCATCAGCTTCAACAATCCGCGCGAGGCACAGGCAAAAGGCATCGCGACCATCTATCAGGAACTCAGCCTGTACCCGGAACTGAGCGTGGCTGAGAACATCTTCATGGGTCACGCGCCGCGTGGCATGTTTGGTGCGGTCGATTGGCGCACGATGAAGCGCCGGGCAGCGGAAATCCTCGACTCGCTGCAAATCACCGATCTGGATGTTGAGGCGAAAGTCGGCGGGCTGACGGTCGGCAAGCGCCAGCGCGTCGAAATCGCCAAGGCGCTGTCGCTGAACGCGCGCATCCTGATCATGGATGAGCCGACAGCCGCGCTGACCGAAGCGGATGTGCAGCGCTTGTTCGGCATCGTCCGGCTGCTGCGCGAACGCAATGTCGGCATCATCTATATCAGCCATCGGCTCGAAGAAGTCTTCGTGCTGGCAGACCGCGTGACAGTGCTGCGCGACGGGCAGTATGTCGGCACAGATGATGTCAAGAACGTCACGCAGGACAAGCTGATCAGTATGATGGTCGGGCGCACGATTGAGAACCTGTTCCCCAAACTGCCGACCGAAATCGGCAAGCCTGTTCTGGAAGTGCGCAATCTGTGGCGCAAGCCGCTCTGTCGCGGCGTCAGCATGACGCTGCGAGCAGGCGAAATCGTCGGGCTGGCAGGGCTGGTGGGCAGCGGTCGCAGCGAATTTGCGCAGACGGTCTTCGGCTTCACGCCCGCGCAGGACGGCGAGATCATGGTTGATGGCAAGCTGGAGAAAATCCGGAACCCTGGTGAGGCGATGAGCAAAGGTATCGCCTACGTACCGGAGGATCGCGGCACGCAGGGTCTGGTGCGGCAGATGCGCATTCGCGAGAACGTGTCACTGGCGGTGCTGCGTTCGGTCTCACGCGGCGGCTTCATTGACGACAAACAGGAACGCGAACTGTCACAGCACGCTATCCGGCAGCTTGGCATTCGCGCCTTCAGCGGCGAGCAGGTCGTCAACAAGCTGTCTGGTGGCAACCAGCAAAAAGTCGTCGTCGCCAAATGGCTCGCCAGCAAGCCGAAAGTTCTGATCATGGACGAGCCGACGCGCGGTGTGGATGTGGGCGCGAAGTCAGAAATCCACCGCCTGATCAGCGAACTGGCACAGCAAGGGCTGGCAATATTGATGATCTCCAGCGAACTACCGGAAGTACTGGGTATGAGTGACCGTGTGCTGGTGATGCGGGAAGGGCGACTTGTGGCGGAATTTGAGCGCAAGGACGCAACGCAGGAAAACGTGGTCGCGGCGATGATGCGCGAAAACGTCGAAGTCAATGTAGCGCCATCGCGCGCAGCAGGAGATTAAGTCGTTATGGCAGTCACCGCTCCATCGTTGGGACGCAGCCCCAGCCGCATCACCCCGCGCTTCAAGCTCGGCAGTTTGCTCTCGCAGGAAGTGATACTGGCGCTGGCGCTCATTGTCATTGTTCTGGTCGTCGGCTCAGTCAATGCGCGCTATGTATCCGAACGCAACCTGACCAGTATCTTTCTGGGAAATGCTTATATCGCCGTCGCAGCCATTGGCATGTCGATGGTCATCATCTCCGGCAATATCGATGTTTCCGTCGGTTCGCTGATTGGGGTGCTGGCAACTCTCAGCGGAACGCTTGCCGTGAACGGCGTCCCCATCTGGCTGTCGTGGGTCATCCCCGTTTTCGCGGGAATGCTGGCCGGAGCGGTGATCGGTTTCTTCGTTGCCTACCTGAAAATCCCGTCAATCGTAGTCACTCTCGGATTCTTGAGTATTCTCAAAGGCGGATTGATCAGCATCACCAACGGTGAATGGATACGCGATTTACCTGCTGGTTTCGGGCTGGCGCAGGAACGTCCGTTCGGCATCCCCATGCCCATCTACTTCATGATTGTGCTGACAATCCTGGCAGCATTGTGGCAGCGCTACAGCGCAACAGGGCGGGCAATTTATGCCGTCGGTGGCAATAAAGAGGCGGCGCGATTATCCGGCATTTCTGAACCGCGCGTCCTCATGACGGTCTTTATCCTGAACGGCTTCTTCGTCGGCATCGCCAGCATTCTGTTCGCGACGCAGCTTGAGATCATTCAGTCTGCAGTCCCTGCGGGCGTAGAACTGCTGATCATCACCGCTGCCGTCGTAGGCGGCGTCAGCATTCTCGGCGGCACTGGGACAGTCGTCGGCGCAACGCTTGCAGCGATTTTGTTGAGCGCTATTGGCAGTGCGCTGGTTTTCATCAATGTTTCTCCGTTCTGGCTGCGCGCCGTTCAGGGGTTGCTGATTCTAGTGACAGTCTTGGCGGATTTGCTGCGCAGACGGCGCAATCAGGCGAGTTTGAAAGGTTGACGACATCATGACCACTCTCCCTGAAACCAAAGTTCTTGATGACGCTCCCAGCCTGCGTGACCGTCTGGGCAGTGCGCTCTTTCGGCAGGAAGGCGTCCTGATTCTGATCGGCATTATCGCGCTGGTCGTGCTGGCATTTGGCTCGGAAAACTTCCTGACGGTCGATAATCTGCTCAACCAGACGCGCTTTCTGGCAGAGATCGGTTTGATCGCGCTGCCCATGACCTACATCATTATCACAGGCGGGATTGACTTGTCCGTCGGGGCGATTGTCGGTGTGAGCGCCATCATGCTGGGGGTAAGCTGGCAAAACTGGGGTTTACCACTGGAATTGGCGATTGTCGTCTGCATCCTGACGGGCGTCCTGGCAGGATTCGTCAACGGCTTGTTCATTGTCCGCGTCGGCGTGCCGCCACTCATCATGACGCTGGCGACGCTGGCGTTCTATCGCGGGCTGGCAGAAGGTATCAGCGAATCGCGGTCGGTGCGTGGCTACCCGGACTGGTTCGAACAGCTTGGGCAAGGTAACTTTCTGGGACTACCGACGCAGCTCTGGGTGTTGATCGTCTTTGCTATCGTCTTTGCGATAGTGCTGGCACGCACTACGTTTGGGCGCTCGCTGTACGCTATTGGAAATAATGAACTCGGCGCACGCTTTTCCGGTATCCCGGTCGGGCGAAACAAAATCATCATCTACTCCCTGTCAGGGCTGATGGCGGGCATCGCTGCGTGGATCTTTGTTTCGCGCACGACTACTACCCGCTCAGATTATGGCTCTGGTTGGGAACTGGACGTGATTGCGGCGGTGGTGCTGGGCGGCACCAGCATCTTCGGTGGCACAGGGACAATCATCGGTACCATGCTCGGCATCGTGTTGATCCAAATCCTGAAAAACGGATTGGCACTTACAGGCGTGACCAGCGATGCGACGATTGTCGTCATCGGCTCGGTCCTCATCCTGTCGATTTTGATCAACAACTATGCCGGGTCACTCTTCGGCGCGCTGACACGGCGGTTGCGCCAGACACAGCAAAACACATGAAAGGGGGTGGTGTGGAGGCAGAGAGTCGAAGATCACCAGAAAGTCTATCGCAAGTCGTTTTGCATTGAGTTCTATGAGGAGAATTGAGAATATGGCTAAGAAGTTTCTTTCGCTGGCGCTCATCCTGACGCTGCTGCTTGCAGCGTTCGCCAGCTTTCCCGTTGCCGCCCAGGATCGTTGGGATGGCGCAGATGATCTGCCCGTCAACCCGCTCGACTGCCCGATGGCTGAAGGCGCTGAAATGGCAGCCACCGAAGAAGCTGAAGGCGAAATGATGATGCCGGAATATGATGGCGGTGAACCTGTGGATGCGCCCGACCTGGCAGGTCAGGACATCACGCTGGTGGACGTGCCGAAACTGATCGGTGTCGGTTACTTCGCAGCGACGACACAGGGTATGCAAGAGGCAGCTGAAGAACTGGGCAATGTCTCCGTGACGACCGATGGTCCGACGGAAGCCAACATTGACGACCAGATCGCCGTCATTGACAACTACATCACCCAGGGTGTCAACGGTATTCTCTTCGCCGCCAATGATCCGGTCGCGATTGCCCCCGTACTGACCCGCGCGCTCGAATCCGGTATCCGCGTTGTTGGTTATGATGCCAACAGCACGCCCGATGCTCGCCAGTGGTTCGTGAACCAGGCAGCGTTTGAAGGCGTCGCCAAGTCGCTGGTCGATAACATGGCGGAACAGATCGGTGTTGATGGCAGCTTCGCGATTGTCACCAGCACGTTCACCACGCCGAACCAGGCGCGCTGGATTGCCGAAATGCAGGCGTACCAGGAAAAGTGCTACCCTGAAATGACCTGGCTGGAAACCGTTGAAGCGCAGGAAGACAACATTTTGTCCTTCAACCAGGCGACCACCCTCATCAACAAGTACGGTCCCGATATGGACGGTATCTTCGGTATGACCAGTATCGCAACGCCCGCAGCGGCGGAAGCAGTGACGCAGGCAGCCGTTTGCCCGCTTGCTTCAAGCGAAGGCGCAGCAGCGAGTGAAGATGATGCGGTCGTGGTTGTCGGTCTGGCGACGCCGAACGCGATGAAGCCGTATGTCGAAACGCAGTGCGTGGAACGTGTTGTGCTGTGGAACCCGGTTGATCTGGGTTACGCCGCAGTCTACGTCATGCGCCGCACGATCGACGGCGAATTCCTGCCCGGCGCGACTGAAGTCGATGCGGGTCGTCTCGGAATGCTGCCCGTCGTGAACAACAGCGAAGTCCTGCTGGGCCCGCCGTTTGTCTTCACCGCTGAGAACATCAACGACTTCGATTTCTAAACCAATAGCTCAACTCACTGCTGTCTCCTCTCTGTGCGCGGAGAGGGGACGGGGGTGAGGTCTGCGATAAAGCGGACGCCCCTTTGGGCGTCCCTACTGCTAACACCTAACCGCCAAGAGCCAAAGGCTAAAGCCATGATCGACGCACTGATCGAAATGACGCGCACGCTGGGACAGCCGGAAAATGACTACGTGATTATCGGTGAAGGCAATACCTCGTTTCGTGACAGCGCCGACACGTTCTGGGTCAAGGCGAGCGGTCACGGAATGCGCGGCATCAGCGCGGCAGGCTTCGTGCAGCTGCGCATCGCGGCGGTGCTGGAGCTACTCGATCAGGCAATCGACAACGAGACGATGCACAAAGCTGTCAGCGCCGCGCGCGTAGATACGGACGGCGCACGTCCGTCGGTTGAAGCAACCTTCCACGCCATGCTGCTGCACGAATGCGATGTGCGCTACATCGGGCATACGCACCCGACAGCGGTCAATGGCATCCTGTGCAGCCCGCGCGCTCAGACGTTTGCGACACAGCGCATGTTCCCCGATGAGGCGGTTGTCTGCGGTCCGGAGTCAGTGTTCGTGCCATATGCCGATCCAGGCTTGCCACTGGCGGTGGCGATTCGTTCCGGTGTGCGCGATTACATCAGCCGCTACCAGGAAGCACCGAAGGTCATCCTGATGCAGAATCACGGTTTGATCGCGCTCGGCAATTCACCGACCGAAGTGCTGAATGTCACGGCAATGTGCGTGAAGGCAGCGCGTATCTTCCTCGGCGCGGCGAGCATGGGCGGGCCGGTGTTTATGACGCGCGACGAGATCATGCACATTTACAAACGCCCGGACGAAATCTTCCGCCGCAAGTTATTCGTATAGCTGTGCCTGCACCTGCGCGAGATGATGCGCAGCGCCTAGCTGCCCAAAGATCGCCTGTGCCTGCCCCAGGTATGCCAACCGCTGCGCATCCGTGCGAGGTAGCCCACGCCCCAAGTGATACAACGCAAATGCCTGTTCGAACGGCTGCCGCAGATGCACGGCAGCGCGCACCGCGCGGTCGAAGTGACTTCGCGCGACGGTGGCGTTCCCCGTCTGGCGTGCCAGCCAGCCTGAACAGGTGGCAGCGCGGGGACGCGCAATCGGGATTTTCTTCGCCAGTTCGCTCAAGCGGCGCACACTCGCCTGCGCCTGCGTCGTCAGGCTGGCGCGCGCCTCGCCCTCCGGCGTATATTCGAGCGCCGTCAGGTAGACCTCTGCCGCACCCGCGTAGCCTTCCAACAGTGAAAAACCCGTCGGCTCGCTCTTGCCGATGCGCTCGACGCTCTGCCGCGCCAGGATTCCGGCGGCTTGCGGGCGGTCGCGGTACAGCTCCACCAGCGCCAGCAAACCGTATGCCTGAATTAGCGTCACGAGATCGTTCACCTGCTGCTCTTCGAGGATGTTGAGCGTGTGTTGCAGCAGTGCAGCGGCATCATCCAAATCGCCCTGGCGCAGCGCGTTCTGTCCCTGTCCCAGAAGCCCCCAGCTTTGATGCAGCAGGTTGTGTGTGCGCAGCGCCGAGTCATGAAGCTGCTTGAACAATACCCGGCTGCGTGCGTACTCGCCCGTGTAATAGGTGAGCGACGCCAGAAAGTCAATCGTTTCCTCGCGCGCCTGCACATCACCGAGTCGTTCCGCCAGCCGCAGCGCCGTTTGAAACGATACCTCGCCGTCCTGCCAGCGCCCGCAGGCAATATCGACCAGCCCGGTGCGCCGCTGCACGAACTCCTGCACACTCGGGTGTCCTAATTCCTGAGCGACACGCCGCGCCTGACGCTGATAGATCGTCGCCAGCCACTGCTGCCCGACGTTGCTGGCGGCGATGGCGGTGTTGGCGCTGCCCGTCGCCAGTTCCGGCGAAATGCCCGCACTTTCCGCCTGATTGAGCGCCGCCACGCCATTGATGACCATCAGCGCGGTCTCGTTCTGCAGGAAAGCGATTTCGCCTTCCAGCATCGAAATGCGGTGCGTTTCCAGCAGCCAGTCACGCGGCTGCGAGCTGCGCCGGAACAGCGGCAGCAGACGATGTCCCGCCTGGCGTAATGCTTCGCGCACGACGCGCCCCCGCACCTCGGCAGGCTCGGACGGGATGTGCCACTGGAGTGCATGACCTGCCTGGCGCAGGTGGGTACGCGCATCAGTCAGGTTGCCCTCGCGGTAGCGCGCATCGCCCTGCAAACGCAGCAGCCGTGCAGCCTCCAGCGGGGAGAGCTTGAGTTCATCGCGCAGGGCATAGGCGCGTGCCAGCAGTGTCGCCGCGCGCGACCATGCGCCGTTCTGGTAGGCACGTTCGCCTGCCAGAAGCGCATACTGTCCCTCGCGCGTCGTATCGCCCGCCATTGACCAGTGGTAAACGAGCGCTTCCGCATCCTTCGCCGTGTCACCGTTCGCCTCGATTGCCTGCGCGACCCGCTGATGCAGCGCGCGGGTATCATCGGCGCTCAGGTTGTTCAGCAGTGCCTCGCGCAGCTTGTCATGCGCGAAGATCCAATCCTCACCCTGCGCTGCAAGGACCGTCTCTGCGCACTGGTTGAGCCATTGTTTCAAGTTCATATCTGGCGCGATCTGGCGCAGCACGCGCAGGTCAATTTGTCGCCCGATGATCGCGGCGACGTTCAGCAGATCACGCGCGCTTTCCGGCACGCGATCCAGCCGCCGCTGGATGATGCGGCGCACGCCACCCGGCAATACGCGCCTGTGCAGGCTGACATCGGCGACGCTGCTCAGGTCGCCCGCCTCTTCTGCCAACGCACGCACGACTTCCACCATGAAGAACAGGTTGCCCTGCGTCTCGCGTTCGAGCAGATCGACCAGCGCGGCGTTGCGCCCTTGCGCGCCGATCATGGCGTGTGCCAGCGCTTCGATATGCGGACGATGCAGCCGCCGCAGCTTCATGTGCGCCGCGTGTGAAAGCTCGTTGGGCAGTGACGGACGCTCATCATCGCGGTAGCTGGCGATGATGAGCAGCGGCAGTTCACTGGCAAGCCGCGTCATGCTTTGCAGCAGCGCCAGACTTTCACCTTCGGCAAAATGCAGGTCTTCCAGCACGATCACCAGCGGTTCCTCAAAGCCGCGCAGCAGCGCTTCGATGACCGTGAACAGGCGCGCTTGTGCCGCTTCTGGAGCCAGTGTCGGAGGGTCAGGGATGCGCCGACCCAGGATTGTGCCAAGATCGGGGATGATCGGCTTGAGCGTACTTGCCTGCAAATCATCGAGATTGTGGTGCATCGCCAGGTAACGCAGCGGGTCAAGCCACAGGCTGTAGGCGGGCGCTGCCTCGCTGATCGGCTGCCCACGCACGACCTGCGCGCCGCGTACCAGCGCAATCGTGCGCACTTCGTCCAGCAGGCGCGACTTGCCGACGCCGCTTTCGCCGCCGATGAGCAGCAGTTCGCCATGCCCACTGAGCGCGCGGGTGAGCGCCTGGCTCAACTGTGCGACTTCATCCTCGCGCCCGATGAGCTGTGCCGCCTGCAAGAAGCTTTCGCGCGTGGCAATCGTATCGGGCAGCGCTGTGATGTCCAGGACCGTCCTCAGCATGTAGATGACTTCGCTGGCGCTGCGGTAGCGCTCGTCCGGCTGCTTGGCAAGCAGCCGCGCCAGAACGGGACGAATGCGCTCATCCACGCCGTCGAGCGCGGGAACGGCGTGCAGGATGTTGTAGATCAACTGCCCGCGATTTTCACTGTCATACGGGTGTTCACGCAGCAGCATTTCGTAGGCGATCAAGCCGACGGAGTAGAGATCGCTGCGTTCGTCGGCGCGCTTGCCCATCAGCAGTTCGGGCGCCATATATGCCAGCGTCCCCATGGTGCTGTCGCCGCTGTCTTCATAGAGCGCCAGACCGAAATCGACGACCTTGACGATGCCTTTGCTGACCAGCACATTGTTGGGCTTGAGATCACGGTGGAGCGTGTCGCGGCGGTGCAGGTAGACGAGTGCGTTGAGCATTTGCAGGAGAAGGAACACGCTGTCTTCGAGCGCCGCGCCTTCGGTGGCGCTGGCGATGTCCTGCGCGTCTTCCAGCAGCTCCATCGTGAAGTACGGCTGGCGCATCAGGTCAAAGCCATAATCGAGGACGCTGACGATGTGGGGATGGCGCAGCGAGGCGAGGGTGCGGAACTCCTGCGCCAGCGCCAGCCGCAGGTCGTTGTCTTCGGTCGGCGCGCTGGTGCTGATGCCGTCGGCGGTACGCGCGACGACTTTGAGCGCCACAGGCTGCGCGGTCAGCCGATCATAGGCATGATAGACCGCGCCCATGCCACCCTTGCCGATCATCTCCCCCACGACATAGCGCTTGCCGAGCGCCGTCTGGCTTAACCCCATGACTACCCCGTGTTGGCTGTGTGACGGGGATATTATACGCCAGAATGGGGCAAGATGTTCGTGGGTGCGAAGAAGCGGATTCCTGCTATTGCTACTCCCCCTGCGCGTCCAGTGCCGCCGCGACTGCCAGCAGGTCGGCACGGCAGCCGGGCGGGAGGGCATTCTCCGGCAGCGCTTCAAGCTGCGTCGTGAAGCCCACGTAGTCCTGCGCGCTAATCTCCGCCGTCAACGCCTGATCCGCCGCTGACGCTAACCCGCAGGCGTCGGTGATGGCTTGCAGAGTTTCTGCTGATGGATCAGCAACAACGATTTCCAGCGTGTTGGTGGGAAGACCTGTCGTATTTGACTCTGTCATCGCGACTTGACTATCCGTTGGTGCAATGGGAGTTCCTCCCACTACAATTTGCCCACCCCATGGACTGAAATCAGCACTGTAGACTACCGGAATTGCTAAATCTTGGTTGATGATCACTTCGCCTGTGGTGATATCCCAACCTCGCAATGTCCCATCCTCACTGACACTTACCAGGCGAGTTTCATCTGCCATGTACCGTAGGGCTATGATGGAACTAGTTCTATAATTTGATGTTCTCGATACGCTTTCATTTGCCTGAAATGTATGCAGTATCCTATGCCTCGCTAAGTCCCAAATGCGTACTTGTCCATTCAAATAGCCCACTGCCATCGTTTGCCCGTCAGTCGCCCAATCTAGTGAGCTGATTTGGTAGCGGTTATCAAAATCGCCTTGCTCCGGCTCAAGTCGATTTTGTTGAGTGAAAGTTGCGCTATCAATGAACGTGATTTGAACCAAACCTGAGACCGCCAACATTTGACCATCTGGACTCCATGTTGCCGCATAAGCCTCGAAGCCTGATAGTTCATGCCTAATTGTACCATCACGAACATCCCACTCTCGCAAGCTAGGTGCGGTATTCGTTGCCGAAGATGTAAAGATACTTTGGGCATCTAGTGACCACAATACAAGAGTCGCAACTATATTTTCCTCACTGATAGAGAACGTCCGCACAAGATTGCCGTTTGTTGTATCCCAAATGCTTACACTGTCTCCATAGCCACCACTCGCAAGTAAAGCACCATCAGGACTCCAATCGACCCGCGTTGTGATAGCCGCTTGTTCTGTCAATGTTATTGGTGGTGAATTGTCAAAATTGGATATGACAAGCGAACCGGAAACATCGCCAATTGCAATTCTTTCTCCATTGGGACTCCAAGCTACTGCACTGACTGTCTGCGGTGGTGTTTCTTCCTGCGCCAAGCTTTTTATAGCTATAGATGGCACGATCAGCATTGTTAGCAAGGCAGCAGTTATGATGTTTACATTGACTGTTCTATTGAAAATGTACACAGTTGATCCCTTCAGGGTAGGCTTACCCACGTATCTTCTTTTTCAGCAAAAGCTGACACCATCAAGTTGTCAAACCACCAATACCGTGCATTGCCCGGTTTACTTGGGTCTGAATTTCCATCCTCGTTAATGTTAAGAAACCCTTGCCACGCTCCATCTTGCGGACCATTGCATGGGCTACCTGTAGGTGCAATTTGTGATGTGTAGCGTCGGTACACCCAATTTAGAAACATATCTGCTACAGTTTCACCAATCTCGGTTGGATCATCTGTAGCAAGATTCTGCTGAAAATTTGAACGACCACGAGGATCTGCCCCTACAATATCACCCCAACCACGCGGACCTCTGTCCCACTCGTCTAACCCACTTGGTTCTCCCATTACGCGACGGATACCATTGGGTCCACCACAATCGGAAATCAAGACGCCACCATCATCAAATATCGAGGTCACTTTTGTTCCGCCGTTTGCTTCTGTCTGGTTGTCAAAGCGATGCCCAAACTCATGGATCATGGTGTAATGTGCTGTGCTTGGATCAATCACATTCTGCGAATTTCGGAAGGGATCCCCATAGAAGACAATCGCGTTATTGCCATTACTTGTGCATCCTACATCAATACTGTCATTACAATCATCGTCGTTCGGGAAATTGAAGCTATTGGTTACTCTCAAAATCTCAAGTGGCGCACCTATGTTGTCTCCCGTTTGCTGACGCATCACTGAAGCAAACAGATTACGTGCCTGAGTGCTTGTGCCCGATACGTTACTGTATTTCAACTGATTGAAAGCACTGGCTGTCATTCGCACTGCTAGTTGGAGTTGCTGGAGTTCCTCAAGCGTCCATTCGCGCCCATTTGTTCGCTCTGGGTTGACCCCAAGCGTATACACGGTGAGACCGTAAGTTTGCAAATCTGTAATTATAGCGGTAATGTAGTCGCCAAGCATCGGGGTTGGCGATATCAAAGTACCGCTCGATAAGTACAGGTTCTCGAAAGTCAGTGGAGTGCGTGCAAAAGGAGCATCGCCGGTTAGCTGTGCCCAATGGATTTCGAGCGATGCGGGACCTGTAATGTCCCGATATTCAACGGTGATGTCGTGGAAACCACTCTCCAGTAATGGTGTAGAGCCACTGATATTACCCGGCGGAATTGGTGTCACTTGTGGCACTGGCTGATCCCAATTGTCCATAAACTGGTACACATCGTTGGTGTCGAAATCTCTGATCTTTATTCTTACACCATCGCTACTAGATACATAAAAGGTGTAGAATCCATTCGATGGAAGCCATATCTTACCTGTATAGCGAATCGAGAAGTCATCTGTTCGCCCTGCAAGTTCGGGTGGCAGGCTGGTATCGTAGTTGAACTGGAACGGGGTATTTGCCGATGGTGTCAGGTTGCTCGTTGTTGGTTGACCCAGAAGTTCACTGTTGTTGAAGTATTCTGCAAACAGACCTCGCTGGTTGGGTGGCGGAGTTACGAACAGAAAGCCGTAATCGTAGTCGAGTATCTCGATCTTGGTGACAGTGATTCGGATAAAGTTCATGATCGAGCTCAGATTTATGAAAACCGCGACATGACGTTGATAGCTAGACACACTGCTTGTGAGTGTATATGTTCCCGCATCAACTGGGATAGAATTTAAGTAATCAGGGCTAAGTTGAACTCCACCATCTCTTCCAGTTGCCGTAAAATGATATCTGACCGACTTGATGCGCATCGGCTCTGGAATTGATGCAGTGATTCCTGAACCTGGGCACAGATACCATGCACTGCCTGTAAAGTTTGAACAACCATCTTGCACCCCAAGTTGGAACCCGTTGGAACCTCGCGAAAAGTCAAAGACTATCGGAGTAATTTGGCTTGGGGTCGCTGTCGCTGTGCTGGTGGCAGTCGCTGTTGCCGTAGCAGTGGGAGTAGCCGTCGGCGTCGGTGTGGGCGATGGCGTCACGGTCGGTGTCGGGGTCGCTGTTGGGGTGGCGGTCGGTGTGGGGGTGTTGGAAGGCGTGGCGGTGGGCAAGAGCAGCGTGAAGTTGCCCCAATCCGGGTTACTCGTGTTGTAGTTCGTCTGTGCAATCACACCGAAGCTCATCGGGTATGCAATCGGCGTCGTGCTGCGGTTCAATCCGTTCTCGTACCACACCACCGCACTCTGCCCATCGGGTGAATAGTCCGGCTTCGCAGGACCATAGATCGACCCTACGTCCGTCATCGGGTACGAAGGCTGCCATGAGCCACTGATGCGCATCACCTTGTACAGCCAGTTGCGCATCTGCGGCTGACCACCGGGCGGTGTGAAGGGTGCCAGCGCGCGGAACAGCAGTTCGTTGCCGCTGCTGCCCAATCCAAACTTTATCGTTGACTAACCCAGCCGATAGGTAGCGATATTTGCGCAGGAGCAATTGGGAGTTGAACTGTATTCGAACGGCTGTTGATCTGCGTGAAGCTCACACCATCAATCGAATCTAGACAAAATTCGTTTACATGAGATGTAGTCACGAGATAAACGTCATCCGGTGACCATTCAGGATTACAACCTTGAATAGGTCCGGCTTGCGCAGATACATTTAGAGCCAATCCATTACGAGTTTGCGACGATATTTCTGCTATTCTAATCTGCGTTTCCTGTTCAACATCATTGCTCGTATCAGAAGCATCGACTCCGATGGCAACTTCGGTCATTGAGGCATTGACAACCAACTGCGCAGAATAAGTGTCAGATAGAACACTTCGCTGCTTGCTGAGTACATTATAGCTGACAGTTTCGCTTGCCCCGTCACCACTTCCATAGTGCGTGCTTATCATAAGGTTATTGGCATCCAGTCAGACTGTAGAGTACTCAGCAAATACTGCAAAAAGGGGTTCAGTGCGTACCTGTCGATACGTGTAGTCTGTAATTCGGGAAACAGTACTCAATGCTACTTCTGCGACGTAGATTTCCTTGTTTAATCCATAATCTACGCTCGCGCAGTTTGCCATAAAGCTAAGGTATTGCCCTCCTGGCGACCATGCCAGTTGGCAAACTCCACTGGTCGAAGATGTTGCAGCCTCCGGTATCGCCCCTAGGTCAATGGATTTCTCCAGTGTCCATGTGTTGCTACGATAGATATTGAGTGCTGCCGTACAACTGATAGTGCAAAAGGTTACAGCTACTGCAAGGCGATCACTATCCTCAGACCATGCAAGCTGTGATGTAATCCCATTGGCGTCTTCCAGCTGAATGACATTCCCTGCTTCGATGTCGTGAGCTATTATATTCTGTTGAATTGTGCCTCCAGGCTCAAAGACGTTGTAGGCAAGATAACGTCCATTAGGTGAGATTGCGATGTCCTGGGATGGTGCCATTAACCCAATAGGAGCGGGCGGGAGTGTGACATCGGTTTGCACGACATTGAATTGCTCTGTAAACACATTGTAGGTAGATACCGCGTAGGCAGATGCCGTCCGAAACGCGAGAGCAACCCAAGGAGACTCGGGGCTGGCATCAACCGCAGACAATACCCATTCACCGTTTATGCTAATCTGTCTTGCGAATTGGTCTCCACTTTCTGTACCCGTCAAAAGCAATATCTCTATTTCTCCCGGTTGGGATTGTTGAGCAATCGCATAACCCTGCATCGTTTGTCCGCGAACGTATCCTGCAGCTGTGAATGACGCAAACATCATCAGTAAGGTGATGAATTGGAGTTTCATACTCTTACTTCCTTGCCTTAAGAGCGAGGATTGGCAACCAGGTGCGTCATCGTTGACTGCCCTTTATACAAGTGAGGTGTCACCCATACCGCCCCGCCCGCTTGCGCAGCTGCTCCACGCACTGCGGCGGCGGGTTGGTACTGCCGGGACTGTTATTCGCCTTGATCGCCGCGCCGTGAAAATCGCTGCCGCCTGTCATGATCAGGTCATGCTCGACCGCCAGTCCGCGCAGGTTTGCGCGCACCGTCGGGTTGTTATCCGGGTGTGAGACTTCCACGCCGTCCAGTCCCGCCGGGACAAGCCGCTTGACCATCGTGCGGTAATCGGCTAGCAAGCCGGGATGCGCCAGCACCGCCACGCCGCCCGCGCTGTGAATCAAGCCAATAGCCTCTTCAGGACTCAGGCGATAACGCGCGACATACGCTGGACCGCCATTATAGAGGAAGCGGTCAAAGGCATCGCGCACACTTTCGACATAGCCGCGCTCGACCATCGCCCGCGCAACGTGCGGACGCCCGATACCTGCGTCGCCCGCGATTGCCTGCACACGCGCCCACTCAATCGGCATGTTGAGTTGTGCCAGCCGTTCGACGATTTTGCGCCCGCGCCCCTCGCGTTCATGGCGAAATTCCGCCAGCCGTGTTTGCAGCGGGGCGTTGGCTATATCAATGAAGTAGCCAAGCATATGCACATCGCCCGCCTCATCCTCGGCACTCAGTTCAATGCCGGGGATGACGACAGGCGAGCCACC
>JANRJX010000012.1:0-18623 GCA_033763755.1 Chloroflexota bacterium
TCATCACCGCAACCGCAGGCAGGGCGGTGCGTTCGTCGTTGAGCAGGCTGATCGAGTCGAGGTTGAGCAGATCGACCAGCCAGGTCGTCGCACCTGTCGCCGGGCTGTAGATCAGCGCCCAGATGACCCCCGCGCTGGCGAGCGAAATCGCGATGCTGCTGGTGAAGATGGTGCGGAAGACCTCGATCAGTTTGACTTTCGTCGTGGCGAGCATCGCCAGCGCCAGGCTAAAGAGGATGCCGAGCGGCACGACCATCAGCGCGAACTGGAAGCTGAGACCGATGTACTCCAGCCACTCCGTGCGCCCGTCCAGCCCCAACAGCCGGATGTAATAGTCCACGCCGTTGAAGCGCGCAGGTTCGCCCGCCGGGTTGGTGACGTGCAGACTTAACCAGATGGCGCGGAAGAACGGGATGTAGGTGAACAGCGCAAAGATGATGAGCGCAGGCGCGGAAAACAGCAGTGCCATAGCGAGTTCGCGCACACGTTTGCGTGAGAACTGGTTGACTTTGACGCTATCCATTGGCGCGGAGGCGGTGTTGAGTGACGACGAAATGGGGGTTGCAGACAACTTGGCTTACTCCGTAGGGTTGGATAAGATTGAAACGTCACGAATTTTCTCCAGCGCGTTGTTAAGATAGCCGTCCATCTTTAAGCTTTACCGGGTCAAATTGTAACGGGATGTTAAGCCATGAAACGACATGTGTTATTGTTACACGGTCCAAACTTAAACTTGCTCGGCACACGGGAGCCGGAGGTTTACGGAAAGATGACGCTGGAGAACATCAATGCCGTGTGCGAAAAGCATGCCGGGCAGCACAATACCGAACTGCGTGCAGAGCAATCAAACCATGAAGGCGACCTGATCGATGTGCTTCACCTGGCCCGCAACTGGGCAGACGGCGTGGTCTTTAACCCCGGTGCGTATACGCACACGTCGGTTGCGCTGCGCGATGCCATCAGCGCGATTGCGTTACCCGTCGTGGAAGTGCATCTCTCGAACGTCCATGCGCGCGAGTCGTTCCGGCATACATCGCTGCTTGCGCCTGTTTGCGTCGGGCAGATCAGCGGCTTCGGCTGGCGCAGCTACCTGCTCGGCATCGATGCGCTACTAGGGCATCTGGGCGCGTTTCGTGACCCCGACCTGTAAAGGTCTACCAAATGTAATGTGGTGCGCTTTGGCATTCTTCGCCGCTGTTTGGGGCGAGGGCTGCCTGTAAAGTCTGTCAGGATGTGAGGTGGAGTGTGGGAAAAACCCCCATGTATAACAAAGAAGATGTGCTGCGCGCGATTGATGAGCAGCATATCAAGTTTATTGTCCTGTGGTTTACAGACATTACAGGCATTGTCAAGAATGTGACGATCCCAAGCAGTCGGATTGAGCGTGTGATCGAGCACGGGGTATCGTTCGATGGATCATCAATTGAGGGCTTCGCGCGCATTGCTGAAAGCGATATGATCCTCAAGCCTGACCTGAACACATTCACAATCATGCCCTGGGAGAGCCAGGACGCGCGCACAGCACGACTGATCTGTACGGTCTATACGCCGCAGGGCGACCCGTTTATTGGCGACCCGCGCAATGTGTTGCAGCGGGTGCTGAAACAGGCGGCGGATATGGGCTACGGCTTCAAGACGGGGGTGGAACTGGAGTTCTTTCTATTCCACAACGACAAAGAGAAACCGCAGTTTCCTCTGAATCCGCATGATGAGTCGAGCTATTTCGATATGTCGAACGACTTCTCGCACGGCATTCGCCGCAAGATGATCGACGCGCTCACCACCATGGAAATTGGTGTTGACTCGACGCACCATGAGATCGGCTACGGTCAGCACGAGATGATTCTCGATTACAACGATGCGCTGGTGTCTGCCGACCATGTGCTGACGACACGGGTGGCGCTGCGCGCGATTGCCCAAAGGGATGACCTGTACTGCACGTTCATGCCGCGCCCCTCGGCGGCGCTGCCCGGTTCCGGGATGCACACGCATCAGAGCTTGCACGATGTGCGCAGCGATGCCAATCTGTTCGCAGATGTCAATCATGAATATGGTTTGTCGGCGTGTGCACGCTACTTTTTGGCAGGGCAGCTTGCACATGCGCGGGCGATGTGTGCCTTGCTTGCGCCGCTGGTCAATTCGTACAAGCGCATCGGCGTGAGTTTTGAAGCGCCGATGTATGTGGCGTGGGGGCATGTCAATCGCGGCGGGTCAGCAGTGATTCGCGTGCCGCACATCAGCGCGGGGCGCGAAGAACACACCCGTTTGGAAATACGCTGCCCTGATCCGTCTGCCAATCCGTACCTTGCGTTTGCAGTCATGCTTGCCGCCGGGCTGGACGGCATTGAGCAGCAGTTGGAACTGCCGGACGCGATGGAAGAGTCGCTGCTGGTGCAGGAAAAGGCACGGCATCGCCCGCGCACGATGCTGCCGTTCTCACTTGGCGAAGCGCTGGAAGCCCTGAAACAGGATGATGTCATCCTCGGTGCGTTAGGTCCTTACATCAGCGATCGTTATGTGGCGGCGAAACAGCAGGAACTGGACGAGTACAACCGGCAGGTGACGCCCTGGGAACTGGAGCGTTACATCACGCGCTTCTAGGCGACGATGATATCGTGTATACGCCGGAGCATGGTTTCGGCGTGCTGCGGTTCCACGACAACCGACAGGCTGGCGCGCGCAGGATGAGTATATGTCGCGAGGGACGGAACGCCTGCGATTGTTGCCAGGAGGCTTGTGTACAAGCTGGCGTCTTGTGCCAGCAAAACGCCAGCTGCGGTGACAACGACGACGGTCTGGACTGACCAGGCAGGTGAGGATGGCAGCGCCGCTACTCGGCTGGCGAGCGCATCAGCCAGGCGGTGTACGGCGTCTTGCCCGGCGGTGGTTGGCACAATGAAACAGACGAACGACGTGCTGGTCGCCTGTGTGCAGAGCATCACATCGGTATGGATGCTCGAATAGGCATAGAACACCTCGTCTACCAATGTGGTAATCGACGCCAGTGAGCCGCCGGATGCCCGAGTTAATCCAATGCCCGCGATGCTCGTCACGGCGATAGCGCTGGATTGCGGTGTATTCGCAATCTGACTGATCAACGTACCGGGCTTTTGCGGCGCGAACAGATTGCGCAGCCGGAGCGGGATGCGGCGCTCATGAAGCAGGTTAATCATGCGAGGCTGTAACACCCGCGCCCCAAAATAGGCCAGGTCTGCCGCTTCTGTGTAGGACAACCAGGGGATGAGTCGGGCATTGCTAACATCCAATGGGTCGGCGGTCATCATGCCGTCTACGTCTGTCCACATCCAGACTTCATCCGCGTCTATTGACGCCGCAAGGATTGAAGCGGAATAGTCACTGCCGCCGCGTCCGAGCGTCGTCGGTTTGCCTTTGGCAGTTGCGCCGATAAAACCCGTCAGTACAGGCACAATTCCCCGTCCCAACATAGGCACCAACTGGCTGTCAATGCGTTCGCGTGTGAGCATCATATCCGGTGTCGCGTGACCGTGCGCATCGTCGGTGATGATGATTTCGGTGGTGTCAATGGCGACGCTGCGTAGTCCATTCTGGCGCAGCAGTGCGGCGACAATGCGCGCGGCGAGTCGTTCGCCAAGCGTGTTGATAGCGTCCAGTACATCGGGTGCTGCTGTCAGGCGGTGTTCAGCCAGTGTTTCGCATTGATTGAGTAATTCACTCAGCAGCCCATCGATATTGGTGAGCAGGGTGGTGCGTTCAGCAGGGTTCAGTAAATGCTCGACCAATGCCAAATGGCGTGTGCGTAGATTGGCGACGATGCGACGGTAGCCGCGTCGCTGCTCGATTTCCGCAAGATGAGCCGCTTCCAGCAGTTGATCGGTGACGCCATCCAACGCGGATACGACGAGCAGCAACTGACTCCAGCGCTCGCGCTCGGTCATGACGATGCTCGCCATTTGCGTGAGCGCCATCGTCGTGCCGACCGTGGTTCCGCCAAACTTCATCACCAATGTTCCCATGCGCGCAGTCTCTCCCCGGGGCGCGATTGCTGTGAAACGTCATTATAGCCAACTCACCTGCTGGCTGTATGTGCTAATTTGTGCTGACTGTGCCGATCTGATGATTTTACTCTATGCGACGTACCACACTGTGCGTATATTGCAACTCACGTTATCATAATGCGCACTGATGCGACGAGCCTAACTCATCAAGTATGTGGTGGACGAGTCCTATGACGGATATGGCAATAGAGACGCAGCAGCGTATGGTCGCTGGCGTGCGTTTTAACAAAGTGGGCAAGCTTTATCATTTCGATTACGGCGAGTTTCCAGATTTACAGGTGAAAGACTTTGTAATTGTGGAAACCACGCGCGGTCGACAGATGGGGCAGGTGATGGCGTTTGCGCCTGCCGAAGACGACGGACGCGACTATAAACCGATTATGCGCCTGGCAACGCCGCGCGATCTGGCGCTGCGCCAGCACTGGGAGGGCAAGCAGCAGGACGCGATGGATGTGCTGCTGCGGCGGGTGCGCGAACACGGGGGTTATCCGGGTATCAAGTTTGTGTCCGCGTTGTATAACTATGACGGCACGGTGCTGACGTTCCTCTTCAGCACAGAAGACAAATTTAACCTGACACGCTTGTGGAACGAACTGAGCCGTGATTTTGATGCGCAGGTTGAACTGCGGCAGATTGGACCGCGCGATGTGGCGAAGCTGCTCGGCGGCTTTGGCGCGTGTGGTGAACTGCGCTGCTGCTCGACATTCCTGACCGACTTCAGTCCGGTTTCGATCAAGATGGCGAAGATGCAGGGCATCTCCCTCAATCCGTCGGAAATCACGGGGATGTGCGGGCGGCTGCGCTGCTGTCTGGTGTACGAGTATGAACAATACGTGCAGGCGCGGGCGAAACTGCCGAAAAAGAACAAGCGCATCGGTACGCCCCAGGGCGAAGGGAAAGTCATTGACGTTCACCCGCTGACAGACTCGGTGACGGTTTATGTGGGCGACACACGCTACACGTTCACGCGCGAGGAACTGGTGCCGCTGGACGAATTGGAAGCGCTGGCAAAGAAGGCGAAAGAGCCTTGTACCAAGCATGGCGATGGTCCGTGCGAATGCGGCGCGAAACCGGGCAAGGCGGTTGAAGAAGATGGGGGCGACGATGACCACTGATTACCACGCACTGGCGCAGCAGCTACGTCCAAAACTGGTCGAATGGCGGCGCGATTTCCATCAGCATCCTGAACTGGCGTTTGAGGAGGTGCGCACTGCTGGTATTGTCGCCAGCGAGTTGCAGGCACTGGGTATGGAAGTGCAGACCGGTGTTGGCAAGACAGGCGTGGTCGGCATTCTCGAAGGCGCACATGACGGACCGACCGTATTGCTGCGTGCCGATATGGACGCGCTGCCGATACAGGAAGAGACGGGTGCCGAGTATGCGTCGGTCAACGCCGGCAAGATGCACGCCTGTGGACATGATGCACACACGGCGATTGCGCTGGGTGTCGCTCAGTTGTTGAGCGAACAGCGCGACCGTATATCCGGGCGTGTGAAGTTCGTCTTCCAGCCTGCGGAAGAAATCGCGATTGGCGCGAAGGCGATGGTGGACGACGGTGTGCTGGGCGATCCACGCCCTGATTACACTGTTGGGCTGCATGTCTGGAACAGTTTGCCGCTCGGTGTACTGGGCGTCGCAGACGGTCCGACAATGGCTGGGGCATCGACGTTCTCGATCCATATTGCGGGTAAGGGAGGTCACGCTGCTGCGCCACACCTCTCCATTGATCCGGTGGTGTGCGCCGCGCATCTCATCACACAGTTGCAATCGATCACCAGTCGCAACCTCGACCCATTCGAGAGTGCGGTGATTTCGGTGGCGATGATGCGTGCGGGCACAGCGCACAATATCATCCCGGAAACAGTTGAACTGACTGGGACTGTGCGCACCTTCCGGCGCGAAGTGCGCGATCTGGTCGTGCGGCGCATGACGGAGATGACCGAACTGACGTGTCGGGCGATGGGCTGCGAGGGGATGTTTAACATCACTCATCACACCGAGCCGGTCGCCAATGATCCGGTTGTGGGCGAAAAGCTGCGCCCGATTTATGCAGCGATGCCTGGTGTGACTAAGCTGGACATGACAGTGCGAACGATGGGATCGGAGGATGTGGGCTTCTTTATGCAGGATATCCCCGGTCTGTATCTGTTTGTCGGCGCGGCAGACCCTCATGCAGAGACATACTACGGACATCATCACCCGCGCTTCACGATTGACGAAGGTGTGCTCCCCTTAGGGGTAGCGCTGCTGTCTGCTTCGGTGGCGGCTTACGTGCTGCCGGACGATCATGCCTAGCGCCAGTGTGTTTCGTTGGATGGACGGCGGCGGATGGCTGGTGCTTGCGCCGGGCAGCGTTGCCAACAGCGATATTCGTGCGCTGGCACTAGCGCGCGTGGCGTCCGGACGTTTGTTGGCATGTGCGCTCGTCAACGGCGATAGCGATGACTCGGACAAGATGCTGGAAGACCTGGAGGAGTTGGGCGCGCCGACCGGTTATCTGGTCGATCTGATAGCGGAAGATGATGAGACAGTCGAATCAAAACTGCGCGACGCAAGCATCATTGTCGTAGAGAGTGCTACCAGTATTCGTGCTGCCAAAGCGAGCCTAACGGGGGCAGCGGAGCGGGGCATCCGCGCCGCATACGAGACCGGGGCGGTGGTGCTGATTGAAGGACTGAGCGCTGTCTTTTTTGGTCGTCTCGCCACACAGGAAGATGGCCAGGCTGTCGATGGGTTAGGCTGGTTGGTCGATTCGGTGATCGTGCCAACGGCGCAGGACCTTTCGACACTCGTCAAACCGGTGTTACAGGCAAACTCACATCTCTTTGCGGTCGGCATCGGGGCTGGCACTGCACTAGCGCTGGGACCAAACGGGGAAGTTGAGGTGTGGGGAACGCGGCAAATTGCTGTCACATTGGGTCAGTTTTACCGCCCGAAGCTGTAGTATTGAATATAATCGTTTCATTACCTATAATTGCCGCCTTATGAGTGACTAGTCGTATTAGTTTTTGGAACGACTTTGTGGAAGACAACAGCTATCGTTATGCCTTGCATGTGCCTGTCACTGAACCGCCCCAGCGGGTGGTATCGTTGGTGCCGAGTATTACTGAGGCGTTGTTTGATCTGGGTGTGGGCGACCGCCTGGTTGCTGTAACCGACTACTGCGTGCATCCGGTGGCGGGTGTGGCGCCGTTACCGAAGATCGGCGGCACCAAGAACCCCGACTTAAAACAGATTATCGCGCTGCATCCTGAACTGGTATTCGCCAATCAGGAAGAAAATCGGCGTGAGGATGTGGAAGCGCTGCGGGCTGCGGGCATTCCTGTATGGGTAACATTTCCGCACACCGTCAATGAAGCCATGAACCTGCTGTGGGCGCTGATGGATGTGTTCGATCAGCCGTCTATGGTGCATCGTGTGCGCTTGATCGAACAGACGGTGGATTTTGTCGAGCGCATTGGGATGACGCGAGTGCAGCCGTGCCGTGTGTTCGTGCCGATCTGGTATGACCCGCTCATGACGTTTAATCACGAGACGTTCATTCATGACCTGATGCGTGTGTGTGGCGGGCAGAATGTGTTTGCCGAACGTGAGCGCTTGTATCCTCTGGCGGCTGATTTGGGGCAGTCGCCTGCGTTTGCCGCAGACGATCCGCGCGTCAGCGGTCGCGATAGGCGCTACCCGCGTGTGACATGGGACGAGGTTGAAGCAGCACAGCCGGATGTGATTTTGCTGCCCAGCGAACCGTTCGCGTTTACAGACGCCCATGTGCCAGAGTTTACGAAGTTGGATGTGCCTGCCGCACGTAACGGACAAATTCATCTGGTGGACGGATCGTTGCTGACGTGGCACGGAACGCGCATCGCGCACGCCCTGACAGTGTTACCTGCTTTGTTGTGTTCAACGGATGCTCAAAATGTCGGATAAACCTGCCAGTCTGTCGTTTGACAACATTCGCTATATCGCCCACGAATTGAAGAACCCAATTGGGGCGACCAAAGGCTTTATTGATCTGGCGGAAAATGCGGGCGAGTTGAACCCGATGCAGCACCAGTTCCTTGAGCGCGCACTGCAATCGCTGGAGCGGATGGAGCGTCTGGTGGGGATGCTGTTGGAAGCAGCCGGGATTGAGGCGGGGAAGCCGCTGCGTATGGTTGATGTAGATCTGGTAAGTGTTGTCAAGAACGAGTTACATCAGTTAGAACCTTTTGCCCAGCAGCACAAGGTCACGCTCCATCTGGATGTTCCCGCACGAGCGGGCTGGGTGTCGGCAGATCTGGAAGCGATGGGGCATATCGTCGCCAACCTGCTAGTCAACGCTATCAAATATAACCAGCCGGGCGGGAGTGTCTGGGTGTCATTGCGTGGGGAAGGGGACAGTGTGCGGCTGGAAGTGCGCGATAACGGGCGCGGGATTCACCCGGACGCGCAGCCGCATATCTTTGAGCGATTCTTCCGCGCAGCGGCAATAGGCGGTAAGATCGAAGGGACAGGCTTGGGACTGTACATTGTGAAGTCGCTGGTCGATATGCACAATGGCATGATTACGTTTGAGAGCGCGCCGGGTGTTGGCACAACGTTTCATCTGGTGCTGGCACGCAGCACGGAAAACGAAATTGTGCCTGGAAAAGCCTAAACGGTTGATTGAAACGGGTTGTGAAAGCAGGTACAATGTCAGCGTGAAACGTCCGCGATACCATCGGAGTATGTGCTATGCGCCGCCTCTTGCTTATTGCAGGTTTGTTTATCATCTTGATTATCGGGGGTGGATTGACGACGCAGTTGATCGCCAACCAGACGACGGGCGCACCGCTGCTTCCGTTTCTGACGCAGACGAGCAATCCCGATGCTTCGCGCACAGTACTACTGCCTTGGAAGGCTGAACAGTTCTTTCTGCTGGTCGGGTTCCTGATCTTTAACCTGGTGGGTATTGCGGCAACGATTGCACTTTTATTCTGGTTTGCTGATCGTGGGCTGCGCCGCAACACCGCGAACAAACAACCTTCATCTGATAACAAGCAAATCCAGGCGACTGAATAACGCCTGCTGCACAATTGTACAGTAAGTTTACAGGAGTTGATGTCATGCAGGCTGCCCCTGCACGTCCGTCTCGTCTTTACCCCTACCTGGCGCTGGCGACTGCCGCGTTTACTCTTGGACTGATCGTCTTCGGCGCGGTTGTACGCGTCACTGACAGCGGATTGGGCTGCGGTAATGAGTGGCCCCTGTGTCATGGGTCGATCATTCCGCCGCTGGACAATGTGACCGCGTGGATCGAATGGCTGCATCGCCTGTTTGCCGTGCTGATCGGCTTGATGGGGATTGCCACGCTCGTGATTGCTGTGCGTGCCTATCGCAAGAACAATCGTCTGGTGCTGAATGCCACAATTGTGGCAGCGGTGCTGTTCCTGTTCCAGAGTACGCTCGGTGCGTTCGTGGTCGTGTTCGACCTGCCGCCGACGATGGTGACGGTGCATCTGGGTACAGCGATGCTGCTGCTGGCGGCGCTGCTGGTCGCGGGCTATGGCTCGGTTTACCGCCCAACGCAGCGTTACCGCAGTGACTCGTTTACGCAGCTTGCGTTCATCACCGCCGCGCTGACATTCGTGATCATCCTGACGGGCGCGCTTGTGCGTGGCGCGGGGGCGTCGCTGTCCTGCACCGATTGGCCGCTATGCAATGGCGCGCTGATCCCGACCGGGCAAGGGCAGGGTGCGCTGATTCACTGGGTACATCGTGCGGCAGTGCTGGGATTGGGTGTCACACTGGCGATGATGGTTTGGCAGGCGTGGCGAAACCGCCCGGCGGGCGTCGTCCGCGGGTTGAGCATTATCGCAGCTGGTGCGTACCTGATGCAGGTCGGCATTGGCGCCTTGTATGTGTTTAGCGCGGCGGCTCCGCTGTGGGGCGCGGCGCATGTCGGCTTTGCTGCCGTGACGTTTGGCGCGTTGGTGCTGCTGAGTCTGGTCGAGATCATCAATACGAGCGAGAGTCGCACTGAGGCGTCGTGGAAACTTCAATCAGAACTGACGGGTTAGGCGAAATGCCGCCGATGACAGCAGGCAAGGTGGTGCGCAGCTATCTGGAACTGACGAAAGTTCGGATTGTCCTGCTGCTGCTCTTCACCACTGTCACAGCGATGATCGTCGCTGCCAACGGCATCCCGCCGTTTGCGATTGTGCTGCCGACTGTGATTGGCGGGGCGCTTTCGGCAGCGGGTGCGAGCGTCATTAATCAGTTCATCGACCGCGATATGGACGGCAAGATGTCGCGCACGTCGCGCCGCCCCATCCCGTCAGGGCGGATTGCACCGATCAATGCGCTGCTGTTCGGGTTGACGCTGCTGGTATGGTCCACGCTGATCCTGGGCTACTTTGTCAACTGGTTGAGCGCGATGCTGGCGCTGGCGGGCGCGGCGTACTACGTCGTTTTGTACACGATGATGCTGAAGCGCAATACGGCGTTGAACATCGTCATCGGGGGCGGCGCAGGCGCGGTGCCAGTCCTGGTGGGATGGGCAGCGGTGACAGGCACCGTGACGCTGGATGCGTGGCTGCTGTTCGCGATCATCTTCTTCTGGACGCCGCCGCACAGCTGGGCGCTGGCGCTGCTGGTGAACGCCGACTATGCGCGCGCGGGTGTGCCGATGATGCCGGTGGCGCGCGGCGAAGACACGACGCGGCGGCAAATGCTATGGTACACCGTCGTATTGATTGTCATTTCGGTGCTGCCATTGTGGACAGCGGCTCTGGGCGGCATCTATCTTGCGGCGGTGGTGGCATTGGGTGGTGGTTTGCTCTTCTGGTGCATTCGCCTCATCAAGGCAAAAGATGGCGCGACTGCCAAACGTATGTACAAGTTCTCGACTGCGTATCTCGCGTTTCTGTTTCTGGCGATGATTGTTGACCGTTTAGTGTTGTGAGACGTGCATGACGAGCGAAAATCTGTCAGATAAGCCAAAGCAAAAGATCAGTGTGGCTGTTCTGATTTCGATAGTGATCCTGATTGTGATCACCGCTATCTTTCTGATCGAGATGGTGACGGCGACGAACATGGCGACCCAATCTGCCGAGGCGACCCCAGACCAGAACATTGAGGCAGTGGTTGCTGCGCTGCTGGTTGATACTGATCCAGCGAACGGGGAAGCGCTGATGGAACGCTATGGCTGTGCTGCCTGCCATGTTATTGGCGCGGACAGCGGCATTGCGCCGCATCTTGATTTGATTGGCGATGTTGCTGCGACACGCCACCCGCCCTTAAGCGCAGCTGCGTATATTTACGAGTCGATCACCAACCCCGGCGCATTCGTGGTTGAAGGCTATCAGAATACGATGGCGGCGGATTTCAAATCGCGCGTGAGCGAGCAGGAACTTGGCGACATCATCGCCTACTTGCTGACTCTGCGCGCACAGTAATGCCCCCATGTATCTTGATGCTTTCACGCTGTCGGCATTAACCGACGAACTGCTGGACACAATTGCCGGTGGACGCATTCAAGATGTGCTGGATGTCAACGAGACTGCCGTTGGGTTGGAAATCTACGCTGCGCGCAAACGCCATTATCTGTATGTAAGCGCAGACCCGAACACGCCGCGTATCCATCTCGTTGAAGAACGGCTGCGGCGCGGCTTGCCCAAGCCGACCCCATTGGGCTTGCTGCTGCGCCGCCACGCCGAAGGCGGCAGCATCAGCCATGTCAGCCAGCCGCCCTGGGAACGCAGCCTGCAAATCGACATCGAAGGCAGCAGCGGTTCGCTGGCGCTGGTGATCGAGCCGATGGAGCGCCGCGCCAACTTGCTGCTATTGCAGGATGGTATCATCCTCGAATGTATCCGCCGTGTGCGCGCTGATGACAGACGCAGCCGCGCCGCGCTGCCAGGGCATCCCTACGAGCCGCCCACGCCGCAAAGTGACAAGCTTGACCCGACACGATTGACGCAGGACGAATTGACCGCATTTCTGGCGGGTGAGACCGACCCGAAGCGCAAAACACACCAGATATTGACGGGCAATCTGCTTGGCTTTAGCCCACTGCTGGCGAAAGAGGTTGCCTACCGTGCGGCGGGGACGACCGATCAACGCGCGACAGACGCCGATGCGGGTAAGTTATATGCCGCGTTGCAGACGGTTATCACGCCGCTGGCGAAGCGTGACTGGCAGCCAGGTGTCGTTGAGGCAGATGGGGTCGTGACTGCCTACAGCGTCTACCCGCTGCAATCGCTGGAAGGCTGGCGAGCTACGGAAAGCGTGAGTGCAGCGCTGGCTGCATTCTATGGTGCGCCCGTCGGTGAACATGCCTATGACCGCGCCAAAGAACCGATCCGCGAACAGCTTAAGGAAGCGACTGCCAGGTTGAACGGGCGATTGGTGTCGCTACGGCGTTCGATGACAGATGACTCGGAGCGCGAGCAGCTCAAGCAGAGCGGCGAACTGATACTGGCATATCAATACGCGCTGGAGCCTGGGCAGACGGAACTGCGGGCACAGTACGATGCCGATCAGCCGGAACTCGTGATCAGGCTCGACCCGGAGTTGAGCGCGCTGGAAAATGCGCAGCGCTACTTTGAGAAGTACAACAAGGCGAAACGGGCGCTGGATGATGTGCCGCGTCTGATCGAAGAGAACGAGGCAGAGCTGGCGTTTGTGCAGCAGTTGGGCGTCGATCTTGACCTGGCGAGCAGTTATCCCGACATCGACGAGGTACAGCAGGCGTTGCAAGCGAAAGGCTTGTGGCGCGGTACTGCAAAGCGTGTGCCGGGCGGGCAAAGAAGCGCGCCGCTGCGGGTGGTGACGCCAGACGGCTGGGTGATTTGGATCGGGCGCAACAGTCGCCAGAACGAGCAGGTGACGTTTGACAAAGGCAGCCCCAGCGATACGTGGCTGCATGTGCGCGACGTGCCTGGTGCGCATGTGATTATCAAGAGCGATGGACGCCCTATACCGGACGCGATCATTGAACGCGCGGCGGGGTATGCGGCGCATTTCAGTTCGCTGCGTCACGAGGCGAAAGCGCCGGTGGATGTGACGCTGCGGGTGCATGTGCGCAAGATCAAGGGCGCAGCGGTGGGAATGGTGACGTATCGCAATGAGCGGACGCTAATGGTGACTCCGCGCGGCGTGGCGGCTGATGAGTAACAGAACCGCTTATTCGCGACCATAGAGGGGAAGAGGGTGGAGAAGATGGGTGAGCAGTTGTTGATACCGGAGTTTGGCAAGAAAGTTGATTTGAAAGATTTTGACCCGGCTTATAACGAAGGTTCAGATAAAGGGACAGCACAGGCGGAAGAGGCGAAGCTTGAAGAACGTTTCGCCGAGCTTCAGGACATGCTGTATGCACAAGGGAAGCACGCCCTGCTCGTGGTATTCCAGGCGATGGATGCGGGCGGCAAGGACGGCGCGATCAAGAAGGTGTTTGACAGTGTGAACCCGCAGGGCGTGCGCGTTGCCAGCTTCAAAGTGCCGACGCCGCTGGAACTCTCGCACGACTTTCTGTGGCGCATTCATCAGCAAGCGCCGCCGAAAGGGTATATCGGCATCTTCAATCGCAGCCACTATGAAGATGTGCTGGTCGTGCGCGTGAACGAGATCGTGCCAAAGACGGTGTGGGAAAAGCGCTATGATCGCATCAACGAGTTTGAGCGGTTGTTGGTGGACAGCGGTACGACGATCCTGAAGTTCTATCTCCACATCAGCAAAGACGAACAGAGAGAACGGCTGCAAGCGCGGCTCGATGATCCGAGCAAGCACTGGAAATTCTCCGTTGGTGACTTGCCTGTGCGCGAACGTTGGGACGACTATATGGCAGCATATGAGGACGTGTTCACGCGCTGCAATCACGCGCATGCGCCCTGGCATATTGTCCCCGCAAACAAGAAATGGTATCGCGATCTGGTGATTACGCGGACGATTGTGAGCGCGCTGGAGGGGTTGAAGCTGGCGTATCCAGAGCCGGACTTCGACCCGGCGACAGTGACAATACCCGATTGAGGGCAAACATCCGCATTAGAAAGAACGGGTGTTGACGATGGATGTCGACCAAATCATTGCAGACCAGGAGCAGCCGTTATGCTGCCCTTGGTGGTGACCAGGGTGTTGATTTCGCGTCGGCCCTGATGCCACAACACGACAGCCTGGTGACGATCATGAGTAATACGAAAGGTCCGACCTGGTCGGCTTTGCGTCAGCTTTGTGCGGCAATCTCGTGTTGATAGATGAGCTAGGCGCAGGATCAAAACCGGTCGCGTTGGGCGAGGCGACGTGCGGCGTCCAGCACACGTTCGACGGTTATGTCGCGGACGCAGGGGTGATTTGCCGGATCGTCTGTCCCCCAGTCGATGACGCGACAGGGACGGCAGCCGATGTTGGAGGTGAGAATGATGTGGCGGTCTGGGGGACCCCACGTCCCGAACTCGAACGGATCGGCGGGACCAAAGAGCGTGACAGTGGGTGTGCCGACCGCCGCTGCCAGATGCAGAGGTCCGCTATCAGGACCCAACACAACAAGTGACCGGGCATAAATCGCCGCAAGCTGCCCGATGTTGGCGTCCCCGACGACAAGCGCAGGCATGTGGCGCATCTTTTCCACGATTTGACTGATCATCGGCAGTTCGTGGTCGCTGCCCGTAAACAGGATCGCAGCATTCAGTTGTTCATGCAGCTCGTCAGCAACAGACGCCCAACGCGCCTCGTCCCAGCGCTTGACCCACGTCCCTGAGCCAGGATGGATGGTCACGACTGGACGCACAGGGGCGATGTCCCATTCCTCGAGATAGCCCTGCGCCCAGTAACGATCATCTTGCAGCACTGGAAAGTCCAGCGGCAGCATGTCTGTTGTGATGTGCGTGTCGGTCAGCGTTTCGACCAGCCGCGCGCTCTGCAATACAACATGCTGATGCTCAAGCGGCAGTGCGTCCGTCAGAAACGGCGCAGTATCTGGCAGCGCGTAACCAATGCGGCGTGGGATGCCCGCCAGTTGCGTGACGAGTGCGCCCCACCAGTGATCGGGACGCAGGATGAGCGCGGCGTCGTAGCCGACGCGCCGGAGTTGATTGGCGGTGTGCAGGGCAATTTCGTAAGGCGAGCGCCAGTTGGGTTTGGGCGAACGGCTGAAGGCGGGGAAGGGCAGTGTCAGAACAGCATCGAGATCGCGATAGTTCGCCAGCACATCCGCCGACCACGGACCCACGAGCGCGTGCAGTCGGGCGGTCGGCAGCGCGCGGCGCAGCGCCGTGATGGCGGGCGTGGTCAGCAGCACATCACCCAGATGATCCGGACGGATGAGCAGGATGCGCCCGGTTTCGGCGCGACGGCGACGGACAGCCGGAATACGGCTTGCTGCGAGCAGCAGTGTCCGCCGTACCCGATGCTTGAGTGCGGTACGGTGAAAGGCTTCCGCCATTGTCCGATTGCGCAGAACGAGCGCTTCTCTATCCAATGCCAAGTTCCTCATATACGCGCAGCAGGCGCGGCGCGAGCGCTGCCCAATCATAACGTGAGCGGACGACTTGCTGTGCTTGTGCGCCCATGTGCTGGCGGCGGTCAGGGTCGCCGAGCAGCGACAGGATAGCCTCTGCAAAGGCGGACGGCTCGTCGGCAATGAACATGCTGTTTTGTGTTGCCTCATCGAGTCCGGCGGCAGCAACGCTGGTGGCGACAATTGCGCAGCCAGACGCCATCGCTTCAAGCAGCTTGAGCCGTGTGCCGCTGCCCATGCGCAGCGGGGCGACGTAGACCGCCGCGCTGTGCAGATACGGCTGTACCTGTGGCACACGCCCTGTCAGTACGATGTCCGGTTGCGTCGTCAGCGTGTCCAGTGCCGCGCCTGGCTGCTGTCCGACGATGACGAAACGTGCAGCAGGCGCGGCGGCGCGAATCTGTGGCAGGATGGCGTCTGCGAACCAAAGCGCCGCGTCCATATTGGGACGATAATCCATTTTGCCCGTGAAGATGAGCGCCTGATTGCCTAAGTCCATCTGGTCGGCTGCTACGTAATCGGCGGTGAAGATACCGCTGGGGACGATGTGCAGCGGGCGACTGCCGCGCAGCGGTCGCAGCAAGTCGGCGTCTTCCTGCGAAACGGCTATAACCGCGCTGGCTCGCTGACACAACTGCTGTTCGAGTTTGTAAATGCGGCGCGCCTGCAATTCGGAATAGACAGCGGCATACAGCCGACCCGGCGCAGCCTTTTCGATGTCGGCGATCTGGCGCTGCAAGGCGTACTCGGCATTGAAAGCGTCGTAGATCAGCGCGGCGCGTGTGCCAGTGGATGCAGCGTGTGCCAGATAGGTTGCCATCTCGATGCCCTCAAACTGAATCGCGTCAAACTGTTGGCAGCACAATTCTGATAGTTTCGCTTGCATGGCTGCGTTCGCCATGCGCCCGACAATGTCTGGCTGATCGCTGGTGAGCAATTGGCGTATGCGGGCGAGTTTGCTGCGGTGTGCTGGCGGCGGCACGGTGATGATCATCTCACACAAGTCTGCCAGCGGGGTAGACGCCAGATCACCGCTGCTATCGTCAAAACTCAACAACGTGACATGATGCCCTGCATCGAACAGACTGCGCAGGATGCCAAAGGCACGCAGCGCGCCGCCCGATTGTGGTGGGTAGGGCAGGCTGGAGGTGAGCAGCAGCAGGCGCATTACGACATCACGCTTTCGTAGACGGACAGGGCGATACGAGCGGTGTCTTCCCATCTAAACTGCGCAGCGCGGACGATTGCCTTTGCGCTCTCGTTTGTGTGCCAATCCTCGTCGACAACGCCTGTGTGTAATGCCTTCGCTATGTGGTTGTCGTCATCGGGATTGACCTGTAAGCCGACAGCGCCGACGACTTCAGGTAGTGACGAGCGATTGCTGACGATGGTAGGCGTGCCACACGCCATCGCTTCCAACGCCGTCAAGCCGAAGCCTTCATAGAACGATGGTACGACCAGCACGCGCGCCAGCCCGTAAAGCGCGGGCATGGACGCCTGCGGGATGTTCTCGCGCCAGAGGACCCGATCACCCAGATGGAGCAGGGCAATATCGCGCATAGTTTCATCGAAGAGCCAGCCGCGCGTGCCTGCCAGCACCAGCGGTGGCGCGTTGGGCAGCCGATCCAGCAGCAAGCGGTAGGCGCGCAGCAGCCCGGCGATGTTCTTACGCGGCTCGAATGTGCCGACGAAGAGGATATAACCGAGTGGCAGATCGAGCGCTTCGCGGCATGCCTTGAGTGCTGCCTGGTCGGGTGGACGAAAGCTTTCATCCACGCCAAGCATATGCACCGTGATCTGCTCAGGCGGTACGTGGAGCATGGCAATCATGTCGCGCTTGCTCGCTTCGCTGTCGGTCAGGATATGGTCGGCGTGGCGGACGGCGGCGGCAATTTGGTCGTTGTAGTAGCGGCGCGCGTCAGCGGTGAGATGCTGCGGGTAGTGCAGGAACGTAAGATCATGCACAGTGATGATGTGGCGCTTGGCCCCGCTTAGCGGCGGGATAAAGTCGGGGCTGTGGAACAGGTCAAGGTTGAAGCGCGCCAGTTCAACCGACAGTGCCAGTCGTTCGGTACGATGATGCGCGGGTGTCCACAGCGAGGCACGGCGAAAGCGAGTGGTGATCGTCTCGCGCATTTTTCGGCTGTGAAAGACGGTATAACGGTTGCGCGCGTCCAATAGTTCCAGCGCTTGCACCAGCCGCCGGATGTAGGTGCTGATACCGCCAGTGCGGTAATGAGTGAGGCGGGCGTCAATGCCGATGTGTCTCATGCGGGAGAGTATAGCCAGCGGGCGGTCAGTTGTGCCAGCGTTCCGTCACTTTGCAGCGCGTCAATCGCGCTGTCGAGGGCTGCTGCCAGCTTGCCGCGCTGGCTGTTGACAGCGGCGACATAAGGCGCATGAGTCACGTACGCCGTGTGCGGCTCCCAGTCGGGATAGTCGCGTAAGTACAGGTACGCATCAACAGCGCTGACGAGCGCGGCATCGGCATCCCCAAGGCGCACTGCATCGAGCGCGTATAGGGGCAGTTCGTAGGGGCGAATGGTGAACGCGGCGACTCGGCGCAGCCAGCGGTTGGCTTCGGTGTGGGCGCTGCTGCCGAACGCCAGCGCCAGTTCGCGACCTGCGACCACCTGCATAGCGGGCAGTGGGGCAGAGGCGGGCGAAACGATCAGCAAGCCGTTATCGAAGTATGGACGGCTGAAGATCACGTCGACGGTTCGTTGTGGATCGGGGCTGGTGGCGGCGATAATGACATCCGCCTGATCTGCACGCAGGGCGTCGTACAGCCCGTCGAACCCCAATGCCACGAGTTGCACGGGAACCCCTAGCCGGTCGCCAAGCGCGGTTGACAGATCGATCTCCAGTCCGACGAGCGCGTTGCCTTCGTAGTAGGCGAACGGCGGACTGCTTGGATCGACACCGACGCGCAGCACGCCCGCAGGCAGCAGCGGCGGTTGCGGCAGGATGACATCGCGCAGCAGCCAGCCTGCGAGCGCAAGCAGCGCCAGCATGAGGAGAGGTAGCCGTAGACGCTTCAGGTAGGCGGGGGAAGCCACAACGCGTCTCCCTGTGACCAGCCGCGCGCGTAAGACTGGACTGCATAGTAGATC
>JANRJX010000013.1:0-9040 GCA_033763755.1 Chloroflexota bacterium
CGCCGCGATCCGTGCGCTGGTCACGAGTGAGGAAGTCGAAACACCGCCTGAAATAGCATCGCCGCTGCTGGCGATCTTCGGCGGATACATTATCGGCAAGGAGCGCGCATCGAACGGTGACACGATCATGAAGGGCGAGAATGGCGTGTTCGCCACGCGCACGACCTGGATCGACCGGAACGACCGTCCCGAAACCGTCTGGGAGTTCGAGCTGCCACCGCATGATCGCATTGGCATCTCGCTGCCCGCCATTCACGATGCACTGAAGAATGCGCGCGCGATGTTCTCCATATACACCCGCAAGTGGCATTTCGAGGGCGTGGACAAGGTGAGTGTGATGGATGCACTCGCCGCCGATGTGCCGTTCAGCGATGACGACCCCTGCACGGTCGAGGAAGCCGCGCACCTGCTCGGTCTGCCTGTCAAGCCTACACCGCCCGCTGAAGTGTCATCGCGTCTGTACGAGCTGGAGCAGACGGTCTATGCCCGTCACGAACTCGAAACGCTCGAACGTCAGCCCATCCCGACCGGGACACGTGGCACAGTGACACGGCTGTACAACTGCAACCCAACACACGGTTGGAGTTGTGACGTGCTGTTCGATGACATCGGTGTGTGCTGGTGCTTCGAGCGCGAACTGACCGACTATCCGCCTGTTCCGGGGATTAGAATCCAGCGTGGAGCAGTCGTGCCGCCGGGCGCAGTTCTGCCGCCGACCGACGCGGACGTCAAGCGCAACCTGATCGAGTCGGGAAGCAAGCCGTCCATCGCGGAAGTATCTGCATTCGCTGAAATCGATGAACTGAACGCTGAAGCGCCGTCCGTTGCGCTCGATGAAGAACCTGCACCCGCTATCCGTATCATCAAGCCCGCACCGATACCGACCGACGGAGAACCGCTCGACGCCGTGCAGACCGCCATTCGTGATGTGAAGACACAGCCGCTCGTCACGCCCGCTGCATCGCTCACCAGCGGACGTATCGCCCGCATCGATCAGTCGTTCGTCGGCGAACTGACGGGTAGCATCACCGGGCAGGTCTTCTGCTATGGGTTCGCGGTTCATGACGGCGTGTGCGTGTTCGTGAACATGGCAGGTCCGCGTATGGGGGTTGAGGCGATCCGGGCGAAGCTGTCGAAGGGCGATATTGTCTCGGTCGTGCCGCTCGATGCAGCTGCCACCGAACTCACGGCGGGTGAAGGGAACTCAGGCATGTATCATCCCTACTTGCACTACCTGCCTGAAGCACGGTTCGCGTCGCTCATTCTGGTGCATGACCTGGCGGTCACGCCGAACTACGGCGGCAAATCGACGACGTTCATCTTCCGCACGAGCGATGCACAGGCGACTGCGAAGCTGAAACACCACGTCACTCAGCTCGTCAACGTTCCGGTGTTCGATGCGTGGTCGGCATATCTGTACGAGGCGGGGCAGCGGGCGATGCTCGTTCGCAAGACGCGATCAGCGGGCGGGATCGACCTGCTCAGCGTCGATCTGGATGTCGATGCGTGGACGCGGTTGATCACGGGTGGGCTGGAACAGGGTGTCATCGGTCTGCCTGAGTGACGGTATAATCCTGCCGTCAGGAATGGAGCACTCATGAAACGCATTTTCATCATCGGATTTCGTGGCAGTGGGTTTCGATCCGAGCCATACAAGGGCGAGTCGTTGCTCATCCGTGCGGGACATGTCGGAATTTATTTCGAGGGTGATGAAGATGTGATCTTCGGCTTTCATCCGACAGAAGAAGCCTGTCGTGCTGTTGGCGATGATGAAGCCGTGAAAGAATGGCTGAAGGCACATCGTCCTATGGATGGTGCGATTTTCGACGACACCGCCATTTTCGAGCGCGCGGCTGAACTGGCGGACAGCGACGCATTAACCGACGTGTGGCAGATGTCCCTTTCTGTAAGTGACGAGGTGTTCGATCGCATTCGGACGCGGACACTTCAGTGGTATACTGAAAAGACAATATTCACGTATGCCTTCCCTCAACGGGATCAGCCGCCGCCGCCAGACCGCGACAACTGCGCGACTTTTCCTCGTCGGTTGGATATTCCACTACCGGAACCAACGGGACAACTCGCACGGTACATCGATGCGATGCAACAACAAGGCACACGTTGGAAACCGAAAAGGAGCTGACCGCCAATGCAAGCGAATGCCTTTCCGATTGATCGGGAACTGATCAAGTCGATGGAGTTCAAACTAAGCGACCTTGCGGCGCTTTGGCGCGGTCGTCAGAACACGCCAGATGCGGAAATGATTGTCCGGCAGTATCAGGCGATACTGCGCTGCATGATCGAACTGGGATACCATGAGGAACTGGTCGTCGATTCCGAGCTACCTGACCGATTGATGCCACAGGAATACCTCGACCTCTTCAAGTAACCGATCGCTCTCACAACTCAACCGACCACCAGCCCCCGCTAAAACGGGGGCTTTTTAATTCCAGGAGGCAGCTTGTGGCTAGGCTTCAGAGCAAGGAAATCATGGGCTACCTGCCCATCGAACCGAAACACCATACGGCGATCCTGTCGCTTGTCGCCCCCGCCACGCCTGCCGTGCGGCTGCTCGATCCGTTCGCCGGAGAAGGCGCGTTTCTCGAAGCGGCGGCGCAGGCATGGAATGTCACGCCCTACGCCAACGAACTCGACGGCGACCGTGTGGCGGCGTGCATCGCCCGTTTTGGGGGGACGCAGGCAGTGCGCTGCGACGTAGAGCGGCTGATCGCGTCGAACAATGTATTCGGTGTGGCGTGGCTCAACCCGCCTTACGACCACGATGCAGGCGCGTCGGGCAGCAAGCGTGTCGAGTTCCGTTACCTGCGTCATGCGTGGAAATGGGTGCAGGATAGCGGGCTTGCACTATGGTGCGTATACCGTCAGCACATCACGAACGAGGCGGCGGCATTCCTGGCAAAGCACAGCACGCGCGTGGATATCTGGGCGCTGCCGGGTAAGCACTTGGGCGAATATGATCAGATGATCGTCGCCGCCGTGAAGGGTGTGCCGCTCGACCCGACCGCGTTGTACGAGCAGATTATCCGCGACCGCGACGAACCGCAGCCGCTCACCGTGCAGTCTGAACCCGTATACCGCCTGCCTGTGCCGCGTTCGATCCAGCGCTTCGTGTTCGCGCCGGACATGCTCGACGAGGTGGCGGGTCTGGCGCTCATCGATGAACAGGGCGCGTGGAAGACGGGCGGGTTTCAGGCGCTTCTCGAAGTTCCGCCCCCACCCACTGAAATTGAACCCGTCGTCGCGCCACGTCCGGGACATTTGGCACTGGTGCTAGCGGCAGGCGTAGCCGACGGCGCGGTCATCGAGTCGGAAGAATACGGACGAGTAGCGCTGCGCGGTAAGACGCGGCATGTCGAGCAGGTCGCCCGCGTGGAAGTGGAAGCCGATCCGAACGACCCGGAACGCCAGGTCAAGAAGACCACGATCCGCCTGAAGCCGACGACGACGCTCACACTGCTTGGCGGCGATGGGACGTGCGTCGAGATGGAAGGTGACGAGGCGCTGCTCGGCTTCATCACGTCCAACAAGCGCGCGCTGGCGCAATACCTCAACGCGAAGTTCCAGCCGATGTACCGCTTCGACCTGAATGGCATCGGTCGCTGGTTGGACGATATCCGGCTCAAGGGCAAGCACACGCTCTACACAGCGCAGAAGCACGTCGTTGCGGCGGTCACGCGCGGTTTGCAGGATCGAGACAGCATCCTCCTGATCGGTCAAATGGGTGTCGGCAAAACGGCGCTGGGAGGCGCATCTGCCGTCGCTATTGCCTCTCACATCGCCACCGCCTTTCACGGAAAGATGCGCCCCGAACAGGTGGTGCTGATCGTCGCACCGCCGCACCTGATCGAGAAATGGAAGCGCGAACTCGCCAGCATCGCGCCGAAAGCAGTTATCGAGCGCCTCGATCGCCATGAGCAGGTCAAAGACTTTATGCTGCGCGCTGAACAACTCCCAGCGACCGTGCCGAAGATCGGGCTGATCAAACGCGACCTGACGAAGCTCGGCTGCGCGTGGGAACCGTCAGTTATTTGGCGTAATGAAGCAGTCGCGCTGTGGCGGTTCGGCGCGCCTGTGCCGGATGGCTATCTGCCACATCAGCGCATCAAGCGTGAGCGCGTGCCGAAATGCCCGCGTTGCGGGTCAGTCGTCATGCAGGAGAAAAAAGGCGTAACTTCTCCCGCATCACAAAGCTGGCTCGAAGGCGGCAAGCGGACGTGCGGCGTGTGCAGTTCTCCGCTCTGGCGTGAAAGCCGCGATAAGGGGTCTCAGCCGAAGCCGGGCGAGAAGTATCCGCCGAAAAACCCCCGCTACCGCCTCGACGAGTACCTCAAACGTATGTTCCCGGATCGGGTGTATCTGCTCATATGGGATGAGGTGCATGAGGCGCAGCACGGCGATACAGGGAACGGCGAAGCCTTTGCGCGCATGGCGGGGCTGGCGAAGAAGGTGCTGGCGATGACCGGCACGCCGTTCAACGGGCGGTCGTCATCGATCTTCAACCTGGAGTATGCGCTCAATCCGCGCGTGCGCCAGCGTTACAACTGGGGCGGCGGGAAGCGGTTCGAGCGAAAGAAGCGGGATTCGCGTGACTTTCAGGAGGTCGTCAACGAGAATGCGAATCAGCGCGGGCGCGCCGAGTCGCGCTGGGTGGCGGACATGGGTGTGCGCGAACAGGTCGTCGAGGAACGCCCATCGTATGACAGAGACACGGGCGCATATACCGGAACCAGCACATACGAGCGTCCATACCAAGAAGCGCCAGGTATTTCGCCGCTGCTGGTCGCGGAAGTGCTGGATCACGCGATCTTCTTTTCACTCGGCGACTTGGGCAAGGCGCTGCCGCAGTACGAAGAGATTGCGCTGCCCGTCGAACTGGACGCGGATGTGTACGCCGAGTACGACCGCACACGCCAGCGGCTGAAGGATTACCTCATCCAGCGGCGATGGGAAGGCGACGCTACATTCAAGGGTGCATACCTTCAGTGGTCGATGGGCTGGGTCAATGCGGCGTTCCGCCCCTACGAGGTCATCCACAACATCAAGCACCCGATCACGGGCGTGAAGGAGCCGTACACCGTCGCCAGCATCCCCAGCTACGGCGAAGACCGCATTTACGCCAAAGAGCAGGCGCTTATCGACCTGGTGCGGGCTGAACTGGCGGACGGTCGCCCCTGCGTGATCTATTTCAGACAGACTGCCACCCGTGACATTCAGCCGCGCCTGGAGAGCCTGATCCGCCAGCATGTGCCGGATGCACGCACGTTCATCCTCAAAAACACTGTCGATGCCGAGCGGCGCGAAGCGGTCATCGAGCGCGAGATCGCCAAAGGCACGAACGTCGTGCTGTGCAATCCTGAGCTTGTGAAAACCGGGCTTGATCTCATCCACTTCCCGTCGCTCATCTTCTACGAACTGGTCTTCAATCTGTCCACGCTGATGCAGGCGGCGGCACGCTCGTACCGGCTGAACCAGACGCACACGCACTGCAAAGTGTTCTACCTTTACGCAGAAGGCACGATGGAGCAGACCGCCGTCCAATTGATGTCGCGTAAGCAGCGTGCCGCCAAACTTTTGACGGGAGACATCGGCTTGACTGGGTTGGACGCGCTTACGGAAGGCGAGGGCGGTTTTGAGGAAGCGCTCCTCGAAGCCATTGGGCGCGACGAGACACTGCTCGATCCATCACAGTTGTTCAAGGCGGCGGGTGCGGTCAGTGAGATCGATATCGAGGATGCGGGCTACTGGAACGTCGAGAACACGCGCCTCACAGTAGAAGCGGTGATTGAAACACCAAGCGAAACAGAAGCCGACCCGCTCATCGCGCTGGCAATCGAGATGGGCGCGACGATCATCCCGGTCGAAACGGCACACGAAGCGCCATCATCCGACCCTGTGCAGCGCCCGATCGAAGTCGTCATAGCATACCTGGATAGCGTCCATCTGGTGGCGGACGAGGCGCTGTGGTCGAAACGGCGCGCCGAACTGCTCACCATGCTCGATGGCGGCACGATGGATGCGATTGCCGCATGGCTGACCGAACACCGCATCGTGTTTCCCGGTTTCGAGCGCGAGGTCGCCGCAAAAGTCGTTTCGTTCATCAGCGGACAAACGGAGGCGAAAACCGCCGCGCCAGTGGTCAAGCCGACACGCCGTTCTGTGGTGAAGCGCACGCCCCACGCCGAGCGTCCGCCACTGGTGTTCCCGCAGCGCGAAACCATCTATGAAGAAGCGCGCACGCAGCAGTTGGCGCTGTTCTGATGCCATGTACGGTCACCATGAGCGTTCCGCGTTTTTCGACGCGCTGCTCGCCCGCTGCACCGACTACCGTCAGACCTGTCTCACGCTCACCGCCATCCATCCCGACGGGGCGCACCCGACCCCCTCACGCCATATTCGGCTTGATGATACACCTGCACTGCACGACGCATTCGCCCGCCTCGATGCAACGAACGCACTTGGATGGGGCGCGTACTTCGCGGTCGGGTTACGTCGTTCCGGTCTGACCCGGTGGAAGCGCGGCGGCACAGCGGAGGTGGTCGCGTTGCCGGCATTATTCGTCGACGTGGATGACCTATCGACTGAAGCATTGGCACGGCTGCGACGCGCCACTCCAGCGCCATCGTGCATCGTAGCGAGCGGCGGGGGTTATCACACCTACTGGTGGCTGGATAAACCAACGACCGAGCTGAAAGGAGCGCGGCTGCTCCTACGTGGACTGGCATCGGCACTCGACGGCGATAGGCTGAGTGTGGCGCAGAGTTTGCGCGTCGTCGGCTCGGTGAACAACAAACCGTCGCGTGGCAATGCGCTGTGTAGTCTAATCGAACTGCATGACCATCGCTACACCCTGCAAGACTTCGCCGCGTATATTCCCCCTCCAGCGCCGCGTCCCACATCACTAGGCATCCAATCGACTACGCCCTACACGCCGAGTGCCGACCTGATCGTCCGTGTCACACACGCGCTCATGCAGCGCGGCGGCAAGCTACGCGGTGACTGGGTGAACGGACCATGTCCGTTTCCAGAACATCACAAACATGGTGACCGACAGCCTTCGTTCGGCTTCAACACGCTCAGTGGATACGGATTTTGCCATGTCTGCGGGTCACTGCTGCTGAAAGACCTGTGTCCGGCACTTCATGTTCAGCCCACCGTCTGAAGTCTTTCGCCTGAGATTATATGCCAATGGAGGTGCTTTGATTCCTGATATGTCCCCAAGTTCGTTACGATGCGACACGCGCCATTTTCCGCCACCACGTGAGCAGCACAATCCTGAACGACGCCCAGCAGTTCCAGCAGCAGCGGCTCGTTCTCCGCCGTAATTGCCAGAAGCGATGCAATGTGTTGTTTGGGGATGACGACGATATGCACTGGATACGCAGGGCGCGTATGCTGAAACGCCAGCACAGTCGGCGTTTCACGCACCTTTTCCACAACCGTTTTTCCGCTCAGCACTTCATCACAGTAAAAATCGTGTTCCATCGCCAATTCACCTGTTGACCAGATGTAGATGTAAAGGATAGATCATGCCCAACAAGAAATCGAAGGCTGTGCCGACGGTCATCACGCTGACACTGCCCGAAAGTGACAGTGATTCGCGTGATGGAACGCTGCTCATTCAGCGCGGCGATCTCGCCCACCTCAACCGTTTCACCTACAGTCGCATCGCTGACCTGACCGAGATTATCGCGGAAGCCCTGATCGCCCTGTCTGCCGTCGAAGCCGACCCGCCCATCATCCCGGACGTGCCGCCCACACCAATTGTCAGCACGAAGAAACCTGCGCTACCTCCGCCTCCCGTCGAACCGACAGTCGATATTCCGCTGAAGAAGGGCAAGAAGGCAGTCAAAATCAGTCATCTCAAGCTCACGGGCGGGGAGATGGATGCCGCCGCATACCGCCAGGCGGTGCAGCTCGCCGCCATCCTCATCGACGGTAAGCTGTGGGACGGAGACACGCCGATCCGCATCGATGATGTATATGCGCTGGCGAAGAAGATGAAGCACCTGACCGCCCGCGACATGCCGCTGTTTTCGCTCACTGACTTCGTGCAGGTCGGCGCGGTCGAGCCGGAACCCGTCACAAATGAGACCGACGAGATGCCCGTCGTCGATGACGAACACGACGAACCGCTGACCCTCACCCCGCCGCACGAACTTACTCATTCCGCCAATGGACACCACCGCGCGAAAGGTGCGTCCGCGCAGACCGCTCTGCTTTAGTTCTCTCACTTAGAAAAGGACCTCATCACCATGACCGACCAGAATGTGACCCCGACCCAGCCCGCGCGCGTGTTCAAGATCGGCGCGACGCGCATCGTCGAGGATGCGTCCATGTCCACACTTGACAACAACGCGATCCGCGACCTGCTCAAGACGAGCTACCCGGAGATCGCCAACGCGACCATCCGTGAGCGGGACGAGAACGGCTTGCGCGTCGTCGAGTTTCTGCCTCAGCCTGGACGAAAGGGATAACTGCTACTCCGCATTTAGAAGCTTGCGAAACAACACCATATCATCGCCTGGCGCGTAGTAGTCTCGCACTCGTGCTTCTTCCTCATACCCAAGCTTCGCGTAAAATCTGCGCGTGAGCGTGAAATCGGGTGTTCCCGATGTTTCGACAAGTAAGAGGCGCTGTCCCGCTGCTTTGAGCGACTCCTCGACATACGCCATGAGTGCCGCGCCGCGTCCTTGACCCTGAAGGGCGCGGCGTATCCCAATCATCGTCAGATACCATGTCCGGTCTGTCGCTAATGCAGGTTCATAGTAAGCGACACCGATCAATGCATCGTTCTCTTCATCGACGACGCAGAGGTGACCGTTTGCCTGATGGTTTTTGAAGTAGTTCGCCATCATCTCGTCAAGAAATGCGACTGCTTCCGGCGGGAATAGACCTGCATCAATGGACAGCGCAGCAATCGCCGACGAGTCGTTTTGCGTAATCGTGCGTATCAACGTTGTTCTCCAGCAAGAAATCAAGCCCTAGTGAGCTTCCATGAGCCATTGATAACCATTGTATC
>JANRJX010000014.1:0-3963 GCA_033763755.1 Chloroflexota bacterium
GGCGGTACAGGCGGGAACGTATGAACAGGAGTGGAAGCTCCTCAACCCGGATTGGTCAGATATCAACAACCTCGACACGTCGGGCGTCGGTTTCGTGAAGGGTCCTGGACTGACAGAAGAGAATTCGGCCCTGCTCGACGAGTTCATTGCTGCCGCCGCTGCATCCGCCGAAGCCAATCCCGACGGGGTGTACCTGTGGACTGGCCCGCTGGCGTACCAGGATGGCACCGTCATCGCCGAAGAAGGGGTTGACCTGCCGTATATTGCCCCAGAGGATGAAGCCAGCATCTGGTATTCGCAGCAGCTTCTCGAAGGCATCGTCGGCGCGAGCGAAGCCAGCTAGCACTGACCGCCGCGCAGAGTCCGCGCTCAATAGAGTAAGCAGGGGTGCTGGTTCGCCAGCGCCCCTTTTCGTTTCTGGTAAGCTGCAAGAGGAGGAAGTTCGTGAACATCGAACTTCAGCGCGTTTCTAAAAGCTTTGGCTCGGTGCAGGCCAACCAAAACATTTCTTTGCGTTTCGAGAGCGGTCGTATCTATGGGGTGTTGGGCGAGAATGGTGCTGGCAAATCGACCCTGATGAAGACCCTTGCGGGGTACCAGCGGGCGGACAGTGGAGAGATTCGCTTTGATGGCCGTGTGGTCGACTACCGGACGCCGCTGGCGGCACTCCGCGAGGGCGTGGGGATGCTTCAGCAGGATCCGCTCGATGTCGCTGCATTCAGCGTGCTCGATAACTTCGTCTTTGGCCCGCTGACAGCGCGCGGCGTCACCGGAAGCGCTGCCGCCGCTGAGCTGAGGCGCTTGAGCGCCCGCTTCGGCTTCGACCTTGACCCGGCCATGCCGACCGCACAGCTCAGCATTGGCGGTCGTCAGCAGTTGGAAATCGTGCGCTTGCTTGCCCTGGGGGTTCGCGCGCTGATCCTGGATGAGCCGACCACCGGAATATCTGCTCAGCAAAAACAGACCCTGTTCGATGCGCTCAAGCAACTCGCCCGCGAAGACGGCATGACTGTGCTGCTCGTATCGCACAAACTGGAAGACGTGCTTGCGCTTTGTGACGAAGTGGCTGTGCTGAGAGCCGGACGCTTGGTCGGCACGCGGTCGCTGCCGGCGACGACTGACGAACTGGTGAACCTGATGTTCGGGCAAGAACTGGCGGCCGAAAACCGTACCCGTGTGAACCTGACGGGTGCCCCGCCCCTCTTGCAGGTGAGCGAGGTGAGCCTGCGCACACGGCGTCTTTCCGTGGAAGGGCTGACGGTATCGCTGCGGCGTGGGGAAGTGTTGGGGCTTGCGGGCCTTGAAGGCAGCGGGCAGGAACTGCTCCTGCGTGCCTGTGCGGGGCTGCTGCGACCCAGCGGCGGACAGCTCTTCATCAACGAGACAGAGCTGACAGGAGCATCCTACCGGGGCTTTAAGGCCGCTGGTGTAGCCTTCGCCGCCGCTGGCCGCCTGGAGGAAGGGCTGGTCGCCGGGCTGACCTTGGCCGAACATGTCGCATTGATGATGAAACCAACGCCCCTCATCCCGTGGGCCCAGGCGCACGAGCACACGCAGCAGCTCATCAAACGGTACAATGTGCGCGGACGGCCAGACAGTCGAATTGAAGAACTTTCCGGAGGCAACCAGCAGCGTGTCCTCATGGGGCTGATGCCAGAAAGTCCCTCGCTCTTGGTCCTGGAACAGCCGACGCGGGGCCTGGACGTCGATTCTGCGCGCTGGATTTGGCATCAGCTCATGGCGCGGCGTGACAGCGGCGCGGCTGTGCTGTTTTCATCGCCAGACCTGGACGAGTTGGTGACCTACAGTGACCGCATACTCGTCTTCTACGCGGGCAGGACGGCAGAATTAACGGTGGGTGGCTCGCCATCGGCCATGTTAGAGCGGCTGGGGCGGTTCATCGGCGGTCAGTTCGAGGAGTTGGCATCATGAAAAGTCAAGGCGTGCTCCCACAAGCGGCAACGGCCCTCATCCCGATTCTGATTTCGCTCGTGGCGAGCGCCGTGCTGATCGCTGCTGCTGGTGTGAACCCTGCGGCGGCGGCATCCGAACTGCTGCGCGGGGCGTTTCGGGATGCTGACGCCGCGGCGAACGTGGTTAATTTCTGGATTCCGCTGACGTTCGCCAGCATTGGGCTGATCATCACGTTTCGCGCGGGCCTGTGGAATATCGGCGTCGATGGTCAGCTCACGATGGGGGCCATCTTTGCCAGCGCGGTTGCGCTGTCGTGGCCGCTCCCTGGCCCGCTGTTGATCGCTGCGCAGCTTGCTGCCGCCATGATTGGCGGCGGCCTGTGGGGAGCGCTGGCCGGGTTCCTGAAATCGCGCCTGGGCGTGAATGAGATTTTCGGCGGCGTGGCGCTCAACCAGATCGCCAATCTCGCCACGCTGTACCTGATCACTGGCCCATGGCAGCCGGCGGAAGGAGGAAGCGTTCGTTCCTCGCCGCCTTTCCCGGCAGACGCGCTGCTGCCGCGCTTCTCCGATGATTTTCGCGTCAGCCCGCTGATGCTGATCGCCGTCGTCGCCACGCTCGTCGTGGTCTATGCGGCTCTGCGCGGCACGCGCTGGGGACTCCAGCTCAAGGCGACAGGCAGAAACGCGCGTTCGGCGCTGCTGCTCGGCGTCCCGACGACGCGCACGGTCCTCAGCGCATTCATTGTCTGTGGTGCGCTCGCCGGGCTGGCAGGGGCATTTCGCGCGTTGGTCGTCTTTCAAAGCCTGCGCCCGCTGGTGAGCGGCGGCATCGGCTTCCTGGCCGTGCTGGTGGCACTGCTTGCCGCTGGCGGAGTCCTGCTGGTGCCGCTCATTACGTTTGCCTTCAGCGTGCTGTTGGGGGGCAGCGCCCAGCTCAAGGTCGCCCTGCGCCTGGATGTCGCGTTGGTCGGCGTCGTGCAGGGTATCCTCGTCCTCAGCGCACTGCTGTTCAATGGGTTGAGCGAACGCTGGAAAAAGCGGCGGGAGTCACTGCCACAATCGGTGGCCCTGCCAACGCCCGAACCTCGGCGGGAGGTGGCGCATGAGTGATCCGCTCATCGGCACCCTGGCGGGCATCGTCACCAATGCCACGCCGCTGGTCATCGCGGCGCTGGGGGAGACCATCACCGAACGCTCAGGCATCGTCAACCTGTCGTTGGATGGCAGCATCGTGCTGTCCGCTATGAGCGGCTTCGTCGTCGCGTATTCGGTACAGCCGATATTCGTCGCCACTGGCATGACACCCATCGAAGCGGCAGTACCGGCGGTTATCGCGGGTGCGTTGGCCTCCATGCTCGTGGGCGCGCTGGTGGCCCTGCTCGTCGCCTTCGCATCCATCTACCTTCGCCAGGATCAGGTCGCAGTTGGGTTCGTGCTGACGCTGTTGGGTGTCGATCTTGCCGTCTTCCTGGGGACCAACTTTGCCCGTATTCCCGGTCCTCAGCTCCTGCCGACACCGCTGCCTATCCTTGCGGATATCCCCATCCTCGGCGATATCTTCTTCCGTCAGAGCGCCTTTGCCTATATCAGCTATCTGCTCGTCATCGGCCTCTGGGTTTTCCTGCGGACGCCGTCGGGCCTCAACATGCGCGCTGTCGGCGAGCGGCCGGAAGCCGCATTTGCGCGCGGCATCCCGGTCAACCGCCTGCGCTACCTTTACGCGGCGCTGGGTGGGGCGCTCGTTGGGCTGGCCGGCGCGGCTTACTCTCTGAATGTACGCGCAGGTTGGACGGTGCCGCCCGCCATGCAGGGCGATGGCTGGATCGCGCTGGCGATCGTCATTTTTGGCGGCTGGCATCCGGCGCGCGTGTTGTTCGGCGCGTATCTCTTTGCCGGCCTGCGCTCACTGGCTTCGGTCATACAGCGTACGCCCGGCCTGAACATCAACATCACGCTGCTCAACGCCGCACCGTGGGTCCTGATGATCCTCACCCTGATCCTCGTCAGCAGCGGCGCTCTGGAGCGTCTGCTGGCTTTGCTGCCACAA
>JANRJX010000015.1:0-22331 GCA_033763755.1 Chloroflexota bacterium
CGCCTTCAATCGATTCGATGAACAGCGGTTCGAGGTCGTGGTACGCAGCCGGGTCGTCCGGCTCAATCGTGAGCCACGCCTTCCACACCAGCCCCTCGGCAGGCTCAAAGATGCGGTAGTACGGTTGCGTCGGCACGAGCGCCGCCACGCGCGGCTCTGTCAGTTTGATCGCCATGCCTTTGCCGCCAACGAACGCGAACACCTTGCCCGCGATCTTGTACGACGGGTAGCCAAACGCCTTGCCCGCCTTCACGTTCGGGATGGTGAGCAGGATGTCATCGAGGATGTCTTTGTGGGCGGGGTCGTAGTTCATGGGGATGTGTTCCTGGTGCGTAAATCAGACTCATTATGTCTAAATGCGGATGCGACATGCCCGTGTCATGATGAGCCTTAGTTTCCTGTCGTTGCCTCTACTGGCGGTGCTTCCAGCGTGACGATCTCCGACGGTGCGAGCAGCTGCGTGTTCGCGTCCGGCGCAAGCTCGACGAAGCTCGTCAGTCCTTCGTAGACTTCGACCGTCTGCGCCAGCCGCACGCCGTTGACCGTCGCGATCACCTCGTAGCGACCAACGGGAATATCGCCCGCCACGAAGTTCTCCTGCCAGTTTGGGTCGGGGTTCACGTCCACGCCCGTCTCCTGGAAGATATATGTGCTGGTCGTCGCCTCCACCGTGCCGCGCGTCACGCTGCGAATCGTCACATCTGCGTCTTCGATCCACTCGCCAAAGCTGTCCACCAGCCGCCCGGCAATCGTGCCATGCCCAACATATGACACCATCCACAGGTACGGGTTGTACGTGTCGCCGTAGCCGGGAATATCATTGCACACGGTTGTCCGGCACATGCGCACCTCAAAATGCACATGCGGACCGCTCACACGTCCCGTCTCTCCCACCAGCCCAATCGGATCGCCTGCCCGCACGACCTGCCCCGGCGCGACCAGCACCGCGCTCAGGTGCGCGTAGAGCGTAAACAGCGGGCGTCCCTGATAGCCGAAGTCGTGGCGGATGACGACCACGTTGCCGTAGCTGCTGGTATTCTGGAAAACCGCGCCTTCCACGCGCAGCCCATCCGCCGCCCATTCGATCACGCCGCTGCCCGCCGCACGCACCGTCTGCCCGACAGGGTTCGGCATGTCGATTCCAGCGTGGACGCGCCAGGCATCTTCGGGTCCATCGCTGCCGTAGGCGTAGTAGAACAAGCCGAAGTTAGTGGCGTTACTATCGATCGGGCGCGCGAAGAAATAGTGGTCGCGCCCTAGCGGATCGCGCGCAATCGGCGGCACGAGCGCGGGCGGCTGCCAGACCTGCGTCGGCAAATCGACAGCGACGGCAGTGATCGGCGCGTCGGTCGCGGCGAACGGCTGCGTCGGCAGCGGGCGCGTCGGCGTTGCGCCGCTGGCAAACGCCATCGTCGGTACCCCCGCGACATCCCCCGCCGCGACAGGGGGCGCAACTGCGCCGCTGTAGACCAGCGTCGGCGCGGCGAACGTGCCAATCGGCGGCACAGTGGGCGCTTGCGTGCCTTGCGCGCCAAAGCCTGCCTGCAAGACCGCCTGCCAGGGATTGACCGTCTGCGTGGGCGGTGCTTGCGTCGGCACGACGATACGCACTGCCTCTTGTGGGCGCGCGTTCGCCGCCAGCAGCGCCCCAAACGCGATTACAGCCACGATGATCAGCAGCAGCGGTGACACTCCACCTTGGCGACGCATCGTCTAGCCCCCCGCCGTTGGTATGATCGGGATGTCGGGCACATCGGTGCTGGGCGGCGAAATCGGCGCGGTCGCGAACGGTGTCGGCACGCGCGGCGTGGGTGCGGGACTTGTGGCGTCTGGTTCATCATCTTGCCCGTCACCCTGAAGACTTGGGGTGAGGGTTGCTGCGGCTGGCTGCTGAGGCGGCAGCGCCGTCAGCGTCGCGTCGGTCAATCCGGCTGCCGTTGGCGCTGCGGTCGGCGCAAAGTTGATCAGCGCGCCATCGCTGTACAGTTCACGCATGGCGCTGTACCAGTCGCGTCCTTCCGGCTTGTAGAACAGCCAGTAGTTGACAGCGTTGATGTTCGCGCGCCACTCCCCGCCTGCGGGCATCCGCAGCCAGCCGTAATCGAACGCCAACTGCGTGAAATCGATATAGTAGCCGGCGGGCATCGCGCTGCGCAGTCGCCCGCCCTCGTCATACGCCTGTACATCGCGTTGGTCGCGCGCCAGGAAATCCCACGGCATCCGCCGCAGCGGTTCGCCCAGTTGCCCCACCTGCGCCTCATCCGCTACACGCACATACACGCGCCAGTAGGTTTCGACGCCGATGTCTTCGCGCACAATTTCGACGGGCGCGGGGAAGCCGACAATCGTGTTGCGGTTAAAGCCGAAGGCGCGCCCGGTCATCAGCCAGTTACGGCGCGGCTCTCCCGGTTCCGGCAGGCGGTTCAAATCCCAGAACGCATCCTGCAACGTGCCGAGGAAATCCCAGCCGACCGTCTGAACGGTCGTCTCACGCAGCGCGTTAAAGCTGTCATCCACACGCTCGCTCAAAGACGCGAACGGCGCATCCACGCCCGGCAGCGCCCGCAGCCGATAGGCAGGGTCGCTGGTCAGCGGCGCTTCCTGTTCGATGAACAGCGCCTCGTTCGGCAGCCGTTGAATGCCCGCGTTGATGACTGCTTGGGGCAGCGGCGTGCCGGTCCATGCTGTGCCATACGCGCCGAACGGCACGCTGACGATGCTGGTGATCACACCCGCGTCGGTGTACGGCGCGGCGATCAACTGCGCGCCCCCGCTGGCGAGCGAATCGGTCACATAGCTGATACTGCTGCCATCTGGCGACCAGGCGGGCGCACGCCCTCCGGCGACGACCTGCGCCGTCGGCTGGTCGATTGGCTGGACGAAAACTTTCTCAATGCCCTCGTCCAGCGCGCTGAACGCCAGTGCGCGCCCGTCAGGCGACCATGCCGGATAGTCTTCATTGCGCAGCGGCGTATTCGTCAAATTGATAATAGTCGAGGTGTTCAGGTCCAGTACGTAGATGTCCTGGTTTCCATCGCGCCACGACACAAACGCGATCTGCCGCCCGTCCGGCGACCAGGTGGGCGAAAAGTCCGGTGCGCTGCTCATGCCCGGCAGCGTGGCAGGCAGCACCGATCCATCGACTTTGACATACCAGATGTCGAGGTTGTTGCCGACGTAGTTCTCGTAGACGAGCCACTGCCCGTCGGGACTCCAGGCAGGGTTCGCCTCGAATGCCTGCCCGAATGTCATGCGCGTCAGCGTGTCCGCTGCGTAATCCTGAATGTACAAATCCCAGTTATTGCCACGATTGGAGGCGAACGCCAGCCGCCGTCCGTCTGGCGACCAGGCCGGATCGCGGTCTTCGGCGGGGTCGTTGGTCAGGCGCACGGGCGTGCGCGCACCGATGGGCAATGCGTAGATGTCGGTCTGTCCGCTTTCACGGGCGGCGTAGGCAATCGTGCCGCGCGCTTGCAGTGCGTCGGGGAGTGCCGTCGCCGTCGGGATGGCGGTGGGCAGCGGGTTGATCGGGTTGCTATTCCCCACGGCCGGCTGCAGCGTATCGGCTGCACTGAGTGCGGCGGGCAGCCCGGCTGCCACGACGGGCAGCGGCTGCGGCTGGCGGGCGGGGTTGGTCGCCCAGAGGACGACGCCGACCAGCGCCAGCAGCGTGACGACTGCGAAGCCGCTGAGCAGGCGGTTCTGCCGACGCAGTGGGTCTTCGATAATCGACTTGTCGAGTTCGCGGCGGGCGGCTCTGCGCGCCATCTCGCCCTGCGCTGCCCCCACACCCGCGCGCGCGACGACAGTCCCACCGCGCGCGAACAGACCCACCACAAAGCTCAAGAGCGCAATGAGCGGGCGCGCGAGCAGCAGCACCAGCGCGACAAACGCCTGGCGCACGAGCAGCAGCCCGGCTAGCGTGGCATCGGTCAGCGCGACGAGCGACTTAAGGAGGACAATGCCGAGTTTATCGGACAGACGATAGGCACGCAGCAGCATAAGTTATACCTCATCCCCCACCGCATTGAGCAGCAGGAGATGCTTATTCTCAGCTTGAGACAAACATTATGAGAGGATTGTAACGGCATTTGCGCGGGCGGGCAATCCGGCGGGCAGCGAGGTGAGGGTTGTCACGCCTGCATATCCACCACCTGCGTGCGGCGGTTCGTCAGCACCAGCAGCACGGCGGCAGTCGCCAGATAGATGATGGCGAACAGCACCCACGATGAGATTAGCGGAATCGTCGCGCCGTTGCTGATGAGCGTCTGCGGATACGACCCCAGCACACGCTGCCCCACCAGTAACTGCTGCGTATCAATCGCCGTCAGGAACGGATTTAGGCTCGTTAGGAACAGGTTGGCGTAGACCAGCAGCGCTTCAAAGCCAGGCAGCGGTGCGGCACTGGCGTTAGAAAAGAAGATCGACCGCACGATGCTGACCACGAATGCGCCCACCAGCGGCACCGCAAACGCGAAGATGCCGATGATGGTGTAGGTGCGCACGCTGGCGGCAAGTGTGCGTGCCTGGCTCGCCGAGAAGTAAATGCCGACCGTGCCGAACGTGATTGCCGTGACTGCCAGAATTACGAATGCCAGAAGCACCTCGGTTTCGCTGACGCCGCCGAACAGGAACGCGATCGATTGTAACGGTATCGCCGCCAGCAGCAGCAGCAGGATATAACCGAGCGACGACTCCAGCTTGCCAGTGATAAACGATGGCGTCGCCAGCAGCGTCGTCCGCAGCAGATCATACGTCTGGCGTTCGCGTTCGCCTGTGATCGCGCCCGCGGTGAACGACGGCGCGATGAAGATGATCAGCAGCAGCTCAATGCCCACCACACCTGCGAAGACGATGCGCCCAACTTCGCCCGTCGCCGCCGATGCGTTGAGTGCGCTGACATTGCCGAAGATCGTGTACACGAGCAATGCAAAGCCGCTCATCAGCGCCAGGTAGATCGACATAACGACGAAGGCACGCGCGCCGCGCATGCGCCCGCGTAACTCGCGAATCATGACCGGGTTGGCACGGAGCGCTTTCATGCCGCGCGCCAGCCGCACAATCGCCCACAGGCTGAACGCCAGCGTGATAACGGCGGGTGTGAAGCCGAGCAGTGCCAGCGCCGCGACATTGGCGGCTGCCAGCAGCACCAGACCTACCAGTGACCACAATTCGCGCGCCAGCACCGCCACCATCAGCACCAGCAGCAGGCTGACGTTGACCAGCAGCGCCAGAATGACGAGCGCCACAGCAGTATCCGCTGCGCCGCCATAGCGAAACAGCAGCACGCCTTGCAGCGTCGGGAACAGGTTGGCGACCGCGCCGGACGCCGCCACCAGCGCCGTGATCAAGACCAGCAGCGCCGTAACCGCGTTGGCGATCACGCCCCAGCGCAGGATGCGGGCGATGGTGGCAAGGAATTGTTCGCGAGCTTCAACAATATTGTCCATACTAGGTCACAATGCCCTTTGTCACGCGCATGAACATCGATTCCAGGTCTTTCGTCTCTTCCGCAAAACCGAGAACGGCGATGCCGGCACTGTTGATCTTCTGGCTGAGCGCGGCAACACCTTCATCGTCGCCTGTGAAGTCGATGCGCACTCTGTAGCGCCCGCTCTTCTGCTCCAGTTCCGTCACACCGACGACATCCGGCATCCCACCGACCGCTGTCTTGACTGCCTCCACTGCGTCCTGATCGCGCACCGTCACCGTGATTTCGCGGTGCGGCTGCAACTGGGCGCGCATCTCGTCCATGCTGCCCTGCGCGATGATCTTGCCCGCCTCGACAATGCCGATGTGCGTGCAGATTTCGCTCACGTCCGCCAGAATGTGCGTCGAAAAGAAGATCGTCTTGCCCATCTTCGCCAGTTCGACCAGCAGCTCGCGGATTTCGACACGGGCGCGCGGGTCGAGCCCCGACGCAGGCTCATCGAGGATCAGCACTGCCGGGTCATGCGCCAGCGTGCGCGCCAGCGACAGCCGCTGCTTCATCCCGCGACTGAGCTTATCGACCATATCGTCGCGGCGGTGTGTCAAATCCACCAGCGCCAGCAGGTCCTCGATCAGCTTCTTGCGCTCACCTTCGGGGATGTCGTAACAGGCGGCAAAAAAATCGAGATACTCCCAGACACGCATATCGTCGTAGACGCCGAACTCGTCCGGCATATAACCGATGGCGCGGCGCACGGCGCGCGGCTCATCGGTGACACGATGACCGTTCACCCATGCCTCGCCGGAGGTTGGGCGTGTCAACGTCGTCAGCACGCGCATGGTCGTCGTTTTGCCCGCGCCGTTGGGACCGACGAAGCCGTAAATCGAGCCAGCAGGCACGGCGAGCGACAGCTCATTGACCGCCGTGAACTTGCCAAAGCGCTTGACCAAATCTTTTGTTTCGATAATCATGTCTGCCATGCGTCAAAATCTCCCGGTCTGTTCGATCCACATTTGCCCGCGCATCATGAAATTGCCCAGGTCTTCGGCGCGCAGCCGCACCTGCACCGCGTTCAGCGGTCCGATAAAGCGTTCGGGCTGCGGCACGGTGTAGCGGTCCTGCCGCGCGTCCAGTTCCACCCAGTCGCCCGCCGCCCAGTCCCACAATGCAATCGGGATGGTGCGCGTGCCGGTGTTGAACTGGCGCAGCATCACGTTCAGTTCCTCCACCTCTTCCAGCCGTGCCGTCGCAATCGGCGTGTAGCGGAACACAACCTCATCGCCTGTATCCAATTGGATGTTCACGGGCGTCATTTCGCGCGTGCCTGTGTAGGCAGGAATCGTCCAGGTGAAGCGGTCAGGCGTGATCAGCACATCGCCTGTACCTGTCACCCGCTCGGTTTCCAACTCCGTGATGTAAAGCGTCGTATCCTGCGCGCGCCAATCAGCACCCGTCAGTTCCGTCTGCATCGGTGCGCTGTCCGTCCAGCCGACCAGGTAGAGGCTGTCGCCGCGCAGGGTGGCGGTAGTAGCGGCGTTGAGCGTACCGGGCAGATCGCGGATAAAGGCTTGCAGGAACAACTGACGGCGGCGGTTTTCCATCGCTTCCGGTTCCTCATCAATGACGAAGTTATTGTAGTAGAGATACTGGTTGTAGCCCGCACCCATGATGTCTGCGATGGTTTGTTCGATCTGACCGGAGTAGAAGTTGGCGTTGGCGAACGGCGACGCGTAGTACAGCGCGGGGGTAAGTGTCTCCTGCCCCGGCAGCGTCAGTTCAAAGTCGCGTACAGTGCCGGGTTCCAGATCCTCTTCCAGTTGCAGCGCCACGCCGCGCGCCAGCACGACCGGGTTACGCAGCACAAAATCCGTCTCGTTAAAGACCGCGCCGCGCACCACCACCTGGCCGGCAAGTCTGCGATCATCGCTGATGGATGCCTGACCGCCGATGCCTGGACGCGCGATACTGCCTTCGGTCGTGAAACGGGCGAAGATGCTGGAGTCAATCGTGAACGCGCTCGCGGTGAAGGCATCGCTCTGCTGAATTTCCGTATTGAGCTGGCTGTTGACCGCCAGCAGTCCGCCGGGGTTAAAGCGGGGCAGCGGCAGCGGACGCAGGATCGCGCCCGCTGTGGACAGGGTGTAATCGGCACGGCGCGGCGACAGGATGCCGATCACGCCTTCCATGCGTGCCTGCTCGCTGTTCGCCCAGCTTTGCACGACGGCAAGGCGGCTGACAACGGCGTCTGTGCCGCGCAGATTATTGCCGAAGACGAATGCCAGCACGCTGAAAATGACGATGAAGATCGGGATCGTCAGCCACGCCCATTCACGGCGATTGATGCGGTTCAGCACAAAATAGTTGACCGGACCGATAAGCACGATGTAGACCGCCAGGAAGCCGCACAACGGCAGCCAGTCGAGCAGCAAATCCAGCCCTGGCAGGATTTCCACCGCCTGCGCCGCCGAGTCCCAGCGTGCAAAGCCATATGCCCAACTCGGCTGCGTCGTTTCGACTGCACTGGCGAGCGTGTACCATAACTCGCGCTGCCCCGCCCAATCGCGGACAGGTTCGGCGTTGGGGTCAAATGCCAGGTAATCGACAATGCCTGCGCCAAGCGTTCGCCGCACAATCAACGGCGTACCATCGTCCGCCGCCAGCAGCACATCGGCGTCAGGTGCCAGATCGCCAATTGCCAGCAGCGTACTCCTGCTATCGGCAGGTTCGCCGCCGATCCACGCTGACAGCGCCGCCAGATCATCTACCGAAACGCTGCTGGTCGGGCGCAGCGGCAGCAGGTCGGTTAAGCCCGCCGCCGTCGCCTGCCACGCACCGCCGCCCGTCACAAGCAGGTGTCCGCCTCGCGTCACCCATTCGGCAAGCATCGTCCGTTGTGCCGCCGTCAGTTCCCCACTGTCCGTGTCGTTAAAGAGCAGCACGTTTACCGCGTCAAACAGCCCAGCGCGGTCGGGCAGGTCGGCAGCCGCCATCAACGCCTGCGCCCCCGTCGCGCTGCCGCTGCGAATCACACTGATATCGACCGCGCCGGAGACGGCGTTGCTGATGACCACCGACAGACGATCAGGCGGACCAATGCGGCGTACATTGGCGGGTGCGCTGGCAGCGACGATGCCCTGCTCGTCAATCAGTTCGACGCGCAGTTGTTGCAGTCCGTCGGACGCGGTGACGTAGAGTGTCGCCGCCTGCCTCGCCCCGGCAGGCAAATCGACTGGCGTGCTATAGGCGTTCTGAAGCGCCGCCCCACTGGTGGCAGGGCGCACGACCAGCCGCCCGCGCACATCGCCGCCATCGTTGGTGATTCGTACAATCACCGGAAACCAGGCATCCGGGCGGAAATAACCATCGAAGCCCGCTTCAGCTTGCAGCGTAAGCGAGTCGGCGGGTGTTTGTGCCAGCGCAGGGGGTGTGAAGGCGAGGATGAAGAGGAGCGTGAACGCAAGCAAGAGGCGCGGTGTGCGATTCAAGGAAAGCTACCTGTTCTTCAATTGATAGGTGTGTTCATTGTACACATTCTGGCACTGTTTTCACCATTACGCTTACCCGACGAACGATTGCAGGCGCAGGACGCATCCTGCCCCTACAGAAATCTTGTGTTGGTTTCATGAAAAGCGTTAAAAATTCACAATCTTTCGTAACCTTATGCATAAATCTTTACACTTCATCCATACAATCAAGGTAATCAAGTCAACAGGATTGAGACGGAGTGTGTGACATGGCGATTGTTGTACAATGGGATAATCCCGAACGCAGTATCATTCGTTGGGACTTTGAACCGGAATGGACATGGGAAGAGCTGGCAGATACCGCGCGCGTCTCCAGTGCCATGATCGCCAGCGCGGATGGTGATGTCGATGTTATCCTGCACGCGGTCGATACCCAGCCGCCGAACGAGCGCATCACCCGTTACCAGCGTTCCGCGCTCAGCTACACGCCGTCGAACATTCGCATGTTGGTGCTGGTGGCGGGCAGGCAGATGGCAGCGGCACAGGTGGTCGCGCCATTCTTTGAACAGCTTGAGATTGCCGAGACGCTGGCGCATGCGCGCGACATGCTGATGATGCAGACTGCGTAATTGTTCAATTGTGGTTCGCCTATGATTGAACAAGGGGCTTAAGCCCCTTGTCCGAATTCGCTGTCTTACCCTGTATAATTGCGCTTTCGGCTTCAGCAGAAAGCGCTGTCTGTGCATATCCTCGAACTGGAAACCCCAAGCGTTCTGATCGATCTTGATCGGATGGAAGCGAATATCGCGCGGATGCAGGCACACTGCGACGCGCTGGGGCTGCGCTTTCGTCCGCACACCAAAACACACAAAATCCCGGCAATTGCGCGACTGCAAGTCGAAGCGGGCGCGGTCGGCATCGTCTGCCAGAAGGTGAGCGAGGCGGAAATCTTTGCCGCCGACGGGTTCAACGACATCCATATCCCTTATAACATCCTGGGCGAGCGCAAGACCGACCGGTTAGCACAGCTTGCGCTTTACAACCGCGTCACCGTCAGCGCCGACAATCCGAAGGTGATTGCAGGACTGGCAGACGCCGCCGCTGCCCACGACATGAGTCTGCGGGTGCTGATTGAACTGGCGACCGAAATTGGGCGCGCGGGCTGCGGCGTGGAAGATGTAGTGCAGTTGGCGCAGCAGATCGAAGCGGCGGAGCATCTGCACTTCGCGGGGCTGATGGTTTATCCGAGCGTCCCCAGCACGCGCCCCGTCTTACAGGAAGCGATAGACCTGCTCTCGCGGCAGGGCATCGGTGTCGATATTGTCAGCGGCGGCGGCATCGGTGCGATGCAGCACGCGGCGGACATCCCCGAACTGACGGAACTGCGTGTCGGCACGTATGTCTTTAACGACTGGGCGACCGTGCTGAAAGGTCACGCGACGCTCGATGACTGCGCCATGCGTGTCGCGGCGACGGTTGTCAGCCGCCCGACGATGGAGCGCGCCATCCTCGACAGCGGCAGCAAGACGCTTTCCAGCGACACGATTGACAACGGTTACGGGCATATCCTCGAATACCCGCAGGCGAAGATCTATCGCCTGAATGAGGAACACGCTTATGTCGATCTGTCTGAATGTGACGAGCGCCCCGACGTGGGCGAGCGTGTGCATGTCATCCCGGCGCACACCTGCGTTGTCACCAATCTGCACGATCAGCTCTACGGCGTGCGCGGCGATACGGTCGAAGTCGTGTGGGAGGTGGCGGCGCGCGGCAAAGTGTGGTGAGGGTTGGGACCAAATCAGGTACAATCGACCTGACGGAACGCGCGAGGTACGGACGCGATGAAGAAGAAACAAAAACCCGAACGAAAATACACCTCCTCCACCGTGCGCCTGAGCGACAAACACAGTTGGACCGCGCCCGATGGTTACAAGCTCATGGTGATTGATCGCGGCGCAGCGAGCTTTAACATCCCCGGCGACTGGCTGATCAAAAAGTTTGAGCCGCTTGAAATCCACGACGCCGACCCGCCCAACGACAAGGCGCGGCTGATGGTGACAATCTGGCGCTTCCCACCGGGCATCGACTGGACGGGGCTGCCGCTTGCGCCGATGCTGATGCAGGCGGTGGCGCACGATGAGAAGGAAGACGGCGAGAAACGGGATTTGCTGCAAACAGGCAAAATTCAGTCAATCATGCGCCCTGATCTGGAAGTGGCGTGGGTGCAGCAGCATTTCATGGACCCGGTCGAAAAGCGGGAGGCGATTTCGCGCATCGCGATTGTGCGCAGCCCGCAGGTGCAGTTGCTGGTCACACTCGATTACTGGCCCGAAGACGCCAAACGCTGCGTACCGCATTGGGACGAATTGCTGCGGTCGCTGCAAACCGAGCGCGTCATCAAAGACCCGCTCAAGGGACCGACGCTGCATTAAACGGGGATAACGCTCATGAGCGCAACTCAACCTGAGATCCGTGTTGGGATTGTTTACTTCACAAAATCCCGCATCATCGCAATCTGCGCGATGAGTGTGCGCGCGTCCGTCTCCTCGATTTCGAGCGTCACTGCTTCGGCGGCGGGCGTGCGCTCCAGCACCCAGTCGAGCCATTCCAGATCTTCGGCGCAGGCAGGCTGATGCAGATCGACGCGCTCACCGCGCTGCCAGCCAGGGCGGTTGAAGTGGATTTCGCGCACCTTCGCCAGCGGCAGCGCCGACAGATACGCCGCCACATCGCCATCCCACTCCACCATATTCTGCGCACTGATGCGCGCATGACCGAGATCGAGCAGCATCCCGCAGCCTATCGCATCGATCAATTCCCCAAACAGCGCAGGCTCGCAGATGTAATCATACGCACCTGTCGGGTGATAGTTGAAGTTCTCCAATAGCAGCGGCATCCCCGCCCACTCCTGCAAGCGCCGCCCGTGCCTGATGATGTTGTCGATCACGACCTGGCGCGGCTGCACATCCTCCGGGTTCGCCTCACGGTACGGACCATGCCGATGTGCCTGTGGCTCCGCGCTCGCGCCGATGCCCGTTGACAGCCACGGACAGCGGATGGTGTCGAGGATCGTCCGTGTCTGCGCCATCAGCGCATCGTCAAACGGATCGGCATAGTTCAGCCAGAAGCTGTCTGACAGATCATGCAGCAGCACGGGTTTGTGCCGGGCGATTTCGTCCAACCGCTGCGTGCCGATCTGTCCGTACCAGACGATGTAATCGACATCGAGCCTGCCTTCCGCCAGCAGCCGCGCCGCCGTCTGTGACGCCGGAATACCAAGCTTGAGCATCAGACTGCCTCCAGCTGCAGCGCTTCGCCGTTTACGCGCTGGCGCACTTCCTGCGGTGCTGCGCCGTCGTGGTAGATCATGTAGCGCGTGGCGGCGAGCGCCAGCGTTTCACCTTCACTGAATTCGCGCGCCTTCGGCAGATAAACCTTGAGCGTCGGCAGCCCATCTACCGCAACCAGCGCCTTACGGTAATGCCCCAGGTCGATCACCTGCTCGATCTGCCCGTGCCACGCCGCCGCGTCGCCGCTCACCAGCGCGAAATCTTCCGGGCGAATGGCGACCGTGACCGCGCCGTGACGCTCCGGCGCATCCCCTGCCGGAAGCTGGCGCTGCCCGACTTGCAGCGTATCGCTCGCCTGCGTCGCTGGCAGCAGGTTCATTGTGCCGATGAAGTCCGCCACAAACAGCGTGGCAGGGTTGGCGTAAATCATGCTCGGTTTGTCGATTTGCTCGATCTTGCCCTTGCTCATCACGGCGATGCGGTCGGCAAGGCTCAATGCCTCTTCCTGATCGTGCGTGACGAAGACAGCGGTGATGCGCGTCTGGCGCTGGATGCGGCGCAGTTCTTCGCGCAGGCGCACCCGCAGCAGCGCATCAAGGTTGCTGAATGGCTCGTCCAGCAGCAGCAGTTTTGGCTCCAGCACCAGCGCGCGGGCGAGCGCGATGCGCTGCTGTTCGCCGCCGGAAAGCTGGTTGGGGAAGCGCCGTCCGTAATCTGGCAAGCCGACCAGCGCCAGCGCATCGTTGACCTTCCGCGCGATGGCATCCTTGCTCAGGTTGCGCAGCTTTAGCCCGAAAGCGATGTTATCGAACACGCGCATATGCGGCCAAAGCGTGTATTTCTGAAACACCATCGCTGATGGGCGGCGGTTAGCGGGCAGGCTGACGACCGACGCGCCATCGATCAGAATGTCGCCGCCGCTGGGTTCCTCGAAGCCCGCCACCATGCGCAGCGCGGTCGATTTGCCACAGCCCGACGGACCGAGGATGCACAGGAATTCGCCATCCGCGACTTCCAGGTTGATGTTCTGTACGGCGACGACATCGCCAAAGCGCTTTTGCAGGTCGATCAGTTTCAGCGTAGACATCGCGTTACACTCCAAAGCCAGCGGTCAGGTAGCCGCCGCGCAGCAGACGATTGGCGTAGACGATCAGCAGCAGCGACGGCGCGAACAGCACCAGCGACAAAATCGCGCCCGGTTGCGGGATGGGCTGGTTATTGATCAGCGGGAACATGATGACGGGGATGGTTTGCACATTCGGCACGCCGATCAAGAGGGCGCCATAGGTTTCGTAGAACGTGCCGACGAACGTCAGCAGCGTGGCGGCGATCAGCGCGGGCGTCACCATCGGCAGCGTGATCTGCATGAACACGCGCAGCCGCGACGCGCCCACGTCCAGCGCCGCTTCTTCCAGCGAGCGATCCACGCCCTGGAACGCCGCCGTCGGTATCCAGATCATCAACAGCAGTGTGTTGACGAGTTGTATCAGCACTACGCCCATGAACGTGCCAACAAGATTGAGCCGAAAGAAGATGATGGCGATGGCGATATAAATGCCGAAGCGTGGAAAAGCGTTGGTAATCAGGAATGAGAGCAGGAAGAACTGCCGCCCGCGAAACTTGAGCCGTGCAAAGGCATACGATGCCGGCAGGCAGACCACCAGCGACAGCAGCGTGACGACAATCGACAGCACAATCGATGTGGGCAGCGCGCGGCGGATGTCCGCGCGGGAAAGCGTCTCGCCCCAGTAGCTCAGTCCCCATTCTGTCGGGATGAGCGCCGGGTAGCGCCACTGCTCCGCGAACGACCAGAAAAAGACGGTGCTGAGCGGCAGGATAATCCCGACGAACAGGGCAATCAACGCGAAGATGCCGAAGCCTTCACGTCGTAGCAAGCGTGCAAACCCGCTGCTGCGACGCACGGGCGCGGCGACGGGCAGCGCCGCGGGAAGCGATTGTTCAGCCATGATTTACCTCTGATCTGCGCGCTGGCGCGTGACGGCGTAGACGTAGAGCAAGCCGACGATCAGGCACATCAGGAAGGTGATGACTGCCTGCGTTTCCGCTTCCTGTGGGCGCTGGAATTCCTGGAACGTGCGCTGCATGAAGATGCCCATCATTTGCGGCGCGGCGGGACCGAGGAGATAGGGAATGGTGTAGCTGCCGAAGATGCCGATGAAATTCAGACAAAAGGCGATCAGTGCTGAGCGCGCCGTCAGCGGCAGCAAAATGCGCCAGAAGATTTGTAACGTGTTCGCGCCTACGTCGCGCGCGCTTTCGATCAGGCTGTTATCGACCTGACGCAGCCCCGCCGTCAGAATCAGCAGTGTGAACGGGATGCCTTCCCACACCAGCCCGATGATGATGCCGAGTGGCTTAAGATAAGGGGTTTCGTAGCCGTCCGCCGCGCCGAATAAGTTCAGGAAGGTTTCCAGCATTCCACGCGGGCGCAGGAAACGAATGAGCGCATACGAGAGCATGATGCCGGGGACAAACAACGGAAACAGTGCAATCGACTGCACCCAACCAGCGATGCGGCTGCTGGAAAAACGCAGGTACAGCGCCAGTGGAAAGCAGACGAGGAATAAGCCCAGCGTCGAAAGCACGGTCATCTGGATCGTGAAGATCAGATTGTTGATCGACACCTGATCCTGAAAGAATGCCTCATAGCGCGCGAATGAGATGCCGCCTGTCGAACCCGGCACATCAACCAGTGTGCGCACAAACGATTGTAGCGCCGGGTAGAGCAGCAGGGCAAACACCATAATGATCGGTGGCGCGATAAGTGCGTAGGCGAGCAACTGCTGCCGCCATTCATTACGGCTGCGCGTCGGGGTTTGTGCCGTCATATGGGGGATCCTTTCGTGGGTTGCGGGGGAGTAAACCCTCATCCCCTAACCCCTTCGCCCTGAGGGAGAAGGGGAATCAGAGTTCTGGAAAAACTGCGCCTGAAAAGTGAAGGGACTAAACCAGACTCTTCTGAAAGCCCCTCTCCCTGAGGGAGAGCGGTTGGGGGTGAGGGTTATATCGCTCTAGCTGTTCGGGTCGATGTCGGTCGCGACCGTGTTGTACCAACCTTCGGTCAGCGGCCCATTGTAATCGCCACCGGTCCACAGCGGGACGTTATCGGTGATGACATCGTTGAAGCGTTCCTGCACGTCGGCGGGCAGCAGGCTCCACTCGATTGCCGGGAAGCCGCCGATGTCGCTGACGACCGAGGTCTGACCTTCGACGCTGAGCATGAAGTTGACGAATGCCAGCGCGCCGGGCAGGTTGGCGGCGTTGCGTGGGATCGAGAGCTGGGTGTAACCGCCAGGCATGGGCAGGTCAGTGAACTGGACGAGCTGGGTGGTTTCAGGCAGGAAGCCGCGATTGATGCCCTGGATCGCCTGATCCGACCACGCCGAGATCATGCTGACTTCGCCGCTGGCGAACAATTCCAGCACGGGGTTGTTGCCCGCCGGGTACGCGCCTTCGTCGTACATAAACGGGTCGAGGTATGCCAGCAGGTCGAGCGCCAGCGGATAGTAGGTATCGACCAACTGCTGGTTGAATTCACCCTGCCACAGGGCGGGGTCATTGCCGGAGACATGATAGAGCGCGCGGCGAACGAAGTTGCCACCGCTGCCGCCACGATCTGGACGGCAGTAAATGAACTGACCGGGGTTGTTCTGGATCCACAGGATCAGTTCGTTGAAGGTCGTCGGCACATCTTCCGGCGCAATCAGTTCACTGTTGTAAGCGATCAAGACCTGGGAACCACGATACGAGGGCGACAGGTCGGTGACTTGCGCGGCGGCGGACAGGTTCGCCAGGTTCGGGACTTCTTCAACCGTCGGCATGTACCACAGCTCGGCTTCGACGGCTGCCTGGAAGTTGCGCGGGTCCACGTCCATGACTTCGACCAGCGGGTCGTCGCCCGTCGTCAATGCAGCGATGGCGCGTTCGACAATCGGTTCGTCGCCAGCGGCGCGGCTGTTGGTGAACTGTACCTGATATTCGGGATAAGCAGCTTCAAAAGCGGGGATGATCTGGTTCTGATACCAGTCCGTGATATTGGTATCGCCGGAGCTGTAGACATTGACAATGGTACGGTCTTGCGCGGCAGCGCTGGTCATGCCCAGCACCAACATCAGCGCCATGCCCAACAGGGCAATGCGCAGCGAGTTCTTGCTCAAACGCATCGGGGTCGCTCCCAGGTGAAACATTTGCGATTCAAACGGCGGCTTCGAAGCACCGACTATCGACCATAACCCCGGAATGTGATGAAACGCCCCAGGATTACGCACGTTTCGTTTAAAAAATGGTGACGTTTGCTTAACGCAGCGATGGTACGCGCTTGATGAAACGGCGAAGTTTCTTAACAATGACGAGGTAGGGTTTTATAACAGCGGGCAGGATATATCCTGCCCCAACTGAAGATTATGGGGGGACACGCCTCCCCTTCCGACGAAGGATGACATCATGACGTTGCCGCTGAAACCACCGCTGATTGTGCATCATATGGCTGCGCCGCATGATGTGTATCCGCCGAATTCGCTCGAAGCGATCCGCGCCTGCCTGGAGATGAAAGCGCCGTTCATTGAAATCGACATCACGGCGCTCGCAGCGGGCGATTACCTGCTGGTGCATGATCCCGATCTGGAGTCGGAGACGACGGGCAGCGGCGCGGTGGCGAACGCAGTGCCGGGCGAAATCGCGCATATCCTTTATCTGGATGTGCAGGGTGCGCCGACGCCGTACAAGGTTGGGCGGCTGGCGCAGGTGGTTGATCTGTTCCGTGAGTACGGCGGCGAGACGCGGCTGCAACTTGACTTTAAGAACGTACTGCCGTTCCAGACGGACGAACCGCTGCAACGGCTGGCACAGATCATTGAGCCGCTCGGCGAGCGCGTGATCGTCAGCAGCGGCGCGGACTGGCAGTTGCGGCGGCTGCGCAAGCTCGCGCCCTGGCTCGATCTGGGGCTGGATGTACATTTCTATATCGATTGGCGGCGTCCCGACGAGACGATTGACCCGCGCATTCCGCCCTATCGCCAGGGGGCGTATGGGTACTGGGATGACCACCCGCTGGCGACTCAACGCTTCTATTCACTGCCCGACTACCTGAGCGACCGCTGCGCCGCGCTCGCCGGACTGATCCCCGGCTGCTCGACGTTCTATGTCGATTACCGCATGGTCTTGCAGGGCTTGGATGAAGGCTTTAGCTGGGCGGCGGCGTGCCATGAACACAACATCAAGCTGGACATCTGGACGCTAGACATCCTAGACGACGCACGGACAGACGCGGCGCGGCGGCTGCTGGCGGACGGCGCAGACCAGTTCACGACCAATACGCCGCACGAGTTGGCGGGGGTGCTAGACGCTGCGCCGCAAGTGTAACACTAGGCCTTCACTTGCTGTACAATATCGACATCAGAGAAAAAAAGGGCGGCAATGCAATGGTTGAAGGCGCAAACCCAATTGCTTACGAACTGGAAGTCGGTAACGACGGCACACTGCAATTGCCGGAAGCACTGCGAAACAGGCTTGGCATTCTTCCCGGCGATCTCTTGACGCTGCTTGAAGCCGATAATGGCCTGATGCTCGTGCCAACGCGACTGCTGGTGCCGGAAATTACCGAACGCATCAGCACCATCATGCAAGAGGAAAATGTGACGCTGGCTGATTTGCTGGAAAGTTTAGATGAAGTAGGCGAAGAACTCTTCAACGAGCAGTATGGTCACCTTCTTCCCCGTTAACCCGGATACGCCGCGCGTCTTCTTTGACTCCAGCGTCATGATCGCAGGTTCGGTTTCGCGCACAGGTGCGAGCAAAGCCTTGCTCGTGCTCTCGGAAATTGGCTTGATACGACCCGTTGTTTGCCCTTACATTTTCAACGAGACCGAGCGTAACTTGCGGAAGAAGGTGGCACGCGCGCTGCCTGACTATCAACAGTTACGCGCCAAAATCGATTGGGAAGTCGTGCCTGATCCGCCAGGTGATGCAGTCTCGAAATGGCTAGGAGTCATCGCATTGAAAGATGTGCCAGTGCTGGCAGCGGCGGTAATTGCAAAGCCAGACCGTCTTGTAACCCTGGATGTAGAAGACTTTCTCAAGGATGAGAAAGTCGCTCAACAATCGGGGTTGAACATCGTGACGCCTGGCGAACTTCTGCAAGAAATTCGCCAAATGCTGGCGCAAGGATTCAAGCGCTAGAAGCCGATCACACCCACCCATCTTCATAAATCGATGCCAGTTCCGGCTCCGGGCTTTGGCGTGCAAACTCGACGGCGCGTTCGACCTGCCCCGCAATGTCCGCGTCCAGCATCTCCAGATGCTCGGCGGATACGACACCATGCTCGACGATGTAGGTGTGCAGTTTCAACACCGGATCGTTCGCTTCTGCCGCCGCGACTTCTTCCGGCAGACGGTAGTTCTGCCCCGCCAGAAACGCAATCTCGCCTTCGGCATGACCGCCGCGCCGATGCGTCTTCGCTTCAATCAGCGTTGGTCCTTCGCCGCGCCGCGACCGCGCCACCGCTTCAGTCGCAGCCGCGTACATCGCCAGCGCGTCCGTGCCATCAACAATGATGCCGGGGATGCCATACGCCGCCGCGCGGTCGGCGATATTGACGATGTTCATTGCCTTGATCGACGGCGTGAATTCGCCGTACTGGTTGTTCTCGCACACGTAAATCGCGGGCAGCTTGAGCGCCGACGCCAGATTGATCGACTCGTGGAAACTGCCTTCGTTCGCCGCGCCATCGCCGAAGAATGCGACCGCCACCTGATCCGTGCCGCGCGTCTTGGCGCTCAGTGCCGCGCCTGTCGCGACCGGGATGCCGCCGCCGACGATGCCGCAGGCGCCCAACATGCCGATCTCGAAATCGGCGATGTGCATCGATCCGCCTTTGCCTTTACAGTAGCCCGTCGATTTGGCGAATAGTTCCGCCATCATGCGGTCAAAGTCGCCGCCTTTGGCGATGACATGCCCATGCCCGCGATGGGTGCTGGTGATGTAGTCGTCGTCGCGCAGCGCGCAGCACACGCCGACGCCGACGGCTTCTTCACCGACGTACAGGTGGACAAAGCCGGGAAGCTGCCCCTGCGCGAACAGCTTGCCGACAGTTTCTTCAAAGCGGCGGATACGCAGCATCCGCGTGTACAGGTCAAGGATCGTGTCATTGGAGGGGGTCATGGCGTTCCTTTTTGAACCAAATAACTCGCATACGTTGGGCTGTCGAACTGCTGCTCACGCAGGGTGAAACCCGCCCGCGCGAACATGCCTTCCAGCACCCAGGCGTAGGTGCTGTGTTCCTCGCGGATGTGCATTTCGAAGTCAGTGCGTGAAAAGCCGCTGCCGTCTTCGCGCGCCATCGCCGCGATCCAGTCTTCAATCGCGGCGTCCGCATCCTGCGGCGCGAACGAATACACGACATCCTGCAAATAGAAGACACCGCGGGGGCGCAGTAACGCATGGATATTGCCGAGCGCCTGCTGCTTCCAGAAATCCGGGAGGTGGTGCAGCGCGAACTTGCTCACCACGACATCAGCAGGTGCGGCGGTGTGCCGGTAACTCAGGAAGCCGGCATGGACGAACTGCACGGCAAGCCCGGCGGCTGCGGCGCGGCGTTCGGCGTAGGCGAGCATGACCTTCGAGACATCCGTCGCGATGACCTGCGCGCCTGCTTCGGCGGCGGCGAGCGCGAACGCCCCCGTGCCGCAGCCATACTCGACCACGACTTGCCCGGCGTGGATGCCCAACTGCTGCACCAGCGCGCGTTCTTCCACCAGCTTGGTTTGCTCGCGGTCATCGTACTTCAGCACCTGCTGCAAATCGCTGAAGTCAACGCCAATCTGTCGAAACTCGTTGTACTGCCAGTCCGCCATCAATATTCAATCCATAGAAAGTGCGAGCGCTACTCCGATACGCCAGAGTGTACCCACACGTTGGCAAGAACGGTAGTTTTAGCTCAACGTTAGGCGCGCCGATTACGCTCTATGATCATATCGTCATCGTAGAGATCACGTTCTCATGATACGGAGATATAGATTATGAGCCAAAACGGACACGCAGCAAACGTCTATGACCTCGCCATCGTCGGCGGCGGCATCGTCGGGCTGGCCACCGCGCGCGAATTCCTCAAGCGCCAACCTGCCCTCAAACTGATCGTGCTGGAAAAAGAAGACATCCTGGCGCAGCACCAGACCGGGCATAACAGCGGCGTCATGCACGCAGGCATTTATTATGCGCCCGGCTCGCTCAAGGCGAAGGCGTGCGTCGAAGGGCGCAGCGAAGCAGTCGAGTTCTGCAAGGAGCGCGGCATCAAGTTTGAACTATGCGGCAAGCTGATCGTCGCGCTCAACGAAGGCGAAGTCCCGCGCCTGATGAACCTGTGGGAACGCGCCAACACCAACGGCGTCCAGGGCATCGAACTCGTCGGACCGGAACGGATGCGCGAGATTGAGCCGTATGTGGCGGGCGTCAAGGCAATCTGGTCGCCGAACACAGGCATTGTCGATTGGGGCGAAGTCGCGCGCGCCTATGCCGACGACGTGCGCCAGTGGGGCGGCGAGATCAAGACGGGCGCAAAGGTCATCGCGCTGCGCAACCTGAGCGACGAGACTGTGATCGGCGTGCAGGCGAAGAACGGCGCGGAGAGCGAAGTCCATGCGCGTTTCGTCGTCACCTGCGGCGGACTCTACAGCGACCGGCTGGCGGAGATGACCGAGGGCAAGAGCGAAGTCAAGATCGTACCGTTCCGCGGGGACTACTATCAGATTCGCCCCGAAGCCGCCCATATGTGCAAGGGGATGATCTATCCTGTTCCCGACCCGACCTTCCCGTTCCTGGGAGTGCATCTGACCAAGCATGTCGATGGTACGGTGTGGGCGGGACCGAACGCGGTGCTGGCATTCGGGCGCGAAGGCTACGGGCGCTGGGAGGTGAACCTGCCGGAGCTGATCGAAACGCTGACCTACCCCGGCTTCTGGAAGCTGGCGCTGAAGTACTGGAAGGTCGGCATGATGGAGATGTACCGCGATTACGTCAAGGCGGCGTACCTGAAGGAACTGCAAAAGTACACGCCCGCCATCACCTACGACGACCTGATCGGCGGCAAGAGCGGCGTGCGTGCGCAGGCGTTGGCGGACGATGGCAAGATGGTCGATGACTTCCTAATCCGGCACGGCAACCGCGTGGCGCATGTGCAGAACGCGCCGTCTCCGGCTGCCACATCATCGCTGGTGATCGCGCGCATGATCGTCGACGAAGTCGAGAAGAAGGCGAGTCTGGCGCGCGCCCCGCGCATCAACGCGCCCGTGCTGAACTGAGGCGAATCCCTCCAAGAATCATTTACGAACAATTGTCGGAATACCCCTTTATACTCTAGATAATCATCGTTTCTAGATATAGAGGGGAATCATTATGAGTTCATTCAATGTGTCACCGGAAATGCGCAAAATGCTGTCTGAGAAAGACCGCATGATGGTGCTGCATGATCTGGCATTGATCGACGCTGACGAAGAACCGGTTTTCGATCGCCTGACGCGCCTTGCCAGCAAGATCGTCGGCACACCGATGTCGATGCTGTCGATGGTGGGCGGCGATTACCAGTTCTTCAAGAGCGCCTACGGGGTCGATTATCGCAGCACCCCGCTGTCGCACGCCTTCTGCAAGCATGTCGTTGTGGACGATGCGCCGCTGGTCGTGGATGATGCGCGCGTGCATCCCGAACTATATGACAACGGCTCGGTCACGGATCACAACGTTGCGGGCTATCTCGGCTTCCCGGTCAAGATGGCGAACGGCAAGACGCTCGGCTCGTTCTGTGTGGTCGATAACAAGCCGCACCACTGGACGGAACTCGACTTCGAGATCATGCGCGAACTGACCGAGATCGTGAAATACGAGATCGAAGTCCGTGCCCTGGTCCACGCAGGTTCCATGACGCAGGCAGAACTGGACGCACTGCACGGCGAAATCTTCACGTTTGCTGACCGCATCTCGACAGACCAACCGAAAAAAGCGATTGCTGCGCAAATCCGTGAGGAACGCCTGACCGTGTTTGGGGAGTGGCAGTCGGCGTAAGTGCGCCGGATGGCTTGCGTAGCAACGGCAACCACTGCTCAACGAGCGTTTGTAACCAACGAAAAGGCGATCCC
>JANRJX010000016.1:0-2138 GCA_033763755.1 Chloroflexota bacterium
GTAGTTTTCACTCTTTTCGATATTGCTTCGCGTCATCAGGTCCACGGTGCGCCCGAAAATAGCTTCCAGTTCTTCGGTCATCGCGGTCAGACGAACCATCGTCATCCCCGACCCATCGTCGAACGTCACCATCACATCGACGTCGCTGTCCGGGCGGAAGTCCTCGCGCAGCACAGAGCCGAACAGCGCCAGTTCGCGCACTCCCCAGCGCTCACAAAAGGTGCGGATGGCATCCATCGGCAGCGGAATATTGACGTTTATGTGAAGTGTCATGCCACAACCCTTTCGCTCATCCCCTATTCTAAGAGGTCGTTAGAACAGTTATCGCGCTGCCCGCGCCTTAATCGCGGACGTAGGTGCGGCGCACGTGTTCGAGATCGTCCATCAGCCGCTCCTCGGAAACCGTCACGCCAGCGCATTCGCAGTAGGCGACCCCGAACGCCGCGCCCAGCGCGTAAATGTAGCGCGCGTCTGCCCCTTCATCGCCCACGACCGCTATCTGAAAACCGCTGCACTCCAGGTCCTGCGCTGCGAGCCGCAGCAGCATACCCGACGCATAGCGCGCCCACGCGGGCAGCGGGCGGCGCAGCAGCGTTCGGCGGCAGCGGGCCCCCTGGTAATCGAAGGCGGTGCGCGCCGCCCGTTCGAGGGACGCCACGCGGTACGTGCGGTCGGTGCGGCGGCTGCCCGCCACCCACAGCGCGCGGCCGGGGACGTGCAGCATGAACTCTGGCGTGCCGTGCGGGTAGAACTGCGCATAACCAGCGAGCAGGTGGATGGGGGCGTCCACCGGCGCTTGAAGGGGCGACATCGTCAACGCAATACCATGTTACAGATTCAATACAATCCAGTGTAACATGCTCACGGGCCGCCACCACTCCCGACCTTTGTCCGGCAGCACGCACTCCTGCCGCCGCCGTTTCAGGCTCCGCGCCCTTCGACCAGCGCGATCTCCGCGTCCGTCAGCCCGTACAGCTCATAGACGAGCGCGTCGATCTGCGCGTCGGTGCGTTCGATCTCCTGGGCGATCTCGTGGCGCTTATCGCTGAAGACCTGGGACTCGGCGGCATGTTCACGTTTGAGGCGGAGCATGGCTTCGACGAGGGCGACCATGCGGTCATGGCGCGCTTTATCGGCGGGGTCATCGAAGTTGATCGTGCGGATGGGGAGCTGACGAATGAAACGCGCTTCGTAGCTATACCAACCACCCCGCATAGATGTTGCTGTTTGCTGAACAACCCACTCCAAAAGGCTGGAATTCAGAACACCAAGCAGATAGCGATCAGAGACTCCTGGAGCAGGGAGCAAGCCGTATCCACCTGCCGTACCACCCGTAAAGTAATTCGTCCCCATTTCGTCAAGAGAGAATGATGACTGAGGAGCAATATCAGGCGTAAAGATTTTTGGTAGTCCAATTACGTCTAGTGCCTGACTGCGACCATAGGCATACCAATGTTTACCTTTAAACGCTCCGTTTTCCCGCTTTTCCAGCGTCTCCTTGTTTTGTTGCAGGTATTCCCAAGCGAGAGGGAAATCTGCTGCAAGTGTTTCCGACGTTATAAGCTGCATCTTTCCATTCGCACCAGGTTTGTAGGGAAAGAGGATAAGGCGAGTAGCATCAGCCAAGAAATATGCTTGGCTATTCCCTCCCTTGATTAACGGATGTAAGAGTTGAGTTTCAACCCAATGTTCACGCTTAGTAGCTTGAGACAAGACCAATGTCTTGTTCTCATCTTGCGCAATTTTTCTCACGATGTAAATATCGTCAGAACTTGTTTTGAGACCTTGAAAAATGCGTGTTGTCACATCTTTTAGTTGCTGAGGTAAGCGCTTAAGTTTTTCTATAAGACTATCACTTCCGACGGTCGCAAAAATCCATTCGGTTTCGCTAAAGTTTGATGCTGGCAGAAATCGCGCTCCAATGCTTGTATCGGTTTGCCACTCAAGCACATCATCAACTTGATTAACTCGTAGTGTTTCCGTTGAATGTCGGGACAAACTAGAAGTCATTTCAAAAGGCGGTCAACGCACCAGAGGATGATGGCGAGAAGGCAAAAGGATTTGTAAATGTGGAGCTTGCGGTCGTAGCGCACGACCAGACGACGGCAATTGTCCATCCAGGCGAAGCAGCGTTCGAC
>JANRJX010000017.1:0-87953 GCA_033763755.1 Chloroflexota bacterium
CGTGAAATCTCGTAAATGCCTTTGGGATGTGTGGGCGCGTTTTCATCAACGGGCAGGTGGGTGGCGGGCCCATACTGCCCGCGTGTCCCCGCATGAATGACGCGCGCCTCCGGGTTGTGATGCTTACAGGCTTCCATCAGCACGGCTGTGCCTTTGATGTTCATGTCAATGTCAGGAAACGGATCGTTTAGACTCAGGATGTGATCGACCTGTCCTGCCATATGAAAGATGAAATCCTGCCCGCGCACGAGATAGTTCATCGTGTGCTGGTCGCGAATATCAGCGAAATTCACCGTTACGCGGTCTTTGATTGGCTCGATATTGAACAGATTTCCGCCATAACCGGGAATCATCGCATCCATAATCGTTACCTGTGCGCCGCGCTCCACCAGCGCCAGCGCCAGGTTGCTGCCCAGAAATCCCATGCCTCCAGTGATCAGAACGCGCGTACCGTCGAAGGAAGGTGGAATGGTCATGTCGTTGTTGCTCCCAGAAGCTTGGCTACCGTGCGCGCGACCTGCTCCACATCCGTCTGCGTAAGTCCCACATACATCGGCAGTGAGAGGATTTCTGTTGCTGCCTGCTCGGTGACGGGCAGCGACCCCGCTGCCATGCCCAAATCAGCATAAGCTTCCTGTCGGTGAATGGGGACAGGATAATGGATGAGTGTGCCAATGCCATTAGACTTCAAATGCTCCATCAGCCAGTCGCGCTGAGGATGTCGAATGACGTAAAGATGATAGACATGGCGCGCGTCCGGGTGGTTGTACGGTACGGTCACGCCCGTCAATTCACTGTGGTAAGCGCACGCTAGTTCACGCCTCTGGTCATTATGCGTATCCAGATGTGCCAGCTTGATGCGCAGAATTGCTGCCTGAATCTCGTCAAGGCGGCTGTTAATGCCGCGTTCGGCGTGGATGTAGCGCGTTGTTTGCCCGTAAGTGCGCAGGCGGCGTAGCCGGGCGTCATAGTTGCTGTCATTGGTGATGACCGCGCCACCATCCCCATACGCACCCAGATTTTTCGTCGGGTAGAAGCTGAAGGTTGCTAACTGTCCAAACGTACCGACAAGCTGACCACGCCAACGTGCGCCGTGTGCCTGAGCACAATCTTCCACCAATAGCAGGTTGTGCTGCTGCGCCACCGCTGTGAGTGCTGTCATATCCGCCGCCTGCCCGTAGAGATGGACGGGCAGCAGTACCTTTGTGCGCGGCGTGATGGCTGCGGCTGCGGCTTGCGGGTTCATCGTGTAGGTTTGGGGGTCAATATCAACCAGTACAGGCATTGCCCCTGTTGCTTCAACCGCACAGACTGTCGCTACAGCCGTATGCGCAACGGTGATGACTTCATCACCTGCGCCAATGCCCGCCGCACGCAACGCCAACTCGATGGCATCTGTGCCATTCGCGACGCCAACGGCGTGACCAACGCCATGATAGGCTGCAAATTCTGCTTCAAACGCCTCAAGTTCTGGTCCCAGTAGATACCAGCCGCTCGTCATCACACGACTCACTGCCGTTTCCAGTTCGTCGGCAAGCAAGCTTTGGACAGGTTTCAGATTATTGAATGGCAGCATTTGTTTTTTCCACGTAAGGTGCGAAGGTTATTCTACCATAGGATAGGGAGTGGTCTTCCATCATTTTCAAGCGCAGGTCGCTTTTGAGGCTGAAATTTTGAGGATTCTGTGCGATGCTTGTGTAACACAAGCTTGTCATAAACACACCGCAGAGGGCTGCACGTGACGACTGACCATGACAACCCGACACACGAGTGCATTTCGGCGTGGATTGCCAGCAGTTTGCGTGGTGATCAATCTGCGTATCAGGCGTTATTTGAGGCATTCGCTCCGGGTTTGTATCGGCTGTGTTACGGCATTTTGCTGAATGTGGACGATGCTCAGGATGTGAGCCAAGAGGCATTCGTGTATGCCTTCAAGAACCTGAAACGTTATGACCCTGCAAAATCTGCGTTCAAGACCTGGCTCTATACGATTGCGATCTGTCGCTGCCGAAACCTGTACCGTCGCCAACGTCCGCCGCTGCTAGACATTGCCAGCATGTGGGGCAATCCGCTCGCGGCTCCCCATAGCGAAACTCCCGAAGCGGTCTATGCCCAGCGGGATGCCCGCAAGCGCCTGGAACAGGCGTTGTGTCGACTGAAGCCAGCGTTGCGAGAAGCTGTTGTGCTGCGCTACGGGCATGGGCTGACATATCGCGAGATCGCTGAAGTGATGGAATGCCCGCCGAAGACAGCGGAAAGCCGCCTGCGATTGGCACATGATGCCTTGCGCACTTTACTGGAGCCAGCCGGGATCGGCTTGCTAGAAGAGTTGTTAAGTTACTAAGGCTACGGGGTATGCGTTATACTTGCCGCCATTGTCGGGCGGAATTGACCGCTTATATTCACAGGCAGTTATCGCCGCAGCGTCGCCAGCGCGTCGGACGACATCTGAATGCCTGTGCCAATTGTTATACGCTCTATCGTCAGTTACGTGATGTGGATCGCGAGTTGCAGACGAGTTTGCCCCTGCTCGGGCAGCCGGGCAGACGGCAGCTTTCGGGGATGTGGCAGGGAATTCAGACGCAAATCAGCGCTCCACGCCGCACCGTGCCAGTGTTTCGCGTCCGTTACGGTGTTGCGGTCATGCTGGCAGTAATGGCGCTCGCGTTGCCCTGGTCATTTAACCGCGCGCCGGCTTATGCACTACCGCTGCCGCCGACACCTGTTCATACGGTGCGCATCACCAACGCGCCGGATGCGATCGCGATGGCGACGGCAGATGCGCCAACTGTCGGATTCGTTCCGACGCCAACACTTGAAGCAAATGACGCGCCCGATGTGAGCGCGACCGAGACACCTTAGTTCTGACTGCGGAGTTTTATGTATGACCGCGATTCCATCGCCTAACTATTCTGAAGTGCGGGAGACACCTGTCGCGCGCAGTGGCGTGCTGGGGGGCATCACGCTCAACTGGGAGACGGGTGCCTACATCGCCATCCTGATAATGGCAATCTTCACTCGTTTCTACATTCTGGGCGACCGTGTGATGAGCCATGACGAGAGCCTGCACACGCAGTTCTCGTACAACCTGTACCGCGATGGTACCTTCATTCATACGCCGCTGATGCATGGTCCTATTCTGTTCCATGCGACGGCGTTCTCATACTTCATGTTCGGTGATAATGACTACAGCGCCCGCCTGTATCCCGCCATCCTGGGCGTGATCATGACTGTACTGTTCCCAATCCTGTTCCGCCGCTGGCTGGGAACATGGGGCGCACTGTTGATGGCGGTCATGCTGCTGATCTCGCCCATCTGGATGTATTACAACCGTTACATTCGCGAAGATACGCCCAACATCTTTGCGTTGTTCCTGCTGCTGTACTGCATGTTCATGTACCTGGATGGACCGCGACGTCTCAAACGTAAGGCGCGCTGGCTGTATATTGGCGCGTTTGCGCTGCTGTGGCATTTTGGCTCCAAAGAAACCGGCTTCATGTACGCAGGCGTCATCGGGCTATTCCTGATGGGCTATTTTGTCATTCGCCTGTACCAACACTTTCGCAAGACGCCATCGCGCACACTGTTTGAAGGCGCAGTGCTGGGAACACTGGTCGGCAGTGTGGCGGCTTTGCTGATGTATATCGTCATCAGCATCGCCTTGCAGCCCTACCCAACACTCGAAGACCGCGCAGAATACATCAGCACCCGGCTGGCAGGCTTGTTCAGCGGGCAGGGGACAAGCATCGAGTTCGCCGCCTTCATCAACTGGACGCTGCTGGTGGCTGCGCTGGCAATCGGGCTGATCGTAGGCACGATGTTCTACGTCTATTGGAATCGGCGCAAGCTGCCATTGCGTGAAATGGCGGTCATTCTGCTGATCGCGCTGGCGGCGTGCGTGACGCTGGTCTATTTTGAAGAGCTTTCGCAAACACCCTCGCGCGATGAGGTGACAACCGCACCTGACCCGACCGTTACGACGGAAGTTGTCGAAGGTCCCGTGAACCGCGATGTGCCGGTAATCGTCGCGACATGGATTGTTTGCGGGGCGGTGATCCTGGCGGTTATCTATGGAACAACGCGTGGGCTGCCGCAACGCGCCAAAGTCAAGCATTTCGCGGATGCGCTCAATGAAGACGCGCAGCCGACTGTGGTGAGCAAAGGAAACATGTGGCGGACGCTGCATCGCTTCCCGGAATTCGACATTATCCTGCTATTCCTGACGCTGATCTTGCCCTGGCTCACACCTGTCCTGATCAGTCTGACGGGGGCAAGTCCGGTTGATTACTCAGCCAACGGTATCGCCCGCGCGCTGGCGCTCGGCATTCCCCTCGGCTTGGTGTCGATTGTGCTGGGTCTGGCGTGGAACTGGAAGCGTTTTCTGATTTACGCGGCGTGTTTCTACGTCCCGTTTGTGTTTTTCTTCACGACCATGTTCACCAACCCCAACGGTATTGCGACGGGCATTGTCGGCAGTCTGGGCTACTGGATCGAACAGCAGGGTGTGCGACGCGGCAGCCAGCCGCAGTATTACTACCAACTCATCGTCATGCCGATGTATGAGTATCTGCCCATTATCGGCAGCATCCTGGCGATGATGGCGGGTATGGTCGTCTTCTGGCGGCGGCGCGCCAACGAAATTGATTACAACGAGCAGCAGCGCACACTGCTGACAGGTACGCAGTCGGCAACCGACGAGGTAGCCGTAGTGCATCGCCCAGATGCCGATCTCGAAGTGGTTCGTGCGCCGGATCTCGAACCGATGGCGGTGGGCGATTACCTGCGCAGTCAACCGCGGCGCAGCGCATTACTGCATTCAGCCGGTAAAGAATTTAGCCTGACGCGGCTGTCTTTCATCCTGTTCATGGCGTGGCTGGCGGTCGGTAATCTGCTGGGCTTTACGCTGGCAGGTGAGAAGATGCCCTGGCTTGGCACGCACCTGACGGTGCCGATGATTATCCTGACGGCGTGGTACTTCGGCAAGGTCTTCGAGAAGATCGAGTGGAGCGCGTTCTTCAAGCGCGGCTGGCTGCTGTTGATTTTGCTGCCGCTGTTGTTCATCATTCTGTTCCAGTTGGCGCGTCCTTTCATCGTCGGCGAGACGATTTTTGGCTTACAGCAAGCACAATTGGAGCGTACAGGGCAGTGGCTCGGCGTGCTAGCGGTCGCAGCACTGGTACTGTTCTTCATCTGGCAGGTATCGCGCGCGACCAGCGGTTTACACTTGCGACGAATGCTCGGTGTGGCGGCGTTCGCCTTCCTGAGCGTGATCACCTTCCGCGCTGCGTGGACGGCATCGTTTATCAACTACGACTATGCAACCGAATTCCTGGTTTATGCCCATGCTGCGCCGGGCTGGACGCTGATGATGGATCAGGTCGAAGACATCAGCCGTCGCACCACCAACGGCATGGATGTGCGCTTTGCCTGGGGCGGCAACGCCTGGCCCGCAAGCTGGTACTTCCGCGAACTGCGTAATGCCACCTTCTTCGGAAGCAACCCGACGCCCCAGCAGTTGAATGACGCGGTGGCGGTCTATGCCAGCGCCGATATACGCGGGCGGGTGGAACCGCTGCTGGAAGAACGCTATGTGCGCTTTGACTACACGCGCATGTGGTGGCCGATGCAGGATTACTTTAATCTAAACGCGACCCGTGTGCTGAATGCGCTCGATTTCAGCGGCACAAACCCGCAGGCAGGGCAAATCCGGCAGGGTATTTTCGACATCTGGTGGGCGCGCGATTACACGCTCTACGGGCAGGCGACGGGCGGCAGTTACAACGTGACGAGCTGGCCCGTTAGCGAGACGATGCACTTTTATGTGCGCCGCGATGTTGCCGCGCAAATCTGGGATCTGGGCGTGGGCGATGCGACAGTAGTTGGTCCTACGACCGAAACAGTCAACCTGTGCGTGACCAACTGGCAGCCATCGAGCGCGATGACGATCTTCAATACGCCGTCTACAGGCGCGCTCAACGTTCCGATCGATATTGCCATCGGTGCCGATGGGCTGGTCTATGTTGCCGATCAGTTCGGCAATCGTGTGGCGGTTTTCAACGCCGACGGGCAGTACATGAGTGACTTTAGCATCGCCAGCAGCGCGACGGGCAGGTTTGAGCGCCCGAATGGTGTTGCGGTAGCCCCGGACGGCAATGTCGTCGTTGCTGATACCTGGAACTATCGTGTACAGCTGCTCGACGCGGAAGGTTTGCCGATTATGGGCTGGGGGCAGGCAGGACAGTTTGGTGACGCGGCGCTGCCTGATCCGGTCGATGGCTTCTGGGGTCCGCGCGATGTCGCGGTCGATGCACAGGGCAACATCTATGTCGCGGATACAGGTAACAAGCGCGTGCGTGTCTATGACTCGCAGGGCAACTACCTGCGCGATATTGGCGGCAGCGGCGCAGGCGAAGGGCGGCTGAACGAACCGTCGGGGTTAGCGATTGCGCCGGATGGACGGCTGTTCGTGGCGGACACCTGGAATCGGCGTGTGGCGATCTTTGCGCCCGATGGATCCTTCCAGTCGGCATTCATGGTGCGTGGCTGGTACGATGACCTGGGCAACCGCCCGTATCTGGCGATAGACGAGACACGCGGTCAACTGTACGTCACCGATCCAGACGCCGGGCGTGTACTGGTATACGATCTGAGCGGGAACTGCCTGGGGTCATTTGGGCAGCCGGGCGATGATAACCTGTCTGCCAATCAGTTCCGCGTGACAGCGGGCGTCGCGGTGGATGCCGACGGCAATGTCTATGTGGTCGATAGCGGAGCAGGGCGCGTACTGAAGTTCCCACCGTTCAACCAGCCGCCCGCCGCGGACCAGGCACAGGGTTAATACAGATACGGTATAAGCTTGCGGACGCGCTGTTTGTAGGCAGCGTAGTCCGCGAACTTTTGCCCGAGCCAGCGTTCTTCCAGCGCCGCCTTGCGGTCGAAGAAGATGATTAAGGCAAAGGATAACAGCGCCGCTATCCAGCTTCCTCGCAGCAGCGCATAGCTGAACCCACCGATGATGATACCCGTGTAAATGGGGTGGCGGACGATGTTGTAGATGCCGCTCTGTACCAAGTCGCCATCTTTGAGCGGACGGGGGAACGCACTCAGGCTGCTGCCAAGCGTGAGGATGCCGAGCGTTATCGCCAGTGCGCCAATGCCACCAATGGCGAGTCCGATGAGCATCTGCGCCAGCGAGACATCGCTGCCGGGCGCAATGAGGATGAGTGCGAACAAGACAAACTGCGCGGCAACCCATTGCCAACCGAGTGGCGGGACGGATGATTGCATAGGATTATGCCCCACTCATTTCTTTAACCATATCTGCAATCTCGCCACTACCGAGTAAAGTGGTATCCCATATCTGAGCGTTCTTTAAGCAGAACCCCGGTAGGGCTTCCGAAACAAAAATACCATCGTCTCCAATGGCAATGTCTTCGTAAACGCCAGCGGCGTTCAAGTGCAGAAAGGTGGCGCTGTGCCTGAGACCATTGAACATCCAGTATTCCGGCACGCCGCCCAGTTCGTATTCACGGCGCTTGTCAACCATATCGATTCGGCGGCTGCTGCGCGAGATAACTTCTAAAACCACATTTTCATCAGCCTCGATTATATCGATTGCGGGTGTCAGCATATCGACCATCGTTTGTCCTCCACTTATCCTGTTGAAATTATAGCCTGCTTCAGGGGATTATGAACTCGGTCAGTAGAAAGGCATTATCCGGTGCGGCGACAGACAGCCGCATAAAGTCCGACGGGCGATACCAGCCGATGAAGACGCGGTACGTGCCACTTTCCAGATCAGCGCTGTAGTTAATCGTGTGGGTGCTGCTGATACGATCCCCTGCCCGCCAGAAGCGCGTGTGCAGCGGTGGCGGTGCGTCACCCTGCCCGATGATTTGCCCAGCCGCATCCAACACCTGTACGAAAACCGTGTAATCTTCTGGCAGCGTTCCCATCGCGTGCCAACGCAGCATCAGGGTATCACCACCGTCCAGCCGATAGCCTTCCAGCGCAATTGCATCGCCAAACGTGGCGTTTGTGGGTGTCGGGTTGTCGATTACGGGCGATGCCGCAGCGTTGATGTAGCCACCCGCATCGAGCAGTACTGCCTCCAGCGATTGCCCGTCTGCGTCTACGGGCGCGATCACAGTTTCAGTCGGATAGTGCCACCAGCCGACTTGCAACCGCAGCGCCCCGATTTGTCCAGCACCTGTTAACTCGATAGCATACGAGTCTGCATAAATCTCGCCTGCCTGCCAGCGTGTCGTTTGCAAGCGCCCGCCGCCGGGATAGCTATCAACTTTGCCGACTTCGGTGTTGCCTGCAAAGGCAGTGATGTACAGACTGTCATTGCGTTCTGATGGCGTGTTCACCTGCCAGTACAGCGTGACCGGCAGTGTGGCGCCGGGCTGATAGCGCGCGTTCGGCGTTTCGTAGCCGATGAGCGTCACACTGCCATACTGCGCAAAGACCGGGCGCGCCGACTCTGGCAGGGCGGCTAGCGGCTGCGGCGCTGCGTAGGCAGGCGCAATCGATGCGAACGGCACGATGGTGGCAAAAACGGCAAGTAAGACGACGGCAGTGGACGGCAACGCGAATCGCAGAGGTGCCCAGATCGCAGAGGGATGGTTTTTCTCTGTGTCTCTGCGGTTCAGCTTTAGCACCCCGATAGTGGTCAACCCGAGCGCCAGCAAAGGACTGCTGGCGGCGACGAAGGGGAACAGGAGCCGCCCCTGCGATGCCAGCGTTTGTGAAGTCCAGACAATGACACTGACCGCGCCAATGGCGATGATCGCGACGAGCGGGATAACACGCGCCAGGGCGTCGCGCTGGCCCCGCTGTTGCCACAGCCACCTGCCCATACCAATGACAGCCAACAGCGTGATAATGTCCATGATGCGATAAAAGGCATCGAACGTCAGTACATTGACTGCGCCAAACAGACCCCAGTATGCAATGCGGAAGCCTTCAAATTCGCGCAGCAGCACGCCGAGATCAAACGCAGTCGGGCGTCCTCCGGCAACCGCGACCATGGTGCTGGTGCCGAACAGTTCGCCGTAGAGCATGAAGTTACGCACGTACCACCAACCGCTTGTGACTGCCCAGACTCCTGCCATCAGCATGCCGAGCGTGACCAGCCCGCGCCAGTCGCGGCGCTGCCATGCTACCCAGATCGCCGTCAGCGCGACGACAGGTATCAGCACATTGCCACTCAGTTTGCTCAACGATGCCAGCGCGATCAGTACAGCAATCAAAACACTGCGTCGCGTATCGAAGCCGTCACGCAGCAGCACCAGCAGTTGCCAAATGACGAGGCTGTTGAGTGCTGTCACCAGATTATCATTGTTGACAGAGGCGGTGATGAACAGGAACATAGGATTAAAGGCGGTGAGCCCGGCTGCCAGCAGCGCGACCCCGGACCGCGTCGGTGCAACCAGCCGCGCGCTGGCGTAGACGGCGGCGATGGTCACAACGCCAAGTGCGATACTGAACAGCCGCGCGGTCATGACCGCCATCACTGTGCCTGTCAGCGGTGGGTGCGGCGTGGTGCGCAATACGAGGTTCTTGTTATCAAGTGCGCCGGGAATGCCCGCTTTGACGTGCGGATTCGCAGCGCGCACGACGTCGAAATCGCTGCGGTCTATCGGGCTGATGAGCAGCGCGCCCATGAGGTAGTACAGTGGCGGCTGGCTGCCTTCCTGCTCGTAAATTGTCTCGACACCTGGCTGCTGGACGGGGAGTTGACCCGTCTCCGCAATGTGCTGGATCATGCCGAAGTGCCAGAGTTCATCCGACGCTTCAAAGACCGGTGTCGCCCATGCGTAGATGAGCGCCAGCACGACGAAGACGACGAGGATAATGGGCAGCGTCAGTTTATGCATCAGACTCCACATCTTCGCTCGGCAGGTCTACAATGCTCAACATCGTGATTGTACCACTCACCCGATAAACTCTGCCGGATCGGTGATGCAGCCAGTGATGGCACTGGCAGCGACCACGTAGGGATTCGACAGATAAATCGACGCGCTGGCAGTTCCCATCCGCCCCTTGAAGTTGCGATTGCCACTGCTGATCGTTGCCTCGTCAGGCGCGGGGATACCCATGTGATTGCCCATACACGGACCGCAGCCAGGTGTGTTGATCGTTGCTCCTGCCTCGATCAATGTCGCCAGCACACCTGTCTGCGACGCTTTGAGCAGCACCTGGCTGCTAGCAGGAATGACGATGAAGCGGATGCCAACTCGCCTGCCCTTTAGCACGCGCGCGGCTGCTTCCAGGTCTTCGTAGCGCCCGTTGGTGCAAGTTCCCAGGAATGCCTGCTGCACAGGCCGCCCGACCGCCTGCGACAGCGGCACGACGTTCGCCGGGCTGTGTGGCAGCGCGATCTGCGGTTCGAGTGCGTTCACATCCAGTGTATACTCCTGCCCATATACTGCATCCGAATCGGGGTAAAGCGGGGTGTAGGGACGCGCAACGGCGCGTCCCTGCCTCCGTGCATCCAGATAATCGAACACCGCCTGATCCGGCGGCAGGTAGGCGCTCATCGCGCCGAACTCCGCCATCATGTTCGGCAGCACCGGGCGCTCATCGAGCGGGAGCGACGAGAGCACATCGCCTGCGAACTCAATCGCACGATATTCGCCCCCGTCTACACCAAGATCGCCAATAATGCGCAGCGCAATATCTTTTGCCATGACGCCGGGGCGCAGCGCACCCCTGAGCGTGATACGCATTGTTTCCGGCACGCGCCACCATAATGTGCCGGTCGCCCACAGCGCCGCCATCTCGGTACGTCCGACACCTGCACCGAATGCGCCGAGCCAACCGAAGTGTGTGCTGTGGCTGTCGGAACCGAAGATCGTTTCGCCGGGCAAAATCAGCGCTTCTTCGCTGATGACCTGATGGCATATGCCGCGCCCGATCTCGAAGAAGTTGGCGATACCCTGCTCGCGCACCCACTGGCGAATTTCGGCGTGGTTTTGCGCGTGCTCTGTCGTTGGTGCAGGTACAGCATGGTCGAGCGTGATGGCGATGCGCTCTGGTCGGGCAATGCGTCCCGCGCCGATTTCGAGGAAGGTTTTGCGGATCGCGGCGCTGTTATCGTGACTGAAAATCAGATCTGGTGTGATGTCGAGAATATCACCGGCTCTTGCCGAGGATATTCCGGCTGCATGCGCTAGCGCTTTCTCAGCGAATGTGTATCCCATAATTGCTTTCACCCTCGAATATGCCTACACCTGTCTCTGGTATGAGTGAGGTCTGAAGATGATTGAGTCACCCTTTCGAACCTGAGTGACAATGGCAAGTGTTTCCATTCCAATCGGTATATCTGTCGAAGTAGTGGTCTTGTTCGGCGCACACTAAACCCCCACGCCTGCCGCTTCCAGCAGCAGTGCATCCACTTCTCCTACCGTGAGTGCCCGCGCATCCGCCTGTCGTTTGATCTCCTGCGTCAAGTCCTTTAACAGCGCATCGCTCATTGATAGCCCCAGTGCCTCTGCCCGCACCTTGAGTGTGTTCCAACCCATCAGCTTGTGACCCATCGCGATTTCGCGCGTCAGTCCGAAGTCTTCCGGGCGGATAATCTCATACGTCTCCGGGTTGGCAAGCACAGCTTTGGCGTGAATGCCCGCTTTGTGGATAAAGGCACTGGCTCCCGTGATGTAGTTGCTGAACGGTATGTCGATTTCACACAACGATGCCACCAGGCTATCGATGCGTGGCAGCAGGGGCAGTCGATATTTTGCGACGTACTTGCGGTTGAGCGTGTACAGCCGCGCGATTAACCCGCCGAGCGGCGTGATGCCGTTGCGTTCGCCAATGCCCAATACGGTCGTGTCAATATGTGTTGCGCCCGCTTCCAGTGCAGCCGTGGCGTTGGCAATGGCGCAACCGCTGTCGTTATGCCCATGAAACTCGACATCCAGACCGGTTAGCCGTACCAGTTGACTGACCATGTTGTAGACCTGTAGCGGCGTTGCCACGCCGACCGTATCCGCCACACCGAGTCTGTCTACCGTGCCAAGTGCCGCAACCGCCAGATATACGCGCAGTAAGTCCGCTTCACGGCTGCGGAAGGTGTCTTCGGTGCTGAAGCGCAAGACGATATGCGGCGCTTGCTGACGTATCCATGTCGTCACATCTTCCATCAGGTCAATAATCTGACGAATGTCTTTACCATGACTGTGCGCCATCAGCTGCGGGGATGTGCCGATCACAATGTCCAGCCCATGCACGCCTGTATCAAGTGCGCGGGCGGCGTCGTCACGGTGGCAGCGGATATGCGTGACGATGCGGGCGCGCAGCCCTGCACGCACCAGCGCGCAGATATCCGCCTCGCTTTGTGGCGACGCTGCAGGCGAAGTCATCTCGATGATCTCGACGCCGAAGTCATCGAGCAACCCGGCAATTTCGAGCTTCTGCGCGGTTGTGAAGTGTGCGCTGCTAAACTGTTCGCCTTCGCGCAGTGTGCTTTCGATGATCGAATAGTGTTCAAATGGCATTATTTCTCCGAACTCTGCACTTCATGTAACACAGCGACGATGATTTCCAGTGCTTGCTGTAAATCTTCTTCAGCAATGACGAGCGGCGGCAGCAGGCGCAGCACCGTTGCTCCGGCGGGTAGCGCCAATACGCCACGTACCTGCAACGCACGCAGTACCGGGGCGACCTTGCCACGCAGTTCGATACCGATCATTAATCCGCGCCCGCGCACTTCACGCGCTGCGGACGATGGAACATGCGCACGCAGGTACGCCAGCGCCCGTTCGCCCATCTCCCGCGCCCGCAATACCATTTCGCCCTGTGAGGAAACCGAGGAAGATTCCCCCTCTCCGATTGCGGAGAGGGGGTTAGGGGGTGAAGTCAATGTTTGTAACACCGCCCGTGCCGCCGCGCACGCCAGCGGATTGCCACCAAACGTGCTGCCATGGGCTGCCGGATTGAGTGCGCCGACCCGTTCGCCGATTAAGACTGCGCCCATCGGGATGCCGCCTGCGATACTCTTCGCCAGGCAGAGCAAATCTGGCTGCACGCCATCCGCCTGATGTGCGAACAGGTATCCCGTGCGCCCGAAGCCTGTCTGCACTTCGTCAATGATCAGCAGCGCGCCGCGGTCACGACATAACGCCTGTGCCGCTTGCAGGTAGCCCGGCTGCGAGGGATGCACACCGCCTTCACCCTGTACTACTTCCAGCATCACGGCGGCGGTGTCGTCGCTGATGGCGTCTGCCAATCGTTCGATATTGTTGTACGGTACATGCGAAAAGCCCGGCACCAATGGCGCAAATGGTTCACGGTAGGTTTTTTCCCACGTCGCGCTCAAAGCGCCGAACGTGCGACCGTGAAATCCGCGCATCGCCGCGACGACGCCCTGCCGTCCTGTTGCCATGCGTGCGAACTTGATCGCCGCTTCGTTCGCCTCCGTGCCGCTGTTGCATAGGAAAACCCGCGGCATCCCGGCTGCCGCACACAGCTCTGCCTGATACTGTGCTCGCACCGGATTATGGAACAGTTCAGGGCAGTTGGTGAGCTGCTCCGTCTGCTCGCGAATGGCGGCGACCACCGCCGGATGGCAATGCCCCAGGTTTGCTGCGCCTTGCCCACCAACACAATCAGTATAACGATTGCCCACCTCGTCCCATAGATATGCACCCTCACCGCGCACAATTGTCAGATCGCGCTTCAGATAGACTCCAGACGAATGCATATCTTCGAGTTCGGCGTTGTTAGCGGTTTGACTTATAAAGGGTGGTACGGGCAGCATATATTCTGCCCCTACGTCAATCGCGGGCATAAGTTGCCTCCGTTGTAACTGCAGTATGTAGCAGGGGCAGCGCATGCCCTGCCCAAATCTGAGTTATATGCGTGCCGCCGCCTGCCAGCGCGTGATCGAGTGGGGCGGGGAGCCGCGAGTCCGCCAGTATGACAATCGCATCGCCCGCCTGTGCTGCTGCCATCAGCTTCTTCTTCATGCGCCCCTGCGCCAGTGGTTCGTAGCGCGCCAGCTCCGACCGGGTGAACGCCGTCACCAGCGACGCCGGATCATGAACATCACGCAGCAAGCCTGGCACATTGCTCAGAATGACCAGTGTCTCTGCGCCCAGTGCTGCTGCTATTTGTGACGCCGCCAGGTCGCCATCGACATTCAGCGCTTCGCCATCGCTGCCGAGCGCGACTGGTGCAATGATCGGCAGGTAGCCTTCCACAAGCGTTGCTCGTACTGCTTCCACATCCACATGGCTGATCGTCCCGCTGTAGTCGTCACGGATGACGACCGGACGCCCGTTGACCAGCGCGCGGATCGCTGTATGGCGCTGGGCACGAATGACGCCGGGCGCAGCAAATGCCTGGGTCTGAATGCCGTGCGTTGCCAGCGCCGTCTGAAGCGAGCGATTGACGTTTGCCGCCGCCTGACAGAAGTAACCAATCATGTGCATGTCCGTGTAGCGACTGGTGTGTCCGGTCGCTGTCGTAATCGTGCGGGCAGGGATGCCTGCTGCTGCTGCCAATCGGTCTGCTTCCGCCGAGCAGCCATGCACCAGCACCCAGCGCTCGCCCTCCTGAATGCGCTCTGCCAGATTGCGCAGCACCGCGTCATGATCGACACCTGCGCCGCCACCAATTTTCAGTACATTGATCATGCTGTGTACTCCGAGACAATTCGATAAGACTGGAAAATGCTTATTCAAGCCCTCAAAGGCTTTGTAGAGGCTGGAGAGATAAGTTAAACGCTCTAGCCTCTTGTTCTCTAACCGCTTGAGTGAGCTTTTGTGTTACTCACGGGAAGAATCCTGCAAATGTAAGTGCGGTCGTTTCGTCAAAGCCGCACATCAGGTTCATACACTGTACGGCACTGCCTGACGCACCTTTGCCGAGATTGTCAATCGCACACAGAAGTGCGGCTCGCCCCGTAGATGGGTCGTACTCCCAGCCGACATCTGCATAGTTCGTTCCTGCCAGTAGGCGCGGTTCCGGGTGGCGATGTATGCCGCCCTTGTCGTGGACAATGCGCACGAATGGCTGTTCGTTCCACGCGGCACGGTACGCTTGCCACAGGTCTTTCTCCGACATCGCGGTCGGCAGCGTGACGTAGAGCGCCAGTGCCACGCCGCGCACCAGTTCGACGCTCGTCACCGCCAGCCTGATATCGAACGTGCCACACGACGCCATTGCCTGACGCACTTCCGCCTCGTGCCGATGCCCTGTCAGCGCGAATGGACGCACGATGCCCGCCCGCGCTGGATGGTGGCTGCTGTCGCTTGGTGCACGTCCTGCCTCGCTGCTGCCGACTTTGGCATCGGCAATCAGTGGCTGCGTGTCTGTGATCAAGCTCGCTTTTACCAACGCCCATGCCGCCAGGATTGTGGCTGTGGCGTTGCAACCGACGCCGCTCGCATAGCGCGCGTCACGCAGTTGATCTCGGTAGAGTTCCGGCAAGCCATAGACAAAGCGACCGAGCCAGTCAGGAGCGGCATGATCTTTGCCATAAGCAGCGCGATACGCCGCCGCGTCATGCAGCCGGAAGTCGGCGCTCAGGTCAATGATGCGTTCGGCGAGCGCCGAATATCGCTCGATGTGCCGCTGTGCCTCGCCATGGGGCAGCGCCAGAAACAGTACGTCACACGCTTGCATCCCGTCCGGGGTGATAAAGCGCGGCAGTGTGCGTCCGCGCAGGTGTGGATGAATCTGGTGGGCATACGCACCTGCCTGACTGGACGAGACGATCTGTGTAATCTCAACCTGTGGATGATCGACCAACAGACGCAGCAGCTCGCCTGCGCCGTATCCCGACCCGCCGACGATGCCCACACGCAGCCGGCTCATAACGCCACCGCCCGTCGTTCGGCGACTTCGACCACGTAGCGTGCCATGTGTTCGGGGATGTTGACACCCGTAGTGGCGATGCTGTTGCGGAATTCCATCGTGTGGTTAACTTCGCACACCAACAGCCCGCCGTCGGGCGCTTCAAATAGATCGAGCGCCAGCAAGCCACCCTGACCGTCGCTGACCGCCCGCGCAGCCCGCCGACAGATATCCGCGATTTCGTCCGTGACCGGGCAGTTGGTGGCGATGCCCCCGCGTGCTGTGTTGGTGATCCAGTGCGGCGATGTGCGGTAAATGGCGCAGATGCACTCTGTGCCGATGACGAATGCGCGAATGTCACGTCCCGGTTTGGCGATAAATTCCTGAATGTAGAAAATCTGGTGATTGACGCCGCCCAGAACCTCTTTGTGTTCCAGCACTGCTTCGGCGGCATCACGGTCATTAATGCGCGCCAGCAAGCGCCCCCACGAACCGACAGGCGGCTTGATGACCACTGGATAGCCGAGCCGTTCAATCGACTCGAACGCCGCGTCTGTGCTAAAGGCGATCTCAGTGCGCGGCTGTGGCACGCCTCCCCGCGCCAACGCTATCGTCGTGCGGATTTTGTCGGCACATGTTTCCGAGGCGTGGTGCGTGTTAACTGTTGGGATGCCCGCCGCCTCGAACAATTGCAGCGCAACCAGTCCAGCATTAGCGCTGATGCTGCGTTCAAGCAGCACATCCACTTCTGGGATATAACTGCCGATCTGTGCCGCAATCGTGCGCTCGTCAATGCGCGTGGTCGGCACACCAAGCTGTTCGAATGCCTCGAACAGCAGCTTTTCTTCGACACGGACTCTGGAGCAGAGAATACCGATATTCATTCGCCCCAGTCCTCCATCTCCTGCGGAGCGAGTTCGACGGTCAGCGGTGTCAGATTTGTGACTTCCAGTTCAACGCCGCAGTCTGCACAGGGCAGAATTTCGCCCATCATCACATCGGCGGGAACATTCAGCGTAGCGCCACATTCAATGCAGGTAGCCGTATTCATCATCGTGCGGGTCTCCTATCCAGTAATGAGAGTAGGGGCAGGATGGATACTGCCCTGAACCGAAAGAAACAAAAAACGCCCCGGCTGCAATGAGCCGGGGCGTTCGTTCACGAGTATACGCGAACAAGCCTACAGCATCATTGCTGTCGGGGTTCGCTCTGCTTCTTGACCAGCGCAAACAGGGAACGCGCTGCACTCATCTGGAGTGCACTTGCTTTGTGCGCGTTGTGAACGGAAACGACGTTCATGATTACCTTGTTGGCTTGCGCCGAAAGAATGTCGGGAAGTTTACAGGGTGATTTCATTCTGTCAAGAGGATTTAAGAATTGTAACATCAGACCATTCGGCTGAGTGCGACCCACGCCAGTGCGTCGGCGCGCAGCTCAAAGGACCTCGACAGTGCGCCGCCGATGCCCGCATAGGTGAGGATGCGGTCGTTGTCGATGACATAGACATCATCCGAGTAGCGACGCAGCCACGCCAGCGCATCATCGCCGTAGACGCGGCGCTGCGCACCTTCAAAGTCGAACGGCTCGGTAACGATGCTGATGACGCTCAACTGGCGCTCTTTGGCGATTTGCGCGATGACCGGGGTCGCGCCGCTGCCTGTGCCACCGCCGACGCCCGCCAGCAGGTACACCTGCCGTGCCCCGTTGAAGAGAGCATCAATGTCGTCCGCGCTTGACCGTGCTGCTTCACGCCCCAGATCGGGGTTGCCGCCCGCGCCGTTGCCATGCGTGACAGTTGCGCCGATGAGCAGGTGTTCGACTTCGAGATGATCGAGTGTTGTGCGTGCGGTATCAACGGCGACCGTATGAATGTCGTTCAGATGATGACGATGAATGCGCTCGGCGGCTGCACAGCCACAGCCGCCCACACCGAGAATAATAATGCTCAATGCGACGGTCTCCTCCGACGAGATAATAATCGCCAGAGCATACCGCATTCTCTTTCGCATTTCCCCACTGCTTGCGGTACAACTATGAACACTCACCCTAAAAGTCTTCTTCTGGAGCTTTATCATGAAAAGACGTCGTTTAATCATCGCGATTGTCGTCATCGTCCTGCTGCTGCTTGTCGTTGGCTATGCCGGCGCAAGCACAGTCGTGTACAACATGCTGTCGCAAACGGTCGCCAATTGCAGCAGTGATGATTCGCGCAACAACACACCTGCTGCCTTTGCCAGCAATGATGTCGATACCACGCCCTATCTCATGCCCGCATTCGAGCAGGTCAGTTTCCCCAGTCGTGACGCCAATCTGCAACTGAACGCCTGGTACGTGCCTGCGACCGAAGGCAGTGACACGGCACGTACTGTCATCCTGGTGCATGGCTTGATGGCGTGCAAAGGCGGCGACGAAATTCTGCTGCCTGCCGGGATGCTGCACCGCGCGGGCTACAACGTCCTCATGGTCGATATGCGCGATCACGGTGCATCGCAGGTCGAAGACGGGCGCTTTGCGGCAGGCAGCGAGGAATGGCGCGATGTGTTGGGCGCGTGGGACTGGCTGGTCAATGAGCAGGGCATTGCGCCGGAGCGCATCGGCTTGTTTGGTACGTCGCTCGGCGCGGCAGCTGTCATGATTGCGACGGGCGAAGAACCGCGCGTGGCGGCGGTCTGGGAAGACAGCGGCTTTGCCTCGATACAAGTGGCGGTCGATGCAGAACTGGCGCGCAATGGTTTCCCGCAGTTTCTATCGTCTGGCGCGCTTTTCATCGGACGGCTGATCTCCGGTGATGACATCCTGGCATACAGCCCGTTAGCGGCAGTGCAGAAGCTCGACGGTCGCCCGATCTTCATCACGCATGGCACAGCGGATACGCGCCTGAGCGTGCAGTATGCCTACGATCTGGCAGCAGCCGTGAATGCCAGCGGTGGCAGTGTCGAACCCTGGATCATCGAAGGTTCGACGCATGTCGGCGCGATGTTCGATGTGCCGCAGGAATACGAGCAGCGGTTGATCGCGTTTTTCGACGGTGCGCTGGCTGGCAACTAAATCAAAGGCTTAGTCAAGAGGGTAAAGGGCAAGAAGCAGGAGAAAGGAATTCTCCGGCTTTTGGCTATCCAACCTCTTGACCAGGCTTTTTTGTTCATTCAACAAGGGGATTGTGGAGACTGCTATGAAGATGTTGGGACGCATCCTGTTATTGCTGCTGATTCTTGTCCTGCTTGTCGTGATCGGCGGGACATTCTTCATTTTGGACATCACGCGCGGACCACTTCCACAGCATAGTGGCGAAATCACGGTCGCCGGGCTGCGCGATCGTGTCGAGATCATCCGCGATGGGACGGGCATCCCGCACATCTATGCCAGTAATTTGCACGACCTGTTCTTCGCACAGGGCTATACGCAAGCGCAGGATCGCTGGTGGCAGATGGAGTTCGGGCGGCGTGCGGGCAAGGGGCAAATTCAGCAGTTGACAGGCAGAAGCGCAAGCGTGATGGGGACGGACATCTTCATCCGCACCGTCGGTTGGCGGCGCGCAGCAGAGCGCGAACTCAACAGCTACGACCCGGCAGTTATGCAGCATTTGCAGTCGTTTGCGGATGGCGTAAATGCCTACATCATGAACCGTGCGCCCGACGATCTGGCGATGGAGTACAGCGTTCTTGGCTTGACAGGCGTTGAGATTCCTATCGATGCGTGGACACCGTTGGACACACTGGTGTGGGCAAAGCTCATGCAGGATGACCTGGGCGGGAACTATGGCTACGAAATTCTGCGTGAGCAACTAATCGGTGCCATTGGTGAAGATCTGTTTAACGACTGGTTCAACCCATGGCCCTTCGGTGAATTTCCCACGATTGCCCGCGAAGAAGACCTGCCAGCAATGGGCGTAAGCGGCACGGCTGCTGGCGGTGTCGATGTGGTGATGGGTGCAGGTGCTAAGGTGTTTGATGCCTCTCTTCCTGAGGGAGAGGGGGCTGGGGTGAGGGTGGCTGGCAACCTGACGCTGGGCGAAGGCTTCTTCTTTGGCAGCGCCAGCAGCGGGGTGGGTAGCAATAACTGGGTCGTCAGCGGCAGCCGGACCGCCAGCGGGCGCCCGCTCATTGCAAACGACCCACATCTGACGATCCGTATGCCGTCAATCTGGTACGAGATTGGCTTGCACTGCCAGCCCGTCAGCGCCGATTGCCCGCTGAACGTGCAAGGCTTCACGTTTGCCCCAAACCCGGCAGTCGTTGTCGGGCATAACGAGCGTATTGCCTGGGCGGTGACGAATGTCGGTCCCGATACGCAGGATTTGTATCGGCTGGAAATAAACCCGGAGAACGAACTGCAATATCGCTGGAACGGCGAGTGGCGCGATATGACTGTTTATGATGAAGAGATTCGCTTTGGCGATGGTGAGCTACCGGTAACGATTCAGGTGCGCGAGACGCACTTTGGTCCGGTCATTAACGATAACCAGATCGATGAAGCGACGGGCGATATTCTCGGCTTTAACAACGAAGACCCGCTTGCGATGCGCTGGACATCGCTGGAAGGCAGCACGCTGTTTGAGTCGGTGTTGGGGCTCAACAGCGCGCAGAACTGGGACGAGTTCCGCGAGGCACTGCGCCTGTGGGACTCACCCGCACAGAACTTCGTCTATGCCGATCTTGATGGCAATATCGGCTACCAGATGCCGGGCAGTATTCCGATCCGCGCACCGGGCGAAAGCGGTCTTGTGCCGAGCGACTGCGCTGAAGACGCCTGCATGTGGCAGGGCTACCTCCCATTTGATATTTTGCCGACCGTCTACAACCCGGAACGCGGCTATATTGCGACGGCGAATCAGGCAGTTATTCCGCTGGAATACTATGCGATGGTGGCAGATGAACTTGGTGGTGAGCCTGAGCAGTATATCATCAGCCACGAGTGGGACATTGGCTATCGCGGTGCGCGCATCAGCGAAATGATTGAGGCGTCCGATCAGCACACGCTCGAAACGATGGCGGCGATTCATGGCGATAACCAGATGATTGCTGCTGAGGTGATTGCATCTTCGCTGCAAGCGCTGCCTGTCGAAGACGCGGCGCTGGCGGAGATGCGTGACTGGATGCTGGAGTGGGATTACCAGTTGCATATGGGCAGCCCGCGCGCGCTGTTGTGGATGCTGTGGTTTGAACGGCTGACCGACAACACGTTCAATGATCAACTAGCGATGGGCGATTATCTGAGCAGCGGTGCGCCGTATGAACTGTTTGCCCTGACGCAGCTTGTCAACGAGGCAGATAACCTGTGGTGGGATGATGTCGATACAGCGGGTGTGACTGAAACGCGCGACGAAGTGATGCTGCGTTCGCTGTCTGAAGCGGTGGCGCAGGCACAGGAGCAGTTTGGCACGAACCGTGACGCCTGGCGTTGGGGCACGCTGCATACGCTGGAGATTGTCAGCAATCCGCTCGGTCTCAGCGGTATTGACCTGATTGAGAACATCGTCAATCGCGGACCCATCGAAACCAGTGGTGGTCACGTGGCTGTGAACGCGACCAACTGGAATTTTGGCGCGCGCGGCTTCCGCGTGCGTGGCGCACCTTCGATGCGCATGATTCTCGATGTCGGCGCGTTTGACAACAGTCAGGGCATCAACGCGACGGGACAAAGCGGACATCCGTTTAGCGCGCAGTATGCCGATCAGGTCGAACCCTGGCGCAATCTCGAATATCATGCGCTGCCGTTCACGCGTGAGGCGGTGGAGGCGGCTGCGGCAGCACGCCTGACGCTGCGACCGGGATAGGCGCGGCGATGTCGTATCCCAACAGGCGGCGGGCGATGGCTGCAAATGCCACCGGATCGCCGCTGGTGTAGTAGCGGTGTGGGCGTCTGTCAAAGCCCCTCTCCATGAGGGAGAGGGGTTGGGGGTGAGGGTTGTTCATTCCGGCAATCACTCGTCCCACTTGCCGCGCCACCGCTGCCGAAGGATCGACAAGGGCGGCGCGTTCGCCTGCTGCGCGTAGAAGCGGGATGAGGAATGGGAAGTGGGTACATGCCAGCACGATCTGGTCTGCGCCCGCCTCCAGCAGCGGCGCAATATGCGCTTGCACAATCTGGCGACTGTCCGGCGTATCCGGCGCCCCCTGCTCTGCCAGCAGCACCAGTTCCGGTGCAGGCAGTGTAATGACGCGCACGCCGTTGGCGAAACGGTCGATCACACTCTGGTAGATGGCGCTGCGGGCAGTTGCTTCGGTCGTTAGCACGCCGATCGTGCCTGTACATGTGGCGGCGGCGGCGGGCTTGACGGCAGGTTCGATGCCGACAATGGGGATGTGCGGATAGCGGGCACGGAGTGAGTGCAGCCCCGCTGCGCAGGCAGTGTGGCAGGGGATGACGATTGCCTGCGCACCCTGCGCCAGCAGAAATGTCGTAATGTCTTCGACAAACCCGCGCACTTCGGCGGGGTCACGCGGTCCGTAAGGCAGGTGCGCCTGATCAGCGTAGTAGAGGGTTGTTACGTCTGGTAACTGCGTGTGAACTTCGCGCAGCACCGATAATCCGCCGACACCTGAGTCGAGTAGTCCAATCGTCGTCATCTCAGCAGCCACTTTCGGGACAGGGTCGCCAGGCATACGGCGCGCCAGGTAATTCTGCTGTCATGGGATCGAAAAGCACCAGCGACCGCGATTCGCCCGTCTCGATATGGTAGAGATGGATGCCCGCATCTTGTCCCATTGTGACGCTGTAGGCAATCCAGTGCCCGTCCGGCGACCAGCGCGGATAATTCGCCACACTATTCAAGATTCGCCGCGTTTCTCCGGTCGCCAGTTCCACCACATCAACGGAATGGGTGATGCTGGTTGTGTACGCCAGCCGTGTACCATCTGGTGACCATTCTGGCGCCTGAAGAGACACACTTACGTCCAAAGGAACACGCAGTACGACGGCTTCACTCACCAGATCATAGACCTGCATGGTGCGTCCACTTCGATCCAACACATAGTACGCCAGCATCGTACCGTCGGGCGACCAGCTAATCAGCGGTACTTCCGCGCCCAATGTATCTGTCACCCGCTGGACAGCTTCGGTGTAAACATCAATTACGACCACCCCTGTCGTGAATGGTGCGGCGTCGAAAAAGGCGATTCGCGTCCCATCTGGCGACCACTCCCACGTTTGAATGAGTGACTCGGGTATCAATTGGCGTGGTGACACAGAACATCTGGCGGTGATACAGGCGCCTTCCAGAATCCATAGTCCACGCGCTGAACCGGGACATGCGTACAGTCCGCCATGTCCGTAAAGCGCTCGAGTCTGGCATTCCGGCGGACGATCAAAGACCTGTGTGCGTCGCTGTGGATTGGTCAGATGGTGCAGGACATAGCGATCGTCAATGCCCGCCAGAAGCAGCTCATCACGTGTGATCCACCCTTGCAGCAGGTGGACTGCTGATAGAAAGGGAATTTGGTACTCGACGGACATTCGCGCATCGTTCAGCACTATCGTGTTGAATGCCCTCGCGTTCATCATAAGGGTATACGCCAGCACCGTGCCAGCGGGCATGGTCGCGCCATACGCACGGGCGGTGACGATGCAACCGGAGCCGAGCGTGAGCAGCAGCGCCACGCGTATCAACCGCCCTAGCACGCAGCCTCCGGGCAGGGACGCCAACCTACGAACACGCGGCTGCCGCGAACGAGAGACCACACGTGGTCGGGCTGTGCCAGACGCGCCACAAGGAAATTTCTCTGTAACGCATTTTCTGTCGCAAAAAGCACAAGTGCACCATCAGGTGACCATCGTGCTCCAGGAATGCTCTCATTTGCGGTCAAGCTCTGATACAAGCGTAACGTGGCGGAACTGCTTTGCACTTCCAAGGTTGAGACACCGCTGCCGCCAAAGGACCCCATCTCGGTGATGCGGATAAGAAGATAATCAATATCATCTGGCGATCTGACAAAGTAGTCTATCAATGCCACTGTACTTGAGGGTAGCACCTGAGGCGGCACAGTACTCAAATCCAGCAGACAAAGCTGCCGCACTTGTTGCGGATTGCAACCGTAGGTTAACCAATGTCCGTTTGCAGACCATAGCACGTTACCAGAAAGCAAGAGTTCTGCCTCGTGGGAAAAGACACGCTCACGGTTTTGTACATCAATAACCTCGAAGATGCGCCAAGGGACTTCTCGCGTCACAAGAGAAACGAGCAAAAGATAGTGCCCGTCAGCAGAAAGCTGTGAACCAAGCAAAGTGCCTGTCGTCGGAAATTCCCAAGCGTCTTCGCCGCCACGTTGAATCATGACGCTTTGCTGGTCGAAGGTTGTGCAGGCGACGTTACCGCTGCGTAGACTGATCTGGCTTTCCAGCAGGCGACAGGTCAGCGGTAGGTCGTTCAGTGGTTGCCATCCCTCATGCTTGCTCCAGGTGAAGTAACGTCGTTCAGTATCTGTGGAGAAGAACAGGATATGGTCATGGTCGAGCCAGCCTGCAAACAGTGGTGCTTTCTGCGTATCCGCGTCTGTTAACCGCAGCACACTAGCGGCAATACCTCGTTCGGCATCTGCCAGGCGAATGTGTGCAACCGCATCTTTGATTTCACTGTAGGCAAGCTGCATCGGTAGCGGCATAGACGTGCCGAGCGTGCGCGCGGCTGCGACGGCAGCGAACATTAGTGTAAAGAGCGCCAGCAGGCGCAGAAGACGATCAATCATGGCGACTTTAGCATCTCAGCATATCAATTCTTTACCATGCGTTGTTACAATTTCTGCCCAGTTTTGTTTTTTCTGAGATGGATTGTTTTGTATCATGCGCTATGTACTCCGATTCTCTGCCCTTCTCAGCTGTATCGTTGTGCTGACAGTCGTCAGAACATCCGCTGTCGCACAGGATACCACACCCCTGCGTGTTGCCATCAAGCCGCTGACACCGTTTGTCATTTACAACGATGACGGAACTTTCAGCAGTTTTAGTATCGACCTCTGGGAAGCCATCGCTGAACGGAACACCTGGGGATTCGAGTATGTGCCGCTGGAGACCGTCGCCGATGTGTTGGAGATGGTACGTACAGGCGACGCCGACGTGGGTATTGCCGGGATCAGCATCACGCGCGAGCGCGAAGAAACGCTGGATTTCTCACAGCCGATGTTCAACGCCGGCTTGCAGATCATGACCAACACGAATGGCAGCGCGCCGGGTCTTGACCTGCTGCTGCGCTTCTTCTCGCCGAGCTTGCTGCTTGTATTCATTGTTCTGTTTGTAGTGATCATCCTCGTTGGGCATCTCGTCTGGCTGGTGGAACACAAAAAACCTGAATTTCCCGATGATTACCTGCCCGGCAAGCGCATCGTGACGGTCGCCGACACGACATCCGCAGCTTTCCTGCAAGAACGAAATTTGCTCTTTAGTACTGTCACAACCATTGAAGAGGCTTATCCGCTGCTCGAAAGTAGGCGCGCCGACGCCATCGTCTACGATGCGCCTGTGCTGCGCTATACAGGGGCGTGTGATGATCGTGGGCAGCCTTTTTCGCCCGTCAGGACTACGGCATTGCCTTGCAGCAGGACAGACCGCTGCGCGAGATGATTGATCGAGCGCTGCTCGCATTGTTGGAAGATGGCACATACGACGCGATCCTGATGCGCTGGTTCGGAGCGGAGTGAAAATCTCCGCCAAAAGTCCGATGCAGCCTGCCTGTAAATCTTCGATGATATTCGTACTGGATAAAATGTAGTGCGCCCCGGCGCTGGAGACAGAAAAGATGGCTATTCGGATATTGCTTTGTGACGATCACGCAGTCGTGCGGCAGGGGCTGCGCATGTTTCTTGGTGAAGACCCGGATATTGAGGTGATTGGCGAAGCGACCAACGGTAGTCAGGCAGTGCAGATGGTCGAAAAGCTGATGCCGGATGTGGTGCTGATGGACTTGCTCATGCCCGGCATCGATGGCATTGAGGCAACCACGCTCATTAAGCGCAAATTTCCTGATGTCGAAGTCATCGCACTGACGAGCGTGCTGGAAGATCGCGCAGTCGTTGGGGCGATCAAGGCAGGCGCAATTGGCTACCTGCTTAAGGACACCGATGGTCCCGAACTGCTGCGCTCGATCAAGGCGGCATCAGAAGGACAGGTGCAGCTTTCACCCAAAGCGGCTGCGCGGCTGATGCGCGAGATCAGCGCGCCAGAATCGCCCGAAAAGCTGACCGAGCGTGAAACTGATGTCCTGCGGTCACTGGCGCAGGGGAAGGCAAACAAAGAAATCGCCGTCGAACTGGGTATCGGCGCGAAGACAGTTAAATCGCACGTGAGCAATATTCTGAGCAAGCTCGGCGTCGCCAGCCGGACACAGGCGGCACTGTATGCCGCCAGTGTCGGGCTGGTCGATTTAACGAAGGAATAACCCTGTTACTTAATTCAGCCACCAATTTCAATCACGACCGGGATCGCCTGCGCTAGTAGGCGGTACGTCGCGCTGCGGCTCATGATCGCCTGGGTCAGCTCTGTTTTCTGTTCCGCGTCGGGACCACTCATAGCAATCCGCAGCCGGATGCCCTGGCTCATGTCAATTTGCCCATCTGCTGACTCGGCGCGCCACTGCGCAGTCACTGCCATCGAATACAGTGACATGTCCGCAATCATGGCGGCGTCCTGGCAGGCAAAGATGCAGTCCGTTGCCAACGCAGCAAGCAGCATGTCAGTCGGGCGGGTGCGGTCACCCATCGTGCCGTTTAACTGACCGGAACCGACAATCAGGTGTTGATCGCGATAGCTGACAATTGCCTGATGCGGCTGCCCGAACGGGCGGGCGATGATGGCTTGGGTGGCGGAAGGTGAAACGACCATTGATACGTCCTGAACTCTGTGCAGTTGTTTGACCGCACACGGTTGATTATGAATACAATCATGCCATTGGTTTCACCTTTAATCGTCAAGCCAGTGGACGTTTTTTGCATCAGACTTTCGGCGGAGATTCAGAATGGTGCAACACTGCGCGAATCGTTGTCCCCGCGCCGGGCGTGCTTGCAATCGTTAGCCTGCCACCCAGCTTCGCGACACGCTCGCGCATAGATTGCAAGCCAAGATGACCGGGGAAATCCTGTGCCGTATCAAACCCCAGCCCATCGTCGCGCACCTCCAACACCAGTCCCTCTGGCTCATGTTGAAGGCGTAGGACGATTTGTGTGGCGGCGGCGTGCTTAACGACATTGTGCAGTGCTTCGCGGGCGATACGATACAGGCTTTCCTTCTTTTCAACGGACATCACGGGTTCTTCGCCCAGTTCCAGCTGAACGGAAATGTTGTGGCGTGCTTCTATCGATGCCCCTTGCTTGGCGAGCGCAGTGATCATGCCTTCGTTTTCGAGTGACTCGGGACGCAGTTCAAAGATCAACGCGCGCATTTCCGTCAATCCGGCTTCTGCCAGCGAGATGACGTACTCCAGGGGTCCCTTCAGCTTGTCAATGTCGTTGCGTTCCAGATGGCGCCGCAAGGTTTGCGCGCCCAAGCCAATCCCATAAAGCGCCTGCGAAACTGAGTCATGTAATTCGCGTGCGAGCCGTGTGCGCTCTTCCAGCGCTGCCAGTTCCTGCGCCTGCTGGTAGTAACGAACGTTGTGAATGGCGACGGCGATCAGGTCCGCCAGCGTGGACATCATGCGCAGATGTGCGTCACCCAGTCGCATCCCCTGCGGCGCACGCACGCCGAGCGCGCCGATCAGTTGGTCACGCACTGCCATCGGTGCGGCAACCATGCAAATCGCCGTATGACCGCGTACCGCTCCAACATGTACGCTGCTTATCAGATCGTCGCTCATCCAGTCATTGACGATCACCCCCTGGCGCAGCCGAACAGACTGGGCGACAGGGTGGTCTGCGTTGAGGGCGATGACTTCCTGGTCAGACAGGTTTTCGATCGCCGCACGCTGCAACAGCTGTTTATCGTCCAGTAGGTAAAGTGCGACTTCCAAGGGTTGGAAGCGCATACGCGCCAGCCGGGTGAACTCCATCACCAGCTTGCTCTCATCCAGAAGCGAAACAGCAGCACCGCTCATCTGGGCGAAGGTTTGCAATTCTTCAACGCGCTGTTCGGTTTCGCGGCGTGCCTGTTCCGCCGCCAGGTACGAGCGCCGCGCGTTGACAACAGAGGTGAGCGTAGGCTTGAGCGTATCGAGCATCAGGCGCATGTCATTGTCAAATTGCAGCGGTTCGCGCCACAAAAACTGTACATTCCCTTGCCAGCGTCCGCCCAACCAAAGCGGGATACAAATTTGTGCCAGCCAGCCGTGCAGTTCTGCCAACGCGCGAGTATCGCGGAACTCAGGACGTGTGTCCGTAAGATAATTCTCCAGGTACACTATTTTGTCAGGATAGCGTTGGATACGGGTGAGCAGCCCAAAATCTTCGACTTTAAAGACGATCTCCATCCATTTGTCACGCGGGGCATGGCTACCATCGGGGTTGAGCGATGCCTGCATCTGGAAGCCAATTAATTCGCCTTCTGTGCCGAATACGGGATAGTGAACGCTAATGTAACTCCCCGGTTGCAGGCGGGGCAGCAGCGCGAGCGCATCCAGAATGTCATCTTCATCCGCCGCGCTTGCCAGTGCAGCTGTCATGCTCGCCAGCGTCTCTGCACGGCGGCGGGCTGCGTCCGTTTCTTCCTGTGAGCGGATGCGCTCAATGGCTGCCTGCACCAGATCGCCTACGCCCAGCAGCAGCCGACGCTCCCGTTCGCTAAAGGTACGCGGTTCGAGATAACGATAACCAAAACCGCCTACAATCTGCGATGTATCAATCGGGTTATACGAGATGCCGATGAACGCCCGCATATTTAAGAAAGTTTCATAGGTATCGCGTGATGTAACATCAACGCGGGGATCTGACTCGATGTTCTCCATTACCCACAAACGCTGCCCGCGCATAGTATTGAGCATGGGAATACTGGCGATTGGCAATACCTGTTCGATTAATTCGCGCGTGCCGTCTTCTTTTTGCACCAGCACCGCGAGGTTGAAGGCAGTTGCATTGCTGGCATCAAAATTGTTGGCAACTGCGACTAAGGCACCGCTGTAGTCCTCCATGATGTCGCTAATTGCCAGCACGATATCGCCGTAAGTACGTGCAGCGTTGACTTGCTCCGCCAGATCATAGAGGGCATCCGATTCTTGGCGAGCGGCGTCTGTCTCGACTTGGAGGCGAATGCGTTCGACCGCTGCCTGCACGAGATCACCAATGCTCAAGTGCATACGGATCTCACGTTCATTAAAAGCACGAGGTTGCCGGTAATGGAACGAAATACCCCCCAGCCAACGCTCACCTCGATGCAGCATGAGCGCCATGACTGCGCGCGTATCCAGTGCATCCCACGAGGCGCGGGTGACGGGATCCACACGCTCATCGTCATGTGTGTCTTCTATCGCCCAGTATCGATCCTCATAGATCAACCGGATGATGGGGAACTGCTCTTCCGTGAAACGCATCCCTGTAATGCTACGCAACACGCTTGTAGGCTTGGCAGATGCCGCCAGTACATCGAAATAATCGGACGTGCGGTAATCGAAGGTCTCCCAAATGTCCAGCAGTACGCCTTCGGCATCGTGCATCAGCTCCGCGACTGCATCAATCACATCCTGATAAGTGGTGGCGCTGTTCACTGCCATTGCCAGCGCTCGCAGGTAATCCGACTCCTGGCGCGCGGCTTCCGCGGCATGGCGGGCTGTCTCGATATTCTGTTGTGACAGAATACGCTCGACCGCTGCCTGCACGAGGTCACCCATTCCGCGTATACGCTGGCGCTCCATCTCGCTGAAAGTTTGCGGTGTGGTGAAACGGAAACCGATACCACCCAACCACTGCTTGCCGCGCAAAAAACTGATGCCGATAACCGCCCATGTGCCCATACTCGTCCAGGTCTCGCGCGTTACCGGGTCTATACGCGGGTCGCTCCCCAGGTCTTCAAAGACCCACATGCGCTCGTGGCGCATCGTCTCGGTCACAGGAAAGTTGGCAATCGGGAAACGACTGCCAATGACCTCCCGGTAGCTCTCGTCGGGGTAGCAGGCAGCGGCAACAATCTCGAAGTAGCTGGCACGGTCGTAATCAAACTGCTCGAAGAATTGCAGCGTCAGCCCTTCGCAGCGGTCATACAGCTGCGCAATCGCATCGCAGACATCCTGAAAATTCGTCGCTGCATTAATTGCCTCTGCCAGTTCGCGCAAAAAAGTTGCCTCTTCCTGGAGCGCCTGTGTTTCCAGAAAGGCACGACGCGAGGCGACGACGGAAGCAATCGTCGGCAGTAACTGTTCGTAGATTTCGCGCTCGTTATATGTGAACATATGAGCATTGCGCCAGTTGACGCCGATCATTCCCTGCCACTGCCCACCGCTGCGCAGCGGTAAACCGATGCCCGACTTGACGCCCCAGGCGCGTGTGACCACGCGAGCCGTCTCGTCCAGACGGGGGTCAGTCTCGTAATCATCAAAATAAACTGGCGAGTCACCCGCTGCATTTGTCTCGGTACTTGCTGCCAACAACTGCTCGCCAATACCGGACATTGGGAACACCTGCCCAACGAGATTCGGTACTGCATCTTCACCTGCTGTCGCTGCAATCGTCATTTCGACAGGCTGGTTCGCGGTGTCGAGGTTTATGTAGAACAGCACCAGACTGGTTGCGCCGTTGGGAGTAGCGAAGTTGCAGATGGCGTTCAGGATCTCTGCTTCATCGCGTGCTTTGGAGAGCGCGGTGTTAACGGCGGCGACTTGCTCGGCGCGGTGGGCGCGGTCACGATTGTCCTGGAGGAGACGCACGGCGTTGATGACCGGTCCTGCGTGGCGCATAATGGCGTTATAGAGCGTGCGGTCTTCAGGCGTGAACTGCTGTGGCTGCGACCAGCGGAATCCAAAGCCGCTTACCCAGCGCCCTTCAATCAGCATGGGCATAAATACCAGCGCACGCACGCCACGCTCAAGATAGTCAGCGCGCATGGTGTCTTCAAGCAACGGGCTTGTTTCGATGTCTTCAATGAATGTCGGATCGTGGGGATTGGCGAACCAGCCACCCGTCTGCTGCCAGAACGGTTCAAGTGGCAGCCGTGTACCGATTGTGGCGCGCGGCTGTCCGTCAGTAAACCAGAGCGCTGCGACTTCCTGCCAGTTCGGTTCGCCGTCGGTTCGGTCGCTGCCTACCCAGAGCAACGTGCCGCCGCTGGCGCCACGCGAACGCGGGTAGGTGCTGACGACCTCCAGCCATTCGTCTGGCGATGTGACCCCGGTTAGCTCGTTCAGCAGATCATAGACAAACTCATGTTCGGATAAGGCTTGTGATGGCATGAATACTCTATCCCAAGCATATTTGTGCTGGCGATGTTGGATTGGATGATTGACGCTACCATTATGCCACATTCAGGACGCTCTAACAGGTGCGCGCCCAAACACCCTTGCCTATCATGTCTGTCGTGCTGTTCGTTGATGGCTTGATTAAAGCAGATCGGGGTGTGAATAACGTCAGACGTGCGGGGGAAACTGATCTCCGCCGAAAGGCGGAGATGATGCTCGTTACGGATTTGCTGCCTGTGCCGTAGCTGTCGCCATGTCAATGATGTACGTTGCAGTGATGGCAAATTCATTCATCTCGGATGCTGATGTTGCTTGTATCTCGACTGCTTGTATGGTTGCCTGGTTGATAATAGAAGTCGCTGTCATTTCCAGCGCCTGGCGTTCCGCATTGCTCAAAGGTGCTTCAACAGGAATGGTGCGCGCTGACAGAATCGCCGTTGTTACTATCGATCCGATCAGCAGTCCTACTATCAGCATTGCCAGTAACGCCCACTGCGGATAACGGCCATGAGGTTGGTCGTTCTTGCGTTTTTCGTACATGTCAGAAGTCATGTCGAACCCCCTGTGAATTGCTATCATTGTTGAACTATACGGACGGTGCTGTGCGAGAGTTTCACAGGTGGAGCGGACAATGACAATATTGGTCTGTCTGGCATTCGATGTCGGGACGACAGGCGTGAAGGCGGCGCTTGTCTCACAGGCAGGCGAGGTGATCGCCAGCGCGACGCGTGAGTATCCGACAGAAACGGCGGATGGCGGAGTTGTCGAGCAGGATGCCAACCTGTGGTGGCAAGCTGCAGCTGCGGCGGCAACTGAAATCACTGCTGGACATGCAGTCTCCGCCATTGTCGTTACTGGACAGATGCAAGACCTGATCCTGATCGACGGCGAGGGGATGCCACTGCGTCCCGTCATTCTGTACAGCGATACCCGCGCACGCGCCGAGGCGGACACGGTGGCGGCAAGACTGGGCGCGCATCGCCTCACACAGCTAACAGGCAATGAGCAGGGAGCAAGTGGGTTGCTGGCAAAGCTGCGCTGGCTGCACGTGCACGAACCGGCGACGCTGGCAAAGGCACGTCATCTGCTGCTGGGAGCGGCGGACTGGCTGGTGCTGCGCACGACTGGCATAGCCGCTACCGATACGACGACTGCTTCCACGACCGGGCTGATGGAACTGGCGACGCGCAGGTGGCTAATTTTGCAGCGTGGCGCCCACATCAGCGATAATCTGGCGTTGGCGGTGGGTGCGAATATTGCACTACTGCTGCCGAAGCTGGTCAACGGCGGTGCGCGGGTGGGGACATTGACGGTTGCTGCTGCTGATGCGCTCGGCGTGGCGGCGGGTATCCCCGTCCATCTTGCGCCGGGCGATGCGGGTGCGGCGACGCTGGGTGCTAGCGCGGGCGAATCCGGTATATCCTATGCTTACATCGGTACGAGCGGCTGGGTAGCGTACACCAGCGAACAGCGCGGCGATCCAGCGCGGGGCGTCTTTACGCTGGCACACCCTGACCCGGCGCGTTACATCTGCGTTGCGCCGCTGCTGACGGCGGGCGGCAATCTGGACTGGGTGCAATCGGTTTTTGGCGCAGAGTCGCACGATGCACTGATCGAGAACGCCATCGAAGGCTCGCCTGGCGCGAAGCTCGTTTATCTGCCGTATCTGAACGGAGAGCGCTCTCCCTTCAGCGACCCACAGGCATCGGGAGCGTTCATCGGGCTGCGGGCGCATCACACACAGGCGGACATGGCGCGAGCGGTACTGGAAGGCGTGGCGTTTGCTTACCGCCACGCGCTTGAAGCGCTCATGCCGACACCTGTTGCGCGACTGATGATGGCGGGAGGCGGTACACGCTCACTGGCTTGGTGTCAGTTGTTCGCCGACGTAATCGGCGTGGTGCTGGATGTGGCGGCGGATGCGCAGAACGTCGGTGTGCGTGGTGCGGTGCTGGCAGCACAGGTGGCGCGCGGCGAACAGGCATCTTATGCGCCTGCGGGTGTTGTGCCTGTGCGTGCGACGTTGACGCCGAATGCTGAGATGCGTGCGCATTACGATCATCTCTTCAGCATCTACAAAGCGGCGTATCCGGCATTGCAGGATGTGTTGCAACGACTTTAATCTCATCCTTCATCACTGGAGCATTTTATGGCACGGCTGGCAGGCAAGGTCGCAATCATCACAGGGGCAGCGCAGGGGATTGGGCGTTCTATCGCCATTCGCTTTGCGCAGGAAGGTGCAGACATCGCCGTGTGCGACATGAACATTGACGGCGCGCGCGAGACGGCTGCGCTGTGTGCGCAACATGGCGTGCGCACACTCGCGGTGCAGACCAATGTCGGGCTGCGCACCGATGCCGAGGCGTTTGTACTGTTGTGCAAAGAGCAGTTGGGTGTGCCGCATATCCTGGTCAACAACGCGGGCATCTTCTTCAATGCGTCGTTTGAGACGCAAACGGACGAGATGTGGGATCGCATCATGACGATCAACGTCAAGAGCGTGTTCATGATGTCGCAGGCGGTCGTGCGGCTGTGGCTGGAACACAACATCCCCGGCGCGATTGTCAATCTGGCGTCGATCAGCGCATCGGTGGCATTCGTCAATTCGTCCGCTTACTGTACGACGAAAGCCGCCGTCGCCTCGCTGACGCGCTGCATTGCGCTGGAGTATGGTCCGCGCGGTATCCGCTGCAACTCGATGGCTCCGGGCATCATCGATACATCTATGCTGCCATCGGCGGAAGACAGCCAGCGCTGGGCGCGTGAGAAGCTGCCGCTGCGTCGGCTGGGCAAGCCGGAGGATGTGGCGGATGTGGCGCTGTTTCTGGCGTCGGACGACTCGCGCTATGTGACAGGCGACATGATCTACGTGGATGGCGGCTGGATGCTGGAGTAAAGAGTCTGACTACAACGTGCTTTGGAACACCAGAAATGGACCATTGAGCAAGTGGGTGATCTGAAATATCGACAGGCGCTTGTGTGTTTCTGGTGCGAGTGCTGATTGGACAAAGCGAATATAACGAGCTTCATCGTCGTGCTGGTGCAGTGGCACAATCAGATTGAGTGTATTATCGAGGATTTTGGGATACTTTTGTGGGTTGAGGATGTCGGCTTCGACTTTGGCTTCTGTCATGACACGAAAGCGCAGTGTGACTGAGGCTTCGGCGACGTTGCGTGTTTGGCTAAACGTTCTTTGTTTGGAAAACAAACGCGCCAGGAGTTTACGTTGTGCATCACTAAACTCGATGTCGCTTTCTATGAGTTGTTCATCCAGTACTTGTGAGAATACACGCTGTACCAGTTCCTCCACACGCACTGTCTCGAAGAAACTTCCATGAACGAGGCAGACTTTTGTCTGACTCCGTTTTTGTCCACGTACCAGGTAAAAAACGTCGCGCCATTGTAGAGAGTCAACATCATCACCCGCCTGCACCATTTGTGAACGCACTTGACTATTGTCGCCGCTCAAGACATCGCCAATTGCTTTCTTTCCGCTTGGGATGGTTGAGTTGAACGATGAAACGCTATAACCTTTGCTGCTTTTGAGTTCGATAAGTTCTCCGCCTGACAAGTCGGCGTTTGGAGGATTCAGACGAATGGATAAATCCGGGAAACGCCCTGCTGATTTTGACGAGAGCAGCCCAACATCGAACGGAAAGGTTTCGAGCTTATCAGTGGTGATAAACGCATTTGTCTTGCTAACCAAATCCGCGAAAAAGTGGTAGATCGAGCATATCCTGTTCATCTGCGTTGACCTTCAATGGCACGGTGTTCGGCCAGATTTCATTGAGTTTGTCTGTATGAATGTAGTCCTTGTAGAAGCGTGAAATGCTGTCTGCTTCACGAATAGCTTCCAGTCTTTTGTGGATGCAGGCTACGTTATCAGGGTCAATCTCGGCGCCAAGTATGTCTCTGCCCAGTTGTTTCGCAACCACAAGTGTAGTACCAGTTCCAGCAAACGGATCAAACACGACATCTCCAATGGTTGAAGATGACAGAATGATACGAAGCAAGAGGGCGATTGGTGCTTGTTGTGCGTGGAAACGTTCCCCGTTGTCTCGCCTCAATGCCTCATCGCCTGCAAAATAACCGGAGGTCAGTTCGCGAATGTCATCCCAAACATCGGTGACAAACATACCGTTTTCGCGCTCGTATTTGTAATTAGCTGGCAATGGCGGCGAGATGCGCAATTTATTGAAAACACGCGGAGTTTTACCTTTGGTGGCAAAGGCTATGATCTGGTAGTGCTTGCCATAACGACTTGTGCCTGGCACTGCCGATGTCATTTTTTTCCAGATAATCAGGTTTTGGAATGTCCAGCCTGTTTCGCGCAGGCAACGCATGACGAACTCTGTATTCTTTTCGCGCTGCATAAAGTAAAGCGCACCACCTTTAGATGTGCGCTCATAAATCTGGTGCGAAATCTGTGTCATCCATTGCCGATAGGTTTCATCCGACAGCTTATCATTATGATAATTATAATTCTTGTCTTGATTGAACGGCGGATCGAGAAATGTGACATCAAATTCTGGTAAATGAGTGCCAGATACAAGATAGTCAAGACAATCGCCCTGGAAGACCTGCGTTTGCATGGAAAGCGCCTACCACAATCTACGGAATGACGAACTAAGGATACCACGTTACACTCACCCGCACATTATACCGATGGATATGTAATCGCCATGACCGACACCCTCATTCCCGTCTTGCCCGCTGTCGAAACGCTCCTTGCCCGCGAACAGAAGCTGCTGATCGGCGGGCAGTGGGTCAGCGCTGCCAGCGGCGAAACCTTCGCCACGCTCAACCCCGCCACCGGGCAGCCGCTCACGCGCTGTGCTGCCGGAGACGCGGCAGACATTGACCGCGCGGTACAGGCGGCGCGCGCAGCATTCCCGGTGTGGGCAGCGCTGATGCCTGCGCAGCGTGAGCGGCTGCTTCATCGCTTCGCAGAGTTGATGGAAGTGCACAAGGAAGAACTGGCGCAGCTTGAAACGCTTGATAACGGCAAGCCCTTCAACATCGCGTTCAATGTCGAAGTCAACGTCGCCATCGGGCAGATGCGCTTCTACGCTGGACTGCCGACCAAGCTGACAGGCGAAACCTACCCCGTCTCGTCGCCCGGCTACCTGGTGTACACCCGGCGTGAACCGCTGGGCGTGTGTGGTGCGATCACCCCCTGGAACTATTCGCTCGTTATGGCAACACAGAAAATAGGACCCGCGCTGGCGGCAGGGAACACGCTGATCCTCAAACCCGCCGAGCAGACGCCATTGACTGCTATCCGGCTGGCGGAACTGGCGCTTGAAGCGGGCATACCCGACGGCGTGTTCAACGTCGTGACAGGCTTTGGTGATACAGCAGGGGCAGCGCTGACGCAGCATCCTGATGTCGATAAGGTCGCTTTCACTGGCTCAACCGAAGTCGGCAAGGCGATCATGCGGGCGTCGGCGGGCAACCTGAAGCACGTATCGTTGGAACTTGGTGGTAAATCTCCGCTGATTATCTTCGACGATGCCGATATTCCCGCCGCGTCAGAAGCGGCATTGTGGGCGATCTTCGCTAACAGTGGGCAAAACTGTGTCGCTGGATCACGGCTGTTTGTGCAGCGCGGCGTCTATGATGCGGTGCTGGGGGCGTTGGCAGATAAGGCTGCGGCGCTCAAGGTCGGTATGGGGATGGATCGCAATGCCAACATTGGTCCGCTGATTTCTGCCGTGCAGCTTGACCGCGTGATGAGCTATGTCGCTCATGGCGTGACGCAGGGCGCAGCGCTGGTCACAGGCGGTGGGCGCGTTGGTGGCGATCTGGCACAGGGTTACTTTATGCAACCGACGATCTTTGCTGATGTGCGCGATGAGATGCGAATTGCCGCCGAGGAAATCTTTGGTCCTGTGCTGTCCGTACTGCCGTTCGAAAGCGAAGAAGAAGTTATCTTGCGTGCCAATGCCACGCGCTATGGCTTGGCGGCGGGGGTGTGGACAAATCATCTGGCGCGGGCGCACCGCATGGCGGCGGCGTTCAAGGCAGGCGTGGTATGGATCAATACCTACGACTGGTTCGATCCGTCAGTGCCGTTCGGTGGCATGGGCGAAAGCGGCTATGGGCGTGAACTCGGTGCGCAGGTGATGGAGATGTATACCAATGTCAAGTCTGTGTGGGTGAAGCTATGAACGCACTCGCAAACAAAGTTGCTATTGTGACAGGCGGCGGGAGTGGCATTGGGCGAGCGAGTGCGCTGGCGTTTGCGGCGGCGGGTGCGCGCTTGGTCATCGCGAATCGCACGCTGAGCAAGGCGCAGATGGTGGCTGACGAAATCGCGGCGGCGGGCGGTGAGGCGCTCCCGCTCGGTGTGCAGGTCGAACGCAGTGAAGATGTACAGCGCATGATCGCTGACACGGTTGCACGTTATGGCGGAATTGACATCCTTTTCAACAACGCCGGGATCAGCCCGTCCGGCAGCGTCACGGAGATCAGTGAGGAAGAGTGGGATGAGTGCCTGAGCATTGACCTGAAGGCAGTGTTTCTCGCCTGCAAGTACGCTATCCCGCACATGATTGCACGCGGTGGCGGCGTCATCCTCAGCACGGCGGGGACGTTCGGCTTGCGGCCGGTGCGTAACAAAACCGCCTATGCTGTTGCCAAAGCAGGTGTGATCCACTTGACAAAAGCGATGGCGCTGGATTACGCGCGCCAGAACGTGCGCTGTAACGTGATTTGCCCCGGCTATATCGACACGCCGCTGACCGCGCATATTCCAGCCGCTGACCGGGATGCCTATCTGGATTCGGTGCAGCCGCTCAAAGGCGTCATCCAGGCAGATGAAGTCGCGCAGATGGCGGTCTATCTGGCGTCGGATGCAGCGCGTATGGTAACAGGACAGATGTTCGTCATTGATGGTGGTCAGCAGGCGGGGAGCTTCTGATTGTGACGACCCTCATCCATGCCGCCTATGCCATTCATGCTGATGGCAGTGTACAGCCTGACTTCGCGCTGGTGATAGAGGGTGAGCGCATTGTAGCGACAGGCAGCTATCGCGATCTGGCCGCGCAGTATCCTGATGCCGAGCAGGTGGGCGGGGCGGGTTACCTGATGCTGCCGGGCATGATCAACGCGCATGATCATGGGCGCGCGTTCGGCACGGCGTCGCTTGGTGTGGCGGATGACATCCTTGAATGCTGGCTTCCGAGTCTGGGCGCTCTGCCAGGCATTCCGCCAGAACTGGCGGCTGCGTGGGAAGGCGTGCAGCTGCTCAAGAGTGGCGTGACCGCGACCGCGCACAGCCATAACCCGGCGACGTGGGAGGGGATGGCTGCCGAATGCCCGCATACGCTGCGTGGCTATCGTGCGGCGGGTGTGCGTGTGGCGTTTCATCCGCCGATGGTCGATCAGAACCAGCTTGTCTATGCCGATGGCGAGCGTTTTCTGGCAGCGCTGCCGCCACACTTAAGAGCAGCTGCACGCGCGGCGATGCAACCGCCGCCGATCAGCCATGATGATTACTTTGCGCTTTGCGACGATCTCTACCGCAACTATCACGATCCTGAGTCCCATCTTGTCTACATTCAGGTAAGTCCGGCAGGTGGGCAGTGGTGCAGCGATGAACTCATCCTACGATCTATCGAGTGGGCGTGGAGGAACGAAACGCGCGTCCAGATGCACATGCTGGAGACGCGCTATCAACGTGAGTATGCCCATAAGACCTGGGGCAAGAGCTTCATTCGTCATCTTGACGAGATGGGTGCATTGGCTGCGTCGTTAACTCTGGCGCATATGGTGTGGGTAGACGAAGACGATCTCCCGCTGCTGGCGCTGCGTAGCGTGGGGATTGCACACAACCCGAGCAGCAACCTGCGCTTGCGCAGCGGGATTGCGCCCGTCGCGAAGATGCGAAATGCGGGTATTCGTGTGGGTGTCGGGCTGGATGGTCACGCGCTGGATGATGATCAGGACTATCTGCGCGAACTGCGGTTGGCGTTCACGTTGATGGGTTTACCTCACCCTAAACCTCTCTCTCACAGGGAAAGGGAGTCCAGAGCTTACCGCCCCTCGCTGGCGGCAGGGAGCGAAAGTATGTGGTCAATGGGAACGCGCGACGCGGCGTCGATCACATTCGGTGATGCGCCACTTGGTCAGTTGGCGGTCGGGATGCTGGCGGACGTCGTGCTGCTCGATTGGAACTCGCTGCGCGGCACATGGTCGCCGGACGGCTATCCGGCTGCTGAAGAGGTGGCACTCTTCACGCTGCATCGTGCCAGCCGCGTGCATGTGCGTCATGTGATGGTTGGTGGGCAGTGGCGGCTGCGTGACGGACGGGCTGCTGGCGTGGATGAGGAGGTTCTGACAGAAGAGATCCGCCAGGCGCTCACGCGCGTTGATTGGGATGCGCTGCGTGCACTGCGTCGTGAGGTTGCGCTGCTGCTGCCGCATATTCGCCAATTTTATGCAGGTTGGATATAAACGCAGTATCGGCTTATGGAGATATGTTGTGATGAAAAAGATACTTGTACTGGCATGTGTATTGCTAATATTGGTCACAGGTGCAGCGATGGCGCAGGGTGAAGGTTTTGTGATTGGCGATGCGCTTCCCGACGCGCCTGAACTAGCGGCACGCGGCGAGTATGGCGTCGGGGTGCGGACGTTGACGCTGACGAATCCCGATCAGATCGACATCCTCAACCTGAGTGAGGCGAACCCGACCGCCACCTATGATCGTGAACTGACGGTTGATGTCTGGTACCCGGCTGTTATTCCTGACGGTGCGGAACAACTGACGACCTATGAAGGCACGATTGGGCGCGCAGACCGCGAAACCGCGCGTCCGCTGCTGTTTGATGGTCGCGCGCTGCGCGATGCCGAACCCGATGCAGACGGCGCTGCCTACCCGCTGGTGATCGTGTCACATGGTTATCCCGGATCGCGCTACATGATGACGTACCTGACCGAAAATCTGGCGTCGAAAGGATATGTAGTGGTGGCAATTGATCACACGGAATCGACCTATGCCGATGTCGGGGCGTTTGGCAGCACGCTGTTTAACCGTGCGACAGACCAAATCTTCGTGCTAGACGAAATGGCGCGCCTGAGCAGCGACAGCGAGTCGTTCCTGAATGGGCTGCTTGACGCCGACAACACGGCGCTGATCGGCTATTCGATGGGCGGCTATGGCGCACTGAACGTCATCGGTGCGGGCTATGGTCCGGTGCTGGGCGGCTTCCTGGGTCCGGTTATTGAACCGCGGCTGGCGGGCGCAGACGGTTATGAGGCGGATGCGCGTCTAAAGGCAGCGGTGTTGTTTGCACCCTGGGGTGGTAATCTGGCGGCGGCGGGCGCGCCGGGCGTCAGTCTGTGGGAGGATGAAGCGTTTGCGGGCATCACCGTGCCGACGCTGTGGATCGTCGGTTCGCACGACGATGTGGCATATTACGATGCGATTGTGAATATGTTCGACAACGCTGTCAACTCCGACCGCACGCTGCTGACCTACGTCAACGCGCTCCATAATGTCGCGCCGAATCCGCCATCGCTGGAGGCGGCGACATTCGCCGAGTACGAGTCGCTTTCGGAACCTGCGTGGGATTCGCGCCGACTGAACAACATCAACCAACACTTCATCACGGCGTTCCTGGGGCAGCATCTTCAGGGTAATGACGACATGGCGGCGTATCTCGATGTGGCAGTGGAAAGCTCAAACGACGGCGTGTACGCGACGGATGATGCGGGTGCATTCACGGCTGCGCATACGTATTGGCTCGGCTTCCAGAACCGAACGGCGCTCGGCATGGAACTGCGGCGCGAGAACCCGTAAACCTCACCCTGCATAAACTACACGCAACTTTGACCGCACCCCTCTCCGTAAACGGAGAGGGGACGGGGTTAGGTCAATCTGGATACAGAGTGGGCCGGGGTCGCGCTCACAAGTTGTACTTTTCCTGCAACGCCACACCATCAAGCGTGGCATCGACATCCACGAGAAAGCGTAGCGCAGCGTCCATCGTCTCGAAGATGCGAAAGCGCACCTTGCCGATTTGCGCGACCGTCAGTCCCAGAAAGCGCAGCACCGGATCGATGTCGTTGTCAACGATGATGGTGTAACCGACCAGTGGATGCTGAAGATAAGGCTTGGTCGCAGTCACAATGTCTTGCAGCTTGTACATGGTCTTATCGACGCCGGACTTGCTGCTGTTATCCATAATCGTATGCACATAGGGCTCTTGACCTTTGTCATCCAGCATACGGATCACTGCCTGACGCATTTGCACCAGATCGTCTGTCTGGAAGATGCCTTCTGTGCGCGCCAGGATGATGCGCCCTTCCGAAATCCACTCTGCTGAAACAAACATTGCAACCCCCAGAACGACACGGTGTCATCATTAAAAGTGTAGCCCACTTCTTGCGCCGAAATGCTATAGTTATGCGATTGCACAGGCGCACGGAGCGCCGCTTTATCTACGGTTACAGGAGACAGCGTAATTATGCAAACGGATTTACGCGGGCGCGATACGATTGCCCCCGAACTGGAATGGACGCGCGATGAGATCGACACGCTGCTGGATGTGGCGTTTGACCTGAAGCGCAAGCGCGCGATTGGCGAAGCGCACGCCACGCTGCGCGACAAGGTGCTAGGGATGCTGTTCTTCTTTACCAGCACGCGCACGCGCGCCAGCTTTGAAGCGGGCATGGCGCAGTTGGGCGGTCACGCGATGTTCATCGACAGCGAGACGACGCAGATTTCGCACGGCGACACGGCGAAGGAGATCGGCGAGATTATCGGGCGCTATACCGACGGCATCGCCATTCGTCAGTGCGACTGGAACTTTGGCAATCGCTACATCCGCGAAGTGGCGGAGGCGAGCCGCGTGCCCGTGCTGAACATGCAGTGCGACATCTTCCACCCGTTCCAGATTCTGGCGGACATGATGACGATCCAGGAGAAGTTCGGGCGCAACCTACGCGGCAAGACGATCAACGTCAGCTATGCCTATGCCAGCAGCTACCAGAAGCCGCTGAGCGTGCCGCAAAGCCTGATCCTGCTGATGACACGCTATGGCATGAATGTGCGGCTGACGCACCCGCCGGAGTTCGCGCTGATGCCGGATATTGTCGAGCAATCGCGCGAGAACGCGAAGAAGAGCGGTGGTTCGTTCGAGGTGCTGCACGACTTTGACGAAGGCTTTAAGGGTGCGGACATTGTCTATCCCAAGTCGTGGGGCTGTTGGATGACGACCGAGGACAAGCACGAAAGCTCGTTGATCGGCAAGAAGTACACGGATTGGATCACGGACAGCCGTCGGATGGCGCTGGCGAACGAGGATGCGGTGTACATGCACTGCCTGCCCGCCGACCGTAACATCGAAGTGACGGATGACGTGATCGACGGCCCGCAGAGCATCGTGTACGACGAGGCGGAGAACCGCCTGCATGTGCAGAAGGCGGCAATGGCGCTGACGATGCGGTAGGGGTGGTTATGGGGCGAGTCGCGGCTGCGTCTCGCCCATATATATTTTTTGAGGGAAGCACAAATGCCTCCGAATCAAGATGATCTGCACAATAGCATTCGCCTCAGAACCTACCTTTTTACAACTCATGCTTCCAAACGAGCCGCAGAGCGCTTAATCTTAAGTCACGAGATTGAAGAGGCGATTTTGTCAGGCGAAGTGATCGAAGATTATCCTGACGATAAATACAGTCCAAGTTGCCTCATATTGGGTTATAGTCAAAACAAGCGTGCACTCCACATACAAGTAAGTTATCCGCCGAACGTCAAAATCATCACCGTTTATGAGCCATCACCGAATGAGTGGGAAGCCAACTTAAAGACGAGGAAAACACCATGACAACTCAAGATTGCCGTTACTGTCGCGGTGAACTTGAAGAACAACTTGTATCCCGGATTCAGAGGGTTGGCGAACGTTGGTTCGTAATCGAAAATGTCCCTGCGCTTGTGTGCAAACAGTGCGGCGAAACGTATTTCACACCCGACGCGCATGATCTGGTGGTTCGGTTGATCGCGGGTAATCAGCCGCCAATGCGTGTTGAGAGCGTTGCTGTATATGATGCGGCGAAGGTTGGGTGATGGTTGCACGTCCAGAAGGCGGCAATGGCGCTGACGATGCGATAGGGGCGGTGATGGGGCGAGTCGCGGCTGCGTCTTCGCCCTGACAGGGAGTCAGTATAGATCAAGGCGTGTATGACTGTAGCACAACACTATCGGCGTTTGAGCAAGGACTACGAAGCCTCGCCCACCGACAGCGAAAGCTGGATTTATGTGGCGATAATTTACCTGATGCTTCATCGGTCGCATCCGTAATGTTTACCTTTACAACCACTCTCTCAAAGGGAAATCTGATGCGAATACCTATGCTTGTGTGCTGCCTGGCGCTGCTACTACCGCTGACCATTCGCGCCCAATCGGACTCGTGTGAGCAGCCCTATTCCGATTCGCTCCCGCCCATTCTCCGCGACATCGCCTGGTCGCCCGATGGGAAGCAAGTGGCTGCATTTGATGCCAACGGGTTTCAACTCTACGAAGCGGTGGATTGGGATGCGCCTCCACAACATGTAGAACTCGATGTACTGCACTCACACTCGCTGGCCTACAGTCAGGATAGCTCGCGGCTGGTGGTGACCTTCCACTGCACCCAGAGCGAAGCCGTCACTTTTTGGGCGCAGGTTTATGATGCTCAGACCCGCGACTTGCTTCATGAATTCCCCGGCGCTTTTGAAGCCGCCTTCATTCAGCAGGATACTCAGTTGATCACCGCTGGCTGGCAGATTCAAGTCTGGGCGTTGGAAACCGAACAACCGCTTCAGCGCTTCGGCGATTACTACTGGGGAACGCATGTGATGGCTGTCCACCCGGATGAACCCTATTTGTTGGCCGGCAATCTGGGCGAGGGGGGACATATTTGGAATTACGAGACCGGTGTCATGATTGCCCCAGTCCAGGCAGAACTCTTCGCGGCGGCGTTTACGCCGGATGGCGCAGGCATGGTGTACAGCGGGCGCGGTGAAGTGACATTCCAAAGCCTGGATGATCCAACCACCCTGACGGCAGTGAAAACAGGAGTCGAGCAGTCGGTCAATGCCATCGCCTTTCATCCAACCCTCGATTTGTTGGCAGTGCTTCATGACGAGGGAGCATTGACCCTGCTCAACACCGGTGGGGACATACTGGGACAGTATGAGAGCTATGCGTCGGATAGCAGCGTTATCATTGAAACCGGAATCGCTTTCAGCCCGGATGGACAGTGGCTTGCCACGCCAGGGAATGAGAACGCCGTTATCTTATGGCAGGTTGAGCCGGATGGGGCGCTAACCATTGTCCATATTCTCCCGGAATATGTGGCGGACTGAGGGGTGCGCTCCCTCCACAGCTTCCAGAGTTAGCCGCTGGCTGACGGAACGGAACGCAGACTGAACAGGCTGATGACCAGCAGCAGCCCCATCATGAGGCCTCCACGTCCTCTTAGCCGTGCAGCCGGGCGCGTTCGCGCAGGCGTTTGCTCTCGTCTGGCGTGAATTCGATCACCAGTGGCGCGTTCATAGTCAAACCTCCTCTACACTCGTACCGTGTCCGGACATTCTACGCCGTTCAGCACCGCCACCAGGTTCTCCGCCGCCAGCAGCGCCATCCGTGCGATTGCTTCGCGCGTTGCGCCGCCTGCGTGCGGCGTGGCGATGAACGTCGGCAGCGTCAGCAGCGGGCTGTCGGTGGGTGGCTCGGTCGCGAACACATCCATCGCCGCGCCCGCCAGATTGCCGAGCCTCAGCGCATCGTACAACGCCGCCTCATCCACCAGCCCGCCGCGCGCCGTGTTGATGAGGAACGATCCCGACTGCATCTGCTTGAGCGTATCGGCGTTGACGAGGTGTGTTGTTGTCGGGGTCAGCGGCAGGTGCAGCGACAGCGCCCATAACCGCGCCCACAACGCGGGCAAATCGACCGGCTCAACTGCACCCCAATCGCCCTGATAGTAAGGGTCGTAGGCGATAACGTGCATACCAAGCCCCAGCGCCCGCCGCGCCACTTCGCGTCCAATCGCGCCGAAGCCCGCCACGCCGAGCGTCTTGCCCGTCAGTTCGATGCCCGTGTAGCGCGTAAAATCGCCCTGTTGTGCGCCTGCCGCCATGCGGGCTATCTGGCGTGCCAGCGCGAACAGCAGCCCGATCGCCAGTTCCGCGACCGAGATATTATTGGTGTTCGGCGTATTGGTGACGATGATGCCCCGCGCCGCCGCCGCCGCGAGATCGACATTCTCGACGCCGACGCCGTATCGCGAAATGACGCGCAGCCGATCTGCCTGCGCCAGCGCCGCTGCGTCGCAGTGGTCAAGTCCCAGGATCACGCCATCATAGCCGGGCAGCAGCGCCGCCAACGCTGCCGAGTTGAGCGGCTGCTCTGCGGCGCGCAAATCGACATGGCAGCCGTGCGCCGCCAGCCAGTCATGATGTGCGCCAGGCGTTTTGGCGAACGAGCGGGCCGTTACGAGGACGCGAAAGCTGGTCATTTGCCCATCTCCAACACTGCACGGGCGGTCAGGTCATCTGTCGCCAGCACCTTGACGAAGCCGCCATGCAGCGCACCCGCAATCGCCGCTGCCTTGCTCACACCGCGTGCTATCGCCAGCACGCGCGGCAGTGTCCGCAGCGTCGCTAATTGTACGCCAATCGTGCGCTGGTTGATGTCGTACTGGGCGTAGCGCCCCTCCAGATCATAGAACGTGCCGCACATCTCTCCAACGATGCCCTGCGCCCGCAATGCCTGAATCTCTTCCCACGAGAGCAATCCTGAACGGACAAAGCTGTTCTCCTGGCTCATCGTGCCGATCCCGCAAATAGCCAGCGCCACCTGTCCCGCCCGCGCGATCACATCACGGATCATTGGTTCTTGCAGCAGCATATCGCGCATGTCCGGGCGTTCGACCGCGCACGGCGCGTGCAGCAGGTAATGCCGCCCGCCGAGTTTGGCAGCGACGCTCTGGCTCAGGTTGGTGTAATCGAATCCATAGGCGCTGATACCGCCCGCAAGCTGTACGACGCTGACATTGCGCGCCAGCTTTTCCGGCAGCGCATCAAACGTCGCGTAGACGCTTTCGCTCCACGATGCACCAATTGATTGCCCATCCGGGAGTTCCGATACGGTCAATTCGACGTATGTCGCCGCCAGCCGCCCCAGACTGCGGATCAACACGGGATGTTCGCTGCTATCTGTCGTTTGCAGCACATAGGCGTCCTTAATGCCGAAGGTATCGATCAGTTCTTGTTCCAGCGCAAAATCGCGCGGGATGGGCAGGCGGATGTGGATTTCGACAATGCCGCGTTCGTGCGCTTCCTTCAGCATCCGCGAAACCTTCGACGCCGACATATCCAATCGCGTGGCAATTTGCGACTGGTTCTGGTTGAGCTTGTAGTAGAGGCTGGCGACTGTTGCCAGCAGTTCATCTCGTAGTGTCATGCTTCGATTGTAGGACACAACGCGCAAAAAACCTACGATCTGGCTTGAGACACCGGCAGAGATTCGTTAGTATCTGTGGAATAAGATACGTTTGTTTAAGGCAGGACAAGGCATTTTCTATGTCGCAATACATCATTGCCGTTGACTTGGGCGGTACGCGGCTGCGCAGCGCACGCATGGATGATGATCTGAACATTCTCATGCGTCACGAAGAACTGACGCTGGCGCACGAGGGCATTGACGCCACGCTTGAGCGCGTCATGAGCGTGATTCACCAGGTTATGCCTGGCGACCCGACGACGGTCGATGGAATCGGTATTTCGATACCAGGACCGACGAACCCGTTTACGGGCGTGGTTGAGCTAGGGACGAACCTGAAGGGGTGGCAGGGAATCCCGCTCGCGCAGCTCGTCAACGAGGAGTTTGGCGTTCCAGTCTATCTTGGCAACGATGCCAACGTCGCAGCGCTGGCGGAAGTCGCGCGCGGGGCAGCGCAGGGCTGCCGACACGCCATCTTCATCACTGTCAGCACAGGCATCGGTGGCGGCGTTATCATCAACGGGAAGATGCTGCTCGGCGTCAACGGCTACGCTGCCGAAGTCGGACATATGATACTGGAAGTCGATGGCAAGCCGACTACGCTGGAAAAGGTCGCTGCCGGTCCCGCGCTGGCACGTCAGGCGCGCAGTCGTATTCAGTCCGGCCTGCGCTCGTCCATGCTCGATATGGTCGATGGCAAGCTGGACGCCATCAGCGGCAGCACGGTGGGCAAGGCAGCAAGAGAAGGTGATGCGCTGGCGTTGGAGATTATCCACAAGGCGGGTGTGCGATTGGGCTACGGGGTCACCAGTCTGCTCCACATCTTCAATCCGGAGATCGTCGTTTTTGGTGGCGGTGTCAGCTACGGCGTTGGCGATCTGCTGCTCGAGCCCATGCGCGAGATAGTTCAGCAGCTCGCTATTGACGACGCCTATTACAAAGATCTACGCTACGCGATTGCCGAACTCGGCGAGAACGTCAGTGTCGTCGGTGCGGGCGCGCTGGTTGCCACGCGCGGCGGCGTAGAAGACGTGGCGAAAGCTGCAAGAAAACTTGCAGAATGAAGTGCCTTTGCCGTTATGACCATCCACAAAAGTCTATATGAGGCTCAAACATGCAGCACTATCGACATGGGACGACATCAACATTCCACGTACAGGTGAGCGAGCGTATTGACTGGCTGCGGGCGCAAACGCTCGACACTATCGTTCACGAAACCATCAAGGCGCTGCGCGAAGGCGAAGACGAGGATGTGTTGTGGGCAGCAGGCGCGCTGACCTCCTGCTATTACGTCAAGAATGAGGCGCATAATCTGCTCGGTTTTGTCTCGCACGCCATGATCGGCTGTGAAGATGCGCGCTCGCTGGCGTTGGGGCAAGCGCGCGAGACACGTTGGCTACTGCTGGTGCAGGCATTGTATCAGGTCGTGTTCGATCTGCATGACCCGTGCCTGTCGCCCTATGAAATGCTGCCCGCGCGACCGTACACCACTGGAAACACGACTGACGATATTCGCTGGCTGCGTGAAGATGTGCGCATGGGCGAATACCTGCGCGCAGATGCCCGCGCCGTGCATCTGGAGAAAGTGCTGCCGCGCGCTGAATTTATTGACCTGATGCTCGATATTGGCTTGGAAGGCATTGTTACCGACGACCACACGCTTATCTCGCCGCAGTTGTGTCTGGGCATGATCGATGATGTCGTGGGCTGGGAACACGGCTGGGAGATGTTACGGGCGACACTGCGCTATAACGCCAGCTTCCACCGCAACTTCGAGCCGTATGACCGGGCGGTTGCGCTGGCAAAGCAGTACGGCTTATGGGAGGGCGCCGCGAACGAGGCGCTCAACCTCGACCAGATTGAGCCGCTGCGTCAGCAGTTCCATGCCTCCGCACCCCACGACCGCCCGGAAGTCGCGGCATGCGCCATGGCACAGGGGGGCGTGTCGCCTGCCACTGTGCTGGCAGCCGTTACACTTACCGCCGCTGATCTGTACCTGATGGCGGAGCCTGTATCGCACGACGACTTTGATGCGGTGAGCCGTGAAGTCGCGCCCATACACATCGGCACCAGCACCAATGCCATGCGCAAAATCCTGCCACAAATGTCACCACGCACACAGGTGTTGGCGGCAATTCAGGGCGGCAGCCTGCTTGAACGCGGACCGAGCGTGCTTGACGCTACGTTCCACTTCATCCCGTTCGAGGTGCGCCCGCCGTACCCCTATGCCGAAGACGTGGCGCGGCTGCGCGGCATGATGCCGGACGCGCTGCTCAATCGCCTGCGCGAGGCGTTGTTTGCGCACGACTACAACACCAGCACCGCCGCCGTGCGTGCCTATGCAGATCAGACTGCTGATCCGGAAGCGTTGATCGCGCTGCTGACCGAAGTCGCGTGCACCGATGACGGGACGCTGCTGCACAACTTCAAGCACTTGTATGCAATGGTGATGGAGTTCCGCGCGTCCAATCATCCTGATCGCTGGCAATACCTGATCGCTGCTGCGCGCTGGATTGCCTGGTACGCGGGCAAGAACACTCGTGCACATGGCTTGGCACTGGCGGCGATGGAGATAGGGGACTCGCTGTTGCAACCAGACGTGGCTTGATGACATCGTCTGGTTGCACAATCTACATTAGTCGCCTGCTTCAGGTAACGCTTCCTGTCGCGCTGGTTGAATGAAGTCGAGCCGTTCGCCCACCGTCTTGAACGCTCCCAGCGCACGGTCGAGATGTTCCGTGCGGTGTGTCGCCATGTAGCTGGTGCGCAGCAGGCTGCTGCCCGTCGGTACGCCGGGCGGCACGACCGGGTTGGTGTACACGCCTTCGTCGATGAGCGCGAACCATGCCAGTGCGGTGCGGAAGTCGTCGCCCAGGATGACTGGAATAATGGGCGTGTTGCTGCTGCCCGTGTTGTAGCCCAGCTTTCGCAATCCTGCGCGCATATAGTCAGCATTTTCCCACATACGCTGTACGTGCCAGGGTTCGGTTTCCATGATTTCGAGTGCTTTGAGCGCTGCCGCTGCGTTTGGCGCTGGCAGGGCAGCGCTAAAGATCAGCGAGCGCGCGTTGTGCTGAATGTAATGTATCACATCGGCATCGCCTGCGATGAAGCCGCCAATGCTGGCAAAGCTCTTGCTGAACGTCCCCATGATCAAGTCAACCTGATCCGTCAGCCCGTAATGTGCGGCTGTGCCATGCCCACCGCCCGTCACGCCAATGCCGTGTGCATCATCAACCATAATGCGTGCACCGTAGCGCTTGCAGATTTCCACGATCTGCGGCAGCGGGGCAATATCGCCACCCATGCTGTAGACGCCATCGACGACAACGAGCTTGCCAGCGTCAGCAGGCAGGTCTGCCAGCACACGTTCCAGGCTGCTGATGTCGCTGTGCTTAAAGCGCTTCATCTCGCCGCGACACATCAGGCAGCCATCAACGATGCTGGCGTGGTCGTCTTTGTCGACGATGACATAGTCCCCTTTCTGCACCAGCGCGGAAATCACGCCGACGTTTGTCTGGTAGCCCGTCGAAAAGACGAGCGCAGATGGCTTGTTGACGAAGCCCGCCAGGCGGCAGTCCAGCTCCAGGTGGAGTTCGAGCGTGCCGTTCAGGAAGCGCGAACCCGTAACGCTCGTGCCGTAACGTTCGACCGCTTCCATGGCGGCGGCGCGCACACGCGGGTCGGTTGTCAGCCCCAGATAGTTGTTGGAGCCGATCATCACGACTTCTTTGCCCTGGAAGTAGGCGACTGCGCCTTCTGTATCGCTTAATGCCCGGAAATAGGGATAAATCCCCAACTTCATCGCGTCTTTCGCGGTGGTGTACTTTGCAACTTTATCGAATAGGTCTGCCACGCGGCTGCCCCCGTTTCATCCATGCTCATGACGATAGACATAACTACGAACTACAACACTCAATCGGTGTATTCGATTTGTGCAGAATATACTGAATTTTATTCCAGCCGCGAAACAAGGCAAGAAAACTTATCATTTGACTGGCGAAACGTTTCACACAGCGTTATATCTATGAGTGCGTCGTAGATTACATTGCTGCTTACTATTGGTTTCTTGTATATAGGAGTGAAAGTCATGTCTAGTGGTTTCAGCCGTCGCGATTTCTTGAAAGGTTCTTTGTTCGCGGGTGGGGGGTTGGCGCTGGCTAACCTGATGGCGCTGGTCGAGTATCGCCGGACGAAGGCACAGGATGCTCCGCTGCGCGCGGCGATGTCGAGCGCGGGTCTGGCAGGCACATGGAATGCGCAGGGGCAGCAGGCAGCGCTGCGTTGGGGCGAGCTGCTCGGTGTCGAAATTACGTGGTTTGACGGCGAATTTGACCCCGCCATTCAGCGCAGCAAGATTGACCAGATGGCAACCGAAACGTGGGATTTCGTTGCCATGCAGCCGGGCGCGATTGGCACGCTGGTCGAACCTGTACAAGCGATGATTGACGCGGGCATTCCGGTGGTCGATATGGACACGCTGATTGCGCCGCTCGATCAACTGCAATCGATGGGCGTACTGACGTTCATCGCGCCGAACAACGTCTTCATGTCTGAATCGGTCTGCAACAAGCTGGTGGAAAAGATGGGCGGCAGCGGTAAGATCGCCCACATCAGCGGCGCTCCGGGTCACACAGGCGCGCAGGCACGCGGACAGGGCTTCCTGAACGTTATGGGTCGTAACCCCGGCATCGAAATCGTGGACGACCAGCCCGCCAACTGGGATGTGGCACAGGCGGCAGCGCTGGCGGAAACCGTCCTTAACCGTCACCCCGATCTGAAGGCGATTTTTGCCGACAATGACGATATGGCGCTGGCGGCGCGGCAGGTGGTTGAAAACGCCGGGCTAGGCGACCAGGTGTTCGTTGGTGGCGTAGACGCGATGCAGCCAGCGATCCAAGCGGTGGCAGACGGGCGGCTGGTCGGTACGGCACGCAACAGCGCCACGCGCATTCACGGCTGGGCGGTGATCGCAGGCGTTTACGCGGCGACGGTTGGGCTGGAGCAGGCGCGTAATGAGATTCCGTTCTTCGTGTTGGCAGACGGTCCCGCTATCTTCGGCGACATTGACAGCAATCCTGACCTGGCAGCGGAACCCTGGAAGCTGAACAACTATGGTCTGAGTGCGGCAGAAGGTCTGATCTGGGCGCAGGATCAACTCGTGTTCTAGCGAGTAGTAGTAATTCTTTAATGCAGAGATGGAGAGATGCAGAGCGCTATGTTTCTGCGCCTCTGCATCCCTCCATCTCTGCGACCCTGCGTTAAGAATGTATTGATTGTGACTTTTATGACCTCAGTCATTCAGCTGCGCAAGATTTCGCAGCGTTTTGCCAATATTCAGGCACTTAAGGATGTCGATTTTGATCTGCGGCTCGGCGAGACGCACGCGCTCGTGGGCGAAAACGGCGCGGGCAAATCGACGTTGATGCGTGTGCTGGCGGGCGTCTACACGGACTACGAGGGCGAATTCCTGCTTGAAGGTCAGTCCGTTCGTCTGCAATCGCCGCGAAATGCGCTCAGTCTCGGCATCGGTATGATCCATCAGGAATTGAGTGTCATGCCGGAATTGACCGTCGCTGAAAACCTGTTTCTCGGTCGGCAGCTTCTGACACCTTTCGGCACGGTCGATTGGCGCCGCATGAACCAGATCGCCCGCGACGAACTGGCGCGCATCGGCTTTGATCGCATTGATGTCCGTGCGCCGCTCGGCATGTATGCGCTTGGCACGCAGCAGGTGGTTGAGGTGCTGCGCGTCATCCTGTCCGGCGCGAAGGTGCTGATCATGGATGAACCGACCTCCGCGCTATCGCCCGCCGAAGTCGAACGTTTGATCCAGTTGATCGATACGCTGCGCAAGCAGAACCGCAGTATTATCTATATCTCGCACTTTCTCGATGAAGTCATGCGCGTGGCTGACCGTATAACCGTGATGCGCGACGGGCAGCGCGTGGCGACGCTGGATAAGACTGCGACGAGTGTGAACGAACTGATCGCCCTCATTCTCGGTCACGAGATCGACGCCACGCTGCCCGCCGCCACCGCCGGAGCGAATCAATCGGTGCTGCTGGAAGCACACGACATGAACGCTGATGTGTTTAGATCCGTCAACCTGAGCGTGCATCGTGGCGAAGTGGTGGGTTTATACGGCGCGTTGGGCGCGGGACATTTCGATCTGGCGCGAGCGTTGTTCGGCATGTATCGCTATGACAGCGGCACGATCACAATCGATGGACACGCCTTCCCGCGCAACTTTTCGGCGCACTATGCCATTCGCAATGGGCTGGCGTATGCGTCGGAGTCGCGGCGCATGAGCCTGTTTATGGATGAGCCGATCTTTCGTAATGTAATGCTGCCGCATTTGCCGCGTATCGGGCGCATATTCAGTCCGTCACGTCGCCGCGAATTGACGCTGGCAACGCCGCAGATTACATTGACGGGCGTGCATCCTTCCGACCCGCTTAACCCGGTCGGGCAGCTCAGCGGCGGCAATCAGCAGAAAGTAGCGATTGCCCGCTGGCTGCCGTTCCCGCCAAAAGTCTTCATTGTTGCCGAGCCGACGCGCGGCATGGACGTGGGCGCGAAGAACGAAGTTCTGACGATTTTGCGCAACTTTCGCAATGAGGGCTACGGCGTGCTGGTCGTTTCGAGCGAGCCTGAGACGATCCTGTCGTTGGCGGACCGCGTGGTCGTGATGTCACGCGGGCGCGTGGTGGCGGACATGATGAACCAGAATTTGAACAAAGATGCGTTATTGAGGCTGCTATGACGACACAGACTTCTTCGCAGATCGATGTTGCGCCGAAGCGTGGTATTGGTGGGCTGCCGCGCTGGGTGACGACGCTTGCCCCGGTGTGGACGCTGGTAGCGCTGTTTATCTTCTTCGGCTTGGCGTCGGACTCGTTCCTGCGCCCGCTCAATATCAACAATATTCTGGTGCAGATTTCAACGCTGGCGATCTTTGGCACGGGGATGACGTTTGTGCTGTTGACGGGCGAAATCGACCTCGGCATCTCGGCGACCGCCGCGATTTCCGGCATGGTAGCGGCGTCGCTGTTTGCCAACAACGACCTGCAAGAGCCGATCCCGCTGCTGGCAGGGCTGGCAGTGGGGACAGCGCTCGGCTTCCTGGGCGGCGTCATCACGACGCGCTTCCGCATCCCGACGTTTATGGCGACGCTGGCGGTCTCGTTCATCGGTGCAGGGCTGACAACGTATGTCAGCAAGGGACGCACCATCACCGACCTGCCGGATTATGCGCGCTTCCTGGGCAGTGGGCGCGTCTTCGCGGATGAGACCGGGCGCGGCGTCGTACCGTTCATCGTGATCGTAGCGGCGGTCTGCCTGCTAATCGCGTATCTGGTGCTGCGTTACACGCGCTTCGGGCGTTATGTCTATATGACGGGCGCGAGCAAGTCGGCGGCGCGGCTGGCGGGCGTGAATACCAACGCGATCCTGATCGCAGTGCTAACGATCAGCGGCTTCACGGCGGCGTTGGCAGGTATAGTCGGGATGGGACGGTTGGGCAGCGCGCAGCCGGACCCGGTGCCAAGCTACCTGCTCGATACGATCAGCGCGGTGGTGCTGGGTGGCACGGCGCTGACGGGTGGGCGCGGCGGTATTTTGCAGACGGTGATCGGCTTGCTGCTGTATGGCACGCTGCGTAACGGGTTGGACAACATCTCGGAGATTGACGTCTACCTGAAGGAATTCATCACAGGTGTGGTGTTAATTATCGCGCTCGTCGTAAACGTGGTGTTCGCGGGTGCTGCGCCGCGCAACCGCACGCAGGTATAGGCAAAAGCTTTATGCAATCCCCCAAATATTTGGGGGAACACGTGCTTAATCGAGGCGTAGCATAGATTATGTCATTATTCTTCACATGGTTGCACCATGAATCAATCACTGCCTTTTCTATCTTCAAAAACCAATCTGCCCGAAGTATGGGAAGCCAATAGCGCTGGCAAGTTTACCGCCGGACAGCGTGGCTATATTGATTACTTGAATTACGATTCGCAAGAGATATCCGCTTTGGGGATCGCTCAGCAAACACATAATCAAATGGTGATGAAGTCTTCGACTGGAGCTTTGACCGCTTTGGTCCTTATAACTATAGCGACTATCTCTCGTGTGAACTCATTTGTATTGGGCATTGTCGTGCTTTTGTTGGCGTTAGGTGCTGCAATCTGGATCAGTCAACAGGCAAAAGATAGAATCGAAAGCTTCAAACCACCGATTCCACAATATGCCGCTCAGGTTTTCTCAAAGTGTGGAAAACTACAATTCAGCCAGAATGGACTAACCCCACTCGTCAAACTGGACGGTCTATCGTTCGAGATTATGGGCGAATTATGGTGGCAGTTGCGCGAGATGGGGGAGCAGTTCGCTGTCTACTATACGACGCTGCGCGATGGAAGACAGGTGCTGCTGTCAATTGAGCCGTTGGATTACCCCCATGCGCCCACCAGCGCGCTGCTGGCGACGGTGGTGGGCATAGGCGATGATGGCGAACTGGTGTACGCGGATGAGGCCAGCAACTCTACTCGCTCGCTTGTAGAATAGCCAGCAGTTGCGCAGCCGTCGCGCCGCCCGGCACACGGATGCGCGGCACTTGCAGCCGATTGTCCGTCGTGATGGTGTAGCTGCGTTCGGTCGTCACCGCGCGCCAGACCTCCGTTTGCCCCATCACGCGCAGCGTTTCAGCATCGTAACGCCCGACGGGATAGCTGAACATGTATGGCTGTCTGCCCGTGTAATATGCCAGGCTTTCCAGACTACCGAGGACTTCATACACCAGAAAGTCATACGTGCGTCCGTCCAGTTCGCTGTGTGTTTTGGTATGCGCTTCCATGCTCATACCCGCGTCCGCCATCTCGCGTATCTGCGCCCATGACAGGTGATCGACATAGTTGCGGTCGGCAAAGCCTGTGATGATGAAGAACGTCGCCGTGAAGCCATATTCGCGCAGAAGCGGAAATGCCTGCGTATAAGCGTCGAGATGCCCATCGTCGAACGTCAGCACGACAGGCTTGGCGGGTAGTGTGCGTCCAGTCAGCAGCGCATCGTGCAGATCGTAGAGCGATATCGGTGTGTAGCCTTCGTAAAAGAGCATGTCGAGGTGTGAACGAAACTGCGCAGGCGTGACGGTCAGCCCGCGCCGGATGTCGTCGGCGTCAAACGGCAGTTCGCTGACATAGTGGTACATCAGGATCGGCGCGCGGATGCGGCGGTACGTGCCGTCCCACTGGGGAGATACCCTCATTCCCTGCGCGTCAGATGCGACATCCTGCGCAGATACCATGTGAACGGACGCACCGTTGCGCATCGCTACAGGCAATGACATAAAGATGATTGCCCATGCACAGATGATGCCGATGTGCCATACTCTACGAGGGTTCATGATCGTTTACTCGGCGGACGCGCCGTTGCGCATCCCTACAAAAACCCAACACCCAATACCCAACAGCCAAAAATTGAGACCGGAAAGCTCCCACCATGCTCTACCCAGAATACGACTACCGCACGCTCATGTCAACGACGCTGCCACCGCTGCTGTGGCGATTAGGGCTGCTCGCGCTGCTGCTCGTAGTCGTACTGGGCGCTGGCACTGCCGCAGCAATTGCGCTTGGGGCGAGCGATCCGGCGTGTGCGCGCGTGCCATTGACGGTGGTTGAGCCAGCCGTAACGTATCTGCAAACTTCGCCATATGCGTTTGAAGTTGCCGCCAGCAACACGGGCGAGTTCACATCAGCCTGGGGTGTGCAGGTGGGCGAATTCACAGCCCTCATCACCAGTGATGGTTATGTCAGCACCACGCAGGACGGCACGCGAGACTGGCGACAGTTCCGGCACATCCGCAGTGGACGTAATGCGCTGTGTGTCGTGATTGCGGCGGATCAGGAGGCGATACTCTACATCAATCGTGAGGTCGCGTGGCGTGGTCAGTTGACGGATGTGACCGGATGGACAGTGGTGACAGAGGGCACAACGCGCATGACGTGGTTCAGCGCGCGCTGACTTCAATTCGCACGATGCGGTCATGTCCGGCGTAGTCGCGCAGCACGTCAACTGACGCCGCCGGGATGTGCTGTGCCGCCAACGCTGCCACCGCCGCGCCCTGCCTCGCCTCAATTTCCAGCAGAACGAGCATATTTCGTGGAATTTGGGGTGTGCTGTAGGGACGTGACTCATGGTGTTCACTCCCATTGACATCACCCTTAGACCAGACCTCCCCCACCTGTACCAGCAGCCGCCGAATGAGCATCAGTCCGTCCGCGCCACCATCGAGCGCGAGCATCGGTTCGTGCTGGCTCACTCGCAGGGCAGGCAGGTCGACAGTGGGAATGTAGGGGAGGTTAGCCATGATGAGTAATGAGTGTTCAGTTCTTAGTTGTGGGTTCTGGGTTCTGGGTTCTGTACTTTGTATTGCGTACTGTGTTGTGAACTGCGAACTGTGAACTGAGAACTCAGAACCCAGAACAAAGCTAAGGAGGTCGCTTTCATAAAATGCGACTCGCTCGCTGACGCCGTGACGGGCAGCGTTTTGTTGCGCGATGGCGAGCGCGGCGGGGCTGGCATCAAGCGCGATAACGTCCCACGTCGGGCGATGCGCGGCGAACGTCACGGCGAGGATGCCGCTGCCCATGCCGACATCAATCGCTTGCCCAGAAGGGCGGGCTGCGGACCATTGCAGCGCTTGCTCCAGCAGCAGTTCGGTTTCCGGGCGTGGGATGAGGACAGCAGGGGAGATGACGAACTCACGGTCATACCATGCCTGTTTTCCGCGCACATATGGCAGCGGCTCGCCAGCGGCGCAGCGTTCGACGAACATGCCATAGGTGGCGACTTGATCCTCTGTCAGCAAATGTTCGGGATGGGTGAACAGATAAGCACGGTCAACGTTCAGTACGTCGCAGAGCAAGACTTGTACGTCTGTCTCGGCGCTTTCGGACACGGGTGCAAGTCGTTCGCGGGCATGGCGCAGGGCGGCGTAAATCGTTTCCACTAGACTCGGTGCTGCTCCATCCACTTCACCGCGAAATCAACCAGCGGTCGCTGCCGCAGCAGCCGCACCTCGCTGCGCCCAACCTGTCCGCGCGCGACCGGATGCGCTGCTTCATAGTCTGCGCCGATCTGAGCGAAGTCGCCATCGTCAATATCCTGCATTTCGTATTCGACCCACTGACGCATCCCATCCACCAACATAGCAACGCCTTCGTGCTTGTAGCGCTTTGGGAAGTGCGCGCGGTACTCGGCAAGATGCAGCGAGGTGTTCTTACTGTGGTCGATGCCGAGCAGCAGCACATAGCCATCCAGCGCATACAGCTTGCCGATGGGCGAGTCGTCATCGAAGATGAAATCCAGTTTCGTGTGATTGGCGAGCAGGTGTTCCGCCTGCGGTCCGCATGCCGCAAAGGAAGCTTCGGGGTGTGCACTGCGTATGACATCTGGAAAGGTGCGGAACAGTTCAGGCACTGCCCCCACGCCCCACGTTGGGGTTGTCTGCGGGTCATACGTGGGGGTGTGATCGCGGATAATCTGCCACCAATGTTCCGGCACGGGCGGATTGACCCAGTTCGCTGGATCAGTGTTATCGGGCGAAAATGCGGGCATCATCAGTGTCCCCGTCGGTGTTAACACACGCCGCAGCGCATGAATGACGGCAGCTGCACCGCCCGCAACCCATCCTAGTGCGCTCATGCGCGTATGAACAAGCACCGTTTGCCCGGCGCTTAAGCCGATGGTCGAAAGCTGCTCTGCCATACTGTCAATGGTCAGCGGCAGACCTTCAGAACGAATCAAGTCTTTTTCCGGCATAGCTGTTCATCACTCTTGCAGCAGCGTTGCAAAATGCTCAATGCCACGCCGATGTGACCGCTTCTGCATGTAGCGCATCAGTGGATGGATCAGGCGCGGTTCACGCGGCGCAGGGCGCGAAACGGCGTGCATCATTAACCATAACGCATCATCGTCTGCCCAATCAACCCGCACACTCCATTCGCCTTCTTCGCTGTGCGCTTGGGTGGTGATATAGGTGAAGCCAGCGCAACGCGGCTCATCGACGACTTCGACGATTTCGTTCATCGTCATCACATCCGCACCAGCTGTACCCAGAAGGGTGATCACTGGGATGCGCTGAACGATGCGATCGCCCATCTTCATCCTGCGTCCGGCAATGCCGAAGTCACTGGTGTGGCGCATAACATCACGCGGATAGAACTGGTAACGCAGCAGCGCATCCGCCGCTCGTTGAAAGCGCTCCTCACCAGCATTGCCAAGTGGAATGCGATACTCGTGCCGCGTCCAACCTGTTACATCCTGCCCGCGTTGGTACGCCAGCGGTACATCGCGCCAACGCTCAAGATAGCGCGCATCGTCGTGTCCATTGCTAAACCACGACAAATGCGCGCGAGTGATCAGGTGGAGGGGGTTCAAGCTATTTTTGCGGCGGCGGTGGTACTTGCAGCGCAATTGCCTGGTTGACAAGATCACGCAGTACAGGTTCCGGCAGTGCGCCCGGCTGGTTGAAGACTATGGTCCGGTTTTTGACAATCATCAGGTTCGGGATGCTCTGAATGCGGAAGGTTTGCGACAGACGCGGGTTGGCGTCCGTATCCACCTTGGCAATCTTGATCTTGCCCGCGAACTCCTTCGCCAGCTTGTCCAGGATCGGTGCAACCATGCGGCATGGACCGCACCACGCTGCCCAGAAATCGACCAGCACTGGGATGTCCGCGCTGGCGTCCAGCACTTCGCGCTCAAAGTTCGAGTCGGTCACGTTCATAGGTTTGTCGAGAACAGGCGCGGGCATCGGCGCTGTCTCTTGCAAATCGTCCATGATCATTTCAGGTAGCTCAGACGGATTATTCTTCACGGCAGTCTCCAGTACTTCGATAGCTAGTTGCAGGTCGGTTCCCCAGGGTTTAGGGCGGCGCGCGACTTCTTCGCCGCAGTACCACGCCACCAGCACGGGCTTTTCGCCCACGCCGAACTTCGCGGCTGCGTCCGGGTTTTTCGTCGGGTCGAGGGTGGCAAAGACATAACCGCGCTGTTCGGCGGCAGTCTTGTTGAAGTTGACCTTGAAATCGCCACGCAGTCCGTCGCCATTGGTGAACAGGATGAGCGCAGGCTTGTTACCATTCAGGACGGTATCGAGATTGCTGTCGGTCAAAGTGATCGGTTCGGGCATAATTCCTCTGCTCTAGTTATCGACTGGAAACAACATCTATCTGATATTGTCCATCCTCGCTGGTAAATTGTGTATCCCGGTTTCCAATAATTCTTGCCTGCATCGGGCTGATGACCGCCTGATGTCCGCGCGTTGGAAACCATGTACGCCCTTCGTGGACGACAATAAACAAACCGTGATCGTCACCTGCGGCTGTAAAAGTGTCACTGCCGGCGCCATCAAATGTTGGCAGGGTCAATTCGCGATTCAAAGTCTCTACCAGCAGTTGAACGTTCGTGGTTGCCAGCCCAATCTCGCTGATAGCCATAACGCTGTTGCTCGAGAAGCTCGTATTTACTTCCCTGTGCAGTCGATTGCGCCCGATGAACTCGACAATATTGCCTGCTGGATCGTAGAAGTAAGTCATCCGCGCGTCCCACACAGGGGACCCGCTGAACTGTGTGTCGCCCGTATCATGTGCAACAAGCGGCACACGCCCAGTGATCCAGAGAATAGCGTCATCAAATTGCGCAGGTGGCACATTAAATGCGAAGTGGTAATTTGGCGTGGCAGCACCATGTGACTCTGCAAACGTCAACGTTGTTGCGCCTGCTTGTACGGTGAATTGAGCCGTGTCAGCAGTGAGCAGTTGCATGCCGAATGTATCCACGTAAAAATCGTATTGCGCTTGTAGGGAATGGGTTTGTAACGTCAGATGGGTAATCTGCATGGTTGCATCTCCGCTTATCATTACGGACGATGCAACCATGCGAATCTTACTTGCTTAGAACCTCAGGATTGACGACGTTGCGCCATTCGCCTTTGAGTAAGCCGTTGGCGATCAGGTGCGCGGCTTCAATCGCGACAGCTACCTGCGCCTCTTCTGTGCTGGCGGCGAGATGCGGTGTATGAATCACGCCCGGCAGCCCGACAAGCGGATGATCAGGAGGCGGCGGTTCCGTGCTGTAGACATCCAGCGCTGCGCCTGCCACGCGCTTGCTCTTGATCGCCTCGGCAAGATCCGCCTCATTGATGAGCGCGCCGCGCGCTGCGTTGACAATCCGTACGCCTGTCTTCATCTTGGCAATGTTCGCAGCATTGATCATCTCGCGCGTTTCGTCATTCAGGACTGTGTGCAGCGTAATGAAGTCCGAACGGCGGTAGATGTCATCCAGACTGACGAGTTCGACACCCAGATCGGCGGCAAAATCGGATGGGATATACGGGTCATATGCAATGACCGACATCTCGAACGCCTGGGCGCGCTTGGCGACAGCGCGCCCAATACGCCCGAAGCCGACGACGCTCAGCGTCTTGCCGCGTAGTTCCACACCCATGTATGACTTGCGATCCCATTTGCCTTCGCGCATTGAACCATGCGCCTGGGGAATATGGCGTGCCAGCGCCAGCATGAGCGCGAACGTTTCTTCGGCGGTGGCAATCGTATTGCCTTCGGGCGTGTTCATGACGACGATGTCTTTGCTGGTCGCCGTCTTGACATCAACATTATCCACGCCGACGCCCGCACGGGCAATCGCTCGCAGTGTGACGGCAGATTGCAATAGTTCGGCATCGACTTTGGTCGCGCTTCGAATAATCAGAGCATCGGCATCTGGCAGCGCCGCCGCCGTTTCTGCGCGCGTCATCTGCCCCGGCGCTGTGACACGAATGCCCTCCAGACCTTGCAGGACTTCCAGTGCCGAAGGGTGAACCGAGTCGGGAATGAGTACGTGAAAGGACATGAGTGAACGTTGCTCCTGAGTTTAGTGATTTCCTATGTTCCGACGAACTCGTCCAGCCCGCTGAGGATGCCTTCGAGTTCCGAAGGCTGCATGTCGCCCATGTGCGCGATGCGGAACGTCTTGCCCTTGATCTTGCCGTAGCCCTTGTCCATTGACCAGCCTTTGCCGCCCATGAACTTCGCCATCTCGTCCACGTCAATGCCGCGTGTGTTATCGACAGTCGTCACTGTGACGGAACGATAGCCTTCCTGCGCAAACAAGCCAAACTGTCGTGCCAGCGCCCACTGATGCGTCATATCGCGCATCTGTGTATGGCGCGCCCAACGTGCATCTAGCCCTTCCGCCAGAATATCGTCTAACTGCACATCCAGCGCGTACATCAGCGAAATCGGCGGCGTCGAAGTTGTGTTGTTCTTCTTCAGGCTGGCTTCCCAATCGACAAAATCGAAGTAGTAACCGCGATTCGTGACCTGCTTCGCGCGTTCCAGCGCACGATCACTGACAGCTGCCAACGCCATACCCGGCGGGAGTGCGAACGCCTTCTGCGAAGAGGTCAGCGCAACATCAATGCCCCAGTCATCAGTGCGGAATTCTGCGCCCATGATGCCGCTGACGGTATCGACCATGTACAATGTATCGGGATAACGATTAACCACTGCGCCAATTTCAGCGATGGGGTTCGTGACGCCGGTGCTGGTTTCATTATGCACGGCGCACACCGCGTCATACGACTCTTTCTTCAGTGCTTCTTCGACCATCTCCGCTGTGTGCGCGCTGCCCCAGGGCAGTTCGATCACGTCTACCTGCTTGCCATTTAAGCGGCTGATTTCCGCCCAGCGTTCGCTGAATGCGCCCGCCACCAGATGCAGCACTTTGCGACCATCGCGAATGCAATTGCGCGATGCGCCTTCCCACAAACCCGTGCCGGATGAACCGCTGATGTAGACACGGTACTGGGTCAGGAATGCCTGCTTGAGCTTCGGTTGCAGCCGCGCGAATAAGTCCGCAAACGCAGTCGAGCGATGCCCGATCATCCACTGCGTCTGTGCGTCCAGGATTTCGGGACGCACCTCAACAGGACCTGGAATCACGAGCCGCTTGTGCTTGTCACTACGCATGTTTTGCCTCTGAGTTTGTGATAAACAGTACAATCTATTGTACGTGGGCTTCACTTAAACTCAATTGCGAAGTAGGTCATAAGAATTGCTCGTCTCCCCAAAGATTTGCGCATACACTTAGGACGAATTGCACAAGCAGGAAAGATATTCGCTATGTCACAGACTGACACATTTGCTGAAATTCGCGCGGCTATCGCCGCCGGGAATGAAGAACGTGCCCGCGATCTACTGCGCACGGAAATTCGTAATAACCCTTCTGCCGAAGCGTATTTCCTTGCCTCCACCGTTGCTTACAATGACTTGCAGCGAAAGATGTTTTTGGATCATGCCATCGAGATTGACCCGTTCCACGCGCAGGCCAATGCCGAATTGAGCAAGATGGCACCGCTCCAAAATGAAAAGCCAAAGCGCAACGAGTCTGTCGCCACGCCATCTATAAATGGGCAAAGTTCGACCGCAGCCGGCGCTGTGAAACCGCTGGCGGACCCGGCGGCGCGGCTGGTCGCTTTCATTATTGATCTCATCCTGACCAGTCTGCTCGGCGGTGTTGTTGGAGCTATTGGCGGCATCTTCTTCGGCTTGACGGCGCTAGAGCCAACTATGGAGAATCTTCAGACATTTAGTCTGGTGCTGTCGTTGATCGTCTTGACAGGCTACCACGTCTATTTTCTAACGACGCAGAACGGGCAGACGCCGGGCAAGCGGCTGGTCAACATTCGCATTGTCAAGAAAGATGGCAGCAAACTCACCGCTGCCGATGCTTTCCTGCGTAACGTTGTGGGCTATCTCATCAGCAACCTGATCTTCTGGCTGGGCTTTGTTTGGATTATGGTCGATAAGGATCGTCAAGGATGGCATGACAAAATGGTCAATACCATCGTCGTACAGGGGGACAGACCGTCGCGCGACAGCATTTTTTAGCGATGCCCAATTAGCTCATTCGCTAATTTGCTGAGTCGCTAATACGCACGTTGATTGTCTCAGGCAGCACCGAAATCGTAACGCCTTCCGGCAGTCCTTGTGCCAGAATCACTTGTGGTGATAGTGTGTAGTCGCCTGCCTGCAAATTATTGAGATCGATAATGACACGCACATCGCGCGCGCGCAGATCGGCGAGTGCGGGCAGCGGTCCCGTAATCAATAAAGAGACTTCATCCGGCGTGAGCTGTGTTTGCAGACCTTCACCCAAGCCAATAACGTCTATTGAGATGCCGTCGAACTGGCGGCTGTCGGTTTGCGCGGTGATGCCAATCGTCACCGTGATCGTTTGACCAGAGATAATGACCAGATCGCGCGATGGAAGTTCCACCGGAACCTGAATCTCAAACGTCTCTGTGCGGTCTGCCAGTTCGATAGGTGCTGTGAATAGGGTCTCCGGCAGCGTTTGGAGCAGGGCAATCGGACCGCTGACGAGTACCGAGCGTGGTTCATATGTAAGCGAGGTGAATACATAACCCTCTGGTAGTTCATCTGCGCCGATCAGGTTGGGCTGCACAGAGACTTCGCGGACATCGGGACGCTGCCGAATCGGTAAGCTTACCGTCACAACTTGCGGGTTGACTGTGACGTTGGACAACGGTTCGCCATCCATATTGACGGCTACCAGTCGCGCCGTTTCCGTGAGTGTCGAACGCTGGTCGGTCAGGTCGAGCCGAATGGCGGCTGCGTCTACCTGAGCAACCAGGCTTGCCGCGCCGCTGATCGCCACCTCCAGCGTATCGAACTGTGCCTCATCACGCGCATAGCCTGGCGGCAGCTCGCCGACAAGTTCAACGCGGACAGGAACAAGTCGGGTTTCCAGCAATTCGAGCGTGACACTGATCTGTCGCGGAATCGTGTCTACCAGGACGCGCTCACGCTGCACGATCGTTTCGAGTGTTACAGGGTGGACGCCGGGCGGCAAACCGCGCAGATCAACCGTGACAGTCACATCTTCAGCTGTGAGCAGGCTGACCGCGCTGCGCTGGCCGCGCGCACGCAGTACCGCATTCTGTGAAGACGACGCCGTGATGACCATCGTATCATCGACCAGAAACTGAATGTTTGCCCGTTCCGGCAGCCGCCTCTCTTCAATCGGGTCGCGCTGTGCAACCGCGATCATCCACACAGCAAATGCCAATACCAGCGATGCCAGGAACCAGAACAGGTTACTTAAGATTGCCTGACGGAGGGTGAGCGTTTTCTGCTGCATCAGGAACGCTCCCGTCGCTGACGGCGGTTGAGGACGCTGCTGAGTGTTTCGCGCACCCGGCGCGAAAGGGCGTCTTCAGGTCGGCGATCTAAACCGTAGAAGGCATTTAGGATGGTGCGCAGCCGCTTACCGTCGAGCTTGGCAATCAGGCGGCCGTTCTGTGCGATGGAGATACGCCCGGTTTCTTCCGAGATGACGACCACGATGGCATCGCTGGTTTCGCTTAAACCCAGCGCTGCACGATGGCGCGTACCCAGCTTCGGCGCTTGCATGTTACGTACCGATGACAACGGCAGCACCGCTGCCGCCGCTGCAATCCGTCCGGCGCGGTCAATAATGACAGCGCCATCGTGCAGTTCAGTCTTGGGTGAGAAGATGGTCAGCAGGAGCTGCGGGCTGACTTCGGCGTTGACCGTAATGCCCGTGCGAATGTACTCCTGTAAGCTGCTGTTGCGTTCAAGGACGACCAACGCCCCGTGACGACGCTCGGCAAGGCGTTCTGCTGCCTGGCAGATGTCTTCAATGATGCGCAACCGGACGACTTCTGGTGCCTGGGTACGGACGAAGAGCGTCCCTTGCCCCAGTCGTTCGAGCAGTCTGCGAATTTCGGGTTGGAAGATGATCGGGATGGCAATGGCGAGAACGGTGAGCAGATTTTCCAAGAGCCAGCGCAGCGCCAGCAGTTGCAGACTGTTCGAGACGAGCGCGACGGCAGCGATGAGCAGCAGAATGCCGCGCAGCAGCGCGACCGCCTGAGTTCCACGGATGAAGAAACTGATCGCGAAAAAGAACAGCGCCACAATCAGAATATCAATAATCGCCGTTGGCGTCAGGTTTTGCAGCGCCCAGATCAGTTCCACAATGGTTTTCAATCGATAACGTGCTGATACTTATTATTCTAGTGACTTTTTACGCGCGTGGCTACCGCCGTTCAACCTGCGCTCCTGAAAAAACATGAACCACCTGTCTCACCTTCTGCTCACTGATCGTCGGCATACTTTTGTGTAGTATCGCGATCAACCTGAGAGTAGTGAGATGAACCAGTATCCCGCAATTGACAAGCCGCACGCCCCTATAAGCATTTGGGACTTTCAACGTACCCTAAGCCAGCGCTTGTTGGTGTGGAGCGGCGTCAGCACCGTCCTCGGTATTGTGATGGCGTTGAGGGGTAAGTTTTGGCGTGGGGTGGGGTCACAGTTCGTCGGTTGGGCGGTTGTGAATGCGGCGATTGCGCTTGTCGGGCAGTATGTGACGCAGCGACGCCGCGCACAACTGGACGACCCTGAACTTGCAAAGCATCGTTTACGTGAGGCTGCAAACCTGAAGCGGCTCTTGTGGATCAACGCCGTGTTGGATGTGTTCTATATGCTCGGCGGTGCGTTCATGATGGGGCGCAGGCAGTCTGGCGCACAAACACGCGGCACAGGCTTTGGGATCATTTTGCAAGGCTTGTTTCTGCTCGTCTTCGACATCATCCATGCCTTGTGCACTCCGACCTGGCCCTGGGGGGGCAGCGACCCACGCTGACGATTCCTTAAGAAAGTCCAAGAACCCCCTGACAATTCTACGCAAAAAAATTGTGATAGAATAAAAATATAATTGAGATGTCGAGGTGATTTAAGGTATGAATACCCATGGTTCAAGCGCAGAGTTGACTCTGCGAAAAGTTGCTACATTCATTACGCGTGGTGATGGTGCGGCCCGTGAACTACTGGTGTTTCGTCACAGCAATGGCAGCCTACAAATTCCAGCTGGCACTGTTCATGAACAGGAAATGCCACTTGATGCTGCTATGCGCGAAGCAGGCGAAGAATCCGGATTAAGCGAATTTACATTTGCTGCTGATCTGGGTGTTCGGCGTGTGGATGTCGAAGACGATAACGCTTACTTGCTGGCAGACGCTTTGCTGCAACTGACACCTGACCGCGACTCCACAATTGTGCATGGCGTGACGCTGCGGCGTGGACAAAGAGTACGGGTGACGGCACGACAGGCGGGCTATGCCAAAGTGAGTGTCGAAGAGGGTGAGCAGCGCGAAACTGGGTTCGTCATCACTGCTCGTAAGTCAGGCTGGATTTCTGCACATAGCCTGACGCAGCAGGTGGAGCGGCATTACTTCCACTTCAAGACAACAGAAGCGACTGCCGCCGAATGGAAAGTCCAGGCGGAGCCGGATCAAATCTTCACCTGTTTTTGGCTGCCGATGCAGCCGGGTATTGCGCTGGCATCGCCGCAGGACGAGTGGCTGCACACCTACTACCGCCAGATCAGCCGCTGACGCTTTCACCGACTTCTCACGCATAAGTGCTTGTGTTTTCACAGGCGCAGGCAATAATGACACTATTGCTTTGATGCGAGAAACGCCCATGCTGAAGTCGATCACGCGCTATGTCGATTTGACGCTCCACCCGGAGCGCTATCACGGTCATGACAAGCAGCCGCCCTTCTTTGAAGGCTGGTACTACAAATTGGTCAGCGCTGACCGTCAGACGCGCTATGCAATTATCCCTGGCATCTTCATTAGCGATGACCCCGCCCGTCATCATGCCTTCGTGCAAGTCTTCGACGGCATGACTGGACACGCCACGTATCACCTTTACCCTGCGTCCGCTTTTGAAGCGGCGCGCGGCGATTTCTATGTGCGTGTGGGCAATAACGAGTTTCGTCGCGACCACATCAGGCTGGATATTGCGGATGAGCAGCGCACTGTGCAGGGCGAACTTCACTTTGATGGGGTGGTGAGTTGGCCCGTCACACTGCCAAGCCCCGGCATCATGGGGCCTTTCGGCTGGCTGCCGTTCATGGAATGCTACCATGGCGTGCTGGGGTTTGATCATGCGGTGTCCGGCTGTCTGACGATTGATGGCGCGGCGCAGGATTTTACACATGGACGCGGCTATATCGAAAAGGACTGGGGGCAGTCGTTCCCGTCTGGCTGGGTGTGGATGCAAACCAACCACTTTGAGCAGCCGGGCATCAGCCTGAGCGCATCGAATGCTGTCATCCCGTTCATGGGAACGAGCTTTCTCGGCTGCATCGTCGGTTTGTGGCATCATGGCGCGCTGCATCAGTTTGCGACCTACTTGCGCTCGAAGACGGAACGCATGGAGATCGATGAGCAGCATGTCCGCTGGCAGATTACGAACAACAGCCATCGGCTGGAAATCATCGCCCACCGCGCCGATGCAACGCCGCTGCCCGGACCGGACAAGATAGAGATGGGCAAGCGCGTGCCGGAAACCATGCGCTCGCAAATCGAGGTGACATTGACCCCTTTGGCGGGTGGCAAGCCTGTCTTTGGTGGAACCGGCGAGTGCGCGGCGTTGGAAGTTGCGGGCGAGTGGGAACGGCTGATTGTGTGATGACATCGATTGTGGATAAATTGCGGATGTCACGTTGGTTGTCCCTACAAGCAGTGGCGCGGCAGCTTGACCGCACGACAGTGCTGGTGCTGGTGGTGTGGGCGCTGGTGTTCATCAGCGTGCCGATTTTGCGCTGGACATTCGGCGATCCGGGGCTGACCGTCGGCATTACGCTCGGCGTGATCGCACAGGTGGGTGCAGTGCTGTTTGTGCTGTCGCGCGCCTGGGGCATACGCGCGGCGCTGATGACGGCTCTGATTGTGATTGCGGCGGGGTGGGCAGTCGAATTTGTCGGGCATACGACCGGCTTTCCGTTCGGCGGCTACGATTACACGCCGCGTTTCCAGCCGCAGTTCGGCGGTGTGCCACTGCTGATCCCGTTGGCGTGGATGATGATGATGCCGCCTGCCTGGGCGATGGCGCAGTTGATCACGGGCAAAACGCGCGGCATTGCCTTTGTGCTGATGAGCGCAGTAGCGATGACCGCGTGGGACTTCTTCCTCGATCCGCAGATGGTGACATGGGGTGCGTGGGTGTTCGATGATCCGGGTGCGTTCGCCTATGTCGGACTAATCCCCTGGACGAACTTCCTCGGCTGGCTGCTGGCGTCGGCGCTGATTACGCTGGTTGCTCGTCCCCATGCGCTGCCATTGCTGGCGATGTTCATCATTTATGTCATTACGTGGGCGCTGCATCTGATAGGGCAGCTATTTTTCTGGGGCTTGCCCGTGTCTGGCGTCGTCGGTGGTGTTATCATGGGCGCTGTGATACTGGCGGGGATAATCGCGATGCGAAAGCGCGCAGAGTGACATTGACGGAACTTCTTTTTGTCGTCATCGCCTTCTTATCCGGCTCGCTGATGTTTTCGTTGTGGGTCGGCAAGCTGGCGCTGCGTCGTGACATCCGCGCGGTTGGGGATGGCAACCCCGGCGCGTTCAACCTGATTGCGACGAGCAAGGGCTGGGGGGCGGTCGGTGCATTGCTGGATGCCTTCAAGGGCTGTATTCCGGTCGGTATCGCCAAATGGGTGTTCGTGATTAGCGGTACGCCGCTGGCGCTGATTGCAATCGCACCGCTGCTCGGTCATGCGTTTTCGCCCTGGCTGCGCTTTAGAGGTGGCAAGGCAGTCGCGGTCACGTTCGGCGTGTGGACGGGTCTGACGCTCTGGGAAGGTCCGACGATTTTGGGCGTTCTGTTGGGCGTCTGGTTCAGCGTCGTTACGGTGTCCGGTCACGTCGTTATGCTGGTGATGGGCTGCCTCGGTGCGTATTGGCTGCTGACCAACCGCGATCCAGTGTATCTGACGGTATGGGTAGTCAATACCCTGCTGTTGGCGTACAAATACCGCGCGGATTTCAGCAAGCCACTGGACTTGCGGGCGTCGTTCAAAGAGCGATTATGGCGTTCCACCTGACCATCATCTTGGTCGGCGGCGCGTTGATCGTGATGACAGGCATCGCGATCCTGAATGCGTTCACGTTCGCGCGGCTGCGGGCAGTTGTAGAAGCAGAGCACATTCTGCCCCTGCCTCCCTCCAAAGTGTCGATCTGCATTCCAGCGCGTAACGAGGCGCGCGTGATTCGCGACACGGCGCAGGCACTTCTGGCACAGTCTTATCCACATCTCGAAATCCTGATTCTCGATGATCATTCTACCGATGGTACGGGCGATCTGGCGCGCGCGGCGGCGAACGGCGATGCACGGCTGCGTGTCATCGGCGGTGCAGAGTTGCCGGATGGCTGGCATGGCAAGAACTGGGCGTGCCAGCAATTGGGCGAAGCCGCGACGGGCGACTGGCTCGTCTTCACTGATGCCGACGTGCGCTGGCGGACCGATGCGGTGTCGGCATTGATCGCACAGGCAGAGCGCACACAGGCAGACCTGCTCACGGTATGGCCGACGCAAACGACCGTGACGTGGAGCGAACGGCTGGTCGTGCCGCTAATGGCGCTGGTCGTCCTCGGCTACCTGCCCGCGCTAGCGGTGCATCATGCGCCGTTCGCGTCACTGGCGGCTGCCAACGGGCAGTGCCTGTGTTTCCGTGCCAGCGCCTATCGCACGCTCGGCGGACATCGTATCGTACGCAATCGTATCATCGAAGATATTGCTTTTGCTCGTGCCATCAAGCGCGCTCGGCTGCGGCTCCGCACCGCCGACGGCTGCGGCTTGATCGACTGCCGCATGTACACCAACTGGCAGGAAGTGCGCGATGGCTACGCCAAGAACATTATCGCAGGGTATGGCAGCGTGATCGGGCTGCTGCTCGGTACCGTGTTTCACTGGGCGGTGTTCCTGCTGCCCTGGGTGTGGCTGGTAATACCCTCACCCCTTTCCCCTCTCCCTCAGGGTGAGGGGAATATCACCACAAGAGTAGGCATCGCCGGGTTGTGCATGTTGGGCATCGGCGTGCGGGCGCTCACGGCGGCGGTCACACGCCAGCGTATAGGTGATGCGCTGCTGATGCCTGTGTCGGCGCTGCTGATGACGATCATCGCGGGGCAGGCGTTGTGGTGGCGGCTGCGTTACGGTGGCGTGCGCTGGAAGGGGCGGACGCTGACACCTGATAGCTGATACCTCATCATGTATAATCACTCCCATCGCAATAATCTCACGACTTGAAAAGCAGAACCGACATGCTCGATAAACTTGTTTCGATTGAAGCGCGCTACAACGAACTTGAACGCCTGATGAGCGACCCCGCTATCCTGAGCGACTACAGCAAGATCGCTGAATACAGCAAAGAACGCACCACATTGACCGAAATTGTGGATGCCTACCGCGATTACCAGCGACAGATGACACAGCTGGAGGACGCACGGGCGCTGCGCGACGCCGAAAGTGATCCTGACTTGCTGGCGATGGCAGACGAAGAGATCGCCGAGCTGGAGATCAGTATTCCGGCGCTGGAGGAACGGCTGAAAGTCCTGCTCATCCCCAAAGACCCGCGCGATGACAAGAACGTCATTATGGAAATCCGTGCAGGCGCGGGCGGCGACGAAGCGGGCTTGTTCGCCGCCGATCTGTTCCGCATGTACAGCTACTACGCCATGCAGCATCACTACAAAATCGAAGTCATTGACCAGAGCGAGACGGGCGTGGGCGGCTTCAAGGAAATCAAGTTTGAGGTGAAGGGTAAGGGCGCATACAGCCGCCTCAAGTTTGAGGGTGGCGTGCATCGCGTCCAGCGCGTGCCAGAGACGGAAAGCCAGGGGCGCGTGCATACCAGCACGGTCACGGTCGCGGTGCTGGCGGAGATGCAAGCGGTCGATGTGCAGCTCAATATGAACGATGTCCAGATGGACACGTTCCGTGCGGGTGGTGCGGGGGGGCAGAACGTTCAGAAGAACGAAACTGCCGTGCGCCTGACACATATTCCGAGCGGGCTGGTGGTCGCGGTGCAGGATGAGCGCAGCCAGTTGCAAAACAAGGAACGCGCGATGTCGGTGTTGATCGCCCGCCTGTACGAGATGGAGCTGGACAAGCAGCGCGCTGCGCTGGAAGGTGAACGGCGCGGGCAGGTCGGCACAGGCGAACGCAGCGAGAAAATCCGCACCTACAACTATCCGCAGAACCGTGTCACCGATCATCGTGTGGGGATTACCAGTTACAACCTGCCTGCTGTCATGCAAGGAGATCTGGACGAGTTTATTGACGCGCTGAATACGCAGGATCAGGCGGAGAAGCTGGGTGGCGGTGCGATGGTGCGTGCGACGGCGGACGAAGACGACGAGTAGCGCCAGCGTCAATATTCCCCCTAAATGAAATCGTACTACAATAAGCATGTGTAATCTGGATTGCGGAGACACAATTCTGGCTTAATGGGGGGATATTCTGTGGATACCAATATCATCGGGGATGTCATCAAGCGCTACGACCGTCGGCTGCTGCTGCTGGCAGTCGGCTTGATCATTGTGTTCGTTGCCATTGGTGCCGTTTCGTTCAATGCGTATCGTAATGCGCTGCAAGGACCTTTTGAGGCGGACCCGAAGGCGATACGCGGGTTGGAAACGCTCGACGGACTGGTAGACTATCACGTTACGATTACGGGCGAAAACGCCTATGACAGTGGTGTTGAACTGGTGACGACGGAAGACGGGCGCGAAACCGACCGTCGCGGCTATGCACTGCTCGATCTCGGACGCAATCGCCTGCTGATGGTGCAAACGGGCAGCTTCACACGACCACGCGAAACGTATGAGGGCATCCTGGTGCCATTTCCATCGGAAGTGCAGCGCGAAATCGTCGATTCGCTCTATAGTGATGATCCCAGCCTGCGCGAAGACATGCTGCCGTTTATGCTCGATAATCGCGATATGGGCGATGTAATGGCGGGTATGTTCTTCAACGGGGTGGCGTTGGCGGGCGCGGTTGGGCTGGCGGGGTACACGGTGTGGCGTATGGGCGACTCGAAGCGTCACCCGATTATGCAGGCGCTCAAGCGCTTTGGCGAGCCGGAGACCGTCGTGCGCGAGATCGAAAGCGAAATGGCGATGAGCGCTCAGCCTGTGACCAAGCATGTTAAGGTGACGAAGCATTGGCTGATGTACCATCAGGGGGGCATCATGCGTATCGTCAAGCTCGATGATCTAGTATGGATGTACCAGAAGGTGACGCAGCGGCGCGTCAATGGCGTGCCAGCGGGCAAGACATTTGAGGCGATTTTGTACGACAAGCACGGCAAGCTGACGACCATCCAGGGCAAAGAGAACGATGTGTTGACAGTGCTGAATGCCGTTCTGCAACGGGCGCCCTGGACGATCACGGGGTATTCGGCGGAACTTGAGAAAGCATGGCGCAAGGATCGCGCGTCCATGATCAATGCTGTGGACGGGCGACGAGCGCAGGTGGCGCGCTAGTACTGCGCGCGGATGCGGTCGAGTGTGGCTACCGGATAGCGTTCGCCGGCTGCGACACCCTGCGGCATGAGCGCGTCAATCTGTGCCAGTTCGTCCGCAGTCAGAATGACATCAATGGCGGCGGCGTTCTCTTCCAGATACTTGATGCGCTTTGTGCCGGGGATGGGCAGCAGATCGTCGCCCTGTGCCAAGACCCATGCCAATGCCAGTTGCGCGGGCGTGCAGCCCTTTTGCGCTGCCAGCGCACCGACGTGCTCCACAAGTTGCAGGTTCTTCTGGAAGTTATCGCCCTCGAAGCGCGGGGCAAAGCGGCGGAAATCGTTTGGTGCGAAGTCGTCAATCGACTTGTACTGTCCTGTCAGGAAGCCGCGACCGAGCGGACTGTAGGGAACAAAAGCGATGTCGAGTTCGCGGCAGGTCGGCAGGATTTCTGCTTCAACTTCGCGCTCCCACAGCGAATATTCGGTTTGCAGTGCGGCGATTGGGTGGACGGCGTTGGCGCGGCGGATGTTACCGGGCGATGCTTCCGATAAGCCGAGAAAGCGTACCTTGCCTTCCTGCACCAGCTTCGCCATCTCACCGACCGTATCTTCGATTGGCACTGTCACATCTACGCGATGCTGATAGTACAGATCGATGACCTCAATGTTCAATCGCTTCAGGCTCGCCTCGGCGCACGCGCGCACATATTCAGGCTTGCCGCTCACCCCAAGAAAGCTGCCATCTGTGCCACGCATGTTGCCGAACTTGGTTGCCAGAAACACCTTGTCGCGGCGGTCGTGGATCGCCTTTCCGATGAGCGTTTCGTTGTGACCGATGCCGTACATGTCGGCGGTATCGAGGAAGTCGATACCAAGTTCGAGTGCGCGGTGAATGGTGGCGATGGACTCCTGCTCGTCTGCCGCGCCGTAAAATTCGGACATGCCCATGCAGCCGAGACCGATGGCGGAGACCATTACTCCGCTGGAACCGAGTCGTCGTTTAAACATGCTGTGATCCCCTTGTACCCTTCGATCTTGAATTCGATGACCGCCAGATTGTCCTGTAACGCCTGAATGTTCGCCTGGACGCGCTCCCGATGCTCCAGCAGCAGACGCAGGCGATCTGCCTCGTTGCCGTCACCGCTCCGTATCAGCGCGGCGTACTCCTTCATCTGCTCGAGGGGCATCCCGGTTGCACGCAGCTTGATCAGGAACTCGATCAGGCGGATGTCGTTTGGCGCATAACGGCGGTGTCCGTTGGTCGCGCGTTCAATTGACTTGAGCAGCCCGATGCGCTCATAGTAACGCAGCGTGTGTTCGCTCAAGCCGGTTTTGGCGGCAACCTGTTGGACGGTCAGTGTGTCTGGTTCAATCATCATGAATCGCACTTTACAACTTTGAGTTGACTCTAAGTCAAGCGAACAAAGATGAGAGAAATATGAGAAGGCTGACGAGCAGAACGATTGGGAAATGATCTATACTTTGGACAGGCAGCACGGCACTCATCATTTGCGGAGCAAAGCATGACTGACTATATCCGTCCCTTTACTCATCTGATATTGCCCGACGGTAGTATTCCCGACGCGCAGATGGTGATGGTACGCCATCTCACCGATATGCGCGGTTTCTACGCCGACGCTGATGCAGAAGCGGCACTGGCGGAAACCAACCCGCTGATCTACGAAGTGTATTACGCCTACAACCCAGAGCAGATCGAAGGCGAACTCGGTATCTGCACATCGATTATTCACCCCGGCAAGGTCGGCAATGAATACTTCATGACCAAAGGACATTTTCACGGCAAGATAGACCGTGCCGAATTGTATTACGGGCTGCGCGGCGAAGGCATGCTGGTGATGGAAACGCCGGATGGCAGAAGCGAAGCGCGGCGTATGTCGCCTGGCGTTGCCGCTTATGTGCCGCCCTACTATGCCCATCGCACGGTCAATATTGGCAGCGAGCCCTTTGTGTTCCTGGCGTGCTTCCCCGCGGACGCAGGCTACGATTATGCGACGATTGCCGAGCGCGGGTTTGCGAGTATCGTCGTTGAGCAAGCGGGTGAAGCGGCGGTCATCCCCAATCCGAAGCGGGGTGGCTGATGAAGACGCTGCTGTGCTTTGGCGACTCGAATACCTGGGGGTACGACCCGGCAACAGAAAGCCGGTTGGACGTTCACACACGCTGGGCGGGCGTGCTGCGAGATACACTCGGTGCGGACTGGTGGGTCATCGAAGAGGGTCTGAACGGGCGCACAACTGTGCACGATGATCCGGTGGAGCAAGATGGACGCAGCGGGCTGACATATCTGACGCCGTGTCTACATTCACACAAGCCGCTTGATCTTGTGATTATTATGCTCGGTACGAACGACCTCAAGCCGCGCTTCCACGTTCCCGCTATCGACATTGCGTCCGGTGTGGGGCGATTGGTGCAAATAGCGCAGCACTCGCAAACAGGGCGCGACAACACCAATCCGGATGTGCTACTCATCTGCCCGCCACCAACCGTGTCGCTGGAAAGCTCGCGCTTTGTCGAGATGTTTGCAGGTGCGTATGAGAAGTCGCGGCTGCTTGCACCGCATTACCGCACAGTTGCCGAAGAGCTGGGATGCCACTTCATCAACGCAGGTGATGTGATCGTCTCCAGTCCGCTCGATGGCATTCACTTTGAGGCGAATGAACATCGCAAGCTGGGTGAGCATATCGCCGCATACGTGAGGCAGCACTTTGGATGAAGGACGCAAATTCTCCCATCCTTGTGACAGGTGCGACCGGCTTCATCGGCGGGCGGCTGGTCGAGCGTCTGCTGCGTGATGGCTGTGCCGTGCGCATCCTTGCGCTGCCGGGCGAGGCAATCGAAGCGCGATGGGAACATGCGCTAGAGATTGTGCGCGGCGATATTGCCAATGCTGCTGCGGTCAGGCGTGCGGTCGAAGGCACAAAGCTTGTCTATCATCTGGCGGCTGTCGTCGGGGATTGGGCGGATTGGCGCGTGTATGAGCCCGTGACGGTCGAAGGCACGCGCCATATTTACAGCGCTGCACTGGCGCAGGACACGCAGGTTGTCCTCGCATCCAGCGCGGTGATCTACGGGCATTATCTGGTGGATCAGGTCTGCGCGGAAGACCAGCCGTTTGGCAAGCCGCAGGGCAATTACAGTCGTGCCAAGCAGCAGCAGGAACGCGATGGACACGCCTATACTGCGCGTGGACTCAAGCTGACGATGATCCGCCCCGGCAATGTGATCGGTGCGGGCTGTCGCCCCTGGGTGCGCGACCTGGTGCGTGAGATTCGCCGCAAGACACCTGCGTTGATCGACGGTGGCAAGGGCAACGCCGGACTGATCCATGTCGATAATCTGGTCGATCTGTTTGTACGTGCTGCGCTGCCCGCTGCAATTGGGCGCGCTTACAACGCCTGTGATGAGTGGGCTGTAACGTGGGCGCAGTACATGACAGACATAGCCGAGGTTATCGGTATGGAGACACCTGCTTCAATCGCGCGTCCGTTGGCGACGATTACGGCGTACGGTGGTGAAGCTTTGTGGTGGCTGACAGGTAATACCACGCGCCCGCCGTTAACGCGCGAGGCGCTCAATCTGGTTGGGGCTAACATTCGTATGTCCACCACCCGCGCACGGACCGAACTGGGCTGGCAGCCAACGGTGACATATGCGCAGGCGATGGCGGAGATTGGTAATTACATTCGCACGCAGCGGTTGTAGCTAACCCTCACCCTCAGCCCCTCTCCCAAACGCGGAGCACTGCTTGGGGAGGGGAGTCCAGAAGAGACTTTCAAAGTCTCTCGCCCTGAGGGAGAGGGATTTAGGGTGAGGGTTCATCTGTCTGCCGGAACGGCTGCAGCCAGCGGCGCACGAACGGCGGCACACGCTCGATGCTTTCGGTCGCCATTACCAGCGTCATGCCCATTGACACCAGCACGTTCGTGACGAGGAAGAACAGCCCTTCTTCCAGCGGCAGCTTATCCTTAATCAGGTCTACTTTCACGGTCTTTTCCGGGTTAATCTTCCATGTCCCGGACGAAATCGCCAGCGAGTCGGAAATGCCCAGGTAAAGCGTAGTGGGAATGATGCCGAGCGCCAACAGCCGCCGATGCTGCCAGAGGATGTCGCCGCCGAACGCCGTCTGCACCATGATCGGCAGCAGCGCCCATGCCAGTGTCAGGCTCAGGTAGCGGCGTGATTGCGGTCCTCGCAGCAGATTCCAGACCGCGCCCAGCCAGAGGATGCCGAACGCCAGCGTTAATCCCGCACGAATCAGCAGCGGGTTCGCAGGCTTTTTGGCATTGGCTGGCAGGTGCTTGGTCAGCCAGATCATCCATGAACCGGTGAGCATCGTTTGCAGCACGAAGAAGGTGTATTCCTCAATCGGCACCCAGCCCAGTACCAGCCCCGTTACCAGCTTGGGGTCGTACCACCATACTTTGGTGGCGACGAGGTAGTTATCCCATGGGGTAGTATACGCGACGGCAACGCCAACGTGCCCGGCGAGCGCGGCTTCTGGCTTAATATTGCGAAATTCGGGCGGCATTTGTCTGCCACGTTTGTTGTCCAGCCAGTTGAGCGTCATCAGTGTGAGCAGTGGGGGAACGACGTAGCGTAAAAGAAAGCCGAAGTACTTCATGAACGGGCGCTCCTGGCGCGACAGATTCTACGCCCCCTAGTGTACGTCTGATTTTGTTATCTGTCGGAAACATTCAGAGGATGCTCAGGATTGTGCAAAAAGGTACAGATCGCGCCGATTTGACATCACCCTGGGTGCATTGCCTGATGTACAATCGTCTGGCGTTAGTGGTGCCATTATTGGAGCAGAACAACATGCCTGATCGCGTGAGAACTGTGTTTATCGGTACGGGTGGAATGGCGCAAGGGCATATTATTCGCACCTTGCAGCAGAAGGATACCACGCAGATTGTCGCCATTTGCGAGCCATCGCCGCGCTCGCATGACCTGACACGCCAGACGTTCGAGGCGCTCGGCGAAGAGATGCCGCCTAACCGCCCAAACCTGCACGAACTACTTGCGGATTTCAAGGGGAATCTGGATGCTGCCTTCATCATTACCCCGCACGCCTATCATCATGATCAGACGAAAGCGTGCATGGAGGCAGGGCTGGATGTACTGCTGGAAAAGCCGATGGTGATCAATGCGCAGGAGGCGAGCAGCCTGATCGAAACGCGCGACCGCACGGGGCGGCTGCTGGTCGTCGCTTTTCAGGGCAGTTTGTCGCCGCAAATCCGTGAGTCAGTACGGATGATTCAGGGTGGTGAGCTGGGTCAAATCCTGAATATCAGCGGAACGGTCTGGCAAAACTGGAACGAACTTAACGGCGAAACGTGGCGCACCGATCCTGTTATCAGCGGGGGCGGTTTCCTGTTCGACACAGGCGCGCACATGCTCAACACTGTCTCCGATCTGGTGGGCGAAGACTACGAAGAAGTCGCTGCGTGGTTCGATAATCGCGGGCGTCCGGTGGAAATCCTCGGCGTGATCATGGCGCGTACCAAGTCGGGCATTCTGGTCACGATTAACGGCTGCGGCGATACCATCCAGTCCTGCTCGTCAGATATTCGCGTCTTTGGCACGAAGGGCATTCTGCGCACAGGGCAGTGGGGCGAACGACTGGAACTGCAAAAGGCGGGGCGGCGGATGCTGCGCCCGGTCAAAATGCCGGAGTCGCTGGGCGTGTGGGAGCAATTCTTGCAGGTCCGCAATGGCGAAATCAAGAATCCGTCACCGCCAGAAGTTGGTTTGCGTATGGCGCGCCTGTGGGACGCCGTGCGCGCGTCTGCCGCGCAAAACGGCGCAATCGTGAAAGTAGGTGCATGATGGTTCGTGTCACAATCTGGAACGAATATCGTCACGAGAAAGTGCCGGGAACGCCGGCAAAGATTTATCCTGATGGAATGCACGCGCCGATTGCCGAACATCTGCGCGGGCAGGGTCATGAGGTGCGCATCGCTACGCTGGATGATCCGGATCACGGGCTGCCAGATGATCTGCTGAACAGCACTGACGTGCTGACCTGGTGGGGACATCTGGCGCATGGCGAAGTTAGTGATGCGCTGGTAGACAAGATTCAGCAGCGCGTCGTCATGGGTGGCATGGGATTAGTGGTGCTGCACAGCGGTCACTTCAGCAAGATCTTCAAGCGGCTGATGGGGACGACCTGCGACCTGAAGTGGCGCGAGATCGGCGAGAAAGAGCGTGTGTGGGTCATCGAGCCGGGGCATCCGGTGGCGGCAGGACTGCCAGAATACTTTGAGATTCCGCACAGCGAAATGTATGGCGAACGCTTCGACATCCCGCAGCCGGATACGCTTGTGTTCACCAGCTGGTTTGCCGGGGGCGAGATCTTCCGCAGCGGCTGCGCTTACCAGCGTGGGCGGGGGAAGATTTTCTACTTTAGCCCCGGTCACGAAACCTACCCGATCTACTATCAGGCGGAAGTGCTACAGGTGATCGCGAATGCGGTGCATTGGGTTGCGCCAGATGCAAACGCGCCCGCACCCAGGTACGGCAATCACCAGCCACTGGAAGCGCTTTAGTACATGATGCAAAGTGCAAAGTTCTGTGTTCGGGGTTCAACGTTCAGATGACGTCTGAATCGGAATCTTGAACCAGGAACTTCTGCACTTTGTGTTTTATGTGCCGCACTTTGTACTTTGCACATTTGAACACAGAACTTTGAACCCGGAACCTTATGCCCTTAACTCTTGTTCCCGGCGATCCTCTGCTTACCAGCGCACAGATGCTGGCGTTTGGTTACAACGCGCGCGGGCGCAGCGAAGTTGACCCACTGCATACGGCGTTGCAGTTCCGCCATCCGGCAGCCTTCGCCGCGTTTGGCAAGCAGGCGCGGGCGGGGCGCATCAAGCCGGGCATGCTGTGGGTGTGGCGCGAGTCTGTGCCATACCTCGGTTTTCTGGTCATCCGCGAGTCGTCCGTCGGTCCGGCGCGGCTGCGTCATCTTCAGACCGCCGCGCTTACGCTGGCACGCGATTACCGATTGGAAGGCTATACGCGCGTGGCGCTGGCAGGGCTGTGTGCGCCTGCGGAACTGCCGCCGATGATTGAGGTGCTGCGTTACTGGCTGGACCCGAGCGCGCTGGATGTCGAATTGTATGTTGAATGAGGTGTGCGTTGCCCAAAAAGTCGGTCTATACTAGACTTAACGAACGATTACGCACAACGATTGAAAGCTGCACCGTTGATGACGACCAGCGATCACTATATCTTTCCATATCCGCGCGGCATCCTGCTCCCACTGCTGCGCCTACCGATCTATCTCTACCGCGCCGGGATGACAGTCATCCTCGACATCATGCATGTCATGATCCTGACGACGCACGGGCGACGCAGTGGCACGCCGCGCTACACGCCAATTGAATACCGTAGGCATGGCAGCAAGATCTACGTCATTTCTGCCTGGGGCAAAGAAACGCACTGGTATAAGAATCTTTGCGAAAATTCAGGCGTTACGCTGGCATTGAACGGGCGCGTTGTACCTGCGCGAGCGACGCCCGTTACCAGCGAATCCGAGTCGCTGCTGGTGCTGCATCTCTTCCGCCGTCCCAATCCGTTGGTGTACGATGCGATACTGGCGCGATTGGGACGTGCGCACATGCTGGATGTGCGCACGCTGCCAGACATCAGCAATCAATACACAATCGTGCGTTTTGATATACAGCCGGGTGAGCCGGAACTGCCCGCGCCGCCAGATGATTTGCGCTGGCTGCCGTTTGGTGCAGGGTTCGCGCTGGTGCTGTTTGCAGCCGTTTGGGCGGTGGTCTTAATCGGGAGGGCAAAAGAGCAGCGATGAACCAACAGGCAACCCTTCTGCGGCAGGTACGTCTGGCGTTGCAAAACGAGGATCATGCCAGCGCAATTCAGGCACTCAGTGCGCTCATTACACTGGCAGCGGAGTCGCAGGATCACGCAGCGTTAGCGCGGCATCGCGGTAATCTAGCGCTGATCTATCATCGCCAGGGCAACTCCGAGTTAGCGCTCGAACAACTGAACATGGCGATTGCAGATGCGCGGGCAGAGCAAGACCCGGCACTGGAAAGCGGATTGCTCGGCAATGTCGGCAACATCCTGCGTGAGATGGGGCGCTACGAAGACGGGATACAACATCTTCAAGCTGCGTTGGCACTGGCGGTTGATAGCGGGGATCAGCGCGGACGCGGCATCTGGTTGGGCAATCTCGCGCTAGTATACGACGACATGCACCAGCCTGCACAGGCAATCCCGTTTCACGAGCAGTCAATTGTTGTGGCACGCGAACTGCGCGATTTGCGTGGGCTGGCGACGCGACTCGGACATCTTGCCAACAGCCAAATGGCGTTTGGCGATCAACCGTCGGCGCTTATTCATCTGCAAGAAGCCGTCATGATCTATCGCGATCTCGGCGATAAGGCAAACCTTGCGCGCCAGCTTGCCACTATCGGCAATCTCTATGTGCTGCTCGGTCAACGGACTTCGACACGTTCCGGCATGGTCTATTGCTACAACCGTGCCGTTGACCATTACCGTCAGAGCTTGACCGCCGCTTACGACGTGAGCGACATGGTCATGCAGGCGGATGTGCTACGGTCGCTGGGGATCGTTTTTTATTACATGGAAGACTACGATCAGGCGATTAATCATCTCGACACGGCATACCAGATGTTCAGCGGTTTGGGTATTGAAGCGCCGCTGTCAGAATTACAGGCAGCAGTCCAGCAGGCACACCAGGCACGTTATGCGCAGAGCATGGCAGCGGTTTGAACGGTATGGCGTTCTTCTGGCAGTTGTGGCAGCGCCTGCTGCGAGTCCATCCGCAGGTGACGCTGGTGGTGGACGCGCCCCCTGACATCGCCATGAACACACTGTTAATGGCTGCCCGACCAAGCCAATCCCGACTGCATCATCGGGACCTCTTCGCCAGCGGTCGGCGCTATTACCTGCGCCAGCAAAGAGACGGCTTTCAACTCGTTAGCGATAGCAAGACACCCTGGCACAGCCGACGGCGTACCGCACGCACCGCAATTGTGGATGGGAGTTTGAGCGCGGCGGGTAGCCTGACGACGGTACGTCTTCATGCCCGGCTGCGGCTGCGTTATCTGTTGATCGGCCTGCTGATGCCGTTATGGATGTCGGCACTGGTGGTTACAGCACCCTGGTCACCCGAAATCACGGTTGTGATTGTGATCTCCCTGTTCTTCCTGTCGATCGCATCCATCCGTTTGAGCGCGGCATTGCAAGCGCATGAGATGATCTTCTTCGCCCGCAAGGCGTTGGAAGACCTGCCTGCTGGCGAGATCGTGCCGCTTGCTGCCGCTACTGATGTTGTGATTGATGCCAGGCAGCGGGACTTTAACACCGAATGGGCGCGCTTTTACGAAGACCGCGCGGGCGAGCAAACACAAGCGTGAGCGTCCTTTTCGACAAAAATCAAGTACTTGACGCCAAACCGAAATCTGCATAGGATCACAGTGTTAAACGGTGAACTGACCGTACTAAATGCTTCTAAACCGCCTCTCCCATATTGACATACCCCGTCCGAGTCTTGTACAATACTCGGTACGTACGGCTCTATTTTGATTCCTTCAGTTGTGTAACAGCGATGGGGCAACCCCTATTCGCTGTTTTGTCGTCTGTTGGCAAAGACGAAAATGGTCTTACATCCACACTGCTCAAAACGACCTGTCGCTCTGCCACAACATCCGCCGCATCCATTGAGTTAGGTAGCCGAGAAGTAGTCACAGAGGAGGACGTCTTGGAGGCGAAAGACTTTAGCGCTTTGCGCATCAGCCTGGCTTCACCAGAACACATTCTATCCTGGTCTTACGGGGAAGTGCTGAAGCCGGAAACGATCAACTATCGTCGCCTGCGCCCGGAAAAAGATGGGTTGTTCTGCGAGGCAATCTTCGGTCCCACCCGTGACTGGCAGTGCTACTGCGGGAAGTACAAGAACGTTCGTTACAAGGGCGTGATCTGCGATAAGTGCGGTGTGGAAGTCACGCGCGCGTCTGTCCGCCGTGAGCGCATGGGCCATATTGGTCTTGCTGCCCCGGTGGCGCATGTCTGGTATACGCGCCGCGTACCGAGCTACCTGGGTATGCTGCTCGATGTCAGCCGTCGCAATCTCGACCGCGTGCTGTACTTTGCACAGTTCGTGATTACAAATGTGGATGAAGAGGCACGCCACAAAGCGCTCGCCCGCATCGAACGCGAACTGAACCAGAAGGCGCAGCTGCTCGGTGGCGACCTGGAAGAACAGTTTAAGGGTGTCCGTGATCAACGTGATGGCATTCTCAAGGAATTTGAGGAACGCGCTGTCCAGATCAACAAGCATTTCGATGATGAACTGTCCCGGCTGAGCGACTCGGTCGTGCGCGAGGCACAGGGCATTCAGCAGCGCCTGGAAGCGATGATGGGCAAGCAGGCGACAGCCGATGTCAACTTCGAAATCGCCAACACTGTCATCGTCGCTAAGGGCGAAGACGTAAACTACGATCATCTGTCGCGCGTGCAGACGATTGTCAATAATCAGATTAACAATCTGCAAGTCGAAGTCGAAGAGATGCGCAAGACGGAGCTGGCGAAGCTGAACAGCGAAGCGACCTCCGCCACCGCTGATGTTTCGCAGGCGCTTGACGTGCAGAATGTTGAGCTGGAGCAGCGGCTTGCGCAAATCCGTGCCAGCGCTGAACGTGCGCGCAGCGAACTGACCGATCTTCAGGTATTGCAATTTCTGAGTGAGCAGCGCTACCGCGAACTGAAGACGCGCTACGGCAATGTCTTCCAGGCGGACATGGGCGCTGAAGCGTTTCACAAGATTTTGTCCGGTATTGACCTGGACAAGATGGCTGTCGAGTTGTGGCAGGAAGTGCGTACCACCCGCAGCAAGCAGAAGAAGAAGAAGGCGACCAAGCGACTGCGTATTGTCGAAAGCCTGCGCAAGAGCAGTAATCGTCCTGAATGGATGATCCTGACGGTGCTGCCCGTCATCCCGCCCGACCTGCGCCCGATGGTGCAGTTGGACGGTGGTCGTTTCGCCACCAGCGATCTGAACGATTTGTACCGCCGAGTCATCAACCGCAACAACCGCCTCAAGCACTTGCTCGATCTCGGCGCACCGGATGTCATTGTGCGCAACGAGAAGCGCATGTTGCAGGAAGCGGTGGACAGCCTGATCGACAACAGTCAGCGTGGCAAGGCGCTGAGCCGTCGTGGTCGTCGCGAACTGAAGTCGCTCAGCGATATGCTCAAAGGCAAGAAGGGGCGCTTCCGTCGTAACCTGCTTGGCAAGCGCGTCGATTACAGCGGTCGTTCGGTCATCGTCATCGGTCCGCGTCTCAAACTGCATCAGTGCGGTCTGCCCAAGACGATGGCGCTGGAACTGTACCGCCCGTTCGTCATCAGCCGCCTGGTCAAGCTGAATTACGCCAGTAACGTCAAGGGTGCCAAGCGCATCATTGAGCGTGAGAAGCCCGAAGTTTGGGAAGTGCTGGAAGAGGTCATCAAGGAACGTCCTGTTCTGCTGAACCGCGCGCCGACGCTGCACCGCCTTGGTATTCAGGCGTTCGAGCCGCAGTTGGTCGAAGGCAAGGCGATTCAGATTCACCCGTTGGTCTGTTCGGCGTTCAACGCGGATTTCGACGGCGACCAGATGGCAGTGCATGTGCCACTGAGCGACAAGGCAGTCGAAGAAGCGCGCGACCGGATGCTGAGCACCAAGAACCTGCTCAAGCCCGCCGACGGTCAGCCGATTGTTGGTCCGGCGAAGGACATGGTGCTGGGTATGTACTACCTGACGATGGACCCAACGGTCGATCTGATCGCGCTGACGAGCCGCGCCGATGAGTTCCGTCACATTGACGACACGCGCGATCCGGCACTTAAGGTCGGCATCGCCATGCGTACGAATGGCTACTACTGGTCACTCAACCACGATGTTCCCGGCATGATGCTGTACGAAGACGTGGTGCAGGAAGTGGACGGGCGCAAGAAAGTTGTCGAAAGCGCAATTGACCGCACCATCCGCGCTGTGCTGGAAGGTGAAGTCGATTGCATGATCGCTAACGGCTACGAGGCGCGCAAACTCTTCAAGAAGAAGGGCATCATCGGTCAGATTGATGTAACAAATCTGCACGAACGGCGCAAGGTCGTCGATATGGACGAGGTAGAGTACCTGTACAACCTCGGTATCGTCAACCTGCATACGCCGATCCTGTTGCAGAACTACTACGATGACCGCCAGGCGCAGGACGAACCGGAAATGACGACGGTTGGGCGCGCGATCTTCAACCGCATTCTGCCGGACGAAATGCGCTTTGAGCAGAAGACGCTCGGCAAGAAGCAGCTGCAAGAGTTGATCGACCGCTGCTACCGCCGTCTGGGCAGCGAGCGCACGGTGGATGTCGTGGATGCAGTCAAGAATTACGGTTTCCACTATGCGACCGTCTCCGGCACGACGATTGCTGTGACTGACCTGACAATCCCGGATGAGCGCATCGAACTGCTGCGCGAGGCAGACGCCACGGTGGACCGTTCGGAGCGCGATTTCCGTCGTGGGCTGCTGACGGAAGAAGAGCGTTACCAGCGCACGATTGATGTGTGGACGAAGGCGAAAGACACACTCCAGAAGAAAATTCAGGATACGCTCAATCCCTTTGGTCCGATTGCGGTCATGGCGATTTCTGGCTCGACAAAGGGCGGTTTCGGTCCGATCACACAGCTGGCGGGGATGCGCGGCTTGATGGCGGACCCCAGTGGGCGCATTATTGACCTGCCAATCCGCAGTCACTTCCGTGAAGGCTTGAACGCGCTCGAATACTTCATCTCGACACACGGCGCGCGTAAGGGTCTGGCGGACACGGCGCTGCGTACCGCCGACGCAGGCTATCTGACGCGCCGTCTGGTGGATGTGACGCAGGATATGATCATCAACCGCACGGACTGCGGGACGTGGGAATACCTGCCGATCCGCCGCGCAGACGACATCGCCGGGCAAACGGTGTTTGAGCGTATCGTCGGGCGGTGCATTGCGCGCGATATTCACGACCCGGAGACGGGTGAACTGATCGTCGCTCGCAACGGCATGATCGATGAAGAAGTTGCCGAACGTATTCAGAACGCCAAGAAGATTGAAGAAGTGCCGGTGCGCAGCCCGATGAAGTGCGCACTCATTCATGGCTGCTGCGCGCTCTGCTATGGTCGTGACCTCGGTCGCGGCGAGATGGTTGAGATCGGCACGGCGGTCGGCATCATCGCCGCGCAGTCGATTGGTGAGCCGGGTACGCAGTTGACGCTGCGCACGTTCCACACGGGTGGTACGGCGCAGGCATCGGGCGACATTACGAGTGGTCTGCCGCGCGTGGAAGAGTTGTTCGAGGCGCGCAAGAAGCCAAAAGGCGAAGCGGTCGTCACGGACATCGGTGGTACGCTGCGTCTGACCAAGCGTGATGGCGTGCGTATCGCGACGGTCATCAACAGCGAAGTCTTTAGCGAACAGCACCAGGTTCCAGCAGGCTACACGCTCAATGTGCAAGACGGGCAGGATGTCCCGGCGGGCTGGATCATCGCGCAGGACGAGGACAGCGGCGAGAAGGTACTCGCTTCGATGCAGGGTAAGGTCTATATCGAAGACAACACAGTCTACCTGCGTTACGAAAAGCGCGAAGAGGCGGAGTATGAGATTCCCTCCAGCGCTCGCCTGCTGCCAGAAATCGAAGAAGGCGGCACGGTGGCGGCAGGTCAGCAGTTGACGGAAGGCTCGAAGAACCCGCATCGCATTCTGCGCGTGCTGGGCGAAGAGGCGACGATGCTTTACCTGCTGACGGAAGTGCAGAAGGTTTATCGCAGCCAGGGTGTGAACATCAGCGACAAGCACTTCGAGATCGTCATTCGCAAGATGCTGTCGCGCGTGCAGATCACCAAGAGCGGCGATAGCGAACTGCTGCCGGGTGAACTGGCGGAAAACCTGAGTCTGATCGAGATGAACCAGCGCTTGATCGACGCCAACAAGGAGCCGGCTGCGGGCGTGCCTGTGCTGCTGGGTGTGACGAAGGCAGCGCTGGCGACGGACAGCTTCCTGTCGGCGTCGAGCTTCCAGCACACCATTCGCGTGCTGGCGGGTGCGGCGATTGAGGGCAAGGTGGACAAGCTATATGGCTTGAAGGAGAACGTCATCATCGGCAAGCTGATCCCGGCGGGTACGGGCTTCCATACCTATCAGGATCGCGAACTGGTCGCGCCGACGCTTTCGCTGGCAGACCAGGGCGCGCTTGGTGACGCGGGTGAGATGCTGGTGGACGACAGCGACGACGAGCCGGAAGGCGAGAAGGAATAGTCAGCCGGACGGTGTTCGGCAGGCAGTGTAAACGAAACGGGCGCTCATTTTACGAGCGCCCGTTTTGATTCCTGCGGATTGTGCTACTGACTTTACAGGCTTTAGGGGACAGGATTGCCCGCATAGGCGAGGACACTATTAACAGTGGCTTCACGACAGGTGTGGTAACACTGGCGACCTTTGTCCTGAATGCATCACAGGTGGGGTCTGAACGGGTTGCCATCACAGGCAGCATTCCCCAATTCGTCCGCTTCCGCGCAGTGCGCAGCGGCAGCGCAGGCAACACCGTGCGTCTATCGGTGACACTGGTTCGCTTCTAGCCCGGCACATAGGCTCGGCTGCACCTTAACAACCGAAAAGACTGCAAGAAAAGTTCGTTGAGAGAGTAGAAGTAACGATTCAATTTACGTTCAAGGAGATTAAAAATGGCTTTAGCAGGCGATCATGTCGTGGTGCGTCTGGACGATTCGTCAGGCACGCTGCGCACATTCAATAACGGCGACATCATCAGTGTCGATATTCCGCTGGCGCAAGACCAGCATGACGTGACAGGTTTTGGCGATGCTGCGCACCGCTTCATC
>JANRJX010000018.1:0-19221 GCA_033763755.1 Chloroflexota bacterium
GTGCAGGCGTTCCCGCAGACGATTGCGCGCCCCGACATACCAATCATCGGCAGTATGTACCCGGATAGCTGCCGCCGCGCCAACTTCCACGCGCCGCCGAGCATGACGCTGGTATGCGGCGACGCGCCGATGCGCGCAGCGATTGAACAGGCGTTGGCGACGCACGGCGCGGTCTACGTGCTGGTCGAGCAGGCGGGCGTGATCGGCATGGACGTGACGACGCTCGACGAGACTGGCACATTGCTCGCCGCCTACCCGCGCGCGGGCGAGACGGCGGACACTGCGAGCGTTGTGCTGTGGTGGGTGGAGCGGTAGCTCTATCTTCCGGTTAAGTCTCGATAGATCTGTCGATGCTTTTGCGCTAGAGTCGTATACTTGCCTGGGTTAGCCTTGTCAAGCTCAATATAGCAGCGTGCAAGACAACCATGCGCATTGGCGTGATCGGTTTTGAGCTTAATTGCCTGTTGCAAGTACGGCAAAGCGGTTTCATAAAGCTCCATTTTGTAGAACTTTAGGCCTTCCTGGTAAGCAACTTCTGCGCGTTCAGCTTCATCCACTGATATATTGTCATTCGCCTGTACTACTGATGTTTCCTGCGTCACCCAGGAGGCTGGTTGTGAACGAATCCTATCCCTTAGTGTTCGTGAAGCCGTCCCTGCTGGTTGCGTATGGATACTGACGAGATGGTTATTGATTCGGTCAATGGCATCAAGGATCATCTCCAGGTTAAGTTTGTTACCATTGATAATCTCTTCAGAAAAAGCAAGACCCTGTGTATCGGTCATACTACCGGTCGAAAACGTGATGTACAGGTCTTTGCTCAGAAAGTAGGTCGCTGCAATTGCTCCTCCAATCAATAACACAACAACTCCGGTTACCGCATTGGTATTTAGACTGAAGAGTCCGTACAGAGCGATTACGAGTCCGATGACGAGATTCCAGAAGGGTTTGGACACACCCCCTTCTGCACATCGAATAGCATTAAAGGGACACATGATAACTTCCGTGCCAGCTAAATTGCTGAAACGAAAGTGGACTTCTCCCTGGCGAATAGACAGTGATGAAGTCGTTCCAAGCTTCAACGCATCCAGAATAAAGCCTACGATGCCCGCTGTCCGTCCAGTGATTTCAAGCAATACCCCGTCCGGGCTGCCATTCGGGTCAAATTGGAAATCTTTGACCGCTATTTTGGTATTTGCCATAATGATTGTTCCTTGTGGGTGTTAGTTAGGATGTTCGTATCGTGCAGCGAGCATGGCGTCAGTAACCCGATCTACCGCCGAATAGAGCGTATCGAAATTAATGTCTTTCCCGGCGATAGAACTGGTACGAAATTTGATGCCGACATGGTCCTGCAGATCACTGGTGGTGAAGCCGATGCTCAAGCGTTTAACCAACCAGTAACGCAGCAGGAAAATTACCCCTACAACGATCAAAACTACAGACAAGATTACGCCACCGCTTGTGAGCAGGGCAAAGATATAGGAGATGTATTCGAGAAAGAAGCGTGGGTCAAATCCAGACTGAAAGGGATTGAAGAAACTTCCCCTGGCACCCGATTGTCCCGAACTTCTAAGCAGATTAAACAGCGCCAACAAGAGACAAGCAACGCCCACATAAGCCGCCCCCACTGGCTTTTGCAGCTTTAATCCCACCGCATTTATGCGCGATAAAGGAGCGACAAATGTTTGTGCCCCTTTCATACTGCCAACAGTGACAGATACATCACTTTGTGTGATCAATATCTTGTAACGTGAAAGGATGCCAAGTTTCTGAAGTATCCATGAGATGAAGCCCGTTCGCCTGGCTGTTAGCTCGAAAACTGTAGCAGCATCCTCTTCATCTGGAAGCTTATAATCGACCAGCAAGAGCGTCGGTTCACTTGGCTTGCGCGGGGTATTGAACCCGAACAACAAATAGAGTGGTAACGTAATCAACCGAAATATAAAGCTCCCCATGCTATCTCTCCCGTTGCAGGTGTATGTAAAGTGGCAGCATCAGAGCAGCAGTTTTTCCTTTTCTTCCTCCTTTACACGGATCATATTCATGGTTTGTTGGCGCTTCTGATTAATTTGCCGAATCTCATTTTCTGCTTGAGTTAGGGCTGCGTTCGCGTCCTGCTTGTGCTGCTTCCGTCGTTGTGTCCATATCACACCAGCTACAAGTGCTCCGGCAGCAACAAACGGCGATAATGGCGAATTGAAAATGAAGAACCCGGCTGAAATCCCAATCAAGAGCAGCCACAGCACAAGCGTTTCGCCGCTTTGCTGAGGTGTGCGATTACTCCGGCGTGCACGCAGGTTCTGAAGCTTTCTTTGTGACTCTCCCAATGCACGATCCATCTGCGCTCCCTGCTGTTCAAGTTTCCTGATGTCGTTTTCTACCCTTTTGAGAGCAGGGTCTTCTGAAACAACCGTTGCCTGCACAGTATTGCCAATGATCTGTGTCCCACGCACCACGTTATCTCCACCAACAGAAACACGCAGGCTTGGCAGTGAATCGTTTTGCGTTGCCTCGGTAGCAAGATTATCGATTGGTGAGGGGGGATACTTTGCGATTAACTTGTCCAGATGCTCGTAGATCATTTGCTCGATCTGCCCTGTTGTCTCAAAAGATTTGCGCAACCCCCGAAATCTGGCATTTGGGCTGTCAAACTGACGGAAGAAGGCGTTTACTTCGGCTTGTTGGGTGGGATCAGCATTTGCGGGAGGGGGTGCTGTTTTGCGATACAGCAATACATATGGCGCTGCGTTGGTTTTCTCATGTTCACGATAGGCGGTTAGGAATTCGTACTCTGTACCTGATCGATAGGACTCGCCTTGATGCGTAAATGACGTCCCCATGCGCGACCAGAACAAACAGATGACTGCATACGAGGTGCGAACATCCATAAAAGTATCAACGACGGACTGTGCGCCGCGTGCCTGTAAAGGCACAGCTTCGTGTTCATAGAGAAGCACATCCAGAACGAACCGCTCACGGATGCTTGCTTGCCGGTTTAGGCGCTCTATAGCGCGTACAATTGCCTGTCGCTCAGCTGCCAAATCACTTGGAGAAGAGACAAAAATCTTGACACGTTGCACTGCTCCCATGATCAAGTTGTCACCCTTCACGAAAAAGGCAAGTAATCATCTTTGAAAAGCGAACTGAGAGAATTATATGAACGAGAATAAGAAGTATATATAGCACATCGCTAAATCGCATTGCAACAATTGCTAACAAAAACGGACACCTAGTTGTTGAATGCGTACAATTTTGTGGTAAAGGTGACGACGCTCGAACGGCTCGCAACACTGCTCGCCGCCTACCCCCGCGCGGGCGAGACGGCGGACACTGCGAGCGTTGTGCTGTGGTGGGTGGAGACATAGGAGCTGATAACCGATTTTATACCCCTCAAGGGGGTGTTATGCCCTACCTTATAATAGCTCTGCTATCGTAAACAGCGTTATAATCGAGCGTGTAAAGATTTAGCACGGGTGAATGTCATGCTTGCCACCCCCGCCCCCGCCGATGACACATTGCTGGACGGTCTGCGCCGCCGCGACCCGTCTGCCCTGTCTGCGTTATTTGAACAACACGCCGATCGGGTCTACCGTCTGGCGGTCAGCCTGCTGCATGATGAACAGCAGGCGGATGGCGTGGTGCAAAACGCCTTCCTCGCGCTGATCGAACATGCGCAGACGTTCGAGGGACGCGCCAACGTCGGGACGTGGCTCTATCGTGTCGCCTATAATGAATGCGTCGGGCGCATGCGAACGGCGAAACGGGTGGCAGATTTTGACGACGAGCCGGACGATGGCTTTATGCCGTCGTGCTTTGTCGATTGGAGCAGCGTGCTGGACGAGATCATCAACGGACATGAGGCAAGCGCCGAGATGGAGCACGCCATCGCCAGCCTCAAGCCCGACCTGCGCATCGTCTTCATCATGCGCGATGTCGAAGAGCTTTCGACTGAGGAGACCGCGCAGGCGCTCGGCATCACGGAAGGTGCGGTCAAAGTCCGGCTGCATCGCGCGCGGCTGGCGCTGCGCGAAAAGCTGGCATCGTATTTTCAGGAGCGTGCACAGGCACGCATGTAAGAGGTAATGCGATGGAATGTCAGGATGTGGTCAAGTATCTGTCGGATTATCTCGATGGCAATCTGAGCGAAGCGCTGGCAGATGAAGCCCGCGCGCATATCGCCACTTGCACAAACTGTCATGTCGTCCTCAATTCGACGCAGCAGACGATCCTGCTCTATCGTGAGCGCGGACGCCGCGCCACGCTCGCCCCGCGCCGCCATGCGCAGCTCTACGCCGAACTCGAAGCCGCGCTCGCCGGACGCGGAGATGACTGCGAGCCGGACACGCCATAGTCCGCACGGGCGACCCGGCGGGTCGCCCCTCCACCAGATTTCTCTGCAAACGCAAAATCCCCTGTAACCTTTTGCCCCCGATTTCATCTAAGGGATGTACGACCTATACACAAACATCCTGAAGGGGGATTTAGATCATGTTCAAGCTTAATGAAGGCAATACCGACCGTATCATCCGCGTGGTGCTGGCAGTTGTCATCGCAGGTGCGGGACTTTATTTCCAGTCGTGGCTCGGATTGCTGGCGATTGTGCCGCTGGCGACCGCCGCCATCGGCTGGTGCCCGATTTATTCGATCTTCGGCATCAGCACCTGCCCGGTCAAGACCAGCCGTTAGCCGTCTCGGTCATCAATAGGACGCAAGAACGCCTCAGCATTTGTACCTATCGCGTTGTCTTTGGTGTAGGATCATGCTCTACATCAAAGGAAAGCGTGAGGGATAGACTATGTGGGGCGTTCGATTTTCTGCTGCTGTCTTGCTGGCAGCGCTCAGCATTGCCGCCGTATACGCCCAGGACGAGTGCAGCGCGCTAGCGACAGAGGCAATCATCCGCGCCAATGCTGCCTGTGCCCAGATCAGCAGCAACGAGGCGTGTTATGGTTATTCCGCTGTCGAAGCGGAGTTTCAACCGCTGATTGACCCCATACCGTTCGATGAAGCCGGGCATCTTGCCGCCATCACAGACATTCTCACCCTGCAAACGCTGCCATTGACACCGCAGTTGAATGAGTGGGGAATTGCGCTGCTCCATGTGCAGCCGAACTTGCCGGATGTACTGCCGGGGCAGCATGTGACGTTTCTGCTGTTTGGTTCGGCGGAACTTCAGCGCAGCGATAGCGATGACAACACGCCGCAAGAACCGATGCGCGTCTTTCGCTTGGAAACAGGCATTGTACAGACGCGCTGTCGAGAACTGAGCAGCGACGGGCTGATTATTCAGACGCCGCGCGGCGCGGGCGATATTGCGTTCACCATCAACGGCGTCAACGTCAACGTCGGTTCGACAATCTGGTTTGAGGCGCAGCCGGAAGGCGCGATGATCGTGCGCACGCTCGAAGGCAGCGCCGAAGTCGAAGTTGATGGAGTCGTTCAAATTGCTGACGAAGGCACGTTCGTCAGCGTGCCGATGGATGAGGATTTAGAGCCAGACGGTCCACCAGAGGAACCTGAAGCCTTTGTGATCGAAGAAGACGAGTGGCTGCTGCCGCTGGAGATGCTGGATGAAGAAATCACGCTGGATACGTTAATGGACAACAGCGTCACAGACGACAGTACGGGGACAAACGCATCCAGCAGCAGCGATAGCGACGATGACAACAGCGATGACACCGAGACCGGCGACGAACAGGCGCCGCCAGACGGTGATGGCGGCGGAGAAGACGGGGGGTAGGGGCAGGATTGGACGTGCTGTTGCACGTCCCTACTGCGGTTCGCCGCCGAAGAAATCCATCACGCGGTCGAAAAAGCCCTTGCCATTGCGCTGTGGCTGCACTTCATTGCCGAACGTCTGCGCGAGCTGCTCGAACAGGCGGCGCTGCTCGTCCGTCAGGCGCGTCGGCACATCCACATTGATGTAGACTACCTGATCGCCGCGCCCGCTGGTCGTGCCGTCGGTGCGCAGACGCGGCACGCCTTTGCCCCGCAGCCGGAACTGCTTGCCCGTCTGTGTGCCAGGCGGAATCACTATCGGCTCGTCGCCTTCGACGGTCGGCACGTTGATGCGGTCGCCCAGTGCCGCCTGCGCCACGTTGATGCTCAGGTCGAGAATGATGTCGTTATCCTTGCGCTTGAAGTACTCATGCTCGCGCACATGAATTGCCGCGAACAGGTTGCCCTTCGGCGCGCCTGCGTCGCCCGCATCGCCTTCGCCGCGCAGTTGAATCTGCAAGCCTTCACGCACGCCCGGCGGAATCTGGATGTCCATCGTGATCGGCGTCCGCAGCTTGCCCGCGCCGCGACAGGTATGGCACGGCGTCTGCACGACTTCGCCGCGCCCCTGGCAGCGTGGGCAGGGCTGCGCCGTCACAATCGTGCCGAGCAGCGTTTGCTGCGCCCGGCGCACTTCGCCCACACCGTTGCATTCCGGGCAGCGAACGAGGCTGGTTCCTGGCTCGGCGCCGTTACCGTTGCAAGTGGTACACAGTTCCTGTCGCTCGAACGTGACTTCTTTTGAGACGCCGAAGATCGACTCTTCAAACGTGATGTTCACGTCCACCTTGCGGTCTTGCCCAGGTCGCGGGCCGCGCCGCTGGCGACTGCTGGTGCGCATTCCACCAAAGCTGCCGAACAATTCTTCAAAGATTTCGTCAAAGCCCGCAAAGCCGCCCGTCGCGTTGAAGCCACCCGCGCCGCCGATGCCTGCATGACCAAAGCGGTCATAACGCGCCCGCTGGTCGTCATCCGAAAGCACCTGATACGCCTCGTTGTATTCCTGGAACCTAGTGTGGGCTTCCGGCGATTTGTTGACATCAGGATGCCACTCACGCGCCAACTTACGGAATGCCGATTTAATGTCGTCTTTGCTGGCGCTGCGCGGGACGCCCAGCACTTCATAGTAGTCGCGTGCCATAGATAGCTTCTAGCCCTTAGCTTTTAGCCTTTGAGTTTTGGCTTCATGCCGCTCACCACAGGCTCTGAACATATAGATAGACAATTTAGCCCAAACAGAAACAGTCGAACAAGGGGCGGAAACCCCTTGCTCGACCTTCATCATACAGCGATTGCACCCGCCAAGAGCTAAAAGCTAATGGCTCATGGCTGCTTTATGCCTCGCGGAATTCACCTTCGACAACATCCTCGTTCGGATTGCTGCCGTTAGGACCCGCCCCGTTTGGAGCCGCGCCTTCTTCGTACAGCTTGCCGCCGAGCGTTTGCACATGCTGCATCAGTGCCTGTGTCGCCTGCTGCAAGCGTTCCATGTCTTCGCCCTGCTCGGCAGTGTTTACATCGTTGATGAGTTCCTGCGTGCGCTTCTTGGCGTCGTCGGGCAGGCGGTCGTTGAAGTCGCGCAGGAACTTCTCAGCCGTCAGTTTGGCACTTTCTGCCTGGTTGCGGACTTCGACCTGTTCCTTCTTACGCGCGTCCTCTGCCGCGTGCGCCTGCGCGTCCTTGACCATCTTCTGAATTTCCGCCTCGCTCAGACCGCTGCTGGCGGTGATGGTGATGCGCTGTTCGCGACCGCTCGCCTTATCCCGCGCACTCACATTCAGGATGCCGTTGGCGTCAATGTCGAACGTGACTTCAATCTGCGGAATGCCGCGTGGTGCGGGTGGGATGCCGTCGAGGATGAACTTGCCGAGTGACTTGTTATCACCCGCCATCGGGCGTTCGCCCTGCACGACGTGGATTTCCACCTGCGTCTGGTTTTCAGCCGCCGTCGAAAAGACCTGGCTCTTCTTGGTCGGGATGGTCGTATTACGTTCGATCAGCGGCGTCGAAACCCCGCCAAGCGTTTCCACACCCAGCGTCAGCGGCGTCACGTCGAGCAGCAGAATGTCCTTGACATCGCCGCGCAGCACGCCCGCCTGAATTGCCGCGCCGACACCCACAACCTCATCAGGGTTGACGTTCTTGTTCGGCTCTTTGCCGAAGAAGCTCTTGACGGCTTCCTGCACAGCGGGCATACGGGTCATACCGCCGACCAGCACCACTGCGTCGATGTCTTTGGTATCGACACCCGCGTCCCGCAGCGCCGCCTTGCACGGTTCAATGCTGCGCTGGACCAGGTTCATGACCATGCTTTCCAGCTTGGCGCGCGAAAGCTGCATGTTCAGGTGCTTGGGACCGGACGCATCCGCCGTGATAAACGGCAGGTTGATTTCGGTTGTCAGCACGCTGGACAGTTCAATCTTGGCGCGTTCCGCTGCTTCCTTCAGGCGCTGTAATGCCTGGCGGTCGTTGCGCAGGTCAATCGCCTGTTCCTTCTTGAACTCGTCCGCAATCCAGTTGATGATGACTTCATCGAAGTTGTCACCACCGAGGTAGGTATCACCATTGGTGCTGCGCACTTCAAACACGCCATCGCCTACTTCGAGGATCGAAATGTCGAATGTACCGCCACCGAGGTCGTACACGGCGATCAGTTCGTTCTTGCGTTCGCCCAAGCCGTATGCCAGCGATGAAGCGGTCGGTTCGTTAATGATACGCAGCACTTCCAACCCGGCGATGCGTCCCGCATCCTTGGTCGCATTACGCTGTGCATCATTGAAGTAGGCCGGCACGGTGATAACCGCCTGATCAACCGTCTCACCCAAATAGGCTTCTGCATCTGCCTTGATCTTTTGCAGGATCATGGCGCTGATTTCCGGCGGGCTGTATTCCTTGCCGCCCATATGCACACGCACATCGCCGTTCGGCGCGGCGCTCACCTTGTAGGGCACGAACTTGATCGCGCGCTGCACTTCCGGGTCTTCAAACTTGCGCCCCATGAAGCGCTTAACCGAAAACACAGTGTTTTCCGGGTTGATGACTGCCTGGTTGCGTGCCAGCTTGCCGACGATACGCTCGCCCGTCTTGGGGTTCACCGCCACCGCTGACGGAATTAAACGTCCGCCTTCTGACGAGGCGATGACGGTCGGTTCCCCGCCTTCCATCACGGCGACGACACTGTTGGTCGTGCCGAGGTCAATACCGATAATACGTCCCATTGTTTGCTCTACTCCTGTTGTGTGCTGCTAGCTCTTCACTTTTACGAGTGCCGGGCGCAGCACCTTATCGCCAATCAAATAGCCCCGCTGCATGGTCATTGTCACCTGTCCGCTGGGAGCGTCGCCCTCATCGTCTGTACCAATCGCCTCATGGCGCGTCGGGTCAAACATCTCACCCACCGGATCAAACTGCGTCACGCCGTTGTCTTCCATCAGTTTGACCAGTTTGCGCTGTACCATCGATACGCCGTTGACCCAGGGATTGCCCTGCAATTCGGATGGGATGCTGGCAAGCGCGCGGTCGAAATCATCCACAATCGGCACCACGCCCTTGAACGCAATGCCCATCGCCATATCGCGGTTTTCCTGGAGTTCGCGCTCGGTGCGGCGCTTATAATTGGCAAATTCTGCCCGCGCCCGCTGCCAGCCTTCCAGGTACTCCTGTGCTTGCTTGCGTGTGGCTTCCAGTTGAGCTTCGATGTCTCCTGCCACAGGTGCTCCCTCCGGTTGCGCCGCCTCAGCCGCGACGTTGGTTGTTTCTTCTGCGCTCACGCTTTCCCCTCTCCCATATCCGGCATACAGGCAACAAAACAGCTACCAAGCTTTCGATGATCACACAGCCAGTGTAACGGGCTTGCAATAGAATCGTGTTAACGTTACGCAAATGCGGCATAATTAAGCGTGGGGTTCCATTTTTGCCTCAGGATTAGAAGCACCATGTCCGAGGATACTCTGCGCGTATTCATCAGCTATCGGCGCGATCTCAGCCAGTTCATCGCCCGGTCAATCTTTCTCGATTTGCGTACGCACGGCTACGATGTCTTCATGGATGTTCACAGTATTGACAGCGGCACCTTTGACACCGTGATTGCCAACCAAATCGCCGCACGTCCGCATTTTGTGCTGGTGCTGGTACGTGGCTCGCTCGACCGCTGCACAGAGCCAGATGACTGGCTGCGCAAGGAGATCGAGATGGCGATTGGGCTGCAACGCAACATCGTGCCGGTGTTGGGCGATAATTACACCTTCAAGGAAGCCGAACCGCTGCTGACAGGCACACTGTCAGAACTGGCACGCTATAACGCGCTGCACCTGATCCACGATTATTTTGACGAAGGCATGGAGCGGCTGCGCAACCGCTTTTTGAAGCAACCCGCGCGCGGCAAGGTACTGAAACCGCCGACGAAGGAAGTCGACAAAGCGCTTGAAATTATCGACGCAACTGTGCGCCTGTCCGACACACAGGAAAAGATCAACCAGCATATTGAGCACGGCAACCGCGCCTATCGCGATGGCAACTATGAGCAAGCGGTTGTTCACTTCAACGAGGCGATCTATGCGCATCCCACGCGCAGCACACTATATTGCAATCGTGGCTGGGCGCATTTCCAGCGTCAGAACTGGATGGCGGCGCTGGAGGATTTCTCAAAGGCGGTGCAACTGGACAGCAGCTCCGCACCGGCCATTCATGCGTTGGCGCTGACGTATGAGCAGTTGGGCGAGTACGCACAGGCAGCCGCTTATTACGAGCGCACGTTACAGATGGACCCGTCACAAAGCGCGGCGTATGTGAGCCTGGGGTCGATGCTGCATTATCAGGGGCGTTACGAAGAAGCGATTGAACAGTACGCGCGAGCGCTGCTCGCACAGCCTTCTGATGGGCAGGCATATCTGCTGCGGGGCGAAAGCTACTTCTGTGCCGGGCGCTATGTGCAGGCGCTGGTCGATTTCAAGCGAGCGCGGCAGTATGGCGCAGACGGTGCGCGGGCAATGGCGGGCATGGCGGTAACAAATTACGCGCTCAAAGAATTAGATGAGTCCGTGCGCTACTGGCGGGCCCTGCTGACGCAGGACGGCAACTATCGCGATGCGGAGTGGTCCGGGCGACAACTGCGCTGGATGCCGCCGTTGGTCGCTGCCGCGCGCAAGCTGATCGCGAAAGTGTAGGCAGAGCTTCATTCACGCCTGTAGCGCCGCTCCGGGTCGCGTCCGCCCCAGATGACTTTATCTGTCAGAATGCGCACGCTCATGTCGCTTTCGATGCTGATCTGGCATGACAGGCGTGGATAACCAAACGCTGCCGCCGCGCGGTCATGCCAGTGACGTGGCGCAGGCTCCCCCGTCTCAATCCACACGCCGCAAGTCGCGCAGATGCCGCGCCCGCCACAATTGGCGACTTGCGTCAGTGTTGTGTAGGGCGTGATGCCCTGCTCCAGCAGGAAGCGGCGCAGGTTCGCGCCGTGCGGGGCGGTGAAGGTGCGCGTTTCGTCGTTAATGAGGACGGTGAGGGTGTGTGTCATATTTGCCTACGGTCTCCAGCTCACGTTTGCTTCTACATTGTCATCGTGCGTGAGGCGCAGCGTACTTGCCGCCACGCCCAGCGGGTCAATCACGAACAGGTCCAGCCCGGTACTAGTCAGTGCGATGAACGCCACCCACTCCCCACCGCGTGACCACACAGGAGCTTCAGCATACTGCCTGCCCGCATCTGCCAGCCGCCGCGCATTCTGGCGCTGGGAGTCCGCCACGTAGATACCCCAACTGCCCTCGCGAAAGGCGCTGAACAGTCGATATTCCCCACTGGGTGAGATTGACCCGCTCACAGACGCGGGATCGATATCGAGGTCACGCTGGATCGCATCACGTGCGTTCTGCTCATTGACCTGCTCGTAGCCACTGCCATCGAGATTGACCGTGAAGATTAACTGCTGATTGCCCGTAAAGCTGAACAGATACAGACGCTGCCCATCCGATGACCAGTTGACGGCGACCGCGCCGGAGTCGACCGGGATCACACGGCGCAGGCGCTCCCCGGCAGCGTCCATGATATACACGGCGATGCGCCCATCGCGATCCGACGTGAAGGCGATACTGCGCCCGTCCGGTGACCACGCAGGTTCGGAATCGTAGCCCTCGTGTTTCGTCAGGTTGACGCGCAAGAAATGTCCAACGTCCATCCGGTAGATGTCCGGGTTGATGCTGGCGTAGCTGGTGAACACCAGCTCGTCGTCGCTGCCCATCAGCCGTCCCATGCCGAGCACGGACGCGAACAGCAGCGCGGCGAAGCCTGTGAAGACGAGGCAAAATCGCAGGATAGGGTATGGGATCTTGGTGATCACGGTCTCCACTGCGGTCTCCAGCTATCCAGTCCCCGTTCGCCGTCGGTCAGACGGAACGGTGCGCTGCCCGGCGCAAGCGGTTGCACATAGACATCGTACTGACCCCCTGCATCGGAAATATACGCCAGCGCGTCGCCAGCGGGTGAAAACGCCACATCTTCATGCGTGTAGCGATTATCCGGCGTCCACAGTGTCTCCATTTGTGTGAACAGATCATAGCTGTATACATCCAGCGTGCCATCCCGGTTGGAGACATAGGCAACCTGCCATCCATTCGGCGACCATGCCAGTTCAAAGATGCCTGCTTCGTGATGTGTCAACCGCAAGGCTTGATCGCTACAGCTTTCAGGCGCAGGCAGACAACTGGCGGGCATGATGAAGACATCGCTTGTCCCCGTGTCCGCAATGCGGATGAACGCCACCGACGCGCCATCGGGTGAGGGATGCGGCAGCCAATCGAGCGTGCCTGTCGTACTGATGAACTGACGATCGTTGGTTGCAGTTTCCAGCAGCCAGAGTCCGGTCGGCGTACCCGCAAGCACCCCCTGCGCGCTGTACAGCACATGCGAGCCGTCATGCGTCCACATGTAATCACGGGCAATGCTGATGTCGAAGGCAACGATGCGCGGCTGCGCGCCGGGGATGACGCGGAAGAGTTCGCGCCCACCTTCAACAGTGATAGAGGTCAACAGCAGTTCTGCTCCATCGGGCGACCAGCGAGGAAAATCATCGTCATAGGCGGCGGCGTTCAGGCACACAGGAATGGACGAGGGGCGGGGCTGGCGGACACAAATCTGGCGTGTGGCGCTGCCGCGCTGGTAAGCATAGGCGATGTACTCGCCGTCTGGCGACCACTGCGCGTGTTCTTCGATGGCACTGCGTGTGCGCGTCAGCGGCGCGGTCATGGCGCGCTGCACATCCGCTAACCACAGATCGCGGATGCCGTCGTTATCGCGTTCGAACAGCAGTTGGTCGCCGCGTGGCAGTGCGCGCCCTGCCACCAGCAGCAGCACCATCGCGCTCCAGCAGACCACGAGGAGCAGCAGCACAAGACGAGTTAACACAGCGTGAATCCGAACGCCTTACTTATTCATAGACGGCAGTCCATGTGCCTTGCGGCGGACCTTTGACGCCGACCGGAACCTCGGTGGGGATGGGCAGGACAAGCATGGGTACTGATCCTCGTTTTACCTGTGGTATCGCGTTCATTGTACCACGCGGCGGGCAAGCGCAGGGCAGCCGACAGCAATCCGCACAGGGACCGTTGTGAAGTACTAGGGATGTATGCCCTATCATAGAAGTATCGATTGGATCATCGGAGTTCTTCCATGCGCACATGGTTCTACGTCGCCTTATGCCTGCTTTGCGTTGCACTGCCTGCCGCCGCGCAGGATGCCCCCGCCTACGGGCTGCCTGAGCGCGACATTTTGCGTCACCCTGCGCCAACGCTGGAACGCCTGCTCACTCATGACACCATCCTCTATCGGGGTAACTATCGTCAGGTCATCGGCGCACTTGAGATTTACGACGCACCCGATGGTGTGCTGATCGATACGCAACCGGAAGGCACATACTTCGTCACAGTCTACTCATTCGGCGAAAACGGTTGGGTCGAAATCAACCCCGGTGAATGGGTGCGCGAAGCACAGCTTGCCTATGCCAACACCTCGCGGTTGACGGGCGCATTGCTCAATGATGGTACGCCCTACCCAGCGGGCTGGGTGACGCATGTCAGCCGCCCCAGCCGTGTGCCGGGCGAAGCCTCCATCGCAGTGGACGCGGCGGCTGTGCCGTATGAGTTCGTGTATGTCTATGCTGAAGTGACAATCGGCGAGATGACATGGGCGCAGATCGGCGTGGAGCGCTGGATTGACCGCACGCATGTCTCGGTTATCAAGCCGATTGAGCGCCACGCAGACATCAGCGGCGAACGCTGGGTCGGCGTCGATCTGAACGAGAACGTGCTGATCGCTTACGAAGGCACGACACCCGTGTTTGCGGCGCTGGTGGCGACGGGCGTTCGCACCGAGTCAACGCAGACCGATGTCGGCATCCATACGGTTTACGCGCGCTTTGTGCAGGGCGTAATGAGCAACGAGCCAGGCGTCCCCTGGTTCTACTACATCGAAGACGTGCCATACACGTTCTACTTCAACGGGCATGAAGCGCTGCACGGCGCATACTGGCACGACGAGTTCGGACGCTACCGCAGTCACGGCTGTGTCAACCTGACCATGACCGATGCCTACTGGCTGTATAACTGGCTGTCGGACGGCTACGACTTCCTGACCGCGGATGCCGCGCGCCCGATGGTGTGGGTATATCGCTGAAGAACTGCTTAGCCGATGAACGTGAACGTCGCCACGATCGTATCAAACACGGACTGGACAGGCAGCGGGATCGGCTCAAGCGTGCGGTCAACGGGCAGCACGACATCGCGTCGCAGTTCGTAGGCGGTAAGGACGTAGTAGCGGTTGTTACGCGCGATGACGATGCTCTGGTAATGCTGCGGTGTGTTGCCGCCAATCGAACCGATGGAACCAGTTAACCGCCGCGCGGCGATGCCGTTGATCGAGGTGCTTTCCGCAGTCTCAATCACCGTGCCGCTGCCCTGCGCCTGTTCCGGGTTCGCGGCGCTTACGCTGATCATGATTTGGGCGTCGATCCAGACGATTTCGCCTTCATTGCTGACCTCAATGCCGGATGTGACCGGATAGCGAAAGCTGTAGCCGAAGCGCGCGCTTTCGTAGAGCGTCAGCGGCGGAATCGTCACCTGTGCCATCGTCGCCAGCAGCGGGTCGGGTGTGGCGGTGGACGGGGCACTCGTCACGTCGTCAATCGGCAGTGACTGAATCGTCACAGCCGGCGTCTCAGGCGCGGCAGGTTGCGGCGCACAGGCAGTGTTGACGAGCAGCAGGCACACAGCGAGTAGAAGCAGACGGATGGGAATCATCTGGCATACACTCTCAAATAGTCCCGATGTACGTGCTCCGCGGCGTCCATCAGCTTTGCCTCACTGCACTCCACGCCCGCCAGCGTGTAGCAGACCATGCCGAAGCCCTGCCCCAGCGCATACTCGTACCGTGCGCCGTCGCCTTCATCGCCCGCCAAAACGACATCAAAGCCAGGGAAGTCCAGCCCGGTTTCGCGCAAATAGCGCAGCATCCCGGCAGTATAACGCGCCCAGTTCGGCAGCGGTCGGTGGAGTAAGGTGCAGCGCTGTTTCGCTGTCTGATAGCTAAAGCTGGTACGCAGCCCGATGTCCGCCGAGGCAACATGGAAGTGTAGGTCTTTGCGCGGCAGTACGACCGCCCACAGCGCGAGCCCTGGCACCCGTAAGACGCGCTCTGGTGCAGAGTCAGGATAAAAGCGGGCAAAACCGGCGAGCAAATGCAGCGGCGTGTCGGTCTGCGCAATGGGGGTCACGGAAGCCTCATAAGCATGTGGTAGCAGTTGACGATAAAGAAATTGTAACACGATTGGCGTGCGTCAATCAGAAAAACGTCCAGATTTGCTCAAGACACGACCATTTTCCCATCGAATGTGCGTAGACTCGACGAATGCACTGTATCGACAAAGACGACAGGAACATGCAATGGCACTGATGAGCGGGCAGCTAGCGCCCGATTTTGAGACAACAGATATTCATGGTGCATCGATTGCTGTGCGCGATTTTCGCGGGCGCAGGCTGATGCTCGCCTTCTTTCGCTTCGCCGCGTGTCCGTACTGCAATCTGCGTGTGCATGAGCTGATGAGCAAGGCGAACCTGTGGCAAGATCATCTGCCGATCATCGCTGTGTTCCAGTCACCCACCGAGACGCTGCTGAGGCACCGCAACCTGCAAAACTTCCCGGCGCGCATCATTGCCGATCCAGAGATGCGGCTGTTTCATCTCTACGAAGGCGAGCTTTCGACCGCCAAGTTCATCACAGGTCACTTCCGGCGTGTACCGCAGTGGATCCAGGGTGTACGGGCGGGTGCGTTTGATGCAGGCACAACGCTGGGCGAACTACGGCTCGTTCCTGCCGAGATGCTGATCGATGAGCAGGGTATCATCCAGCGTGCCTACTACGGACGTGACGTAACCGACCACCTGCCGCTGCGCGATGTGACGCGCTTCGCGATGGGGGACATGACGGCGCAATCCCAGGGGTAGTTGTCATCCCCCTTTGTCCCCCCGTGCCAACTCTGCTATCATCTGCGCGCGATTTGACATCACAGGCTGTGGGACGTATGACACATGCACTCATTACAGGCGGCGCGGGCTTCATCGGCAGCCACCTGTCGGAAACTCTGCTTGCCGCCGGGCACCAGGTCACAATCATCGATAACCTCTCAACCGGGCGCTTCGAAAATATCGCCCATCTCAGCGAGAACCGCTATTTCCGCTTCGCCATCGAAGACATCCGCAACACCAGCGTCATGGATCGCCTCGTCAGCGAGTGCGACGTGATTTACCACCTGGCGGCTGCCGTCGGCGTGCAGCGTATCATCAGCAATCCGATTGAGACGATAGAGACCAACATCGGCGGCACCGAAGTTGTGCTGGCGACCGCCCGCCGCTATCGCAAGAAGGTATTGATCGCCTCGACCAGCGAGGTCTATGGTAAGGGCGTGCGCATCCCCTTCAGCGAAGACGACGACTCGCTGCTCGGTCCGACCATTCGCAACCGCTGGAGCTACGCTGCCTCTAAGATGATCGACGAGTTCCTGGCACTGGCGTATCATAAGGAAGTCGGGCTGCCCGTCGTCGTCTTCAGGCTCTTCAACACCGTCGGCCCGCGACAGAGCGGGCAGTACGGCATGGTCGTGCCGCGCTTCGTTCGCTGGGCGATCCAGAATGAGCCGATTATGGTCTATGGCGATGGCGAACAGCAGCGCTGCTTTGGCAATGTCTACGATGTGGTCAAGGCGATCCGCGATCTGGGCGAGTCGCCGCGTGCGATTGGCGAGGTCTTCAACATCGGCAGCAACGAAGAGATCAGCATCGGCGGCTTAGCGGAACGAGTGCGCGCTCGTGCGGGCAGTACGTCCGAAATCCGTTATATTCCCTATGAGGAAGCTTACGAAACCGGCTTTGAGGACTTCCGCCGCCGTGTGCCGAGCATCGACAAAATCCGCGCGGCAATCGAATGGGAGCCGACGCTGACACTGGATGAGACAATCGATCAGATTATCGCATATCAACGGGAGCAGATAAACCATGCCTGAAATCACACGCAAAGAACTGGTGACCGCGTTGATCGGCGCGGGCAGCAACCCGCGTCTGGCGGGCGTTGACTTGACGCAGCTCGACATGACGCGGCTCGACATGACCAACGCCAACATGCGCGGTGCACGCCTTACCGGGGCGACGCTGCGCGAGTCGATCATGCGCCAGGCGAATATCACGTATGTCGATCTCACGGTGGCGAAGGCAGTCGGCTGTGATTTCGACAGCGCCAATCTGACGGGCTCCAATCTGACAGGGGCAGACTTGAGCAGCGCGCGGCTGACGAATGCCAATCTGACCAACGTCATCGTCAATGACGCCAATCTGACAGGGGCAAATATGCGCGGAGCGAATGTCAGTGGCATCCGCTTCAACGACAAGACGACGTGGCCCGACGGCAAGAAAGGCAGCGCTGGCGACCCGCTGAGCTACACGCGCTAGCGATCTCCAGCTGCCACCATACGAGCGCGCGGGGCGTAACTGCGCGCTTGGCACTATCTCACACTTCTACACGCACATCCAGCGTCTCGGCGTCGTCTTCGATGAAGCGCAGCAGCCGCAGCCCTTCGTCCGCCAGCGCCGCCTGTTCGTCGGCAGTCAGGGGTGCGAATGGCTCGATCACCAGGGCTGCCGCACGCTTGACCCGTTCGACACGCCATGCCCCGCGCACAAACCCGTCTACCAGAATCGTCGCACGCACTCGTCCCGCACTCAGAAACACGCGCGTGCGAAATGCCTCTGGCAGCACACGCGTACGGTCGTCATGTCCGATGACAACATTGTCGTACTCCGGCACAAAGCGAAGCGGCGCGGGGGTATCTTCTGGCAGAAGGGGCGCGTCCGGCAAATCGAACAGTTCACGCCCATCCTCGCTGCGGTAGGCAACCAGCTCGGATTTGAAAGCAGAAATCGGGTCCTTGAGCTTGGCGATGCCGACCCACGTCTGAAAATCCTGCACGCTCGCCGGACCGAACGCGGCCAGATAACGCAGGAACAGCCCGTGCAGTTGATCGCTCGTATCTATCTCCATACCCAGATACGACGACGCCAGCGCATACAGCGGACTGCCTCCCTTGCCCCACACACCGCCGGGTGGCACCTGAATCAGCGGAATGAAGGTACGGGCGATGTACGCCAGCGCTTCGAGGTCGCGATCTGGGGCGAGGGCGGCAAGCGCGGTCTTGACCTCTGCAAACGTGCGCGGCTCTGTCTCGAACATGGCGCGGGCAGCTGCCACCAGCGGCGCGGTATCCAGCCCCTTAATGCTGCGTCCAAAGAACGAGTTCAAGCCCTTCAGCAGCGCGGGCTGAATAGTCGCCCAGTAACGAGCGTAATCCGCCGCCGTGAAGAGATGCAGCGTCGAACGCATCAGCGCTGAACGTCCGATCTGTCGCGCTATCATCAACTGCGTAAGATGATCGCGCTCGAACGTCTGCAACCGCGTCCACAAGCCAATGTAGGGTGGATTGTTCACCTGCGCCTGACGGGGTTATCCGATACTTTCGGCTTCTGGCTTTTTGCTGCCAGCCGCTTCTCGTTAATGCTCTCTGTCCTCGCTATCCACTCCGGTGAACCCGTTTCAGGCACGGGTAGCAGCACGTCGGGTATGTAGCGCTCTATCAGCTTGCGAACCTCTGCCCACCGCCGACCCTCGAAGCGTGCCATGATGGTCTCCCGGCTCGACCCGGCTTCAATATGGCGCGTCAAAAACACCTGATCGGCGTATGTCCACTGGTCTATGTTGCGGTTCCAGACCTCGCACTCTGTGACCTCTCCGTCGCGCCAGTGGATGTTGACGAAGAACACCCGCGTGCCTGTGCCTGTGTGACCTGTGACGACAACCCGGTCAACGAGCAGTTTCATGATCCGGCGCTTGTCCTGATAGGTTGCA
>JANRJX010000019.1:0-32713 GCA_033763755.1 Chloroflexota bacterium
ATCCGCAGCGGGCAGGAAGTCAGCATCGTCAACGAGCGCAAGGCGCTGCAACGGCTCGCCGGGCATCCGGCGCTGGCGACACTGCTCGGCGGTGGGCAGTTCTTCGTCAGCGGTATCGTCCATCAGTACATCGTCATCGAACGCGCACAAGGCGCGCTCGTGGCGGACATGGTGCGTGAGCAGGCGGCGCGCGGCGAACGACTGCCCGAACTCGAACTGCTGGTGATCGTTGATGCGCTGCTGGATTTGCTCCACGCTGCCCACGCCAAAGACATCATCTACAACGATGTTGACGCCAAGCACCTGTTCTGGGATCGCGAGCGTCACCGCCTCAAGGTCATCGACTGGGGCAACGCGGTCTTCCTGGAAGGCGACGAAGCGACGCCGCAGGGCATCAGCCGCCAGAGCGATGTCTTCCAGGTCGGCGAACTGCTCTACTTCCTCGTGACGGGCGGGCAGCGCGCCGAGATTGCGCGCGACGCGGGAGAAGACTTCGCGCTCAACTTTGGCGATGACACCGACCGCCTCTCCCCGCGCTTGCAGGCGATTATCAGCAAGGCGGCGCACCCCAACACCCGCTTCCGCTACCGCACGCTTGACGACCTGCGCAAGGAACTGACCGAATACCGCGCGCCATTGCAGCGCGAACGCGACTCGATCATCAGCCGTGTTTTCGAGCGCTTGCAGGGCAGCAACAGCAAGGAACGGCTGCACGACCTGCTGCACATGCTCGAACCCGCACTGATGATGGACCCTGGCTACCCGCAGGCGCGGGCAGCATTTAGCCAGATCGAAGACCAACTCAGCGATCTGGAGGTAGCAGGCGATCTCGATGCGGCGCGCATCTATCTCGAAAGCGCGAACTGGGCACGTGCCTCGGCGCTGCTGGACGAACTGCGCGGCAAGACGCGCGGCGACACGGCGACGCTCATCAAGCTGCTGCGCGATTGGGCGCGGATGCTCGAACAGACCGACCTGCGCCCAACGCCGCTTGCCGTCATGGATGCGATCGCGCTGGCATTCGAGGGCGATTACGCTGCCTGCGCCCAGGCGCTGCTCACGCAGAATGCGGGCGACGAGCGCGTGCGCATTCTCGGCTGGCTGCTGGCGGAACGTGTCGCCGCACATGTGCCGGAAGTGATCGTGCTGCGTCCTAATCTCTATCGGCTGGAACTGGCGCTGGACGAACTCGAAAAAGATGGCGCGCGCGTCACCGAGGTAAAGGCACTGCTCGACCAAATCATGGATGGGCTGGATACGCTGTTCGCGCCGCCCGCCAAAGGCAAGCGCAAGAAAGCCGCCACCGCCGCCACGATTGACCTGATCGCCCTGCGCGATGGCTACCGCAATGTGGTCGATCAACTCATGCAGCTCGGCATGATGCTCGATAGCAGCACGGTCGGGGAGACTGTGACGCGCCGCTTGCCTATCGGCATCATTGAACGCGCCAGCAACGCTGCCATGACGCTGGCGGACAACATGCACGTCGTCGGCAAGCAGGCGGTCAGCGACCCGCGCGACGCGCTGGCAGCGCTCAACAGCAGCCGTCAGGTCGATCCGGGCAATCCGGCGTGGGAACTGCTGCAAAAGCTGCTCGACGGGCTGTATGAACTGCTGCAAACTTACCAGACGTATATTCCGGCAGCGGATGGCAGCGATCTTGCCGACTGGCTCGCGGGGTCCACGCGCGATCTTCAGCCGTTCAACGCGCGGCTGTTCGACGAAATGTTGGCGGGCATCATCGCCGGGTTGGAGAAGGCGTCCGCAAGCTGGACGCGTTACGCGGATGCCGCCGTGACAGGCGGCAAGACGACCGCCATCAGCGCGCTCACGGACGCGATTGATGCTGTCAGCACAGTATCGCCGACGCTGGCAGGCTGGCTCAACCAGCTGCGCAGTGTCGTCAGCGGCGCGGGCTATGTCGAACGTTATGCGCTGCACGGCGCGCTGGGACGTGCGCTCGCGGATGGCTGGGAGGCATTCGATCGCGGGCGCTTTGCCGACGCCGAACGACTGGCGGCGCAGGCGTTCGAGGCGGGGCGGCGCGATGTCGAACAGGAAGCGGCGCGGCGACTGCGCGATCTGGCAGAGATGGCGCGCGGGTGGGTCGAACGCAGCGGTGTCGGCGATGTCAAACGCACCGAGGCGGCGCTTAACCGCGTCGAAAGCCTGCTGACAATGGACGAGCGCGCAGCACTGCAGCAGTTCAGCGCGCAAATGCCCAACCGCGAAGTTTACCTGCGGGCGATGGGCAAAGGGCTGGTCGAGTCGTTTGGGCGCAGCAGCAGCGCCGCCGTCCGGCTGCTGTTCACGCAGTACCTCTTGCAAGCGACGCTCGACGCACACAACAACGCGCTCGACACGACCGACTTCTGGCGCGAGGCGGCGCTCAAGACGCTGCCCGATGCGTCGCGCCATCCGTTAACGCGAACGCTCGATGAGTTCCTGGAACGCCGCCGCGACCTTACCGACGCTGCCGCCACGCTCAACGCAATCGACCACCCCAGCCGCCTGTCGTCGCTGGATCGGGCGCGCAAGGCGTTGGAGGACAATCGACAGGCGAAGCTTTTGCAGCCGGGCGTCTACAGTCTGCGCGAACTGGAAGCCGCCACGCGTGACTGGGCGGATGGCGAATTCCGCGCGGCAGGCATCAAGCTCGATAACGCGGTCAAAGCGCTTGACGACATCGAGACTAATGCCGGCATCACACTCACCAATTACCGCGCCTGGTTGATGACGCTGATCGAAGGCGCGGCGGAACTACACACAACGCTGCGACGGATGCAGGGGATCATCGAAGCGCGCCCGGATGCACCCGACGATGTACTGCGCACCGGACATCGCACGCTTGTCGCCACGACCGAACGGCTGCTCGGTGCGAACACAGCCGCCACGCTCCGTCAGTGGCGCGATACCTATGAGCAGTTCCTCGCCGCTTATACAGACAAGAGCGCCCGTCGCAGCGCCCGCCTCAACCGCTTTAACGACCTCTTCCGCGCATTGTTCATTGACCGCCATCCCGCCTATCCCCTTTATCGCCACTGGTACAGCGTGACCGACGCCGCGCCGGAATTTCCCGCGCCGCCGACGGACGAACCGACGCCCTACGTGCGTGATGAAGATGCGGATGTAGGGACGCAATCTGGCGACGGTCATGATGCGGGGGCGCACGGGGTAGGGGCGCAATCTATTGCGCCCCTACAGGACCAGAAACGACGTGGCATACCGCGCCTGTTGTTATTCGGCGTGCCGCTGCTGGTGATCGCGGGCATCGTCGGCTTTTTGCTGCTGAACAACGCGAACCCGCCCGCCGATATTACGCCGACGGCAGCGGCGGCAAACCTCACTGCCGAACCGTCGCCAGGGGGAGCAGGGAGCGATAGCACAAACAGCACGTCTGTCACCGCTCTCCCTGAGGGACGCCCGACTGCAAGTGCGGAGGGCGGGACGGGGGTGAGGGCTACGCCGACCGTCACCTCCACGCCGGAGACGCCCGCACCGCTGGTCAACCCGCTGCCGACGCGCCCGACGGATACGCCGACGATCACACAGACGCCATCTGCCACGCCGACGCCTACCGCCAGCCAGACGCGCACGCCAACCAGCACCGCCACCGCCAGCGTCACGCCGACAGCGAGCCAGACGCCGCTGCCGGCGGAAGGCATTCGCGGCGTGCAGAATGTGTTGACTCTGCTGCCGCTGGTGGATGATCCGGCATGGACGAGCGAGCAGTTCGGGCTGGCGGAGGATGGCGTGTCATGGCGGCTCGGCTCTGGCGCTGCGCCGACGGGCAACATCCTCAACGTCGCGCTGCCTGGGGATGCGATCGATACGGCGCTGGGCAACAACGCGCCCGCCCGCATCATCAGCATGGAGGCGGATGTGCGGCTGATCACCTACAACCCGTCGCTGCAACTGAGCGATGGCGTCTTCTTCGGGCTGGCGTTTCAGGATGTCGGCAATCCGCTGGAGCAGGCAGGCGTGCAGATCAACCTGGTCGAAGGCGGCGTCGTCAATATCGGGCAGGTGGTGGATGGCGTCAACAGCGTCGTCAGCCAGCGCTCGCTGGGCGAAGTGCGGCTGCGGCTGCGCATCGACCGCAACCCCGACAGCGGCGTGTTGACGACATTCGTCAATGGCGAACCGGTCGGGCTGCCGATCACGCAGACGACGCCGCAAGGGGTGCTGCCCGTGCTGTTCGTCAACGACGGCGGCGTGATTGTGTACGTGGGAAGTTGGACGATTGTGCTGCGGTGAGTAGGGACGGACAACCCTCACCCCCGTCCCGCCCTCCGCACTTGCAGTCGGGCGTCCCTCATGGACAGGGGCTTACAGAGGGTACTGATTCCCCTTCGCCCTGAGGGAGAAGGGGCTAGGGGATGAGGGTCGGCGCTATCCACACTCTATCCACACTAATGCACGCCTGTTACTACACCCCCCGCACATACACCGCGATCAGCGCCGCTGCCACGAGCGCCAGCAGCAGGATGACCAGCCACGTCCAGCCGATGCGCGGGCGGATGCGGGCAACAGCTTCGTAAACAATCGCCGCGCGACTGCCCGCCTTGACCGAAACGTACAAGCCCGCCTGCCTGCCGACCCAGAGCGGACGCCGCGCCACATGCAGCCGCACGGGAACACGCACCGTTTCGCCCGCGGGCAGTTGCAGATCGTGTCTGTCGAACGCTACGCGCAGCCGTTCGTCGCCGCTGCCACTGCTCAGGAAGATGTGCGCCGTCGCCTGCGTGTGATTTTGTAAGACCAGTTCGGTCATGCCCGGCGCTTGGGCGGTCACGGGTTGCAGCCAACCGACGACATCGCGCTGAGCCTTGATCGTGACCTGAAACGTGCTGCTGACTTTGGCGTGCGGCCCGTTGACATCATGCGCATAGATGGCGGCGGACAGCGCTTGTGCAGGTGCGCCCTCGTGCGGATGCAGCATCAGGTCGATTAAGCGGACTTCGCCGGGGTTGAGCGCCAGCGGTGCGCTCGATAACCCGATCCACGCCTCCGGCAGTCCCGTCACATACACCTGCACTTGCAGCGGCTCCACACCGTCATTCGAGACCGAAAACGGCACGCGCACCCGTTCGCCCTGCGCCAGCCGCACCTCACGCATCGTCATCTGCAAGCCCAGCGTCCCGGCGTAATGCCAGTCTTTGACCAGCGTCTCGTAGCCGCGCGTCTCACGCGGACGCACGTATGCCACTTCATCCGGAATCGCGCCCATATAGATTTCGGTCATGCGTGTGCGTTCTTCATGCGCGTCGGTGTGGCGCTCGGCACTCGGTTGGGGCGCAGGCACAGGCACAGGTGACGGTAGGGGCGCAATAGATTGCGCCCCTACAGACGGCATGACAGGTATTGGCGCGACGACAGCAGGCAGCGGTTTGTCCGGCGTCGCGTCGTCATCCTCGTCGCCCAGCAGCGTGGGCGGTTCGTCGTCCTCATCGGGCAGACGCGGTAGATGGGGGAAAGGTTCGTCAATGCCAGCCCTCACCTCCTGCCCCTCTCCCGAACGCGGCGTACCGCTGGGAGAGGGGAGTCCAGAGTGGTCTTGTAAAGCTGGTTTCTCATCAGGAGATGGGAGTCCAGGGTCCTCTTCAGCGGGCGCGAGCAATCCATCCTCCACCGCCGTCGCATTCGTATCCCGCACAGTCGCGACGACCTTGACAGGCTTCGCCGTCGCAGGCGGGGGCAGAGGCAGCAGCCGCAGCAGCACACCGCCAATATCGACCACCTGGTTGACTTCCCAGACCATGCTCGATGCGCGCTCCACCGCCGCGCCTTCCACGCGCGTGCGCCCGTTGGCTGCCAGATTGACCAGCAGCACGCCGCGCCCCGGCAGCGGTGCCAAGCGCAGATGCGTTGGTTCGGCGAATTCGACAGGCAGCGGCAAATCGCACGTTTCGTCAGAACCGACTGTGAGCGCAGTATTGGCGACTTCGACTATCCTGGTAATGCCATCGGGCGTGCGCGCGACGATCTGGTACAGCGGCGTCTCCATGAACATCAGCCCCCAATTCCTAACGCCTGGCGCACTTGCGCGATGACGTACAAAAGCAGCTGCACCAGCATCGGGACATCGTAGCCAAGATTGACGAACCAGATGACAGCGAGCGCGATTAGCACGCCGATCACCAGCGCCCGCAGCCAGGGAATGCGCAACCGCATCCGGCGCGGCAGGACGTAACTGCCGTTGGCGCGTTCGGTTGCGCCGTTCGGCGTTTGCACCATGACGGCAAACAACAGCCGATCTTCACGGAAGGCGTCGCGGCGCGGTTGGAAACGCAGCGGCATTGCCAGCGGTCGCCCCGGCACTACCTGCGCCTGCGCCCTGTGCGGCGTAATGCGCAGGCGGTCGGGGGCTTGCACACCGATGTTGAACGTCTCAGCGTAGTTGCCATTGTTGGTGATGACGACGCGCGCCTTGCCACGCCGTCTGTGTGTGACTTCGCCGGGGTCAAGCGCGATACTGAAACGCATCTCCTGCATCAGTTGCAGCTTGACGACCTGGAAGACGCGCGGGATCGCCGGGTTATCCGCGCTCGCTTCGATCATCAGCTCGTAGCGCTGCCCGCCGCCCGCCGTGCCAGGCGGAGACATAATCGTGACATCGAATGTGCCAACCTGCCCGCTTTCGATAACCTTATCAGCAGGCAGCGTGTACCAGCGCGGGTCAATGCCGCTGCCCGGCTGTGCCTGCAACGTGTAACGAGCGGTGGGGGTGTTTTCGGTCTGAATTTGCACGCGCAGGTATTGCGGCTGCATCGAATTGACATGAACGATCTCCGGTGTCACCGTCATATGCAGACGCGGGCGCTGTTCGCGCTTCTGTACCTGGTCAAACAGCCCTTTGACCTCGTTGGTCTTAATCGAGGTATCCATCCCGCCCGCCACGCCCGCGATGTAAAAGCTGTAATCTTCGATCTGCAATAACTGCCCGACGCCCCAGGTGATGGGCTGGTGCGGCGGCAAGCGATGTCCATCCAGCAGCGTCCCGTGCGTGCTGGCGAGATCGGTTACGCTCAACGTACCGCTGGCGTCGCGGTCGATCTGGGCGTGCTGGCGCGAGACGGTTGGCTGATTGAGAGTGAGATCGACTTCTTTCACTCGCCCGATGAGGATCGATGGTTTGTCAAAGACACGCGCTTCCGCCGTACCATCCTTGTGGACGATGCTCAGGCTGATGCCGCTGACCGCCGCTTTCAGGCTCTTATGCTCGTCCTTGTTCAGGCGCATAGTGGCGACGTAGACCTGCTGCTGCACCTCCCGTGCCTTCGCCAGCGCTTCGGCGTTGAGTTGCACGGTTGGCGGCGTCATGTTGCGCGGGTTCTGGGCGGTGCTGGCTTTCGCCTGACGCAGTGCGTCGAGCATTTCCGCCGCGCTCTGGTAGCGTTCGCCGGGCTTCTTCGCCAGCGCGCGCAGGATGATCTGGTCAATGTTCGGCGGCAAGCCCGGCGTGCGGCTGCTCGGCGGCACGGGCTGTTCATAGGCATGCTGGCGCGCACATTCGACGATGCCGCCGCCCGCGAACGGCAGCGTGCCGACGAGGAGCTGGTAGAAGATCATGCCGAGTTGGTAGATGTCCGAACGGTGATCGGGGTTCGAGTCGCCAAAGCCGAACTGCTCCGGCGACATATAGGCAGGCGTGCCGCTGACGACCGAGACATCCTTGCCAGGGCGCGTCAGCCGCGAGATGCCGAAGTCGGTCAGCACGAAGCGCGGCAGCGGTGCGTTCTCCTGCGGGTCGAGCAGGATGTTGGCAGGCTTGAGATCGAGATGCAGGATTTGCTTGTTGTGGATGTACGTCAGTGCCTCCGCCACCTGCGTGACTGCCGCCAGCGCCGTTGGCATATCCAGCCTGCCGACGCGCTCCAGATTGCTGACGAGTGTGCCGCCTTTGACGAACTCCATCATGATCAACTGGTAGTCGTCGTACTTGAACGTGTCGTGAATGCGGACGATGTTCGGGTGCGACAGGCTGGTCAGGATGGCGGTTTCGCGTGCGATGTCGCCTGCCTGGGTCTTGTCGTTGATCTGCATGTACTTGACGGCGACCTGCAAATCGAGACGCGGGTGCTGTGCCAGATAGACCGCGCCGAAGCCGCCGCGCCCCAGCAGGCTGAGGAAGCGGTAGCCTTCGAGCGCGCGACCGATCAGCGGGTCTGTTGAGGCGGCGACATCACTTGGCATCAGCAATCACTCCTGGAGGTGACAATCATAGTTCGAGCATGGACGGTATTCTGTCCAGTATGTGCCACAAACGAACGGCAAGAATGCTGTCCGTACAAATTCGGCTGTCTACGTTCCTAGTCTATATTTTCGCAGCCGTAGTAGGTGGCTCTACCGTTAAAAGATAAACGTGCCAGATGTCCTTCTGATACACCGCTGTTGACTGTCACATCAACCTGATACTCTGTAGTTTCGTTTAATACGCCAATCACAAGATCGGGCATGTCATGCGGAAATTCAAATTCCGCTACATCTATGAAGTCGTAATCACCGACATCCAGAAAGACAATCGGGTATATCTGGATATCTGAAACTGGCATCCGGTGCGCTCGCAATAGATGAAAGTAATGAACTGTAACTTCCACCATAACCTCCAACATGGTGGCCTTAATCGAGCCGTCGTTGCTGATTCCTATCCCGGGATTGATGTAAAACGTCGGACAGTTTCCATTGCTATAGGACAGATAGGCAGTGGTATAAACGTCATCCAGACTCAACACAGGAGGCGGGTCCGGTATAACAGTCACAGGATCCGGGGTAAAAGTTGGTGGACTAGGCGGCAGTGTTGGAAATGCGGGCGGTTGCGTTGGCTGCACAGGCGGCTGATCCGGTGCCTGGCGCAGCGCATCCACGCGCCCGGTGCAAATTACCGCGCCGCTGACGAGCGCGTCAATCGTCCAGAAGAAGCGGAATGTCCCGCTGATCGCCGCTGTGTCCACTTGCATATTGGTCACGAATGGCGCTTGCTCACGCTGGAACACCAGCGCGCCGCTATCCGCATTGTAGATCGACAGGCGATAGGCGGACGGCGTGAAACTGCGCGGCGCATCCCAGTAGAAGGTCGTCAAGCCCTGCGCGAACGCAGTGGGCGATGTCGGACGGAAGCCGTCGCACGTCAGCACCGGAACAGGCGTTGAAATCTGTGGCGCAACAGGCAGGCAAATCTGCTGTCCGGCGTAAATCGTGCTGCTTTCGGCAATGCAGTTAACCTGCGCCACCTGCCCCGCCGATACACTGCCCGCCAAGCCTAAGCCGAAGAGCGTATCGCCCGGCTGAATGGTATAGGAAGACCAGCCGAGTGCCGCACAGCGATTGACGCACTGCGGCAGCGGCGTGAAGCTCGGCACAGGCGTCTGTGTGATCGTGGCTGTGGCTGTAGGGGCAACCGTAGGGACGTCAATAATGGCGTCCGTACTGGTAGGGATCGGCGTCGCAGTCGGAGTGGGCGTTTCCGTCGGCAGCGGCTGGATGGTGATCGGGTTCAGCGCGAACGCCACCGACGCCACGCACAGGAGCAGTGGCAGCAGCAGCAGAAGCAGGTATTCGTAGCGAGGACGCAGCCGGACTTCGGCGGCAACGCGCGCATAGCTGCCTTCATCGGTGCGCGCGCTGAACTGGACAGGCACGCGCCCGCCAAAATAGAATGGCTTCAGTCTGCGCACGGTCACTTGCGCAGTCAGCGGCACACCCGGCGCAAGATATGCCTCGCTCGGCACAATGGCACAGTCTATGCCTGCGCCCTGCACGGCGCTGCCGAGGATGACGCGCCCCTGCCCGCCGCTGCGATAGTTGACCGTCACCGTCGCCAGTTGACCGGGGCGCAGTACAGGCGCAGACAGCGCCATGTCGAGCATCGGCACGGGCGCGACAGGTGCGACATACGGCAGGGGATCCGTGAATCGTTGGGGCGGGATGTATCCTGCCCTCCCGTCGTATCCTCCCCCTCCAACATTCCCTGTCCCTGTGTAGCCTGCTCCATTCGGTGCGACGGGAACCAGCGGCGGCAGCAGTTCCGCCCGCACAGCGTCGGCGATCAGCAGCGGCGTGCCAGGCTGCCATTCGGTCGGCGTGTGCGGTGGCAGGCGCAGCGAGCCGATGTATGTTCCGTTGCGGCTGCCGAGATCGGTCACGTACAAACGCTGGTTCGTGAGTTCGACTTTGAAGTGCTCGCCGGAGACGAAGCGCTCGTCAATCGGAATATCGCAGTCGGGTGCTGCGCCCGCCAGCAGCGGACGATCCAGCACTTCAATTTCGCGCGCGCTGCCGTGCGCAGGGGACAGGTGAATACGCCAGGCATTGGGAGATAACGACATAAATCACACCCGCTTGCATGCTTGGGTTCGCTCTTCTATTTATGTACCACTAAGCGGGTTTTTCTACAAAAACTGCGCAGCAGCGTGCGATCTTCATGTTATACTTCATGTATTCATCCTGACGAACACGCTAATCGAACATGACGACCGCGATACAAACGTTCCTCAGCTATAAACGCGAAAGTCAGCCTCAGGTGCAGCGCCTCTATCACCACCTGCGCGCCTGGGGGTTTGACGCCTGGCTGGATGTGGAGCGCATCCCCAAAGGCATTGAAACGGGCAGCATCTCGTGGATGGACGCCATCGACAAAGGGCTGCGCGGGTCGCGCGTCATGATCGCCTGCATCACGCCGCAAGCGCTGGGCAGCCAGAACGTGCGCCAGGAATGGACATGGGCACTGTTGGCAGGACGGCGCATCCTCTTCCTGCGCCTGGAAGCGTATGACGAAGCACAGATGCCGCACCAGTTCTCCGGCGTCAATTACATTGACTTCGTTGCAGACTTTGACAGGGGTCTGACTGACCTGAAGCAAGCGCTGACCGAGTACACTGCATCGCCGGACGCGCAGATGCTGCTGAAGGATGTCGGCTGGCCCTCTACGCAGGCGGTGCTGGCGCGGCTGGACGAACTCAAGCGGCGCTTCGAGGCGCAAGTACCACGACGCGGGGCGGATCGCGACATCCACAGGGAGCATGAGGGCGCGTTCAGCCAACTGCGCGACCGCGTGCGCCGCTACTGGCTGGAAGGCTCGCTGCGTCCAGGGCTGGAGGAAGTGCGCCTGCTCGCGCTGCCAATCACGTTTGAGCCGCGCGCAGTGGTGCAGCACCGCGAATGGCGCGACGACCCGGTGCGCCATTCGCTCGATATTCGCACGGTCTTCGATGGGCTAGGGCAATTCGCCATCTTGGGCGCGCCGGGCAGCGGCAAGACTACAATCCTGATGCAGCTTGCGCTCGAACTGCTGCTGGATGAAAGCAAGGCGTGGCAGCAGCGCACCCCGTTCCTGCTCAACCTGTCGTCCTGGCGTCCCGACACGTCGCTGCGCAACTGGCTGCTAGAGGAAGGCTACAAGACGTATCGCATCGCGCCGAAGTTGCTGGCGCGCTGGCTGGACAACAAACAGTTGGTGCTGCTGCTGGATGGCTTTGATGAAATCCCTGCCGAACATCGCGCCGCTGCGATTAGTGCGATCAACGACTTCCGCGCAGATAAAGCGTATGCCAGCCACCCGCTAGTAGTCGCCACGCGCATCGCAGAATTCCGGCTGGCAAGCGACGATATGCAGCGCGGCTTTGCGTTGAACGGCGCGATTGCGCTGGAGCAGATCGACGCAGTGCAGATCGAGCGCTTCCTTGAGCCGAGTGAGGGACGCGACGCGCTCCGTGGGCTGCGGGCGCTGTATGCCGAAAACGGGGCGGTGCAGGCGATGGCGCGCACGCCGTTCTTGCTCAACAGCATGGCGTATGTCTATGCCGACCGACCGCTGACCGCGCTTGCGCCAGAGCTAAAGACAATCCCGGAGCGCCAGCAGCATCTGTTCGATGCCTACCTAGAGAAGCGGTTGCTGCCGCTGCCCAAACGCTATAAGGACCTGGCGCAGTTCAAGCGCTGGCTGGCGTGGTTGGCGACCAAGATCGGCTATTACGGCACGGTCTTCCGCCCCGCGGATGTAGACCTGCGCTGGTTTGGGATGCGAAGGGCACTGTGGCTTATAGACCGCCCGCTGGCGCGGTTGCGACTGTTGCGTGCCCAGCCTGTGCGCCTGCGTGTATACCTGCGCTTCGCTCGCGAGCGACAGATACTCCGTGAGATGGGCGGCGGCTATACCTTCCGACATGAGGCACTGCGCCTAAGCCTGCTGCGCCTGAACGTCGGTGCTGACGCGCAGATCGCCGCTCTGATCCGCGACCTGGGCGACGAGACATCGTACGAGGCTGCAGCCTCGGAGCTTGTCCATTACGGCGTGCCGGCGATCGAATTGCTCGCCGTCGAACTCAAATATGCTGACGCGCCTATGCGCTTGGTTGCGGCGTGGGCGTTGGGACAGATGCGCGCTCCTGCGGTTGAACCCCTCATCGCCGCGTTCAAGGATACTGACGAGAACGTGCGCATGGTTGCCGCGTGGGCGTTGGGGCAAGTGGGCACTCCTGCTGTCGCACCGCTCATTACTGCACTCATAGATGTTGATTGGAATGTGCAAGAGCGTGCAATGGAGACATTGTTAAAAATAGGCACACCTGCTGTCGAACCGCTCATTGCTGTCCTCAGCGATGCTAACTGGACCGTACGCTGTGGTGCAACGAAAGTGTTGGGGCAGCTTGGCGATGTTCGGGCGGTCGAACCGCTAATCGCCATGCTCAAGCATGGTAACTTCCATTTACGCTATCTCGCGGCACAGGCTTTGGGGCAGCTTGGCGATGTTCGGGCGGTCGAACCACTCATCGACTCCCTCAGGGATAGTAACTGGGGTGTACGCTTAGCTTCTATGAAAGCATTAAGACATTTTGGCGCTCTCGCGATTGAGATGATGGTCGCTACGCTCGACGATGCTAACTGGTATTTGCGCGAACGAGCGGTGTGGGCGTTAGGGGAGGTTGGCGATGTCCAGGTGTTTAAGCCACTTATTGTTGCGCTTCGGGATGCTGACACATTTGTGCGCGAACGAGCGGTGTGGGCATTAGGTGAGGTTGGCGATGTCCAACCGGTCGAACCGCTCATTGACGCGCTTAAGGATGCTGACAAGGACATACGCCTGCTTGCGGCGTGGGCGTTGGGGGAGATTGGCGATGTTCGGGCGCTCGAACCGCTCATTGGCACGCTTAAGGATGCTGTCTCGGAGGTGGGAATGCTTGCTGCGTCGGCGTTGGGACAGCTTGGCAGTCCTGCGGTTGAACCGCTAATCGCTACGCTCAAACATGCTGACGCAAACGTTCGCATCGTTGCGGCAGTGGCTTTGGGGCAGATTGGCGACCGCGCCGTCAAACCACTCATCGCTGCGCTTAAGGATGTTGACGCGGATGTGCGCGAGGGTGCGGCAGTGGCTTTGGGGCAGCTTGGCGACCGCGCCGTCAAACCACTCATTGCCGAGCTTAGGAATGTTGATGAGGATGTGAGCGTCCGTGCGGCGTCCGTGTTGGGACAGATTGGCAGTCCTGCGGTTGAACCGCTCATCACCGCATTCAAGGAGGGCGACACGCGTATGCGCTTGGTTGCGGCGTGGGCTTTGGGACAGATTAGTATGCCCGCATTCAATTTACTTATCTCTCAACTCAAGAGTAATGACTATTACGTGCGGAGCATGGCTCTCGCAGTTTTGGTATCGATTGGCACACCCGCCGTCGGACCTCTCATTGCCGCGCTCAAGGATGTTGACACATTTGCTGCGCACAGGCGTACGGCGGAGGCATTGGGGCAGATCGGCACCTCTGCGGTCGAACCGCTCATCGTAGCGCTCAAGGATGCTGACAAGTACGTGCGCGCAGGTGCGGCGGAGGCGTTGGGGCAGATTGGCGATGTCCGGGCGGTCGACCCGCTCATTGCCGCGCTCAAGGATGATAACGAGGCTGTGCGCTCGCGTGCGGCGACGGCGTTGGAACAGATCAGGGATGTACGGGGGGTCGAACCGCTCATCGCCAAGCTCCGAGATGTTAACCAGGTTGTGCGCTCGCGCGCTGCGGATGCGTTGCGGAAGATTGGCACACCAGAGGCACTTCAAGCGCTGGAAGATGCCGGATGGCGGTGATGCGCTCGCTCGGCTCGTGCCTGCTCAGGCTCGCCCATTCCGCACCCCCACAATCTCCGCTAGGATGCACAGCGCGATCTCTTCAGGCGTTTGCGCGCCAATGTCCAGTCCGATAGGGGTATGCAGCCGCGCCAGCAGTGCGGCGTCCAGCCCGCCCGCCAGCAGCCGTTCGCGGCGCTGCGCATGGCTGCGCTTGCCGCTGAGGATGCCCACATATGCCGCAGCGCTCGGCAGGGCGACGTGCAGCGCCGGATCATCGATCTTCGGGTCGTGCGTCAGGATGGCGATGTAAGTGTCGGCGGTCAGCCCCAGGCGCGGCAGTGCCTTGTCAGGATACTCGTGCGTGATCTGCTCGGCGGCGGGGAAGCGCTCTACTGTCGCGAACGCCCGCCGCGGATCGATGACGAAGACGCGGAAGCCGAGCAGCGCCGCCATCTGCGCCAGCGCCGGCGCAGCGTGCGCGCCGCCGACGATCATCAGGCGTGGACGCGGACGGTAGACATCGACGAAGACCTGCGCGTCGCCCACCGTCGCCAGCGACGATGTACGGCAGGCGATGCCTTCATGTGCCAGCGCCGTCAGCGCCGCCGCCATCGCGTCCGGCAATCCCGGCGTGTGATAGTGAATACCGTCCGCATCCACCAGCAACCGCTGTCCAGCCGCCGCGCCTGTCAACAGCGTCGCCGTCGCGAACGGGTGATCGGCGCGCACTCGCGCGCTGGCGCACTGCCACCAGGCTGTGTCGAGCGCTTCGACATACACGCTCAACTTACCGCCGCACGCCAGCCCGACTTCCCACGCCGTCTCATCCGCCACGCCGAAATGCAGCAGACGCGGCACGGCGTCGATCAACACATCCGTCGCCGTGTCCAGCACGGCGCTTTCCACGCAACCGCCGCTGACCGAGCCGACCATACCCATGTCCGCGCGCACGCCCATCTTCGCACCCGCACCGCGCGGCGCAGATCCCCACGTCGCTACGACGGTCGCCAGCGCGACGGTTTCGCCTGCGCGCAGCCAGTCTTCGATTGTCTCCAACACGTCCAGCACGTTCAGTCCTCATTCCAGACGGCGCGGCTCGCCCTGTTCCCATTCCGCCTCAACATACAGTTGGTGTGTGTAGGTCTCAGAACGCCGCTGTGGGGTCACATTCATACGCAGCGCCACCCGTTCGCCTGCCGAAAGCCGGCTGCCGACATGCGCCACACGATAACCAGCGATGATACCATCATCCCCGCGCAGCGTGACGACTGCCAGCAAGTCCTGCGCTGCCGCCGGTCCCGGATTATAAACCGTCGCTGCCACCTGATAACGGTCACCGCGCATCGTCATGCGCTCGTTTTCGATCAGCAGATTGGCGAAGCGGTCAATATCGGTGACCGGCTCTGTGCGAATGACGACGCTTTCGGTCACAAGCACCGCTGCGGACGTAGGCGTCAGCATGACATGATACGGTGCGCTGTCTCCCGGCGGAATGATCGACTGCGCGATCAGCGCGGTGCGGATGACAGGCGCGGCTCCCCTGTCATCGCTGATGGTGACCCGTACCGCCACATGCTGGATCGGTGTTGCCAGCGGATTGCGCACCTCGCCCAGACAAATCATACTATCATCCGCGACCGGGTAGCAGGCAGGCGGAAGCACAACGACCGATAGTGGCGTCGGCGTGACGAAATACGTTAGAGCGGTCGCCAGATCGGTCGGGGCTGCCTGTGTAAGTGTGGCAGGCTGTGGCATCGTCTGCGCAGGCGTGGTTGTGGGCGCGCGCGGCTGTCTCAGCGTGAGCGTGATGCGCGGGGATTCGGTGACGACGATGGGCGTAGGCGCTTCGGTAGCTGCGGCGCAAGCGACGACCAGCACGCTGATAAACAGCGACATGAACAGCGGTCGCCACCCCCACCGTCCCCTCACCAGACTTATCCCTCATTATCCCATACCGCCTGTCCATTATCCCACATTATAAGGCATTACGCTAAAATCAAGGCAGTACTTTTGAGCGAAATCAATAACGCAGCGTTAAGGCAACATGATCATGGACGGAGATTTGGAAGTGCAGGTGAGCGATGCACTGCGTCAGCGCGGATGGTGGGTCTGCACGGCTGAGTCGTGTACGGGCGGGCTGGTGCTGCACCGCCTGACGAATGTGCCAGGTAGTTCCGCCTATGTGCTGGGCGGCATCGTCGCTTATGCCAACGAGATCAAGCTGGCGCTGCTGGGCGTGCAGCCGGAAACGCTGGCGACACACGGCGCGGTCAGCGAAGCGACGGCTGACGAAATGGTGCGCGGCGTGCTGGCGCGCTTCCCCGCCGATGTCGCGGTCAGTATCACGGGCATCGCCGGACCCGGCGGCGGCTCTGCGGACAAGCCCGTCGGGCTGACATACATCGGCGTTGGCACGCGCGCGGGAGATGTACGTGTCGAGCGTTACCTGTGGCAGGGCGACCGTGAGCAGGTCAAGCAGCAGAGCGCGGACGCGGCGCTGCGATTGATTCTTAAGGCAGCAAGGGACTCTTAAACACACACAAAAGTACCTATCCAAGAGGTTGGAGAATTGGGTTGATTGAAGGGGCGACCCTTCAAAACCCTCTACTCTCTTCCCCTCTATCCTTTTGAATAGGCTTCTTTCCTCGCCTCGATTGCGGTTGCCGTTAATTCGCGTTTGTACCCGGTGCGTCGTCAGCGGGGGCGCGCCAGTATGCCCCGCCGTCACGCTCGCGGCGCAAATAGCCAAACTCGATCAGGTAGCGCCGCAGGCTGGCAAAGTCATCATGTACTGCCTTCAAGATAGCGTTGACCTGCTTTTCTGTGTAGCGCATTTCCGGCTCAAAGCGGCTTGCCAGCCAGCGCAGCACCAGGTACGCCCGCTGGCGTCTGGTACGCAGGTTCGGTAACTGCTTCAGCCGCCCGTCGTGCGTCATCTCGCGCAGCTGCTTGCGATCATCGGCGCTGAACTCGGCAGGCAGCGCATCAATCCAGCTATCGTCTGACGCAGGCTTTTCATGCACAAGCATCGGTATCTGGTCGAGCGCGCGTTTGAGCATGTTCATCCCGCTGGCGTTTATGCTGTAGATACGCTGCGTGCCGTCCGCGCGCAGCGTGACGAATCCCGCCTCGCGCAGCTTCGTCAGATGATGCGAGACGGTCGGCTCGCTCAGGTTGAGCCGCGCCGCCAGCGTTCCGACGTTCATTTCGCCCTGATGCAGCCAACTGAGCATCAGGAGGCGGTTCTCATCCGCCAGCGCGCGGATGCGCTCCAGCACGCCGATCTGCTGGTTGCTGTACTTCAATTCATGGTTCTCAGACATAGTGGCACTTCCGATACACGCTCCTTCTTAGATAGCAGTCAAATGTGATGCGCATCTAATTTGAAGTATATCGAAATACTGAGTGGTGTCAAGTTATCGTGTTATGACGTCCGCGCCGCCTTGATGCGCGCCTTGACCGCTTCGACTTCGGCAGCTTCCGGGCGCGCCGCGTAAAAGTCGTCCAACGGGAAGCAGCCGGAGATCATGCCGTGTCGCGGCGCGGTCGTGCATTCGCTGAACGTGCGGCAGATCAGCTTGCGCTGCAACGCCCGCCCCGCCAGCACATCCGCAGGCAGCGACGGATAGCTCAACGCCATGCGCCCCAGACCGACGCTATCGACCATGCCCATACGCACCGCCGCCTGCCCTACGTTCGGCAGCCACTCCTGCAAATACGAGTAGCCCGACCCGACGAAGATCAACTCCGGGCGATGCTGCTTGAGCTGCGCCGTCACCGCGATCTGCCGCGTCACGCCGACCAGCGGGTCTTCCGGCGGCAGGTAGCCATCCGACGGCGGGAACAACGCCGGGCGCTGGATGTGTGGCACATAGTACGGGCTGCCTGCGGTGATGCACACCAGCGGGATGTCAAGTTCGGCGAGCAGGTCGAGGAAGCGTTTCGGCTCTGTCAGGTCAATGCCTGTGCCATCGTCCGTACCGCCGAACGTATGGCGATATGCGCCGTCATAAGCAACGGGTGCGCCAACACCGGACGCGCCGCTTTGGAATGGTATCCAGTCGAACGCGCTCAGGCGCACGCCCATGCCCAGACCCGGCGCGGCTGCACGAATGCGTGCAACGACTTCGCGAAGAAAGCGCGTGCGGTTCTCGAAACTGCCGCCATAGCGACCGGGACGTTCGTGTGCGCTTAACACCTCATGCAGCAGATAGCCATGACAGTGCTTAATGTCCACAAACGCAAAGCCCGCCGCCTGTGCCAGCGCCGCAGCCCGCGCGAAATGCTCCAGCAGTTGATCGAACTCCTCATCGGTCAGCACGACGCTGTCGCTGCTGATGCCAAACTTCGCATCGAGCAGGGGATGGCGATAGGCGATGCGCGGCTGCAAGCCCGCGCGCGTGGGACGGGAGAAGCGCCCGGAATGGGTGAGCTGCAAGCCGATGAGCAGGTCATCCGTCGCGCCAACGTGCGCGGCGTGTTCGCGCACCAGCAGCGCACGCAGGTCAGCAATCTCTGCCAGGGTTGACTCTGCCATGAACAACTGGTTGGGATTGGCGCGCCCTTCCGGCACGACGGCGACCGCCTCGCCGCCCCAGATCAGCTTGGCACCACTCGTGCCGAAGCGCCCCCAGCGGCGGCGCGTCAGGTCGCTCGGTCGCCCGTCTTCCGTACCGTCCCAGCCTTCCATCGGCAGGATGCAGAAGCGGTTGCCAATGCGTAAGCCGTGTCGATCAATCGGTTGTGCCAGCAGTGATGCTGCACCGGACTCCAGCTGCTCATCAACCGGCAGCATCACGCCGAGCGTGTCGAGATGCTGGCGCAACTGGGCAGCGGTGCGCAACTGGGCAACACGACGATACTCCATACGCCCCTACTCCCATTCTCGCAAACGCGCATGAATATCGCGCAGCACATCTACATCGGACAATGGGCGGCGCGGGGACGCCGGATGCGGCTCGTCGCTGGCGATCCAGCCGCGCAGCCTGAGGAACTGCGCCGCGCTGTGCTTGTACGCCGGAACAGGCACGCGGAAGGCGAACATGCCCAGGTATTGCAGCAGGTCGTTCAGTTCGTAAAAGCGCGAGTCGCCCGCTTCCCACATTCGGTCACGTTTCGCAAACAGGTCAGGCGCGAAGGTGCTGAGTCCGAGCAGGTAATCGCTGCCGTACATGACCATATCGATGGCGAGGTCGTTGCCGGTGAAGACTTTGAAGTCCGGGCGCCGCTGATCGCGCACACGCAGCCGCTGCCATTCCAGTTCGCGCGAGAGCGACGAGTGTTTCACACCCGTGCACTGCGGAATGGCGAGCAGCGATGTGAATGTGTCGAGGTCGTAGATCTTGCCGAAGGGGACGAACATCGTGCCGAGTTCAAAGCCGATAAACTCATCGCAGTAGCGGGCAAGCGAGGCGTAACTGGCGAGGATGGCGTCGTTGGGCTGGCTCGTCAGCCCGTAGGACTGGAAGATGATCGGCGTGCCGCCGCGCTTCTGGATGCGTTCGATCTGGCGGGCGTAGGCGTCGATATTGAGCGCTGCGCCCGGCAGATCGCCGACGAACGCGCCCGCCACGAACGCCCCGCCACCGAGCGCCGCGCGCGTTTCGTCCAGCACGCGCTCGCGCGTCGCCTCATCGATCAGGTTGGCATAGCCGGTGTCCATGTTGACAGCGGGCGTAATTCCGGCTGCCGCCGTGCGCGTGACATGCGCGCACAGCCCATCCCAGTCAATCGCCTTCGCTGCCGTGAACGGCAGCAGGATTGCCGAAATACCGGTGATGCGCCGCTGTGGGCGCAGCATGGCGATGGGGTTAAGGGGAGTACTTGACTCGATCATCATTCAGGCTCGTGTATTGTTTCTGAATAAAGTTGTTCTAAGCGCTGTCTTTACACATCAAACACGGCGCGCACTGCCAACGTGAAGCCGGGCAGCACATCGCCAAAGTCGAGCGTATCGTCGGGAAAGTACGTCCGTGCGCCGTGCTGCGTGTGAGCAACGATGGTCTCGGTGTTCGGGTATAGGACAAGCACCAGTCGGCAGCCTGCATTCAGCAATTCCAGCACCTTCTCGTGAATATCCTCTGCCTCATTGCCGGGTGAGATCACCTCGACAGCGAGATCAGGCGCAAACGGCACGGATCCGTCCGGTAGGTCAGCAGGAATGCGCGCGGCGGCAACGAAAGCGATGTCGATGCCGCGCACTGTATCCCGCCCGTCCAGCTTCTTTCCCAGCACATGCGCAGTATCACCGCTGTTGACTTTGCCGAGGCCGTTCGGTTTGACGTGATTGCGCAGCAGCGCCGTAAATTCCGCAACGATATTGCCATGTTTCCAGCCTGGCTTGCCCATTTCGACAATCACTCCATCCACGAGTTCAACGCGACGGTCGGCGTACTCCACGCTGTTGGCAACGAGCATGAATTCCTCAGCAGAGATGTATTTTTCGGCTGGCGCAGCAATCATCGTCCACACTCCTCACTCATGCGCTGATTATAGCCGCTGGTTGCCTATCTACTGCACCCGCAGGCCCTTGACGACTTCCGCGACCACGCTGTCGCTGCTGATGCCTTCCGCCATCCCCTCGAAGTTGAGCAGCAACCGATGCCGCAGCGCGTTGCCCGCCACCGCCCGCACATCATCGAACGAGACGTTGTAGCGCCCGTCCAGCAGCGCGTTGATCTTGCCGCCCAGGATAAGTGCCTGCGCCCCGCGCGGGCTTGCCCCGTAGCGCACATACTGCTTGACGATGGGCGGCGCTTCCGCGCTTTCAGGATGCGTGGCGACGATCAGCCGCGCGACATAGTCGGTGACATGCGTCGGCACAGGCGTGTGCAGCGCCAGTTCGCTCATGGCGATCAGCGCCGCGCTGTCCGCTACGGGCTGTGCCGCAGCCACATCCGCCCCGGTTGTGCGGTCGAGAATGGTGATCAGGTCGCGCGCGCTGGGGAAACCGACGTTGATCTTGAACATGAAGCGGTCGAGCTGCGCTTCCGGCAGCGGATACGTGCCTTCCTGCTCAATCGGGTTCTGCGTCGCCAGCACGAAGAATGGCGCTTCGAGATGGTAGGTGCGGTTGGCGACCGTGACCGTCTTCTCCTGCATCGCTTCCAGGAGCGCCGACTGCGTTTTGGGTGTAGCGCGGTTGATTTCGTCCGCCAGCAGCAAGTTGGCGAAGACCGGACCCGCCTGGAAGCGGAAGCTGCGCCGCCCATCTTCGCCTTCTTCGAGGATGTCCGTACCGGTGATGTCGGCGGGCATCAGGTCGGGCGTGAACTGAATGCGCGCGAACTTGAGGTCCAGCGCGTCTGCCAGCGTCTTGACCAGAATCGTCTTGCCGAGACCCGGCACGCCTTCCAGCAGCGCGTGCCGCCCGGCGATGATGCAGATCAACACCGCGCGCACGACCTCATCCTGCCCGACGATGACGCGCTTGACTTCGCTTTCGATGCTCTGTGCCGCCTGGCTGAATTGTTCAACAGTGAGCGCCATACGTTACCACCCCTGCGCCTGGGCAATGCGTTCGATCTGCTCGATATGATCGCGTCCGTGCTTACTGTATCCCGCCAGATGTGAGTCGAGCGTGCTGTGCGACTGATTGGCAGGATGGAAGAATGTGCGCGCGTAATCAGCATCGCTCAGGCTTTCCCACAGCAGCGCCCACCGTGCGTGCAAGCCTTCGATGAGCATCAGCGAATCTTCGATGGGCGCCGCCGTCGTATCGACCATCTCCGCCCACACTTCCTGATCGTATGGCTTGATAGTCGGCGTGTCTTCTGCCAGCGCCAGCTTCATACGGATGAAGGCATTCATGTGCGAGTCTGCGACATGATGGATGATCTGGCGGGCGCACCATTCGCCGGGCGCGGGGCGGTAATCAAGCTGTTCTTCGCTCCATCCGGCAACCAGCGCGGCGAGCTGATCTGGCAGCGCGCGAATGTGGGCGATATGGGCAGCACGTTCAGCGGGGGTAGACATGATCGGCATCCTCAGTAGAACCTGTGTCACCTGTAGCGTACCTCATTCGCCGTTGGGGTGCTACCGCTCCTTTAAGACAGGTGACTGCTAAACAAGGGTCGGCAGACGAGGCGACACAGACCAGGCGGGCTATGCGAAGACGGCTAAGGCAGCGCATGTGATGTGACAAGGCTTCCGATAGAGTGATTACGGTAGCTTATCTCTGGTCAGAAGGTGGCTAAACGTCATGGCTCTTTTGCGAAGAGCCATGCAAATTTCCCTAGAGGAGGAATTGCAAATGAAGAGATTTCAAGGTTTGTTGGCTGTTGCCATCACCGTACTGCTGCTGTTGTTGGCAAGCAGTGCAATGCTGGCACAGCCAACCATCCCCCTTGCCACACCGACAGCCACACAGGTGAACGTGCCCACTTTTACCGATGGGCGCATCAATCCACAGCCTTTTGCGCCGGTCGTGTTGTTTTGCAGCAGCCCGGCGGGAGGCCGCTTCAACGGTGCGCAGCAAGTCAGCGGTTTCCCAGTGGTGACAAGCGCAAACGCCACTCCAACGGCAACCTTGCAAACGCCCAATGAGAACACGGTTCTGACCGTATACATCCTCAATGCAGCGGGACAGGGCACCCTTGCCTGGGAATTCGACTTTGCGACAGGTCGTTTATTGCTGCCGTCCGCGGCTCAGGATGAAACCGACAGCCAGACTGGGCAGGTCGGTCAGAACAATCAGTCGGTAATACCGACCGGCACACAAACACCCTCAGGTTCGGGTAATTCGGCGACCAGCACACCGTCGGGCAGCAGCACAACCGTAACACCAACACAGTCCGCCGCCCTCCCCGGCAATACCACCTTTGGTCGTCAGAGTAGCGTGATCGCCCAGGCAGCGACATCGACCCCGACGGGAAGCGCGACGGCTGTCGCCACACAGGGCAGCGTAGCGACGGTCACGCCCGGTACCAGCACTATCAATCTGACCCCTATAGCCACGGTCACAGGAAACCAAAGCGGGCAAAACGCCAACCGCAGCATCACGCTGGCAAGTGGTGCAGGCGTCACGCTTTCGGTAAGCAACGGACGTTACATCATCTCGGCTCCGCAGCTGGATGGCAAACTTTATCAGTTCGTCTTCGATGGTTGCCCAGGTGTGGGTGACTTCGATGTGCTGGTGAACGGCGTCCCGACCGAATAAGGATCGATTCAAAAACCGCAGCACTGCCTGCCGCACGTATCCAGGCATCTCCAACGCGGACTACTGCCGTGAGAGGAGAGCGCCTGGTGCTGCGGTGGTGGGCAAGCTCGCGCACGGCTTTATAGCGTGTCACGGGATCATCATGTTCAAGCAGTGCAACGAGTTCATAAAAAGTCATGCCGCCCTCGTGGTTATGGTTACTTATGCCATTAAGCAGAAGGTCGCGCAGCTCAGCGATAGCCAAGCGCGAACTGTATTCGCCATTGGGGTGCTACCGATCACTGCGGGGTGCGAAACAGGGCTTGCAGTTCGCGGTCCGTGCTGGAACGCCACAACACCTCCATCCAGCGCGCGATCTGCTGCGGGGAAATCGGCTCTTTGCTGCTTAACCACCATTCGATGATCGCGACATACGCCCCCGCAAAATAATGCTCGACCAGTGCGGGCGGTACATCCACATCTGCCATCGCTTCCGGCAGCCGCTCCAGTACGATGCGCACGATTTTCTCGAATTGCCGTTGCAGTTCATAACGCACAGACGCGATCCCGTTTCTTCCCAACATCAGGCGGTAAAAATCACGATACTGTTCGATGTGCTCAAACAACTTCAACTCCAATATGCTGGTATCCCCTTCATGATGTGTGGCAATCACGAACGTGATGTCCGGTTGCTGGTCCATGATAGCACTCAATTCCGCCACGATGCTGTTGAGCAAATCCCACTTGTCGTCGTAATGGAGATAGAACGTGGCGGGGTTTAGCCCGGCTTTATGGCTGATTTCCAGAACGGTGATAGTGTCGAAATGCTGCTTCTCCAGCAGTGCGAATAATGCCTGACGCAGCATCATGCGCGTTCGCAGCACACGCGGGTCGGTGGACTTTTTCGAGACTTTGGTCATTGTGTTGACTACTCAACAGATGCGTATGGTTGATGATTGCTTCGCTTGCATCAACGTCTTTATAGTGTACGTGCAGTTTATCAACACGCCGTTGATTTCACAACAAAGAATTGAGGAGCAGAATGAGTACGCAATCACTGCCTATGATTGATCCCGTCCGCGACGGACACACGTTTTATCGCCAACCGGATGCAGGAGATACGATCTACCGCGCGCAGATGACGACAGGCGACACGGTATGGGTCGTGTCGCGCTATGACGATGTTGCCGCTATTCTGCGTGACGGACGTTATGTCCAGACGAAAGCGGCTACGCTCACACCAGACGAACGCGCGGCGCAGCCCGTGACAGACAAGATGGCGCAGCACTTTGAAGGCAAGAATATGCTGGAAGCTGATCCGCCCGTACATACGCGGCTGCGCGGGCTGGTTCACAAGGCGTTTACCCCGAAACTGATTGAGGGAATGCGCCCACGCATTCAGCAAATCACCGACGCACTGTTTGATGCCATTGAAGCGCGCGGCGATGGGACAATGGAGTTCATACAGGAATTCGCCTTTCCCATGCCCGTGATTGTCATTGCCGAGGTGTTGGGGCTGCCGACCGAAGATCGCGACCGGTTTCGCGCCTGGACCGAGGTCATGACACGAGCCCCGTCTGACGATCCCGCCTATGTCGAGGCACAGACAGCGACGATGATCGAGTTTATGCAGTACTTCGCTGAACAATTCGCGCTGCGGCGCGTAGACCCGCGTGACGACCTGATTACGGGCTTGGTGACTGCGCATGACCAGGGAGATAGATTGGATGAAGTAGAATTGCACAGCATGGTGATGCTGCTGTTGGCGGCGGGACACGAGACAACCGTCAATCTCTTGGGCAACAGTGTGCTGGCACTGCTGGAAAACCCTGACCAGATGGAGCGCCTGCGTCAACAGCCGGAGTTGATCGAGCTGGCGGTCGAAGAGTTCCTGCGCTATGGCGGTCCCGTCCACTACGGTATGCGCTATGCCAAGGAAACCATTGTTTTTAAGGATGTGGTTTTCCAGCGAGGTGATACCATCTATTTACAGATGCCAGCCGCCAATCGCGATCCGTATCGGTTTGCACTGCCAGATGTGTTGGACATCGGGCGTGAAGAAAACAAACACTTGTCGTTTGGGCAGGGAATCCATTATTGTCTGGGCGCACCTTTAGCGCGCATAGAGGTACAAACTGCCATTCGCACACTGCTTAAGCGTTTTCCAAATCTCAGATTGTCGGGAGAAGGAGTCGATAAGCAGTCCAGCTTTGTGACGCATGGCGTGTGCCGGATGACTCTATTGTATTAACGGGATTAGAACATCGGTTGTGTTTAGGATATCTGCTCCAGTCACCCTGCGCGGCGCGCGCATCTGGCATCCGGATGGTACAACTCCAACCGACGTGCTGCATGTGGCGGGCGGGCGCGTCGTCGCACAAACGACGCGCGGCGCAACCACCATCGATCTGGACGGCTACCACATCCTGCCGGGGCTGATCAACACCCACGATCACCTGGAACTTAATCACTACCCACGCACCCGACCGCGTGAACACTACGACAACGCGCACAACTGGGGCGAAGATGTGAGCGCGCGACTGGGCGACGAGCCGTTCCGGTCGCTGCGGGCGTATCCGCTGGCAGACCGCTGCTTCATGGGCGGGCTGAAGAACCTGCTGTCCGGCGCGCTGACCGTCGCCCACCACAACCCGCCCCATCGACCACTCTTCCGCCGCGACTTCCCCGTGCGCGTGCTGCCGCGCTACGGCTGGGCACACTCGCTGCACTTCGCCAGCGACGCCGAGATCGTCCGCTCATACCGCACGACGCCGCACCATATCCCCTGGTTCATCCATCTGGCAGAAGGCACGGACGCACGCGCGGCAGGCGAGTACATGCGGCTGCGAGCGCTCGGATGCGTCGGCGCAAACACAGTGCTGGTGCATGGCGTCGGTATGACGGCGGAGAATGTAGCGGATGCGGTCACGCGGGTGCGCGGGCTGGTACGCTGCCCGACGACCAACGATTATCTGCTCGGCACAATGGGCGATTGGAGCGCGTGGGCGGCGGCGGGCAAGCTGGCCCTCGGCAGCGATTCGCGCCTGACAGCGGCGGGCGATCTGCTGGATGAGCTGGCATTGACGGGGTCGCTGGCGGCGGTTACGACCGACGCGGCGCGGCTGCTTGGCATGAACGACGTGGGGCATCTCGCGCCAGGCGCACACGCGGATTGGATTGTGGTGCGGGATAAGGCTGACTTACGGACACGAGCAACGCTGGCGCTCATCGTGCGCGGCGGCGTGCCGCAGATCGGTGATCCCGACCTGATAGCGCGCTTCCCACAGGTGCAGACCGTTCCCGCGCTGCTGGATGGCGTGCCGAAGCGCATCGAGCGGCGGCTGGCGGCGCGGATTAAGGCGTGCGGGTTGCGGGCGGCGGGGCTAGAGATTTAGCTACTCCCATTTCCGACCCTCATTGACCTTGAGCTTGTCGATCACTGCCTGCCCCAGATCGATGTCGTTCAGGCTGGCGATTTGCAGCAGGTAGAGCAGCACGTCCGCCAGTTCGCCGGAGAGTGCTTCGCGGTCGGCGCGCTCGCCCCACTGGTACAGATGCAGCACCTCGCTCGTCTCCAGCACCAGCGACAGTGCCAGGTTCTTCGACGATTGCGGGTGCGGCGAGTCGTCGCGGTACCAGCCCTTGCTTTCGACAAAGGCGTGCATCGCCGCCGTCAGCGATTTGAGACTATCCGGGTTCACAATACAGGCTCCCTGTTGCCGCTCAAAAAAGCTTATTCAACCTGATTTTTGGATAGGGGTGGGATACCTTTCGAGAAGCGGTTAAGCTTCACGTTAGCGGGGGATGGCGCGCTTCCCATTCCTGGCGAATGCACTCGCCTTCAATTTCGCGTCGTTGAAGCTAGGCGTCAACTTCTGCCTGGTTCGCCAGGTAATATGCGATGACTGCATAAATGTCCGCCAGCGGCACGGTGGGAAACCCATCATGCAGTGCCTCTGGCGATTCACCCTGACGATAAAAGGCGATCAGTACATCGAGCGTGACGCGCGTGTCACTGACACGGATCGCGCCAGGCTCATCCATGTGCAGTGGAAGGGTGACCGTTTCGGGAAACGCCATCATCATGACCTGTCGTGATTTACATGGGTTGACCGTAATTGTACGACAAATCCTGGTGACTACCCCTTGACCGCGCCGAACGTCAAGCCGCGCACGATGAAGCGCTGAACCAGCAGCGACAGGATGACGGGCAGCGCCACTGCGATGATCATGCGTGTCGAAACGAAGTTGAACATGATCCCGCGCACGCTGTCTGTGCCTGCCACCATCATCGGGTACGGCTTCCAGTCGCGGTTGGTCAGCACGCTGGCGAACAGGTACTCGTTCCACGAGAAGGCAAAGCAGATGATGGCAGCCGCCACCAGCGCCGGAGCCGCCAACGGCAGCGCGATGCGCAGGAACGTCGTGAACTCGCTTGCGCCGTCCACCAGCGCTGCCTCGCGCAGTTCGTTCGGGAATTCCGCGAAATAGTCGCGCATGATCAACACCGCGAACGGCAGCGTGAACGTCGTATTGACGATGATCATGCCCGGCAGTGTATCGATCAGCCTGAGCTGCTGGAAGAGCAGCACGAACGGAATCACGGTTGCAATCGGTGGCAGGAAGCGCTGCGACAGGAACCACGACACGATATTGGCATTGCCAATGCCGTACTTAAAGCGCGCCAGTCCATACCCGGAGAGCGTGCCAAGCGTTGTCGCCAGCACGGTCGCGCCGAGCGAAATCAGCGCGCTGCTGCGCAGCGTCTTGAACGTCTCCGCGCCCCCAGAGCCGAACTCCTGCTGCCAGTTGAGCAGCGTCGGCTCGTATTGCAGCCAGGGAATGACTGTGCCGTCAATTGAGTCCAGTTGTGTCTTGAACGAGGTCGTTAACGCGAACAGGAACGGCGCAATTGCGATGAACGTCCAGAACAACGCCAGCCCGATCAGCGCCAGCCGATCCGGGCGCAAGGGGCGTCTGACTTTATTCTGTGTGCTGATGGCATCCGTGCTGGCGTTGGGTAGTTGTGCAACGGTTGACATGGCGCTGCCCCCTTATTCGTAACGGGCGCGCATGCGCCAGAAGTAGATCGACGAGATGATGATGGCGACGATGACCACCAGATACGACAGTGCGGACGCATCACCGAGTTGGAAGCTGCCGCGCAAACCGACCTCGCGGATATAAAACGTGTAGGTCTGTGTGACCGAACCGGGACCGCCGCGTGTGAGCGTCGTCGGGATGTCGAGCATCTTGATTGTTTCGACCAACCGCAGCAGCAGCACCGTGCCCAGCGCGGGCGCGATCATCGGCAGCGTAATGCGCGAGAACAGCACCCAGCTTGACTTGGTATCCAGCTTCGCTGACTCAAACAGATCGTCGGGGATGCCCTGCATCGCCGCCAGCACGACGATGAAGACGAACGGCGTCCACTGCCACACATCCGTGAGCAGGATCGCCCAGCGCGCCGGATTAGGGTCAATGATCCAGTTCACGCGCCCCAAGCCGATGCCTTGCAGGATATTGTTGATAGGACCGTTGGTTTCGTTAAAGATGACTACCCCTAGAAAACCAACGGCAACAGGGGCAGCGAATAAGGGCATGGTGATAATGGCACGCATCTGTTTGAGGAACGGCAGATCATGGTTGAAGATCCACGCGATAAACGTGCCAAGCACGATAGTCAAAATGGTGCTGCCAACCATAATGAAGGCGCTAAATCCGGCAGTCTGCGCCGCTTTTTCATCGCCGCCTTCGCCGTCCAGACCCAGGATTTCCGCATAGTTTTCAAAGCCGACGAACTGCGGTTCACGCCCCATACGGAAGTTGGTAGTACTGAGGTAGAGGGAGTAGATGAGAGGGAAAAGTGTGAACAGCAGCACCCACACCACGCCCGGCAGCAGGAAGAAATACTTGGCATTATGTTTCATGAGCGTTTGTCCGAACAACTAAGGCAATGTATTTATGGTGGGTAGGGGCAGGATGTATCCTGCCCCTGAGAAAGATGATGGGTTACGGGTTGAAGCCAATGGACGCCTGGTAGATCGCGAGTTGGTCTTCGCGTCCCAGTTCGTCAGTGATGGCGTTCCAGTCTTCCGCGGTTGCATCGAGTGCTTCCTGCGGTGTCAACTGGTCGGTCATCGCTTCAGACAGACGGATGTCTAACGTTTCCTGGATGTATTCCAGCGTGCCGGGGATACGCAGGTACGTCAGGTAGATCGGCTTGTCGTAGACGTTCGAGCCGTAGCTGTTGATGTAGCGTTCCATGTCGCCCGCGTCGAAACCGACCGCTGTGTAGTCTTCCGAAACGGCTGTGCCGCGCGGTTCATACAGTTGGTAGGTGCAGCACGGGTCAATGCCCTGCCAGCCGGTCGTCGCGTTGTAGAAGTTGATGACCGGGTTCGCCAGCATTGCCATGAAGTAGTACGTCAGTTCCGGTACTTCGGTGAAAGCGCTCATCGTCGGGTGCCAGCTGCCACCGGTCGTGTTACCGACGCAGTTGGGGTTTTCGGCATCGGTGACGAAAGCACCGGCTTCGCGGTCGTACCATTCGGACGAGCAGAGAATCGGTGCTGCGCCCAGGTTGCCCTTGATGACCGAGCGGTTGACATCCTGCGACAGCGACCCGACATCACCCCATGAGAAGGTAGCGATGGCGTTACCGCCGAGGAAGTTATCCCACGCTTCGCCCAACTGCCAGCCGAACTGTGCTTCCTGGCCTGTCGCCGCCAGTTCCTTCAGGAATTCGAGCGCGCGCACATGACCAGGCTGGTTGATGAGCGGGTCCATGTTGGTCGGGTCGAACCAGAAAACGTTATCGAACTGCGACACTGCGCGCGGGTCATCGCCTTCCGCCGGGGTGACGGCGAACGAGCCAGCGAGCGTTGCATAGTGGAAGTGACCCTGACCGCCTGCCGCCAGGTGGAGGCTGATACCGTCATCGGGGTCGCCGTCACCGTTCCAGTCCTTGCCGTTGAAGAACGTAGTCACTGCCAGCAGTTCCTGCCAGGTTTCCGGCGGGTTCGGCATTGGCATGCCCATTTCTGCTTCAAACTGCGCCTGCCATTCCGGATTGTTCAGAATGTCATAGCGGTAGTAGAAGAGCTGCGCGTCGCCGTCCATCTGCGTGCCGTAGGTCTGTCCGCCCCATTGCAGCAGCGCGCGGAAAGCGGGCGCGGTGTCTTCCGGCGACCATGCCGGGAAGCGTTCGTCGCCAATCCACTGGTCAACAGGCTGAATCCAACCATTGCTGATCCAGTCGCCATACTGCCATGCTGCGCCGATGAAAGCGTCGTAGGTGTACTGACCAGTCAGGAAGTCGGCGGGGATGGTCGTGCCGAGTTCGTTATAGGGAACTTCGACGATTTCCATCTCTGCGCCGGTCGCCGCTTCAAAGGCGTTGCGCCAGAAGTAGATCGTGCCGGAGATACCACCGCGCGACCCCTGACCGAGGACGCCGAAGGTCATCGTTTGCCCTGCACCGAGCGCGCTGCCATCGGGCAGACCGGCTGCCATCAATGCTTCAAAAGCCAACGTTTGTTCTTGTTCGTTTGCCGCGACATCTGGAATGGGGAAAAGTTCCGCCGCCGTTTTACCGAAAAATGTGTCTTGCGCCACTACCTGGGTCGCGCCCAGCATGGCAATCAGAATGACCAGGAGTACAACCAACAGTCCCTTACGAGTCATCATTCTTCTCCCTGCGAAACATATATAGTTGCGAAAGTTTAGTGCGAATCACCGATAGTATTGAGTGTGCCACCCCTCTCACGACCGCATGTTAAGGTACAAATGGGAACATTGCGCCCCCATGAGTATGCAGTATGACAGGTTTCGTGCGCAAGTGCAAGAAAACGGTTACAAACGAAAGCAGCATTCTACTTGACAATAACGAACAATCGTTCTATGCTGTCTTCTGATACCTTGACCTGCTCTACACCGTGAGGGATAGTATGAGCGTAGTCCGCGTTCTGGTTGGTACCCGCAAAGGCGCATTCGTCCTCCAGTCTGACGAACGCCGCAAGGACTGGACGGTTGACGGTCCACACTTCCCCGGCTGGGAAATCTATCACATTACCGGCACCCCGTCTGACCCCAATCGCATCTATGCTTCGCAGTCCGGTGGCTGGTTCGGACAATTGATCCAGCGCTCGGACGACGGCGGCAAGACATGGGAAGCGGTCAACAATGAATTCAAGTATGAAGGGGACCCCGGCACACACCAGTGGTACGACGGTACGCAGCATCCCTGGGAATTCACGCGCGTCTGGCATCTCGAACCGTCGCCTACCGACCCCGACTCGATCTACGCGGGTGTTGAAGATGCCGCGCTGTTCCATTCTGGTGACGGCGGCAAAAGCTGGCGCGAACTGCCGGGTTTACGCGATGTCAAAGGCAACCTGTGGCAGCCAGGCGCGGGCGGCATGTGCCTGCACACAATCATCCTCAGTCCTGACGATCCCAAGCGTATGTTTGTGGCGATTTCGGCGGCGGGCGCGTTCCGCACGGACGATGGCGGTGTCACCTGGCGTCCCGTCAACCAAGGGCTGAGGTCAGAAGGCGAGCTGCCGGATGCCAGCGCCGAAGTCGGGCATTGCGTTCACAGCATCGCGCTGCACCCGACGCGCCCAAACACACTGTTTATGCAGAAGCACTGGGACATCATGCGCTCGGACAACGCGGGCGACTCGTGGCATGAGGTCAGCGGTAATCTGCCGAGCGATTTCGGCTTCCCGATTGGCGTCCACGCACACGAGCCAGAGACGATTTATGTCGTGCCGATCACCAGTGACTCGCATCATTTCCCACCCGATGGCAAGCTGCGCGTGTATCGCAGTCGCAGCGGGGGCAACGACTGGGAAGCGCTGACGAACGGGCTGCCTCAGGAGAACTGCTACGTCAACGTGCTGCGCAACGCCTTTGCGGTCGATAAGCTCGATTCGTGCGGCATCTACTTTGGCACGACGGGAGGGCAGGTGTACGTGTCTGCCGACTCAGGCGATCACTGGCAGCCGATTGTGCATGATCTGCCTCCGGTGTTGTCGGTGGAGGTGCAGGTGCTGTGATGATTCAGGTGACACTGCCCGCGCATTTGCGGGCGCTGGCGCAGGTCAGCGGCGTGGTCGAGTTGGAGGTCGCGCAGCCCGTGACGCAGCGCGCCATCCTTGACGCGCTGGAGGCGACGTATCCAATGCTGCGCGGCACGATTCGCGATATGAGCAGCAAGGAACGGCGCGCCTTCATCCGCTTCTTTGCCTGTGGCGAAGACCTGTCGCACGCGGCGGCGGATGCGCCTGTCCCAGACGATGTAGCGGCGGGAAAGCAGCCATTCCGCATCATCGGCGCGATGGCGGGGGGTTAGTTGTTTGCCCGCCGCGCCTGTACCACATGCAGCTCGCCATCGTCGCCCGCGCCCAGCGCCGCACTCAAATGATCGTAGGTGCGCGCTGCGGGCTTGAACAGTGCCCGTTGCAGGTTGCGCTGCAAGAACTGGGCGTGATGGATTTGGCTGTAGCCCAATTTCTATG
>JANRJX010000020.1:0-20363 GCA_033763755.1 Chloroflexota bacterium
AGAGAAGATGAAGAAGTGGACTCTTGGACTGATCGCAGTTGGGCTTCTCGTACTGGGTGTTGGGACTGGCGTGGTGGCTGCTAGTGACGACATCAATGTCCCCACAATCAATGATGGTCGTGTCAACTCATTCGATGTTGCCACACCGGTCGTTGTCTACTGTGAGTTTGATCATTTCAGCGCAACGGATGGCACAGAATGGAGCGCGTTGACACAGATCGACCTCTACGCGCTTCTTTACTCTGACGCCACATGGGAAAATGTCGTCAGCGTGAGTGCTGATGAACTTATGGACGCAATGGCAGCAGAGCGCGAAGACACAGTGCTGCTCCAAGGGAACTACGGCTTTGGCTTGTATCTCAACACTGATGACAGCCTCACCGTCACCGCACCGCCGGACTTTGAAGGCAAAACCTACAGCTTCACCTGGACTCTGGGCAGCTCGAACTGCTGAGGTGAACTCAACAATCGCGTTTAAGTAATCAAAAGAGCATCTCCAGGGAGATGCTCTTTTCAATTGCCCGAACCTGTAAAGCAGTACCTAGCCGCGTCTATCCATCCGTCAATATCTTATCAACCGCCGCCGCCAGCTCGCGCAGGTTGCTGACGCGGTAGACGCCGTTCGAAAGCGGCGCGTATTGCAGCATATCGCTGTCCCCCGTCCCCCACTGCGACGGGTGTTCGGGGTTGAACCAGATCAGGCGGCGGCTCTTGCGCTGCATCTCCTGCGCAATGTCGGCGCGTGGGTTGTTGTAATTATTACGCCCGTCGCCCAGCACGATGACGGTTGTCTTGCCTGTCAGCTTGCCCATCTGGTCACGCTTGAAGGTCGCGAGACTGTTGCCCAGGTCAGTGCTATAGTAACCCGGTGGATTGTCCATCAGCACGCGCTCAACGGCGGCTTGCGGCTCATGCTCCTCAAACACCATGCTGATGTCCACCAGATCGCTGATGAAGATATAGCTGTTGGTGCGCGCGACCTGATCCTGCAATTCGTAGATCAGCGTTAGCAGGAATTCAGCGCAATAACGCATAGACGTGCTGACATCGCAGATTAGCACCAGGCACGGCTTGACATGGCGCGTCTTGTAGCGCAGTTCCAGCGGCACACCGTCATAACGCATGTTGGCGCGCATCATCTTGCGCGGGTCGAGCATGCCTGTGTTGGCGCGACGCTGGCGCAGCGATGCACGACTGCGCAAGCGCGCGGCGAGGCGACGAATTTCGTCGCGGATGTGTTCGACATCTTCGTCGCTCAGGCGCGTGAACGGAATGTCGAGCAGGTCAGGCTTGGGGTCTGGCTCGCGGTCTGCCATCTGCTCGGCAATCGACTTGCCGACAAACTGCGAAATCTGCTCGGACAAGCCCTGTGCGTTTTGCTGGAGCATTTCACGAATTTCTTCGCGCGCCTCCTGCTCCATCCCCATCTGCTCCAGCTCCTGCATCAGTTGGTCGATCATCTGCTGGATTTGCTGCATACTGAGCTGGCGGTTCATCTGCCGCTCCATCTGGCGGCGCATGTTCATGTCGTCGGCGTTGTTCAAGCCCATGCGCTGTGCGGCGTCGTTCAACTGCTGCTGGCTGAATGGCTGCCCCTGCAACAACTGACGCAGCATATCCTTGAGCGCGTCCATGTTGCCCATCAGCGATTGCAGCGCCTGCTTGAGCGTGTCTTGCTGCTGCGGCGTCAGGTTGTCGGGGATGTTCTGCATCGGCGGCTGTCCACTGCCGAAGAACAGCGGGAAGTAGTATTCAAATGTGTTCTGGTCTTTATTCTCTTTGACCAGTGTCGTCTTCATCACCGAATGGAAGTCATCGCGTTCGGTCGCGCCGATGATTTCCACGCCTTTCATCGCATCCACGCTCTCCGCCAGCGAAATACGCACGCCAGCGGCACGCAGCGCGCGGATGAATTGCACCATTCGTTTATCCATCATCTTTTCACATTCTTCCGCCATATGGCGGCTGTGACGGGCCACCCCGCCAGCGTGCGATGCTCTATGATTATACGCCTCTCCACATATGATCGCGCAACCTATTCGGCTGGACGTTCGGTTAGGTCAGGCGGCACTTCCAACACTGCCTTAAACCTGTACAGCGCCGTCGCCACGTCACGTTCCAACTGCGCCTCCAGCGTCATGCGGTTGGTCGCGCCGCCGAGCAGCGTGCCAGGCAACGCATAATCAGCGGTCAGCATGAGATGTGTCCCACCATCGACAGGCTCCAGCGCGAGTTCGATCAGCGCCTCGATGCCGCTGGTGGTGCGCAGCAGCAGGTAGCGCGGCGCGGTCTGCTCGATCAGTTCGTACTCGCCTTTGACGCGGATACCGAGCAGGGCATAGCGATACTGCCCCGCTGCGTCCGTATGCAGCGCCAGCAGATGATCGAACACAGCGGTGGACGAGGCATGGATGGCAATTTCGGTAATCAAGCGCGGCATAGCGGCGTCCTGTTGTGCATATCGCTCGGATGATACTGGCGAACCGCGCGAATGTGCAATGCCGCGCGCAGGTAATGCTATAATGCACCCCCATTACCGTTGTCTGGATGTATTTATGAGCGCTATCTCTGTTTCGCAATCTGCTGTGGTTTCTCAAACGAACACACGCAACCCCGTGATGATCCTGACGGTGATTACGACCGTTGCCCTGCTGCTGCGCCTGGTACTGCTGCCGCAGATCCAGCATCCTGGCATTGCCGACCCCAATCATTACTACAATCTCGGCTTACAACTGGTGCAAGGTCAAGGCTTCACGATCGACTACATCTGGCACTTCTACAATCCCCCGCAAGCCGTTGTCCACCCGGACGATTTCTGGCAGCCGGGCGCAGGCGTCATCGCTGCTGTCGGCATGACGCTCTTTGGGCAGACGGTGCAAGGCGCACTGCTGCCCTTCGTCATATTGGGGGCGCTGCTGCCGCTGGTCGCCTACTGGGCAGCCCGCGCCTTTGGCTGCACGCCCGCCATGTGCCTGTTCGTCGCCGGGGCAGCGGCGGTGCTGCCGGAATTCGTCCTGAGTTCGCTGCGCACAGACACGCTCATACCCAATGCGCTGCTGGTATGTTGTGCGCTGCTGCTGCTTGGTAACGGGCTGCGCAGCGGGCAGTGGTGGGCGTTCGCGGGCAGTGGCGTCTGTGCCGGGCTATCCTACCTCATGCGCGGCGACAATCTGCTGCTGATCCCGCTGCTGCTGTGCCTCCTTGTTATTTACAGTCTGTGGGTACGTGGGGATGGCAAAACAGCACGGCGTTGGATAGGGGGCGGATTGGCATTCAGCATTGCGCTACTGATTGTGCTACCCTGGCTGCTACGGAATATCGCTGACTTCGGAAGCGCGACAACGCCCAACCTGAGCCGCATGTTCTTCATGACCGACTTCCGCGACCACTATGCCTATGGACGCGAACTGACCTTGCAGACCTGGCTAGCAGCGCAAACCCCCATCGAGATCATCACCAAGCGGCTGCTAGAGATGGCAGCCAGCGCCAAGATGATGTGGGTATCGCTTGACTTGTTCCTGCCCGTTGCTGTCGTAGGCGGTGGACTGCTGCTGCTCGTTGCAAGAGACCGTCAGCGCTGGCTGCGCATCGCCCCTGCCCTCGTGCTGCTTGGCGGCATGTTCGTCTTCTACACCATTCTCGCACCTTACGGCAGTCAGGGCGGTAGCTACAAAAAAAGTTACCTGACGCTCGTGCCGCTGCTCCTGCCCATTGCCGGATACGCGCTTGAGCAGGCAATTAGCAACACGCGCATACGCACAGGCGTGGCGCTGCTGGTACTACTCTTCATGACCGCCAATGCGATAGAGTTTGTACGGGCAGACATTCGTTTCACCAACGAATACCTGCGCATCGTACAAGAGATGAGCGCAGCGGCTGCTGCACTGCCGGACGTGGACGGTGATGGCGAGCGCATCTACATGACGCAAGACCCCTACATGCTGCGCTTTGTTAATATGCAATCCGTGATGTTTCCGATGGAAACTCGTGACACCGTGTATGATGTGGCGTTACGCTACCATGTCGATTACCTGCTCATGCCCGCTGACCGCCCGGCACTGGACGTACTCGTGCTGGGTGCGGAAAGCGATATACGCTTTGTGCCAGTACTGGAAGTTGAAGGCACGCCGTTCATTTTCTATGAGGTCGTGCGATGAGTCGCACAGTCATCACCTGGCTGCTGATCGCGCTGCTACTGCGACTGGTCGTCGGGCTGGCGCAGGACCCCCTGCTTCCCTATAGCAGTGAAACAGGTGGCGATAGCGGCTGGTATCTGGAGAACGGGTACAAACTGGTCAGCGGGGCGGATGTATCACAGCTTGCCCCGCCACCACTCTATCTGATCTTCATTGGCTTGCCGCAGCTTGTGCTAAGTCCAGATGCAGCCGTGATCGTCATTCGCATTTTGCAGGCACTCGCGAGTGTCGCAACCTGTTACTGCGTCTACCGCATCGCGCGCAATATTGGCGGTGAGCGAGCGGGGATGATCGCGCTGGTGCTGATGGTACTGTCTCCCGTCTTTATTCTCGAAACGGCACAGATCACGACCGAGACACTCTATCTGCTCTGGCTGGGGCTGGCATTCGTGGCGTATCTAAACGCCCAGGCACGCCGCGAACGCTCGTACTGGTTGCTCATCGTGGCAGGTGTGTGCTTCGGGCTGGCGACGCTGACGCGGGCGGCGCTGCTGCTGTTTCCACTCGGTCTGGTCGTGCATCTGTTGCTCATCTATCGCCCGGCATTGGCGCTGCGGCGTTCTGCCGTCCTCCTGGTCGTCTATGCGCTGGTAATTTCGACATGGACGATCTACAACCTGGCACGTTGGGAACGTTTCATCATTGCAGGTGAAGGTTTTGCTTCCATGATCTACATTGGCGCTGCGGGCTGGGAAAGTCCGCAGGAGGTTGATAGCAATCTGGAGCAGGATGCGCCTTCTGTCGCCAGCGAGTCGCGCCAGGATCAATACATCGATGGCGCGGCGACGGTTATCGGGCGCGATGTTGGTGGGTATCTGGGGCGGCGCATCTCCGAACTGGCGAACGCGTACCTGCAACCACACGGCACACTCTTCTTCCCCGGCGAAAGCCTGCGCGAGCTTGCTGTGCGCTGGCTGACGCAGGAGCGCAGTCTTGATGGTTTGGTCGCTCTCATCCAGGGCGACGCCTTCTTCCCCAAGATGGCGCTCTACATCCTGCATTACGGCAGCATCGTCGTGGGCTTGCTCGGTATGTGGCAGACACGCCGCAGCTGGCGTGTCACGCTGCCGCTGATCGGGTTCGTCGCCTATGTTACGCTGCTGCATCTGGCATTGTTTGCGTTACCGCGTTACATCTTTCCGACAACGATTGTCTGGTACAGCTTTGCCGCCGTGTGGCTGGCATCGTTAAGCGGAGTAAAATCGATCATATCGACACAACCTGTGCTGGCGAAGGACGGGATGAGATGAGCGAAGCGCGCGTTATTTCAGGACGCTATAAGGTCGAAGGATTGATCAACAAGGGCGGCATGGGTGCTGTCTATCGTGGCATTGACGAACAATCCGGCGAGACGGTCGCCATCAAAACGCTGGATAACTACGTACTGAAAGAAGATACCACGCTGCTGGATCGCTTCCGGCGCGAGGCAGAACTGCTGCGCAAACTGGCACACCCGTTTATCGTCAAGATTTTTGATACGGTAGACGAGGCAGACGCGCATCATATCATCATGGAATACATGGCGGGCGGTTCTGTCAAACAAATGATTGCCCAGGAGAACAAGCTGGCGGTCGATTGGTCGGTGCAGACGGGAATTGACCTGTCTGATGCACTGGCACGTGCGCACCGCTTGCAGGTTATCCACCGCGATCTCAAGCCATCGAACGTGCTGTTGACCGAGCAGCGCAGCCCGCGCCTGAGTGATTTTGGCGTGGCACGTTCAGGCGACCACCAGACGCGCCTGACCATGCAAGGCGCGCTGCTTGGCTCTATCGCCTATCTTGCGCCGGAAGTCTGCAAAGGCGGAGAATACAGCGAAAAGAGCGACATCTGGTCCTTCGGCATGGTGATGTACGAAATGCTGGCAGGGCAGCACCCGTTTAAGGCGGCGCGCCCGGCGCTGGTTGTGGATGGCATCCTGAACGCCCCGACGCCGGAACTGGAGCGCTTTCGCGGTGACGTACCGCCAGCCCTCAGCGAACTGATTATGCGAATGCTGGCGAAAGACCCGGAAGACCGTATCGACAGCGCCCGCGCCGTCGGCACAGCACTGGAACAGATTGCCCGGCAGTTCACGCCCATTGTTGTGTCACCGCCCCCCCCTGTGCCAGACCCCGCTCCGGCTGCACCGCCTCCGCCGCCGACGGATGTCATGCTGCCAAAGCCAAAAGCACCGACCGGCACCATGCCTGTTCCATCAGTGACAAAAGCGATGACAGAGACGCGCGTCTTTGTGTGTTACCGCCGCGAAGACACAGGCACGGCGGTCGAGGCACTCGTTTTGCGCCTGAACCCGGTCATAGGGCGTGACCGCATCTTTCGCGATATTGACCGCCTGAGCGCGCAGGCATCATCGCGCTTGCTGTTGACCCACGAAATCCTGAGCAACTGCACACATCTGCTGCTGGTCATCGGGCGTAAGGGCATAAACACACCGGAAAATGCCCTGCAAGACCCCAATGATCCCGTGCGTGTGCAGTTGGAGACAGCGTTCAAGCGCCCATCGTTGCAAGTGATCCCGCTTCTGGTAGACAACGCTGCGATGCCGGATGCCGCCTCGCTGCCCGCATCGCTGCGCCCGTTGGAGACGTTGACCCCGCAAATTCTCGGCAGCGGACCGATGTTTGAAGTGGCGATTGCGCGCCTGGTCGTCCAGTTGCAGGCACAGCCGATCCGTGCGCTGTCCATGCGCTGGCTGCCGCTGGTGATCGGCGTACTGGTCGTACTGGTAATCGTGATTATTCTGCTGTTGCAGCGTGGGGCGTAGCTCATCCAAGCAGGCAGGTTTGCAGCGCGTCGCCACCCAATCGATTGCCGTCGAGCGCGATCAGTGACAGAAAGCCCGCGCCGACCAGCGCCCGTTCCTGCTCATCCACGCGCAGCAACCGCGCGCGCGGGCTGCTGTTCTGCACACCGCCCGCGTAGAGCTGAATTTGCTGGAGCAACGCGCCGTCCATCGTGTTGAAGACGTTCAACATGCCGTCGTCATCCAGTGTGTACAACAGGCAGCCGCCGCCAACATCCATCAGCGGCGCCTGTGACAGCCGCGACGCCGGATAGCGCACACGCCAGCGCGTCGCCCCGCTTTCGTCCACCGCGACCAATGTCGAGTCGCTATCGCCCAAGTAGGCGTAGGTATTGCCGAACGAATCCACCGTCATGGCGGCGGTGCGCCCGGAGACAGCGCCCACACTGCCAACCAGGCTGCTCATGCCCGCTTCGACCCGCACAACATCCATGCCATCGATCAGTTTCCAACCTGTAGGTGCAGGCGCAAAGACCGGGTTACGTGCAAACTGTGTATCTTGCAGCACTGTTCCTTGCAGATCGATCATGCGCCAGCGCGTCTGCCCTTCGCTGCGTTGGGCCATAGCAACGCCGCTGTGATTTGCCTGCAAGCTGACCAACCGTCCGCCGTTGCTATCGCCTGCCAGCGTCCACAGTGCCTGACCGAGCGCGGTAAACGCCGACAAGCCGCCATCTGCCATGCCGAACACCAGCGTTTCACCGAGCGCCACAAATGGCGCGTCCCTGCCCTCCGCAGTCCACGCGGCAACGATCGACTGTTCAACGATCTGGATAACCTGCCCCGTGCGGCTGCGCGCGACGATGCGCCCGCCTGGCAGCCCGGCTATGCCCGTGATAACACCGTCCATCTGGATGCGCCAGGCGGCTGTGAAGGGCGGCACATAGCCGATAATCGTATCGCCGCTTGCCAGCACGACATAGCCGGTATCAAGCAGTACAGGCGGCAGCGTCGGTCCATCCGCGAATGTGGCATAGCCGCTGGTGGCAGAATTGAGCCGTGCGCGCCAGAGCAGCGTGAAATCGAGCGGATGATACCAGCCGAGCGTCAGCGGGTTCTCCTGTGTGTAGCCGGGACCGCCGTCGCTTGGCAGGAAATCGCGCAGTTCGTAGTGCAGATGTGGCAGCCCGCGCGAGGGCCAGCCAATCGTGCCGAGGACATCGCCCATCGTCACGCACGCGCCGACGAGCGGAAAGCGCACATCATTTGCTTCTTCCATATGTCCGTACACAGAGTAGGCGACGGTGTTATCGGGAAAGGTATGCTCAACGATGACGACGCCTTTTTCGGTGTCCCAGCCGTTGATGTCGGAATACGTCACCCGCCCGCGCGCGGCGGCACGCACAGGTTCGCCACGCCGATTGAAGCCGATGTCAATGCCTGCGTGCAGCCCGCCAAAGCGCGCCCGAAAGAGCGAGAAATCGTCGTAGCCCTGGCGGATACTGTCGCTGATGTCAATGGGATAGTCAATGGCATCGACGAAGCCACAATCAGGCTGCGCCTGCGCGGGCACGCCAGACGGCGCGAGCAGCAGGCACACGACAAGAACGCTAAACAGGGCGCGCATCACAGGCAGGCAACGGAAAGCGGGCATGATGAAATTGCGCCCGCACATGATCGCGCCTACAACCCCAGCTTGCTTTCGTACATGGCGCGATGCTTGACTGACTCGCCAAAGATAGCCACGCCCGCGTTGAGGATGATCAGGCTGATGGTGCCGAAGAAGACCCACTGCCAGAATGGTTTGCGCTGAGTCTTCAGACTGGACGAATGCGAAAGCAGCGTTGCACCCAACCCGATGATGAGCAAGCCGCGTGGTGCCAAGGTACTCCATTGTTCGTAGTGCTGATCCATAACGTTGATCTCACTCTGCTCTAGCTTACGTTGCGTATCGTTGATCATAGCGCGACTCCTGAACGGGCGTCAAACCTTTATGACACCATATCGGCGGGTAAATGTTCGCTGCGATTAACATAGCGCAGCAGGATACGTTCCTGATCCAGAAAGTCCAGCCGCGTGATGGCAGCGTTGTAATGCAGGTAGAAATAACGCGAATCTTCCGCCTGCCCCAGCAGCATCTTGAGCAAGCGGTCGATGAACGTTCCATGTGTGACCAGCCCGATCACGTCGCTGCTTTCGGCGCGGGCGCGTAAATTGGATGCCACACGGCGGGCGCGTTCAAACGCATCGGCGCGGCTTTCGTAACCGCGCGCGGGACCCCACCAGCCTTCATGCGTGACATCCTCCGGGATGACGAAGCCCGGAAACTCGGCGGCGATTTCGGCGCTGGTTTTGCCCGGCTTGCCAGCGCGCCCGCTGCCCTCATCCAGATACACGCCGCCTTCCTCGTGAATATCGCGCCAGATGTGGATCGGGATGTCCAGCAGCCGAGCAATCGACTGCGTCGTCAGCAGCGCGCGGTGCATGGCGCTGGTGTACAGATGCGTAATGCCGAAGCCGCCCGCTCTGCTTTCGTTGATCGAGAAGCCCGTCTGAATATCGAACTCGATGTCGCGGCTGTCACCGATGGCGAGATGTTCTGCCAGCATCGCCGCCTGTCGTTCACCCAGCGACGTTAGACCTGGATCAGCAACACGCCCACCCTGGTCGGCAAGGGCGTTATTGGCGGACTGGGCATGACGGATGATATAGACTCGTAGCATGATTCTCACGCTTCTACACGATAAGTGTCGGTGGACAGGGGCCACATCGGGATGACATCGAAGTCCAGCCCGGTGCGCAGCCCAGCTTGATAACGATAGTAACCCGCCGCCGCGATCATCGCGCCGTTATCGGTACACAGGTTCAGCGGTGGGTAACGCACGGGCAGGTCGGTCTGCGCCTTCATCGCCTGCCGCAGCGCGCTGTTGGCACTGACGCCGCCCGTCAGCAGGATTTCTGTAGCGCCATACTCTTTGGCAGCTTTGGCGGTCTTTTCCACCAGTGCGGTGACGAGCGCGCGCTGAAAACTGGCGGCGACATCGGCAACTGAGATGTCCGAACGCAGCTGCGGCTGTTTGTCGGTGCCGGCTTCGCCGCGTCGCGCCGCCGCCGAAGGCAGCACCGTCGCCTCACGGATGACAGCAGTCTTCAAGCCGGAGAAGCTGAAATCATATGGCGCTTCGGTCTTGGCACGCGGAAAGTCGAACGCAGCCGGGTTGCCGTTGTGGGCGATACGCTCAATGTTCGGTCCGCCAGGGAATGGCAGATTGAGAACGCGCCCTACCTTATCGAACGCTTCTCCGGCTGCGTCATCGACCGTGCCGCCGAGCCGTTCATACTCGCCATGCCCCCGCATCAGCAGCAGTTCCGTATGCCCACCGCTGACGATCAGTACCAACACCGGAAAGCGCGGCTCGCGTGCAGGTTCGGTCAGCCAGAGCGAGTAGACATGCCCTTCAAGATGGTTGATGCCGAGCAGTGGTTTATCCGCTGCAAGCGCAATGCCTTTGGCGAAGTTGATCCCGACCAGCAGCGAGCCGACCAACCCGGGTCCGCGCGTCACGGCAATCGCATCCAGCCGATCATAGCCGATGCCCGCGTCTCCCATCGCCTGTTCGACGACGCCGCTGATCGCCTCAGCATGTGCGCGTGAGGCGATTTCCGGGAAGACACCGCCGTATTTGGCGTGCAAATCGATTTGTGAAGCGACGATATTGGACGCAATCGTTTTGCCATCCACGATGACAGACGCCGCCGTCTCGTCGCATGAACTTTCAATACCAAGAATGTAGGTCATGTTATGTGTCTGAAATCCAGTGTGGTTCTGATCGCATTATCCGAAAAGCGCGCAGGTGTGTCAACGGGGTGCAAAAGCGCGTAAAATCTGGCATAACTATGCCATACTTTTCATGGGTCTGACTGGATATAACGATAATGAAACGCACGATGATTATCGACACAGACACGGCATCGGATGACGCGGTAGCGATCATTATGGCGCTGCGCTGGCATGACGTGGACGTGAAGGCGCTGACGATTGTCAACGGCAACGTAAATGCGCGGCAGGCGGCGGTGAACGCGCTCTATACGACTGAGTTGTGCGGCAGCGACGTTCCAGTCTATCTGGGCGCAGAGAAGCCGCTAATGCGCCCGACTGCCCATGCCGAATGGTTTCACGGGCGCGATGGTCTGGGCGATATGAACTACCCTGCCCCGAAGCGCAGCCTTAGCCCCGGACATGCCGCCGATGCGCTGGTCGAGACGATCAAGGCGAATCCCGGCATCATTTTGGTCACACTTGGACCGCTGACGAACGTCGCAATGGCAGTGAGCAAAGCGCCTGAGATCGCGGGTATGGTCAGTCGGTGCATCGTTATGGGGGGTGCGGCATGTACCGTCGGCAATGTGACGCCTGCCGCCGAATACAACATCTGGTGCGACCCGGAAGCAGCGCGCATAGTGTTCCATTCCGGGCTGCCCGTCGAGATGGTCGGCTGGGAGTTATGCCGGGGGCAGGCGAATATTTTGCCGGAGGAGATGACGCATATCCGCAGTTTTGGCACGCCGCTGGCGGAATTCGCGATGGATTGCAACCGCCGCGCCTACGAAGCGACCCTGGCACAATCGGGTGACCCTGGGCTGGGCTTGCCCGATCCAGTAGCGATGGCGGTAGCGCTTGATCCATCGATTTGTACGCGCACCAGCAAGCACTACGTCGAAGTCGAAACGCACAGCGAACTGACGCGCGGTCAGACGGTGGTGGATGAGTTCGGCGTTTCAACCGACGAACGCAACGCAGGCTTATGGGCAGAGGCGCACGCTGCGGGAGCGATCACCATCTGCTGGCAGATCGACATCCCGCGCTGGAAAGAAGCGCTTTATACAGTGCTGCGCTGATTTACCCTACTGCATCGAGCGTGGAAATGAAGGTTGGCGCAAGGTTGCTTGTGCTGCTCGTGACGGTCAGCATATATTCGACATAGCTCTGCGGCGTGTCCGGCGTGAAAACGATGGTGATCGGGTGCTGATTGTTGGCGTACAGGAACGGCAGTGTCGCGCTTTCGCCGCAGCGCAGCGTTGGCTCATACGGCGACCCCCAGCGCAGGTGCTCCGCGCCGATGCCCGTGCAGTTCAGCGTCAGCACATAGTCGCGGTAATTGTTGGGCGATTGATTGTAGAGGTTGATGGCACGCACCCAGATCAGATCGCTGGCGTCGCCATACGGTTGTGACAGCGCCTCGCGAATCTGCCCAGTCGCGTCGCGATCGACTTCGAGCAGGTAGACATCCTGATCAGCCGCCGCCTGCGGAATGACCGGATTGAGCAGGCGCGGCATATAGTCACACTGCCCGACCAGCGCGGCGACGTTCGCTTGCAACCAGCCCTGCCGTTCGCCATAGTTGACCGCGTACCAGCCGTCATCCGTCAAGCCCAGCACGGTGGCGAACGCGCCCGTCGGCAGCGAACCGATCATCTCGAAGTCCGTATGCGGCGCGCTGCGCACCAGTGCGGCTGCGTCGCTGTTGGTCGTCAGTTGGCACGGCGGTGCGGCACGACTGAGGATGGCGGCAGGCGCGTTTGCCTGTGCTGCAGCCGCCGCACCGATGCTGACCTTGACCGTGCCAATCGTATCGGGATCAAGCGATGACAGCGCCAGTTTGTACTCGCCTTCCTGTGGGGCCAGTGCCAGCGCCGCAACTTGCAGGCGGCTGTCGAACTGTGCGACGACATCATCTTCTGCATCGCGCACCTGGGCGGCAAACGCGAAGCCCGTCGTCCGCGACTCCAGCGAAATCAGCATCGTTTCGGTCGCGCTGGCGGCAAAAGCATAGACGCGCTCGCCGCTGCCCGGCATCAGGCTGACTTCGGTCGCGCTGTTGGGCGCAAGCGGATTGGAGGGGCCAGCGGCGCGCGGTGGCAGCGGCTGTGGCTGTGGACGCAGCACAAAGATCATCAGCACACCGAAGATTGCCAGGACAAAGAAAAGCGGGATCAGCAACAAAATAGTCTTTGAATGGGAATGCGGCTGGGATTGTGGGAGAGCGGTCATAATCTTCTCCTCCAAACAGGAACGTGCGCTTTTGTCTTAACAATAGCGCGACAATTCCAACCGTCTCATACGCAAACCCAACGGCTACCTGACTGTAAGGCTACGTACTTTTGTGCTATCCTCTGCACTATTCTGTCCATGCTCATAGAAAGAGTCGGTCATGTCGGACGAGCGCGCAGCAAAGCTGGCGGAAATCGCCGCACAGGTGAGGGTATGTACGTTGTGCGACCTACATCGCGGGCGCAAGAATGCCGTACCAGGCGCGGGCGATCCGCACGCGGAGATCATGTTCATTGGCGAAGGTCCCGGTTTCAATGAAGACCAGCAGGGGCTGCCATTCGTCGGGCGTTCGGGCGATTATCTGGTCAAGCTGCTCAAGCTCATCGGACTGACACGCGACCAGGTGTTCATCGGTAACGTCGTCAAGTGCCGCCCGCCGGAAAACCGCGACCCGCTGCCCATCGAAATCGCCACCTGCAAGGATTACCTGGACCGACAGGTCCAGCTTATCGATCCGCTGATGGTGTGTACGCTCGGTCGTTTCAGCATGGCGCGCTACTTTCCCAACGCCAAAATCACGCAGATACACGGCAAGGCGAAGCTGGAAAACGGGCGGCTGTATTACCCGCTGTTTCATCCGGCGGCGGTACTGCGCAGCCCATCGTTGGAGCCGCAGATGGAAGGGGATTTCCGGCGCATCCCGGAACTGCTGGCAAAGCTCAAGCAGGATCGTGCCAGCGGCGCGGTGGTCATTCCTGTCGCGCAGCCGCCGCAGGACGAGCCGCCGCCCCCGCCCAGGCAGTTGACGTTATTCTAAGGGCAGTCTTCACAGTCTGATTCTGGCGGTTGCGCAGATGGTTGTCGTTGCGCCAGCTTCGCCAGCACACGATCCGCCAGCACCAGCAGCGGCGCGGCAGCGGGCGCGTCCGGCGTGCGCAGGGGCAGCGGTGCGCCTGCTCCTGGCTGGCGGATCATCTCCGGGTGAAACGGCACGCCCGCCAGCACATCGATTCCCTCATAGACCTCCTGCGCGGCGGCGGGCTGCGGATAGAGTTCAATCACTTCACCGCACTTCGGGCAGATGATGTGCGTCATATTTTCGACGATGCCGAGCAGCGGTACGCCGCGCTTACGCAGCAGCGAGATCAAGCGCCCATTGTCGAGATGTGCCAGCCGTTCGCGCGTGGCGATGAGCAGCGCGCCATCGATTAAGCCTTGATCGATGAGCGTGTTGAGCGGCTCGCCCGTCCCCGGCGGCATATCGATTAACAGCACATCCGTCTCACCCCAATCGACGCGCTGGAGCAGCAGGTTCGTCAGCCGCCCCGTTTCTTTCGCTTCTGGCGTGATCGCCTGCGTATCGCCGACGAGCAGCGCCAGCGACATGACGCGAATGCCGTAGCGTTCCAGCGGCGCGAGCGGGCGCAGGTCGAGCGCGTCAGGGCGCGCTTCGACAGGCAGCATCGCCAGTGGGTTGCGCTCGCCCAGAAGATCGCGCTTCTGGCGCACGCCGAGCAGAGCCGGGATGTTCGGTCCGTGTAAATCGGCATCGAAGATACCGACGCGCTGCCCACGCGCCGTCAGCGCTGCTGCCAGATTGACCGTCAGGGTCGATTTGCCGACGCCCCCTTTAGCGCTGATCATCAGCAGCGTATGGCGTGCGCGCAGCCGTCCGCGTCCGAGTGGCAGCATCATGCCCCCGCCTGATCCGCGAGGTGTTCACGCAGCCAGTACTGAATCAGGTCAATGGCAGGTGCGTTTTCGGCACGCAAGAGTTCTGTGCCGTGCCGCCTACCCACATAGAACTGTGCGCCGAGGTCGCCGCTTGCGACCGCCAGCAGCGCCCGCACACTGTCCGCGCTGTAGACATCGCCCAACGCGGACACCAACAGCGCCGACCGTTCCGCGAGCGCCTCCGTTACTTCGTCACCCAGCACCACACCGCTGTAATCCAGTCCCGGCGAGAGCGCAATCGCTGTCACGCAGCGCTCGTCAAATGCACAGCCGATGAGCGCCAGATTCGCGCCGATGCTGGCACCGACGATGGCGATGCGGTCAGGCTGTACCGACGGCTGGTCACTGAGCCAATCGAGCCAGGTCGTCACGTCCCGCTCCGCCAGCGTCCAGTCACGGGCGCCGCCCGTGCTGCCGTGCCCACGCATATCGACCGCCAGCACGTTGTAGCCGTCGTCCGTCAGCGTCGGGAGCAGCGGTTCCCACGCGCTCAGGCTGCTGTTGAGCATGTGCAATAGCAGCACGGTCGGCGCGATATCCCCCGCCGCGTAGAATTCACCGACCAGCGTTAGCCCGTCGGTGGCGGTAGCGGTCACGACTTCGGCGTTGCTATCGCGCTGGGCAAAGGCGGGCATTGCCAGCAGCAGCATCGCCAGTAAGATGAGAAGGCGCTGCATAATATCACCTCGCAGCTCAGTTCATTTGTAGAATTGCAGCTAACTATACTCACCTTACGAGAAGATTGCTCATGACTGACCTGCCCGCAATCGACATTTTGCCGAGCGCGCCTGAATTTGCCGAGGGGATGGAACGGCTGTTCATCGATGTGTTTGATCCCGGCACAACGGCGGAAACATGCGAGCAATGCATGATTGCCGCGCACTTCCGTCATCATCTGACGCTGTTTCCCGAAGGGCAGTTCGTAGCGTTTGAGCAGGCAACGCGCCGTGTCGTTGGGCTGGCGGTGGCGCTGCGCACATCGTACAACGCCGCAGAACCGTACTCAAAAAGCTGGTGGCAAAGCTGCGGCGAAGGCTGGCTGACGACGCATCAGCCGGATGGCGAGTGGCTGCTCGGGGTCGAGTCAGTGGTGGACGCTGCCTATCGTGGGCATGGCATTGGCGGGCGATTGATGGAGCAGCGACGCGCGCTAGTGCGACGATTGAACCTGCGCGGCATCGTAGCGGGCAGTATGCCGCGTGACTATCATCTGGTTGAGATGCCGATTGAGGATTACGTGCAGGCGGTGGTGAGTGGGCGGCTGTTTGATACCAACCTGAGCAAGCATCTGCGCATGGGCTTCCGCGCCGTGCAGATCATCCCGCAGTATGTGATTGACGCCGAGTCGCGTCAGTATGGTGTGTTGATCATCTGGGATAACCCGGATTATCGTGAAAAAGGTGTGTGACCTATGTACAGTGAAGAAGCGCGTGCATTTCTCGAACGCCCGCTGATCGCGCGGCTGGCAACGATAGACGACGATGGCTACCCACACAACGTGCCGCTGTGGTATCTGCTCGATGGCGACGACATCCTGATCATCAGCGACCGCGCGACCCGAAAGACGAAGAATGTGCTGGCACGCCCGCAGGCAGCCATCGCGATTGGCGGTGACCCGGCGGATGGCACGGGCTACATGATACGCGGCGATGTGACGGTTGAGGAAGATGCGGATAAGGCGGTGACGCGGCGCATGACCTACCGCTATGAGCCGAAGGACGAGGCGGAGCGGCTGCTCGACCTGTGGAAGAACGACGACATTATCATCCTGCGCTTGAAGCCGAAGTCGGTGGTGAAGGTGTATTGATCTGTCGGCGCGGTTTGCCAGGCGGTACTGAATTTGCTTATACTTGATACTATCCGAATGTGTGCGCACGGATGGCGTCATGGCAGACAGGCTGCGCGGTTTCATCAGCTACAAACGAGAAGACCAACCGTTTGCCGAGCGGCTGTGGCAGCTGCTTGGCGAATGGGGTCATGAGCCTTGGCTGGATGTGAAAAATCTCGACAGCGGTATCACGCGTGATTCCAGCACATGGATTGACGGTGTACATAACGGGCTGAAGCAAAGCGCTGTCGTGATTGGTGTCCTCACGCCTGAAAGCCTGAAGAGCCAGAACGTCAGGGATGAGTGGTACTGGGCGCGCAACACCAGCCGCCGCATCCTCTTTCTGCGCCTGCGCCCGTTTGATCCTGAAGATGTGCCGCCGCCATTTGCAGAAACTGACTATATCGATCTGGTGACGGACGAACGCGCCGGATTTGAACGGCTGCAACGCGAACTGGAAAAGGCGGCAGGAGATCGCCGCGCCGCCGAACGAGATATAACTCCGCCTCCGATCCCCCATGACGACAAGCCGAAAGCTATCCCTCCCTATCTGTTGCAGCAGCCTGCCCGCAATCGTCGCGCACCCTGGCGGTTGACGCTGCGCTTCCTCGGCATTATTGGCGTGCCGATTGCGTTCCTGTGGCTGTTGTTTGAACCCGGTTTTGAGCCGCTGCTGGCATTTCTCGGCGCAATAGCCTCACTCCTTGCGTCATGGATAGGCAGCAGCGAAGACGGAGACCTGAGCAACGGTGGCAAGCTGACCGATGTTGAGCAAATGCGCAGGCGCGTCTACCAGTACTGGGTGCAGGGCGTTATGGAGACCGCGCTCAAGGAAGTCGAGACGGTCGGCATCGCACTGGACATGCAGCCGGAAGCCGTCGTCCGCGACACGCGCCGCAACATCGGCGACATCGCGCTGCCCAACGACAGCCGCCATGTGCGCCAGGTCTATGACACGTTCCGGTCGTTCCTGATCCTCGGCGATCCGGGCGCAGGCAAGACAATTATGCTGCTGCAACTGGCGCAAAGCCTGATCCTTGCGCCGCCACCGACGCACGCCCACGCGATTCCGCTGGTGCTGAACCTGTCTTCGTGGGCGCTGAATCGCAAGCCACTTGCCGAGTGGCTGGAAGATGAAACTTGGCGGACGTATCGAGTGCGTGGCAATCGAGTCGGGCGCTGGCTGGCGAACAACCAGTTGATCCTGCTGCTTGATGGTCTGGACGAGGTGAAGGAAGACGGGGGCGCGCGTGTCGCCTGTGTCGAGACCATCAATGCTTTTCGCGAGGCGCATCCGACCGTACCGATGGTTGTATGCAGCCGCATCAAGGATTACGAGAAGCTCGGCGAGACCAAGCTGGCGCTGACGGGCGCGATCCTGCTGGAGGAGCTGCGGCAGGAACAGGTCGATCATTATCTGAGTCATCCCGGACTTGCCCATATCAAGCGTGTAGTTGCCGAAGACCCGATCTTGCGTCAGATGTCAACCACGCCGTTCCTGCTCAACACGATGATCTATGCCTACCGCCACGAACCGGAAGACGGGCTGCGCGGTTTCACCAGCGAGGCAGCGCGTCGTGAGCATCTGTTTACGACCTACGTCCAGCGGCGCTTTGTCGACAACCCGCCGCCGCACGGCTACGAGCAGACTGACCGCTACCTACGATGGCTGGCGACAAAGATGCAAGCGTATGTGCAGACCGTGTTTCGTCCAAACGACATCTCGCCGGACTGGATGGCGGATGATCAAGGCTATGAGCGCGCACTTCAAACGGTACGCTGGCTCGTCGCGGCAGTGCTGGTCGTGTTATATGCAGCAGTCGGCTGGCAGATGAGTGAATGGATTGGCATGATTGCATGGGGGCTGTTGGGTCTGGCGGTAGGAATGAGTATCCACAGTAACGATAGCTTTCGGATGCTTTCACTTAAGCAAATGAGAAACAAATTTGGCAATGCGGGTCAAAATGCTGTTATTTATGCAATAGTTACAGGCTTTGGAAGTGTACTGCTGGTTCATATTTTGAATGCTCATCTAGCGGAAGGAGACGCATTTTGGGTTGTGTACGGTGTGATTGGAATACTGATGTCAGCAGTAGTTCTCAGACATGAAGTAGAAGATTGGAAGTCTTTCGGTATGATAGTTTTATCCGGTATGTGGTTAGGGCATTGGTTTGGTGGATTAACATGGGATACGTCAAACATTATCGATTTGTCCGTTTGGGTGCGGGCAGTCATAGCAAGTCTTATCGCCCCATATCTGATAGGTCATATGCTAATCTTTGAAGTACTACGGAAATCCGTTCCAACGCCATCCGCGGCACATCGTGCACCGCTTGCACTGCTATTGAGCGGAGCGGCTTTCGGGACATTGGGAGTAGTGCTGAACATCGGTCCGCTACTCGGTGTTGCTACAGCAATGACCTATGCAGTACTTTTCAACGGCTTGACGCTGCTTCAAACACCCTTCTTGAAATTGCGTATACGACAAAACGACGTATTGCCGTTGCGCATTGAACGCTTTCTGGAACAGATGGCGGAGCGCCAGATTCTGCGACGCATGGGCGGCGGATACATCTTCATCCACCGCTACCTGTTAGAGAATTACGCCGGGCTAGATGAAGTTGATGTCCTTATAGAGCAACTGTCATCCCAAGAAGACACGCTTCGTGAGAAAGCGATCGCTGCCCTGAGGAATATGGGCGAACCCGCAGTACACCTAATACACAATCTTTCGACTGACTTTATGGTCAAGATTCCTCCGAATAGACGAAATAACCTTTTTATCGGTATCGACTCCATTCAGATGCGTCCCGGTGTCGGACTACGTGCGGATGGCTTGCCCGACATCGCCTGGTGCGCCCCCATCGCCAACGATGCGATATGGATCTACCAATACGCCCGGCACGCACCCCTGCCGCCCTACCAGATCAGCAAGTACCTGGTCACCAATGCCCAGTTTCAGATGTTTATCGATGATGTGCAAGACGGCTACAACCAGCGTGAATGGTGGACGGACGACGGCTGGGCGTGGAAGGGCGAACGCAACGCGCCGGATGAATATGATGACCCGGCGTTCCGGCCGCCCAACCACCCGCGCATCTATGTGCGCTGGTACGAGGCAGTCGCGTTCTGCAACTGGCTAACGTGGCACACCGCGCCAGAGATCTGGCAGCCGATCCGCCAGACGTGGCAAACGCTGGCACTGGAAACCATCAATGGCTTGATCCGCTTGCCGACCGAGCAGGAGTGGGAACGCGCGGCGCGCGGGACAGACGGGCGCGAGTACCCGTATCCCGGCAAGTTTGACAGGCAAAAGGGCAATGTAAGGGGGACGGGCATCAAGGCGACGAGCGCCGTTGGGATTTTCCCGGACAGCGCGAGTCCGTGCGGCGCGCTTGATATGAGCGGCAATGTCTGCGAGTGGTGCCTGACGCAGTATGAGTCAGGCAGCCAGTCTGTCTATGGAACAGATGTTCGCGTGGTGCGGGGCGGCTCGTGGGACAATGAATCTCAGTGGTCCCGCACTGCGTACCGTAGCAGTAGGGATATCGATGGCAGGCTCGATAGTGTCGGATTTCGTCTTGCCCGCTCTTCCTGAATGCCGCGGAATGCCATAACCGCGAATGCCGAGAACACGATTTCCCCACCACCCCTCACTCACTTCTTAACGCCCGCGCCGTCACCAACTGCGTCAGGCGATACGCCGGGTACACGCCCGCCAGCAGCGCCGCGATGACCGCCACCGCGAACGCCGACAGCAGTTCCGCAGGCGTCCACGTCAGGTTCATCGTCCAGCCGAACGAGCGC
>JANRJX010000021.1:0-17981 GCA_033763755.1 Chloroflexota bacterium
GTGGAGCACCAGCGCGACATCGGCAGCGCGGTGGATGGCTTCCAGCGCGCTCAGGTCGAGCGCCTGCTGGCCATCGAGCAGGATGTGGACGTTGCCGACGCTCACCGCCAGCAGGTCGATGCCGGTCGCCGCGACGAAGGCCGCCGCCGCCTGTGGGTCGGTCGCGCTGCCGCCCACCTGCCCGGCGGGGCCGAAGGGCAGCTCGCCCAGTTCGGCTTCCACCGCGACGCCGCGCCCATGCGCGAATGCGACGATGGCGCGGACGCGGGCCGCGTAGGCGTCGTGCGCCTCAGCGTGCGCGGGCACCGGCATGACGAGATTGAACCCGGCATCGACCGCCTCGCGCACCGGCGCGTCGAGCGGGCACTCGTTGAAGATGAAGCCGCACGGCACCGACGCAGACTCGGCAGCGGCACGGCCGAGCGCGCCGTACCAGGCGATGCGCTCGCTGGCGCGGCGTTCCGGACGCGTGAGGAATTCGCCGTTGAAGCCGATGATGACCGGCGAGCGCGTCTCCTCCGCCGCGTCGATCACGCCTTGCAGCGATTCGAGGTTCCAGCTTTCGAAATAACCGACGGCGCAGCCCTGTGCGCGCGCGCGGCGCATGAGGTCCGGGATGGGCAACAAGGGCATGAAAAATCTCTGCCAAAAAACGGTACAGTTCACTTCAACTGTATCTCGAACCCGCTCCGTCTGCCAGTGCCGAAGGCGCGACGGACGTCGTCTTTTCGACCGGCGTGGTCACACTGGGGACGTTCGCGCTCAACGCCTCAGCGCTGGGGTCGGAGCGGCTGGCGATTGCGGGCAATATCCCACAGTTCGTCCGCTTCCGCACCACGCGCACCGGGGCAGCGGGCAACACCGTGCGCCTGAGCATGACGCTGGTGCGGTTCTAGTTACAACCTTTACAGACGAATAGATCGACATAGATACGAGGAGAACAAGCAATGGCTTTGGCAGGAGATCATGTGGTGGTGCGTCTGGACGATACGTCAGGCACGCTGCGCACCTTCGCAAACGGCGACATCATCAGTGTCGATATTCCGCTGGCGTTTGACCAGCACGATGTGACGGGCTTCGGCGACGCGGCGCACAACTTCATCAACGGGCAGCTAAACGCCCCGGTGACCATTCGCGGCTACCTGACCACGACCGCGACGACCGGGACGCACACCGTCATCCGCGATGCGTACCAGCAGGGCAAGATCGTCAGCTTGCAGGTAGACGTGGGGCAGAACGCCGCCCCGGTGGCGGGCGACCCGCGCTTCAGCGGCGAGTACTTGATCGAGAGCTACCAGCCGATGATCGAGACGGGCAAGGCGGTCATGTTCATGGCGCGGCTCAAGCCCGCCCTCGGCACTGCGCCTGTGTGGGGCGTCGTCTAGCAACAACCTGCGGTGGGAGCCTCCGACTGGGCGCTCCCGCCCCAATAGAGATAAGAGGGGACATAAAGATAATGCCGATACAACGTCGAATGATCGACCGTGACGAAGCACGAGCGGTCGCGCCGCGTAGACAACTGACCACCACCTCGCGACCCGCTACCACCACTACGCCTGTGCAACCAACAGCAGGCAATCCGCTCTTGGGGCTGCTGCGTGGAGTGACAAACATCGCCAATGCGTTTATTCAGCGCGCGACTGGCGGACAGGGTGCGATTGCTGCGATTGCGCGAGATGTGACGGGCATTGTGAACCGTTTCACCACACAGACGAATACCAATACTCCCGGTGCCAACGCAAACCTCCCACAGACGACAACACCTGCGGTGCTGCGTGGCGAGCCAGAAGAGATTTGGGATGTTCGGAACCGCACGAATGGACAGCAAACTAACTTGCGGCGCGATGTTGGTACTGGGGGAACAACCTATCTCCGACCAGTTGGACAAGGGCTGCATCTGTTGGTCGAACCGGATGCCGTTCAGATTCGGCATGACACGACTTGAAACCGATAATTGGGACCCGTCCCTAGATCTAATCGGCAATCCACTCGCGTCGGTGACGCAAAGAGGGCAACAACTTACCGGAAGTATCGCGTCACAAACCTATCCTTTTCAATGGATCTTCGAACAGGCAGAAATACTGGCGTATGGTCGAAGCCCAAGAGTTGCAGGCGCGGCTTTAGGCGTACCGAATATCTATATCCCACAAGTTGACGAAGCTTGGAGCTTTCACGGGGACTATGAACTTCTCAACCTTGAGTCTTTGCGTACTGAGAGAGGTATCCTTTCATATTTTCCTAGAGATGTGAATGAAGATCCATTTTTCGCTATGCGAGCTTTTGGTTTAGTTTTGAATTGGATCGGCGCGCGCCAGCAGATCAATATAGGAGCAGGAGCCACCGACCGCCCTGCTATCCATAGTGGTACTACTGATCTTGCATCGCAATTCACGCGCCCAGCTAGCGATATTTCTGCATTTTCTCTTGCCGTTACACGCTATACAGATGCTGTTGACGCAGTTCCATTTGCAGACATATTTAGCTCCGATAGGTTTGGCATGATGATCAGTGCGGTAGAGGGTATTGATGATGCTGCACATCAACTTGGTGTTGATGTCGTAATTGGTGAAGATTTCGTACCCTATACGCCTCGTCAAGCAAGAGATATTGTAGAGACGCTCAAGGGGTTAGATCCCAATGATGATAGAAGAATAATGTTGTGCGACTCGAGTATGCTACAACTTGCTTATGAGCAAGCTGAAGGTAGATCTGCTCTTGAAAATGCGTTGACCTCCGTTGGATGCTAACTTAGGCTAAGGGGTATCATGTTTGCCCGAAAACTATTCACTCGATTAAGAATATGGCAATTGCTATCTTTGGGTATGCTCATGTTTCTCGCTATTGGTGTTACTTGGTGGCATTCAACTACACATTGTGGGTTTCCGCATCCTACTGTTTCTGTGACAAGCCCATTAAATCGACAAGTGATTGATATCCACACTGCTTCGCAATTGGACATGAAGCTTGAGGTCAGTGGCGTGCAGAGGACACGAGTTGCATTCTCACCCGACGATCAGTATTTCGTAAGTTTGGGACAAGCCTATTCCAGTTGGGGCAAAAACAACCCTTTGGAATATCCCTCACATTGTAGTGTGACATGGATACTCAATGTCCCTGCGATCCCTGAGTTTGAACTTCGACCCCAAGTGGTGTCCAATAACTCGGAAATTGTGGTGTCTTGGGTCTGGTCTGCCCCAGAGTTCCAATTCAGCCGCCAGGGTAATGTCTTGGCAGTGAACAACACCCAAAAGCAGATCATTGATGTGTCGACGGGCGAGGAGCTTGATCGGTTGAATTGGGATAGTCGCCAGTTCTCCAGCAATTCAATGCTGTTCTCACCTGATGGTAGGTGGCTCTTTACAGCTACCGATCGCCGAATTTTGGTATGGAACGCAGCTACCTTTGACCTGGATTCTGTTCTTGAAGGTCACACTGAGGACGTTCGTGGACTAGGTTTCTCGCAAAGCCTTGTGTCGACAAGTAACGATGGAACAATTCGTTCTTGGGACTTAGACACTGGTGAGTCGACAATTCTCTATCAAGGTAGTCCACAACTCGGCACCAGCTTGGCAGTCGCATCTAATGGGAACATAGCGATTTCCGGTATCGACTATGCAGGCGTAATTGACGGTGTTTCTGGTAGGGAACTCATGCAGTTGGAGCCTGGTATCATGGAGTTTTCGCCAAATGGGCGTTACATCATGAGCTACAGAAACGATGAGGTGCGGATCTGGGACATGGAAAATCGAAGCTTTTTAGGTCTCATCGACGAAGGTGGAGACAGCAGAGTCATGTCCGCTGCCTTCGATCCAACTTCTCAGCTCGTAGCGATTGCATTTTCGCATGCGTTGCTGAACATCTATTCTACCGACGGTGATTTGCTGTCATCATACCAAGTTTTGCAGGAAGGAGAGATTACCGACATAGCTTTCAGTCATAATGGAACCCTTGTTGCCCTATCGTGGGGAAGCGATGATCGTCAGCGTGGCGGCATCCACTTCTGGGGAGTTCGATAGGATATTTTCTGAGAAAGTAAGTTAAGAGAGAGGTAGAAAAAATGACAACCTGGACAATTGCAGTGAACTGGAATCGTGACGGAGATTTTAGCGACGCGAATGAAGATGTGACTTCGCTGCTGATCTCCGCCACCTGGGTCTTGGGGACGCAGAAGCCCTGGCAAGACATCGCGGACAACTCTGTTCTGAAGCTGACGCTTAATAACGCGGATCGGCGCTTCTCGTCGGAGAACAGCAGCAGTCCGTTGAGCGGCATGATCGTGCCGCAGCGCCCAGTGCGCATCCAGAGCAACGACGGCACGACGACGCGCACGCATTGGGTCGGTTGGATCGAAAGCATCGAGCCGGTCGTTGGGCGCTATGGCAAACGCACTGTCGAGATCATCGCTGCGGGTGCGATGCAGTTCCTGAAGGCGACCGAGACGAAGCTGCAACTGCAAGAGAACAAGAAGACCAGCGACATCATCGCCGAGCTGATCAAGGAGGTCGTCATCCCGCCCGCGCTTTCGCAGGCTTGGGTGCTGGGGCGCGTCGGCAACAGCGAGGTCGGCGCGAGCACGTATCTGGCGGATACCAGCGCTTACAGCTCGCTCGATACAGGCACGCTCACACTCGCCATCGCGGCGGACAACTGGGTCATCGACGGCACGTCAGATGCCAAGAAGCAGAGCTTCGACGTCTACCGCGCCATCGGCGATGTGACGGCGGCGGAGCGCGGGCGCTTCTTCTTCGACCGCGAAGGCAAGGCGGTCTTCTGGAACCGTCACAAGCTGCTCCAGGGCGGCACGCCCGCCGCGACCTTCGACGACACGATGACCGAAATGGTCTACAGCTATGCGGGCATGGATCATCTGAAGAACGAGGTGATCGTCGTCTGCCATCCGCGCCGCCAGGGTGCGAGCCTCACGGATACGCTTTGGGAGCTGGGCGAATCCGTCATCAACGTAGCGGCGGGCAAGACGCGCAAGCTGTACGTGCAGTACGAAGACGACAGCGGTAAGCGCATCGGCGCGCGCAATGTGGCAGTCGATCTACCCTCGCTGACGTTCGCGCAGGGGACGGCGACGGTGACCGTCGAGGCGAAGGCCAATGGCGCGGAGCTGGTGCTGGTCAACAGCGGGACGGTCGATGCAGTCGTGACGGCGCTCAAGGTCGTCGGGCGCAAGATCTTCGACGACGGCGAGATCGAGGCGAGCGCGCTGGACAGCGGGAGCATCATCGACTATGGGCGGCGCACGCTTAAGCTGAACCTGCCGAGCATCGACAATGTGCAGCAGGCGCAGTACATTGCGGACTTCGAGCGCGACCGCCGCAAGCAGCCGAAGGGCATGGTCAACGCGGTGACGGTCAAGAGTCACGGCAGGAACGGCGGGACGCATCACGCGCAGCAGTTGGCGCTGACGATTGGCTCGCTGGTGCGCGTGAAGGAGACGCAGACGGGGCATGACGCGCAGTACTACGTGATGGGCGAGGCGCACGAGCTAACGCACGGCGCGACGCTCTGGAAGACGACGTGGTACCTGGAACCCGCGCCGACCACCGCCGAGCTGCCCTGGAAGCTGGACACAGTCGGACGCGCCGAGTTGGGGACGAACACGCGGCTGGCGTACTGATGTGAGCAGACGAACAATCGAATAGTGTTATTGCGAGGACGAGCGGGTGAAATTGCCCGCTCGTTTTGCATTTTCTTCAGAATCCAATATGAATTGAGAGTGATTGGCTTGCGAATCACCACAGAAGCACCAGTTCAAGTTCTCTACCGTAACTGCCAGACTGTGCCCGACCGCGCCTATTGGGAAGCGATACGAAAAGAAGCTTAACAGTTTTGGGCGAACCGCTACAACCCCAACGAGCGCAAAGATTGGTAGCGGAAACCTCTGATTCCCCTTGTTGACTCGGAGCTTCCTGACGATCTAGACTCCGATATGGCCTCCGCATATACACCCCGTTTTTCGCTTAAACACATCTTTCTTGTTCTCCATTCTTACAACCGCAGACGCGAACTCATCCGCTTGTGCCGATGGGCAGAGCGGAAGCGCCTTATCCATCCTTTACGGCTCTACCGCATTCGGCTTCAGGATGAGGACATCCGGCTATCGAGTTATGAGTTACGTTATTCCCAGAGTGCGAGATGGGCACGCTGTATCCACATCTTCAATATCCTCCTTTTCGGTGAACCCCGCGTCATACGTAGAGGGATAGGGGCATTCTATCGACGTGGGCAAATCACGTTGACCACTCCTGCAAAGGGGGTGAGGAACGGATGACACGATTAGAACGCCTGGAAGCGCTGGAGCGCATGGTGAACGTTCAGGCAGAGACGGCGCGCCTGACTCGATATGTGCTCAAGGAGCTGAAAAAAGCAGAGTTTCGAGGTGAAAGAAGACGAGCCAAATTCCTATGCCAACGTTATAGGGGAACAGGTACTACTCGTTAAGGTACTTTCCAAACGCGGCAGCAATCTGCTATGCTGAGTTTTCCATGCCTGTCGAAACCCCCTTACAAGTCGATATGTTCACCGGTGCGATGGTTGACACACGCACCTCAGCGCAGAAACAACGGGATGCCGCGCTTGTCATCCCGCGTCAGATGGAGATGTTCTCGCAGCGCGAGTTTGCGCAGTACATCCCACCGTCCAAAATGTCGCTGCCTGATACCGCGACGCTCATGCTCGTGATGGAAGACCCACGCACGGACGAAGAGCGAGAACGCGATAGAGAAAGAGCAGCACGAGAACTGACCCGAAGTCTGTTCGCAGACGACATAGAGGCACCACCCAACACAGATGACGGTGATGAGGAAGTAGTTCCAGACGCAATAGAGGCAGCACATGATGACCCAGAAGAAAGGAAGCGAGCAGCTCAGCTTGAACTAGAGAAGGTCATCTCCGACATCACCCAGACCATCGCCGCTACTCCAGACGTATTGCGTTCACAATCCATGTGGCTGGCACTGGCAACCGTCGAAGCGCACACCGCAGGGTTGGACAGTGCAACCCTTATTGCCATGCTGAAACGTCTTGAGGGCAATGCCCCAAAGATAGCAATCATCGAGCCGAGGCGCTCTGCTCAGTCGTATCCAGAGGAAGTGCCTTCGAGCTACACGCCGCCGCATGTACCGTTCCCAATGTCGTTCATTTAGACGGCTTGCGCGCCAACCGAGGGAACTGCTATGCTGAAATCATCCTATGTCCTGGCACTCCAAAGAAACACGCTTACCGTTCGACCAGACGCCGATGGAAGGCTTTCAATACCTACACGGCGATTTGATGGCACAGAGATACAAGCAGGAACGACTGCGCGGCCAGAAGTACCCCATCATCCACTTTCTCTCACAGCTTGACCGAGAACTGACCCAGGCAGAAGACCGAGGTGCAGAACCGCTCATACACATATTCGGCGCAATGCACCTCTCTCGTCACGCAAGTCGCGATGAAGCCTTTACGCAGGCGATGAAGGTTGTAGACGACTATCCAGCCTACTTCATCCGAAAACTCAACGACGACACGCTGATTGTCGCCAATTCGCTTGCCAAGCGCGCCTACGGTATTCAGTTTGATAACCAGGCGAGGCAAATCATCAACGTCCAGCGTGGCTGGAGCAGTGACGTGATGATGGATTTACTACCGGGCGAAATCCGGGCGGCTCTACCGCTACTCTACGCGACAGAAAAGCTTGGCAAAGAGGTAATTGCCGTCGTCAAATACTTTACGCCAGATGCTAACTGGACATGGTACGCAACCGAGTTTGATGGGATAGACACTTTCTTTGGTTTGGTGAAGGGTCTTGATACCGAACTTGGCTACTTCAGTTTATCGGAGCTAGAAAGTGTACGCGGAAGTTTTGGATTGCCCGTTGAGCGAGACTTATATTTCGAGCCCACGTCTATCAGCGCGCTACGGCGAACCGCCCACTAAGCGTTAACCCTTGCGGCCCTAGCCCCGTCGTTTCGATGACAATCGTCACCAATATCACCTTAGGCCTACGCAACCTGCGGCGGATTTTCCGAGTTCCGGTATCCTATTAGTGAGTCATCCCTCACTCACTCGCCATTGAAAAGGAGCGTGCCGCTAATGAACCCGCACGAGTCGCTCAACGTTTATTTTGCCGTCAGACGCATCATGCACGAGCTTCCAGAGATCCTGGGAGCGGATGACTGGAAAGCAATTTCCCCTCAGATTGAGGCCTCGATGCTCGCCTATGAGCAGTCCACCACGGATGACCAGCGTCAGCGGATTGGGGAAGAACTCGAAACTCTCTTTTGGAAAACTGACAAGCACGCAAACAAGCGCCTGCTCGACGCAATGGAAGTTCAATCGGACATCATCGCCAACACTCGCGAGTCAGTCGAAAGCCTGGTCAAAGAACTCAAGCTATCCCCCGCCGACGTCGAAAAGATGACTTTGGCGGCTCTCCAGAGTGTCAAGTGGGATGTGGATCCAGAGACCATTACACCCAAAAGTGATGAGACACATCGCGGCCTTAGCATGAAGCCGGGCGGCGGTGGCGCGAAAAGCATCAAGTTCAAGAACCTGCGCTTTGACGTCAACGATTGGCTCAAGATGGGTGGGGCAGGTTTGACCGGAGCCTATGGCTTCATGGATTCGCCCCACCCGTACGTCCTGATTGGCGCAGCGGTCGTCCTTGCGGCAACTCTGCTCGAAGCGTCGACCAGGACGCTCTCGGAGCCGGACGCGAGCGTTTTCTGGGGTTTCGTCGTCGCCGCGAGCCACAAACCAGAACGCATCGCGGACGAAGCGGTCATCTTCGCCAAGACTAACGAGGAACGCACTATCTACTACCATGCACCGCTGACCGACGCGCAGTTCCAACGGTCACTCCTCAGCCTGGAAGCAATGCACAGCATCCGCCGGGTAAGCGATCGTCCAAATCACTGGCAGATCGTCGAACAATTCAGCATCAAGGATTGAAGATTATGCCGAACTCATTTTCACAGCCAAGCCAGCAAACCTGCCCCAAAACCGGCAAGCCCTTCACCTTCGATGTTTGGCTGATCGTCGACACCGTCGAGCGCCCTGACCTGTTGCAGAAGATGCGCGACGAGACCCTGCATGTCGTCACCAGCCCCTACACCGGCGATGAGCTAGGCAGCATTGATGCGCCGCTGCTAATTTTCCAACCCGACAAGCAGCCCCCGCTGCTCTTCTCACCCGCCAAGGGGACGACCCAGGAGCAAGATCAGCAGCAGGCGCGAGGGTTGGTTCAGAGCCTGCGCCGGTCTTTGGGTGAACGCTGGCAGGAGGGCTGGCTGCAGGATGGTCTTTCAGGTATAGAGCGGCAGATGCTGCCCGTCGCGCTCAGTGATAACCCGGAAGCGGAACTGAAACGCCGCGCCGAAGAAATACAGGCGGCATTGGAGAAACTGAAAGGCGAAAATCCCGAAGAATACGATCGCGTGATGCGGCAGTTGGAGCAAGCTAGACAGGAAGAAAACGACGAGTCTGAAGCAAATGAACAAAATGTGCAGGCGCAGATCGACAAACTTAAGACAGAGAACCCGGAAGAATACAACCGCCTGATGAAACTACAGGCAGCGATGCAGCGATTGGCACAAAGTGACGACGCTGAAGCAGAGATGGAGAAGTTCAAAGCGGAAGACCCAGAGCTGCACCAGCAGCTTCTCGAACTGATGGAATCCATGCAAAACCAGCGACCGAGCGGCGACAATCCTACCGATGATATCAACGCCATCATCCGAGAACTTCAACAGCCGCCGCGCGACGCCCGCGATATGCCGCGCCGCGTGGAGTTGTGCCGCCGCGCGCTGGCGCTGCTGCCGCGGCAGGGCAACGAGCAGCTTTGGGCAGCTTTGCAGGGTGAGCTTGGCAACACCCTCGCGCAGAACCCACATGGCGACCGGGCGCAGAACATTGAGGACGCGATTGCCGCCTACCAGCAGGCCCTGACCGTCAGGACGCAGACCGCCATGCCCGTCGACTGGGCGACGACCATGATGAACCTGGCGACCGCCTACTATTCCCGCATCCGTGGCGACCGGGCGCAGAACATTGAGGACGCGATTGCCGCCTACCAGCAGGCCCTGGAGGTGAGAACCCGCGAGGCGTTTCCAGCGGAAAACCGCGACACGCTGCGCAATCTTGTCACTCTGTATTTCGGCGAGCGGCGCTGGGCACAAGCCTATCACACCTGTCAAAACGCAATCGCTGTCGGCGGCGACATCTTCGCGGCAGGCATCGGCGATGCCGGGCGCATGGATGCCCTCAAACAAACTGGTAGCCTCTATACTTTAGCCGCGTACAGCGCCTTACAGCTTGGGCAAACCGGGGAAGCGCTGTCGCTGATTGAAGCAGGAAAAGCCCGGCTGCTGGCCGAAGCGCAGTCGCTGGGTGATGCCAACCTGACACAGCTCGATGCCGGCGAACGGCAGCGCCTGCAATCCGTTCGCGAACGTATCAGGGCGTTGGAGTACGAATATCGTCTAGCTGCCGACGCACCTGCTCGTCGAGACTATCTTTCAATCAGCCATGACTTAGCGGATGCACGTTCAGCGCTGCGCAGGTTGGTTGCGGAGCTGCGCACGAAGGATCCCAACTTCATGCCGGAAGGTCTGCCGCTCGACGAGCTGCTGGCGCTCATGCCGGAAGGCAGCGCGCTGGTCGCACCGCTCTTCACCTCGCAGGGCAGCGCGGTCTTCATCGTCCCAGGCGGGACACGCGAAGTCACTGGCGAGCATGTGCTCATGTTGGACGACATTACAGAAGCCGACCTCTATGCACTGACGCGCGAAGCAGGCGAAAAGCCCGGCTGGCTGCGCTATTACATCAACTACCGGTTCGCAGGTGCCGGAATGAAAGCGCTGTTCGCAGGCATCGACAAAGTGACTCGCCGCCTGTGGGATGCCTTCGTGAGACGTATGCATGAGCGTCTTCAGGCACTAGGGATTAAGCGCGTGCTGCTTATGCCGCAGGGCGATACCGCGCTCGTTCCGCTGCACGCTGCCTGGCGCGAAGTCGATGGCGCGCGCCGCTACTTCATCGACGATTACGCCATTACTTATGTCACCTCAATGCGGTCGCTCGCAGCAGCAAAGCACCAGCAGGCTAATGGAAGCGGCGCGCTCGTCGCTGGCGTAAGCCAGTACAAGGCGTTGAACAACTTACCGAACACCCGCGCTGAAGCGGAGAGCATCGCCGCACTATTCGGCGTATCCGCGCTCATCGACGGCGCGGCGTCGGTCGATGCGATCCGACAAGGGGCAAAGGGCAAAGCCTACATCCATCTCTCGTGCCATGGCGGTTTCGGCTGGGGCGGCGATGCGTTCGCGTCGGCGCTCTACGTGGCCGACGATGCGCCGCTGCCACTGCCGCAGATCATGGCGCAGCTCGACCTGAGCGCGGCGCGGTTGGTCGTCTTGTCCGCCTGTGAGACGGGTATTGTCGATTTCGACAACGTGCCGGATGAGTTCGTCGGGCTGCCCGCCGGCTTCATGCAAGCTGGCGCAGCCGCGGTCATCAGCAGCCTCTGGACTGTGGAAGACCGCAGCACCGCGCTGCTGATGGAAAGGATGTACAAATACATGCTGGACAAAGACAAACCGATGGACCCTGCTGTGGCGCTTCGTGCAGCACAGTTCTGGCTGCGCGGTGTCACTGCTGCTGAACTCGGCGAATACTACGAATCGTTCTACCGCATGAGCGACAGCGAGGCTCGCGAAGGGTTCCGCGTCCTGCGCCAAAGTTGGGCACCCGATGACAAACCCTACGCGCATCCCTACTATTGGGCCGCATTCAAGTACGATGGGGCGTGAGGTGGAAAAATGGAGTGCCGTCGGAATCGATGGTGCTCCTCGCTATGAGATAGTCGAAACTGCCCCGACCATAATGTTTTGCGAACGAAGACGTCTTACAATTGTGTAAAAGCGACGTCTCCCTGAGGCTATAAAGAAATATTCGCCGCTATAGTTTGTGGTTTGAAGGTGGGTGGGAAACGTGGGGAGCCTGTAGTGTTGGAGAGTGGGCTTTACTGCTCGAAACTGCTATGGGTTCTCCGCTTCGAAGACGACGCCTGACATTTTTACCGGAGCATACTCGGCGAGTTGTGTTCGCAGTGTTTCGAGCACATGTGCTTTCACTACGAAAAATCGGCGTTTCTTGACCCGACTCCGCATGATTGTCGAAATGCGGTTATGTCCAAGTTTCAAGCGCCTCACGATATTCGAAGCCCACTCGCGTTCTTCTGCCTTCGGATATTGAAAGAGCACTGCTGACCGAGCCAGCTCAACATCGATCCGACGGTCAATGGATTGCGCCCATGCATCATGGTCGCGTTGTGCGCGTGTTGCTCCAATCACCTTATCATGACCATCGACATGCATTCGTGTTTCCCTGCGGGTCGTTTTCATTTGCTTCTTTCGCCAGTTCCCCACTCCGAAGATTGCAGCCGTCACGACATAAGAAGCGGTGTTGTCGAGAAAAGTTGGATCCTTCCGCCACTTCTTGAACAAGGATATAAAAGCCACCTGTTTCATATCGTCGCGAATGGTCGGATGATACCTTCGGTAGAAGACAGTATGGAACATCGGCTCAAAGCGCTTGAAGGCTTGATCAAAGGTTGGCTGTTCTGGTGCCGCAAGGACTGGACTATCCAGCAACCGATCGACAGTAACAACGGAATTTTCAGCAGACACTGGAGTAACACTTTTGGTGGGCTGATCAACTTCTGAGAATTCAGAGCAACGAAGCGTAGCCAGCAGTTCATTGAGTCGGCTCAGGTGGTGGTCGAACGACGCTACAATCGTGGAGTGGATTTCTACTGGCAGTTGAGCAGTCGTGCGATCTTTAGCGTAGGTGAGATGCGTTCTTGGGTAAGCATCTCGGAACGGCCTGATATCGAAGCGGCCCATTTCACGCCGCTCCATTTGCCTCCGTAAGGATGTTGGGCAGATAAATTGTCATGGAGTGTTCAGAGTATCAAGTTGCAGGCGACGCGTAAAGAAGCAAACCTGTTTGACTTCGGCTTCGGAACCTCCTATCAAACTCAGTGCGGTATCCCTGAGGTGTAATGCCTTGAAAAGTAATCGTTCGCTTCGGAATGGTCGCTATAATTGTGAGGTCAAACTTAGTTGATCCTAAAGGCGTATTCTTGACATACAGCGAAGCAGACACCCGAGCAAATCTGATCGATCCTAAGTTGAATAGCGCGGGGTGGAGTCGCAGCCAGGTCACGCGAGAGCATTACTACCGTGCAGATTACGCATACACAGCGGGACGAGTGGTCTTGCGCGGCGACCAAGCAGAGCGACAACCACCGCGACGTGTAGATTATCTACTGCGTTACACCGATAGCTTCCCCATTGCAGTAGTCGAAGCAAAGGAAGAAGCAAAATCGGCGCTGAGCGGATTTCAGCAAGCAAAAGATTATGCTCGCGATCTAGGGGTAGCATTCGCATATTCGACCAATGGTCATGAAATCATTGAGTGGGATTCGTTCACAACTGCCTCTCGCGAAATTGATAACTTTCCCAGCCCGGATCAACTTTGGGAGCGCTGGCGCTCCAATACCGGACTTGATGAGCCGCCAACAATCCAGGATTTTCAGAAACGAGCTGGGGAATTAAGACCGATATACATTGCAGCTGATTCAGCGGCTCGACGCAAAAACCCCCTACTGCACCCGTATGCTCCAGTAGATACCACAAGAGGCAAAGAGCCACGCTACTTCCAAGAGGCAGCCATAAAGGAAGTGCTGCTGCGGGTGATGCGCGGTCAACAACGTATCCTCTTGACAATGGCAACGGGCACCGGAAAAACCTTCGTTGCACTCCAAATCGCCTGGAAGCTCATCAAATCAGGTTGGTTGCAGCAGAAAAGCGGTGGTCGTCCTGGTCGCGTATTGTTCCTCGCTGATCGTGTAGTTCTTCGAAATCAGGCATACAATGCCTTTAGTCCATTTGCAGGCGGGACAAGCGACCCTCGATTCCTGCTCGATGGGCAGCGTAAAGCCACGCTGAACTACGACCTTTACTTCGCGATTTATCAAAACCTTTGGAGTGATGAACGCGGCGGTCAGCGACTATTTGAACAGTTCCCCTCTGATTTCTTCGACCTCATTATCATTGATGAGGCGCATCGTTCCGGTTGGGGAACATGGAAGGAAATCCTTGACCATTTTGGGTCAGCGATACATCTTGGCATGACTGCCACTCCAAAGCAGGAGGAGAGCATCGATACTTATGCCTATTTCTGCGCAGAAGAACCTGCCGTAGTCGGCGAAGGCGAGGAAAGTGGTGTCCCGACCAGGAGACCAGCCTATACCTATAGTCTAGGGCAAGGCATCGAAGACGGCTTCCTTGCAACTTATAAAGTCCATCTGATCCGCACGAACGTCGATCGCGAGGGGCTAAATATCGAGGAAGCGATAGAACAAGGGGCAGAACTGTTCATCCCAGAAAATGTCGAGTTACAGAGCGACTACAATACCCCACAGTTTGAACGCGCAATCACTCTCCCCGACCGAACCATATTGATGACAGAACACCTCGCAATGCTGATGCGTCGGTTTGGCCCTATGCACAAGACGATGGTGTTTTGTGTTGACATGAATCACGCGCAGGAAGTTGCTCGGCTACTCAATAATCACTTTGCTGATTTGGGTTACGGGGATGATTATGCAGTTGCAATTGTGAGTGAAGAGGGTGCGCAAGGACAAAGGCGACTGCAACAATTCCAAGACAGCGATCAAAGATTCCCCGTTGTGGCAACAACCGCCGAACTTCTCTCAACTGGAGTGGATGTGCCTTCAGCGCGAAACATCGTTTTCATGAAAACGCTCAACTCCCCCATCTTGTTTAAGCAGATCATCGGGCGCGGCACTCGTATTGACCCAGACACTGGTAAAGTGTGGTTCCGTATCATCGACTATACGGGAGCAACCCGCCTTATCGACGCAGGCTGGGACAAACCCCCCAGCATAGAACCAACGAACCGTGTTGAACCAGGGGAACAATCATCAGCCATCGCGGGAACGGTTCACCTTGTTGATACGGGGGAGATTATCGTCGGCGCGACCGTTTCGATTATTGCTGGACCTAATGATCAGCGTGGACCAATTCTGACAGACGCGAATGGAGCATTCCAGTTCAGTCGTCTGCCCGCAGGGTCGGTGACGCTAATCGTGAGCGGCCCTGGCATGCGACGTCGCCAGCTCGAGGTAGAAACCTTTGTTGGTGAAACTGCGATTTGCGAGGTCGAGCTGAAGCCACAAGGAACACCGCGTGGCAAGATCAAGGTCAAGGGACTGGAAGTCAACATCGCGGAAGAGGCAACATTTATCGTCGAGGGAATGAATGAGCCGATGACTCTGACCGAATACCTCGACTATACCAAGACAAAAGTGCGGGAGCTGGTGCCCGATTGGGCAGGTCTACTGGCAGCATGGCGTGAACCGCAGGAGCGGAACGACCTTGTTACCCAACTCACGAAGAACAGCATCTATTCTGACGTGTTAGCCGAAGTGCTGAATGAGCCTGAAGTCGATGACGTTGATCTGCTTGGACATCTGGCATTTGATCGCGCGCTGTGCACACGCTATGACCGCACATTGGATTTTCGCCAGCAACAGCGGGCTTGGCTACAAACTTACCCACCCGAAGCCCGTGAGGTAATCTATGCACTGCTTTCGAAGTATGAACTCGGTGGATTGCGTCAAATCATGGATCCAGCTATCTTCCGGGTTTCGCCATTCCAGCAAATGGGTGAAGTTCGAGGCGTCATTCGACGCTTTTCGGGCGATCCACAACAGCTTAAGCAGACAATGGAGGAATTGCAGCGACGGCTGTATACTAGCTGACTTCTAGAACATTTTATCTGTCCTTGAGCGTCAGCGAGTCGTAATGGCGAAGCAGCAGACGAATGAGACCCTGCGCAACGATATGTGGCGCGCCTGCGATATTCTGCGTCGTGACAACAACGTCGGCGGGATTATGCAGTACACCGAGCATATCGCATGGTTGCTCTTCTTAAAGTTTCTGGATGAAGAAGAGAAAGAACGCATTGCGCAGGCATCGCTTGGCGGTGAAGCCTACGAACCTGTATTACGAGGCGATCTGGCGTGGGATACCTGGGCAAGCCCGCAAGTATTGAAGGCAACCTCCGCTGATGACCTGATTCGATACGTGCGTGGGCGCTTGCTGCCCGGTCTTGCCAGCCTCAGTGGATCGCCGCTGGCACGAACCATCGCTGGAATTTTCTCGGATGAAAGCGTCGCTGATCACTCTGTCGTTCGCAATGTGCCGGTCTGCGCCTCTGGGTATAACCTCAAAGATGTCCTGGATGTTGTCAACAGCATCCGATTTGAGAGCGACCAGGATATTTTCACGATTACACAGTTTTATGAAGATCTTCTGGAACGTATGGGGAATGAAAACCGCAGTGCGGGTGAATTCCACACGCCACGTCCCGTGATCCGCTTCATGGTAGAAGTTATTGCACCGCAGATCGGTGAAGAAATCTACGACCCCGCAAGTGGTTCGGCAGGCTTTCTGGCAGAAGCTTACGAGTACATGGCTGATCCAAAGCGAAATCCGAACCAGACGATTCAGGATCGTGAGTTCTTACAGGAAAAAGCCTTCTACGGGCAGGAGAAAAAGGGGCTGTCGGCGCTGCTCGGCACGATGAATATGGTGCTGCACCGGGTTGCCGCGCCGAACATCATTCGTACCAACACGCTTGAGGAGAGCGTCAAGGGTAGTGTGTCGAAACGCTATGACGTCATCCTGACCAACCCGCCCTTTGGGGGGACAGAAGGTCGGCATATCCAGCAAAACTTCGCCGTAGAAGCGAACGCGACTGAACTGCTGTTTATGCAGCACATCATCAAGAAATTGAAGAAGTCACCTAATGCCCGCTGTGCGATGGTAGTGCCGGAAGGAACGCTGTTCCGGGGTGGCGCATTCGCGACGGTCAAGAAAGACTTGCTAGAACAGTTTCACCTATTTGCCGTGGTGAGTTTGCCGCCGGGAACCTTTGCACCCTATTCCGATGTCAAGACGGCGCTGCTGTTTTTCCAGCGTCCCGACGTGGTGATGGAACGCAACCCGGTAGCACGGCACGAAACGTGGTACTACGAACTTCCACTATCGGGTGACCTGAAGAAGTTCTCCAAGGGCAGCCGCATTCAGGATGAACACTTTGCTGAGGCGCGGGCGATGTGGAAGCTGTGGTGTGCCTACCTCGATGGCAAGGACGAGCGTCCGTTCGCGTACGCCGAGAACATACGTCAGCAATGGCAGGCATTCTTTGAAGCGGAAGCCACCAATCCAAACAGCAAAGACACCCAAGGGCTGCGTCCACCAGAACCTTACTCTGTTTGGATTGAGACGTTTGAGACGCTGGACAAACGCGGTTACGACCTAAGTGCCCGTAATCCCAACCAAGATGATCGCGTGAAACTACCTCATCCAACAGAGATAACTGCGAGCCTAATTGAGCGTACACGCGAATTTCAGAGCATCTTACTGAATTTACATGAGATGCTCAATGACGGGGACGAATAGATGAGCAATGGATTTATAGATTGGCAGTTGGTTGCACTTGAAGATGTTGCTGAAATCCATGATGCAGGACGTGTCCCTATTAAAGCAAGTGAGAGAGTTTCCGGTTCAATTCCATATTGTGGTGCGAATGGCGTAATTGATTATGTTCATGGTTTTACCCATGACGGGAAATTTGTGCTGTTGGCAGAGGATGGTGGTTTTTTTGGACCAGGTGAGCGAAGTTCTTACATCATGGATGGAAAATTCTGGGCAAATAACCACGTACATATCTTGAGAGCTAAACCGGACATCCTAAGCCACTGACCGAAAGTAATCCAAGAACTTGAGGCGGTTGGGATGGGCAAGTGTGTTCTGGTTGCGCAGCACCTCGTCAACGGAACGCTGCAAGTCATCCAGCGAGCGGTGCAGGCGGTTGGCGACCGCTAACTGCTT
>JANRJX010000022.1:0-6154 GCA_033763755.1 Chloroflexota bacterium
CGTGACGACCCGTGAAGGACAGATCACGACCCGGTTGCGGCTGTACAACGGCGGCGCGACGGTGATTCCGATCACGCCGGACGATGTGTGGCTGGCGCTCGGCTACGGCGAAAACCCGCCGGGTCCACGCACGCCCGCCGACGGACTCACACCGTTCGACCTGCTGCCGGGTCAGGCTGCCGATCTGACGCTGGTCTGGCTGTGGGCGGGGGAACCGTTCGGCAGCTTCGGCGTGGGCGCGTGGCGTTGGGGCGTGCAGTTCTGACGGTATCGCCTGCCAAAGCCGGGGAAAAGAGCATAGAGTAATGGGGTGGCAGAGCGCGGTTCAAGCGGTAGTGCCAAACAATGTAGAAAACAAGGGGTACAGCACCGTGTCAGGTGATGCACCCCTTTCTCTTTCAGTACGCCAGCACGCCCGCATCCAGCGCCGTCACGCCAGGATCAGCGACGATGAACCAGTCCGCATCGGCGGCGGACTCCAGAAACCACGTCGTCTCCAGCAGCGACCCTGCCTGCGTCAGCCGGTGCTGTTCGCCGATGATGAAATACACGTCGTTGTGTGCACTCTGCGTCTCCTGCACGCGCACGATGCTGCCAATGGTCTGCTTGAGCTGATCGGCGTGCGGACCGCCGCCATCGCGCGCATCGCTGATCAGCGTCATCGAACTGACCTTACCCGACGGCTGCGCGCGGCGGGTCTTCTCAAAATCGGCCACACTCTGACCGTGATCGAAATCATCGATCGCGGCGAAATTCAGCCGCAGCGCCCGCCGCCCGTACAGACTGATGCTGCGCTGATCCCGCGCGGTAGCGTCGATCGTCCCGAAATCGGTGATCTTCGTGCCGCGCAACTCGCAGGTGGCCAGCACGACCTGGGCATTCGACGCATCCGGGATGACCTCCAGTTCGGCGCGGTTGCCGCCAGCCACCAGACGGATGCTCCCGCTCCCGCTGCTGAAGGTGACGTTGGCCAGATGCACATCCAACCCACCGATGCGGTTCTCGCTGGCGTCACGGTAGCTGGCCGTCAGCTTGCGCGGTTCGCCACTGCGCAGGGTGAGCGGCTGATCGAGCGACCAGAGCAGTTCCTCGCCACTGCTGGAGATGGTGCGCGGGTGGCAGGTGACGACGACCTCATTGCGAAATTCTCCCAACCCGGCGAACTCGTAGGCCAGCCCGGTCATGCCATCGTTGAAGGTCGAATCGGTCGCCGCAGCGAATTTGCGTTTGAGCAGGCGGTGCCGATCCCAGAAGATCCCCTGGCCTGCTCGGTCGAAGAAGAAGCGCCCGCGCTCGGCCCCGACCACATCCTTGATCGCGCGGTAGACGTTAAAGCTGTCTTTGCCCGCTTCGCCAGGGCCGCGCGGACGCACCCAGTTGTCCCCGGCGTAGGCGAGGGTGGTCTGGCCGACATCAAAGTCATAGGGCAGCAGGGCGTCGCTGAGAAAGGCAGTGCGATCCAGCTCGGCATGGCCCGGTTCGTTGAGCAGTGTGGACTGCATGAGCGGCGGCGCGATACGCACCTCGCGCAGCAGGTCGAGGACGATCTCGTCGGTGCGGCGATCGCGCTGGACGGGTAGACTGGTCTCGACATCCTCGAAAAAGAGCATCGCCCCGGCTGCCTTGATCTCGGCAGTGCGTTCGCCTTTGGAGTCCGTCTTCGGCTGGATGCTCTCCACCCAGCCCGACCAGTGCGTGCGCGTGGTGGTGCCGTCGTTCGAACGTACCGTGACCGGGGCGTAGGGACGGAGGAAATCGCGCAGGGAACCTGGTTTCCCCATAGGTTCCTGCACCCCTCCTACTCCGTCTGGTTCTTCTGGCATGAATTCCGGCGAAAACAACCGACTGGTATTCTTCACCCGCAGTCGCAGCATCGAGTCGTCGGCGTCGTCCTGATAAGGCGCGTGCATCCCCAGAAACCACTCCGCGTCCTGCACCCAGGCCGTCACATTGTCAAACACGTCGGCTTCATTCCCGGCGTTATAGCCGACTGGGACAACGCTTCCCGAAACGAGCATGATCCCGGCGATCTGAAAGGTGACATTCGCCGCGTTGTTATTCTTGACGCACTCGATCGTCAGGTAGGGGCTGGTGCCGACGACCGTTCCGCTGGCCGTCACCTTCTGCCAGTCGGCGGTCAGCGTGACCGGGCTGGAGGAAAACATCAGCGTTCCGGTCTCATCTTTAACGCGCACGATGAACGGCACACCGATGAAATTTGCCATCCCGCGCACCCACATGACGACGGTGTAGGGACCGGAACCGAACTGATTGAAGACCGTAATGTCATTGACGGCCAGGGTTCCGTCCTGCTGGCCGAGGACAAACCCGTTATTGACGCCCGTCCCGGTCTCGACCTGGAAGGCGCGGAAACCGTAAGGGGTGTCCAGGTTGAACAGGCTGGCGCTGGTCGCCACGCCCGTCTTGCGAAAGTCGATGCTGGTGTAGGTCAGCGGGCTGGGCAGGCGGTTGATCGCGTCGGTCGGGCGTGCGTCCCAGCACATGAACCCCTTCCGCCGCCAGTCGATGCCGATCTGGAATGAAGTTGGCATTTTTCACTTTTCCTTAAATAACAGGGGCTATCTATTCAATTGTTGGGGTGAATTTTCCTGGAAGCGGTGCCTGGTTGTGCTGCGCCCGGCGATCGAGATTGCCAGCCGCCCCTATTCTCTCAAGAGCACCATCACGCGCAGCCGCAATCTGGTTGAGAGACTGAATTCTCGCCTCGACAATCGCAGTCAATGTGTTCCTTTCCTCAATGTCAAGCTGTTGGGCAATGCTCTGAATCAGTGATGCGAAAGTATTGATTTCCTGAGCTGCGATGTACACAGCATTCAGTGCGCTGATTACATTTTCAGAGTCGCCTGCGCCGCTGCCTTCGTTAGAGGGTTGAGTTGGTCCTTGTATCATGTCTATATTTCCTTTTCTTATGCAGGTAACTCGTCAAAAACCGGGCGTAGGGCGACCCCCCACTCAGAATAGCCTCGCCGGATCAGGAGGTGATCGAAAAACACGGTATCCACCTGAAGTTCACGGGGATGTTGACCCTTTAATCCAATAGAAAAAGTCTTGCCATCGAGATTATAGGTTTTGCTATGAGGCTCAACCTGAATCAGATCGGGCAGCCCACCGCACATACCCCACACACCATACGGACTGACGCCATCCGGGTAGGCATCCAAGTGCGGCTTACCGCCACAATCGGGGAGCGGTGGGTATTTCTGTCCGTAGTAAAAGAAGCCTCGGCTCTCATCCCACTCATCTCCCCAAGGGTATAGACGACCGTCCGTGCCGCGACCCGCTTTTTCCCATTCCAAAGACGTGGGCAACCTCGCACCGAGCTGTCGGCAGAGCTCGACTGCTGGTTCACGACGCACTTCTGCAATGCAGCGCGAGTCGGTCAGAAATCCAGGCAAATTGACCGCGCGCGTGCCATGTTCAAACTGCCAGTATTGCATCGCCGAAATCTGAAAGCGCGCAATGTAAAACCGGGAATGATAGACGGTGTGCTGTCTATACCGGTCGTAGGGATATGGCAGTATTCTGACGAAGCATTTTTTCTCGTCGTAACTCAGGTCTTCATACTCAAACACTTTGGCAAGCGCAACGTCCATGTTCTCCCGTATGTCAGCGGGCTTGCCAGCATAGCCAGAAACGTCGCGGATTTTCAGCCAGATTGCCCGCCACTGTGCGTCCGACAGCCCTGTGATAAACTCACCTTCGGGGATCTCTACCCAGTTTTCTTTATCCAGAATGTTAGCCATATCAGCGCCCTCCTATCTCAGTATGTGTGATCCCACCACGCGCAGAAAAAACTATCGCTCCTGGCGGAGGATTGCGCGGAGACCAGCGCGGGCTTCCACCACTTGATGGATTTACCCAAAGATCAATATCATCCAGCATATGATATGGGTCAGTCTTATTTACGGCAAGAATCTGCGTTAGTGCATCTGTGATCTGCCTTTGTTGGGTACTATTTAGCGCTGCCCATTGCTCAGGTGGAATATAGAAATCGACTTCTGATTCGCCGGAAGATATTTTGACCTGTGCAGGACTTAATGTAGTCCCCTCTCGTCCGTACCAATTAGATACTCTTATTTGAACTCCTTGCCAAGCTTCAAGAGCTTCGCCAGTAAACTCTTCCGATGACAATATTATACGCACTTGGTCTGGTGCCGTATCGGACCTGAAAAAAGCCGACAGCACTGGATCGTCTGCTGCTAACGCAATGGCTCGCTCGACTGCTGCACTTCGATTAGCTTTTTCTCCCACTGTGTCGGCTAGTCGCCCTGCGATGTGAATGTCTACACCGTAATGTTCCGCGACCATTCTTAGGTGAAGCGCTTGAGTCAGTTCGATATGCGCAAGATCCATTCTGGTCAACCGCGAGATTGGCGTCTTAGCAAAACTATTTCCGAGCGCACGAAGGAATTGCCCACCTCTCAAACCTATAAGTTCCAGAAGGAGCAGGGAACCAAATGTCCCGAATGTGACATCCCCTTGAAGGAAGTCTTCCAATGTAAATAAGGAACCTGCAACGGAACCTGCTACAGGTCCGAAGGCTGTACTCACGCCCAAAACGACTGCTACTTCGATAACTATGTCGCGGAATTGCTGGAGCAATTGTTGATCCGATTCGTATTGCTCCTGTCTGAAAGTTCGCCATCGCTCGTAATCATCTACACAGGCTTGCAACCTGATGAAGACCTCATGTCTGACTTGAATAGCTTCAAGAAACGTGCCAAAGCCTGCGCCAAGCACTTCTGTATCTATCCCCAGAACAGAGCCTGGAAATCCGGTAACTTCTCTTTCTATCGCACCTATCAAGCGCCCTTCTTCGAGGGGATGCCACGTTCTAAGTACCTGTCTAGCCAGATCGATAACCCAGTAATGAAGGTACGTGTCGGCAAACTCAAGCAGGTGCTCTGCTATAAAATATGAATTCAGACGGTCAACGCCGACATCGTAGCTCTGATTTTGGAACCGAGGATCGACACCCCCATACATATCTGTCGAAATATCAGAATAGATTGGCGAGGCATATTGCGTTGCAAGAGTCATCAAGTCAAAGGTTGAGTAATTCTCGCCTAACACATCGTCCAGACTTTGGAGAAAGTCTTCATAACTTAAGGGAACATATGCCGGACTATAGGGCATAGTAGACTCGTAAAGTGCATAGAGATGTGATTGCAGGAGTGTACGAGCATGTTCCTCCGGAGATGTGGTTTTAAAACCTATGATAAAGAATGCCCAATCCTGCAGTGCCTGATTTGGCACGAATTGCGCTTGGGACACTCTTTCATGAATATCTTCACGCAGTTGTGCATCATATCCAATGTTTGATCCCAGATATGCTGTACTGACGATGGGCATTTGCTGCTGAATTTGCTGAACACTTATTTCCTCTGTAATCCATGTAAATGTTGGCGGGCCACCTGCTGATTGAGAACCGACTGCAACCCCCAAAGCCCCAGGGGGAGGTATTGCGATAAAAAGCTCCGTTCCAACATACGGTCCAATACTGATGTCTGGAATGTAATTCAGTGCGAGCAAGATTTCTACAGGTACACCAGTTTTTTCAGCTATGCGTTCCCAAGTGTCCCCAACTATGACAGTATATTTATCCAAGTTGCAGCCCTTTCAAATAAGTTTCAAAGGTATCCGCGCGTAACACGCGGATACCTTTTTCTCTGCTGGTTACGCCATCACGCCCCACGCGGGAGACGTGCCGGTCGCGGGCTTGAGCGTCGCCTCGAACATGACCGCCTTACCGGTCTCGATCGTCGGCTTGTAGCTCTCGATGAAGAATTCCCCGCTGAACTCCGGAGATGTGCCGACCTGCGGCCCGGCATTATTGCCGACCGCCACGCGCAGCGTCACCTGCGTGCCAGCGACGAACGCGCCGTTGATCACGGTATGCGTGCCAACCAGCGCCGTCGGGGTGAGATAGCCGCGAATGGTCACGGGCGTATTGCGCTGGCCATTGATGAACTGATGCACCACGCTGCCGAAGCCGGTCACGTCGTGCTGGTCGTGGGAGATCGGCACATCCACGCTGATGATGTCGCCGTTGTCGAAGGTGCGCAGGGTGCCGCTGGAGTCGTCCAGCTTCACCACCACATGATCGCCTGCCAAAGCCATAGTTTTACTGCTC
>JANRJX010000023.1:0-82520 GCA_033763755.1 Chloroflexota bacterium
GCAACGAGGTCAGAGCCTTCAGTGAAGGCATAGCCGAGGAAGTCGCTGGTGAGGGGTTCGTTGATGACGGTCAGGACTTCATCGTTTGTGCCGACATAGCCCTGCCCGGCGGTGCTGTCGATGATGACGGCATCAACATCGCCGTTGACCAGTGCTTGAACTGCCGCGCCGAATTCGCCGAAGGCGGTGACACGGTCTTCGCCGACGAGTTCGATGCCCTTATCGTAGTTGGTGGTGCCCGTCTGCGTGCCGAGGATGAAGTCGCCATCCACGAATTCCTGGACGGTAGCAAAGCGGTCTTCATCGAGACGGGTGAGCAGAACCTGCTCAGTGGCGACGACGCCGATGGAGAAGTCAACGGTCTGTTCGCGCTCTTCAGTGATGGTGATGCCGGAGGCGCCGACATCGAACTGCCCGGCGGCGACGCCTGCCAGCAGTGCATCCCAGGTGGTCTGCTCGAAGACGGGCGTGCAGTTGATGCGAGCGCAGATTTCGTTCATGACATCGTAGTCAAAACCGACGGCTTCGCCCGTCGCTTCGTCAATGTAGTTGAACGGCGGGTAGGCGTTTTCAACCGCGATCACTACTTCACGACCCTCTAGGTCGGGCAATCCTTCAGATTGTGCAAGCACAGTAACGGGGGCAACTAAAGCCAGTAAAGCAATAAGCCACAGACCTATACGCAAGCGCATGTGATCCTCCTGGAAAAGGTAATTGGATTAAGCAAATTTAACAGGGGAGACGATGATCTGCAAGCGAAATGCGCACCAAAATAATGGGAATATTCCCGTGCTTTTTCACCGAGCATTCTGGCGGATGCCGCCCTCCCACTGCGCATCACTTTCGAGCAGTTTGAGCTTATAACCGCGATTCTGATTCTTGAGCGCCAGTTCTGCTTTAAGTGCAGCGCCTTTGCTCGGATATGACCATGCAGCAAGCAGGCGCACGGGACGGCGACTGCGTGTATAGGCAGCGCCTTTACCTGCGTTATGCTGCGCGACTCGTCGCTCCAGTTCCAGCGCGATGCCCGTGTACAGGCTGCCGTCGCTGCACTCCAACACATAGAGCATGTAGCCTGGCTGCCGTTCAAGACGATAGTAGACTTGCTCATCACGTTCAACCAGGTCAACGAGGCGATAGCCCTGTGCGATGGCGTGTTGCATTGCTTCACGCAGCGCCAGCCGCCAATCGATCATCTTCGCACTGGGAAGATCACGGGCGCGGCGGGGAATCTCGAGGAACAGATTCGCCTGTTCGGTTGTGGTATCGAGATTAAGTTCTGGGGCAGAGTCATGATTGCGCAGGATCACTCGCTCAATGTTGCCGCGAAATGGCGTTGGCAAATTACCCGCCGTCAGCTGTTTGACCCGTTCGTCTTTCAGCTTCCAAACGGCTTCCAGTCGGTCGGTCGGTGCAGAGACGTTGATCGCGTCTTCCATTTGGCCATAGAAGTCAACGTAGTAGGTTTCGGCGTAACAGCCGAGCAGGTGCAAATTAAAGTGGGCATTGCCGCGTTGCAGCGGGTCAAAGGTCCAGCGCATTTCGTCGTAGCCATGCTTGAGTGCCCATTCGCGCTGTGCCTGCTTGAGCGCGAAGCCGATACCCTGCCCTTGATAGTCGGGAAGAACGCCTGCCATATGCGACCAAAGCAGACGCTTGCGACTGCGGAAAGCAGGCAGCGCCAATGACATGCCGATCATGAGATCGCCGTCATAGGCGCCATGGGCGACGCCGCCGTTGAGCGTAATCGCGCGAACGATGTTGCCGGAGACGACATCGCGCGCGGGCAATCCCCAGACGGCGATCTCAATGTCAGGCAGATGGTTAAATTCGGCGGGTGTCGTGAGGACGCGAATGTCTGGCATAATGGATATTGGCGATTGGGTATTGGAAAATGTTTAGCGACCGAGCGGTTCGATCAGCAGCAAACCGATGAGTGCCAGGATCAAGCCGAGATGGTGTGTGATGCTCCAAATGATCTCCAGGAGAGGGATAGGAAAGGCGAGACTGACAAGATGTACGACAAAGCTGATGATGATGAGCAAGACGCCGAGAACGGGCATGAGACCGCGCCGTTTAGCAAGCGAGGCTGACATGCCTTCAAGCGAACGCGATAAGGTTTTGGAGCGATCGATGGAACGAAACATGGCGTTACTCCACTTTGAATGCGATCAGCCTTGCGAGTAAAGACTGTGGAATTTGAGCAGTGATGCGGATCCCTTCGTCTGTGTGGGTCACCTGGTTAACGGTTGCCTGTTCGTGCAGCAGCGATACAAGGTCGCCACGCTCATAGGGTAGGCAGAGCGTCATCGGACGCAACGTCTCGGCAAGCGTTTTTTCTATTGCGTCGAGCAACGTCGGAAGCGCCTCGCCAGTGTGCGCAGACACCGCAACCTGCGCGGCATATTCATCCATTTCGGGCAAGCCGGTGATTGCGCCTGGCAGATCCGTTTTGTTCCAGACCAGAATACGCGGCACATCCGGCGTTTCGATGTCTGCCAGCGTGTCATCCACCGCTTCAAGATGCTGAACAGCGTTGGGATGCGATGAGTCAACGACCGTCAGAATCAGATCTGCCTCGACAATCTCTTCAAGTGTGGCACGGAAGGCCGCAACCAGTGTTGTTGGCAGCTTCTGAATAAAACCCACAGTGTCTGTCAGCAAGATCTGGCGACCGCCGGGGAGGTCAACGCGGCGCGTGGTGGGGTCAAGGGTCGCGAATAATTGATCGGCAACATAAACATCGCTGCCAGAGATGGCTTTAAGCAGCGAAGACTTGCCCGCATTCGTGTAGCCAACCAACGCAACAAGCGGAATGCCGCTGCGTTCGCGCTGTTGGCGATGACGCTTGCGGTGTTCGCGCACTGACTCCAGATCAGACTTCAGTTTACTGATCCGACGGGTGATATCGCGCTGATCGACTTCCAACTGGGTTTCACCGGGTCCACGCAAACCGACACCGCCATTGCCGCCACGCCCGCCGCCGCCGCCTGCCTGCCGCGACAGGTGCGTCCAGGCACGAGTCAATCGTGGCAGTCGGTACTCGTACTGCGCCAGTTCGACCTGGAGCGCACCTTCGCGGGTACGGGCGTGCTGGGCGAAGATGTCGAGAATAACGGCAGAGCGATCCAGCACTTTCGTATCAATGCCGAATCGTTCTTCCAGTTCGCGCTGGTGACGTGGCGAGAGCTCATCATCGAAGACGACTGCTTTTGCCTCGGTCGCAACGAGCAGGTCCTTGACTTCCTCAACCTTGCCGCTGCCGATGAAGGTCGCCGGATCAATGCGCTGGACGTTCTGTGTCGCCTGTCCAACGACGGTCATGCCTGCCGTGTTGACGAGCAGTTCCAGTTCCTCCAGCGACTCTGCCAATGGCATCAGCGGACGGCTGCCTTTTTCAGTGACGCCGACGATGACGGCGCGTTCGGGTAGAGGGGTAGTGAGTGTGATTTCGTGCATAGTGCTAAGTGTAGATGCGAATGTGCCATCGAGAAAGGGCTACTTTACCCACGGCGATACCACTCTTTGAGGCGTTCGAGCGCTTCCTCGAAGTGCGCGTCGTCCATGCCAATACTGATGCGTACATAGTTTGCTCCGCCAGGCCCGTAGGCATCGCCGCCTACCAGTGCGACATGGGCGTGTTCGAGTGCCGCCGTGCAGTACTCCGCGCCGCTTCTGCCATCCATAACGCGCCCCCAGACGTAGAGCGAGCCGCGTGGGCATTCCCCCTCAAGCCCAATTTCCGGAAGGGCAGTGACAAGCAGATCGCGACGGCGCTGGTAAATGCGATTTCGGTCATCAATCCATTCCTGCGGCGTTTGCTCCAGTGCCAGTGTCGCGGCTGCGTAAATCGGTAGGAAATGCCCGCTGTCCACATTGCTTTTGACTTGCAGCAGTGTCTTGAGAGCGGTTGCATTGCCGACCGCTGCGCCGACACGCCAGCCTGCCATGTTCATCGTCTTGCTGAGAGAGTTGAATTCGACCGTGCAATCAGCTGCGCCGGGTACCTGCAAGACACTAGGGGCACGATAACCATCGAATGTGATATCGCAGTACGGATTATCAGATGCCAGCAAGATGCTATGGGCGCGGCAGAAGTCCACAGCATCAGCATACCAGTCGAGTTCGACGGTCGCGCCCGTCGGGTTGTTAGGATAGTTGACCCACAACAGTTTGGCGCGCTCAAGTACATCAGCAGGAATCGCCTCTAAATCAGGCAGCCAGCCCGACGCGGCGCTGACAGGCAGCCAGTGAACATCTGCGCCTGCCAACAGTGTGCCCATCGAGTAGGAAGGATAGCCAACGTCTGGTACGAGCGCGATGTCGCCGCGATCCAGATATGCCAGACACAGGTTAACGATGCCTTCTTTGCTACCCAGAAGCGGCAGCACCTCGCGTTCCGGGTCAAGCGTTACATCAAAGCGTTGGCGATAGTAGTAGGCGACGGCGCGGCGGAAAGCCGGCGTTCCACGATAGCCTGCGTAGCCGTGCATGTCGTCGGCGCGCGCTTCGTCCACCAGCATTTCGATGACATCCGGCTGTGGCGGCATATCCGGGCTGCCGATGTCAAGACGGATGATGGGCGCGCCTCGCGCCAGTAGTTGCTGAACCCGTGCGCCAAGTATTGCCAGTGGATAAGCATCAAGGCGTGAGAGACGTGCAGCGGGGTTGGGAAGCGCCATAGTCATGTACCGACAGATATGAACACAATGTACTGATTGTAGTCCATTTTCGCGCTGTGGGGAAAATTTGGATAAGCACTAAAACGCAATCTTCCCTTCCCGCCGTTCCTCTCCCAAGAGTAGCTCAGCCCCACTGCAAGCAGTGCATATCTGGCACGAGCACTTGAATGCGACCCGAAGTGATTAGAACGCCAGGGTTGTTTCGCGTGCGGGAATTGTCTTGTCAAGATCGTCCAGCGCGCGGGTGACATACGCCTGATAGCGCAGACGCTTGTCCTTGATGTGTGGTTCGATCTCTGGGATGATGCCAAAGTTCGCCTTCATCGGCTGGAAGTCCTTCGCTTCCGCGTGTGTGACATAGTGGCATAGTGCCCCGAGCATGGTCGTCCGTGGCAGGGTCAGCAATGGTTCACCCGCCAGATGGCGCGCCATGTTGATGCCTGCCAGCAAACCCGTCGCCACATTGCCCATGTAACCTTCGACTCCGGTGATTTGCCCAGCAAAAAACAAATCTTCACGGGTGCGAAATTGCAGGGTGGGCTGCAAGAGTGTTGGTGAATTGATGAACGTGTTGCGATGCATCATGCCATAACGCACGAAGTCACCATTTGCCAGTCCCGGAATCATTTGCAGGACGCGCTTCTGGTCGCCCCACTTGAGATTGGTCTGGAAGCCGACGATGTTGTAGAGCGTGCCTATCAGGTTATCTCGGCGCAGTTGTACGACGGCGTAAGGGCGCTTGCCTGTACGTGGATCGCGCAGCCCAATCGGGCGCATGGGTCCAAACGCCAGCGAGTCGCGTCCGCGTGCAGCAATCTGCTCAATAGGCAGGCAGCCTTCAAAGAAGTGTGGGTCTTCTCGCTCAAACTGCTTAAGTTCAATCGTTTCCGCTTCCAGCAGGGCGGATACAAACGCTTCATATTCGTCACGGTTCATGGGGCAGTTGATATAGTCGCCTGCTTCCTCGTCGCCGCGTTCGTAGCGGCTGGCGCGGAAGGCGATGTCGAAGTCGATGCTCTCCAGAGTCACGATTGGCGAGATCGCGTCGTAGAAGTACAGATATTCCTGCCCGCTGAGTTTAGCGATTTCTGCTGAGAGCGCGTCTGATGTCAGCGGTCCTGATGCGATGATCACTGGTGTAGTCGGAATAGTCGGCATTTCCTCGCGGATTAGCTCAATATGTGGATGCTCCTGAATGGCTGTTGTCACAAGTTGAGCGAAAGCATCGCGATCTACTGCCAAGGCGCCGCCTGCGGGGACTGCGGATTGTTCGGCTAAATCGAGCAGCAGCGAACCGAGCCGATGCAGTTCCGTCTTGAGCAAGCCGGATGCGCGGTCTGGGAGTTTGCTGCCGAACGAATTGCTGCATACCAGTTCTGCAAGTCTGTCACTGATGTGCGCGCCTGTTTGCCGCACTGGACGCATTTCGTAAAGGCGGACGCGGTAGCCGCGCTGCGCCAGCTGCCAGGCGGCTTCAGTTCCAGCGAGTCCGCCGCCAATCACAATTACCGGGTCGTTCATTGGACTATCTCACTCAAAGGGTTAACCACCCAACTCTGCTGCGAATGTGCGATAGCGGATGATCTTTTCGCGATCATCTGCTGATGGCGTGAGCGCAAGGGCTTGGTCAAATGCCTGGCGCGCCGCGTGATAACGCTTGAGGGCAAAGTGTGCGCTTCCCAGTACGTCGTACACACGATAGTCGGTCACGGGCTGATTGTCGAGGTGCGCTGTTTTTAGCAGCGTGTCCATCGCGTTGACGGCTTTGTCATATTCGGCACACTGATACCAGGCGCGTGCCATCTGGTAATGCAGCGAGAGTTCCCAGGGGTGGTAAGGATTATGCTGCAAGGCGTGCTGGTAGGCTTCGCCAGCGGCAGCGTACTGCCCACTGTTGAAATAGGCATTGCCGAGCATTTCGTAGACGCGCGACCAGGTAACATCAATACCGAGCGGCTTGCGCGCCGTCTGGAGATATTGTTGCAGACGGCTAATAACATCGCGTTCACGCCCACTGACACGTGACAAGAGCTCGCCTGCGGTTAACAAGGCGTCGGCAAGAGCAATGCGCGTTTCATCAGTTTGGTAGGCGATGTCGATTGCCGTATCAATGGCTGCGAGCGCTGCATCCGTGTTGCCCAGTTCGCGTAGGACACGCGCTCGCAGCGTTTCAAGGCGTGCGACCCAAATGGGCGCTTCATTGCCGGGGTACGTGTGCAGCGCTTTATCGAGGAACCCCAACGCGCGGCGGGTGTCGCGCTTTTCGTAGAAATATATGAAACCCAGACGTTCAAAGCAGTAGGCGGTCAGGGCGGGCAACGTGCTGGGCGCAAGGAGGGCATCGGTGAGACAGGTAATCGCATCCTGAATACGCCCGTCTGTCAGTAGAATGCGCGCCAGTTGGTAATGCAGCCAGCCGAGGTTCGGGTACGAGGGGTGGTCGGTGATAAGTGCGCGATACGTGTCTTCGGCGCGTTGGGCATGCAAGCGGTCGGCAAAGCCAACGCTGGCAAGTTCATAGCGTGCGAACCAGGCATCACCCTGCAACTCGTGAATTTCCAAACGCAATGTTGGATCGTCGGTGCGCTGCTCCGCGGCCGCGAGATCGTCAAGCGCTTCTTCGGCGCGTGCTGCCAGCAGTCGGGCGCGGGCGCGCAACGTCAGCAATTGGGCGCTATCAGGACCTGAAAGTGTGCCGCGCAGAAGCTTGGCAATTTGCACCTCTGCTTTCTTCAGATCGCGCATGGCGAGTAGTTCACGGATCGGCGAAAGGTCGTGCATAAAGATGTTCCAGTTCAACCTGTTGACGAGGCTTGATTGCATTATATCGTTGGTCGGCGGGTGCGGTAAAATCTTTTCGTGAGTAAGGGTACATGACTTTAGACGATCCAACCGCGTTGATTTGCACACAGGCGCAACGGAGACATAGTGTGCTGGTAGGGCGCGCAGCAACGGGAATATATGCGGCGCTCTATGCATTTGGACTTCAAGGTAAGTTAGTCGGTATCCCTGCTAACACCTGTTACGTTGTACTCTGGGCGGTGTTGCACGCAGGCTGTCGTCCGGTGCTGCTGGACATCGATCCTCTCACTGGCAATCTTCCACTCGAGCCACAAACAAACGGCGAACTGCTGTCAGCCATCATTCCGTGCCATATGTATGGGATCACTGCGCCTCTTGCCGCAATTTGCTGTTGGGCGAAGACACAGGGTGTGATCGTTATTGAAGATGCGGCGCTGGCGTATGGCGCAATTGCTGATGGCAAGCCAGCGGGCGCGTGGGGTGATGTGTCCGTGTACAGCTTTGGTGCGGGAAAGATTGTCGATAATGGGGTGGGCGGCGCGGTGCTGACGAATGATATGCGACTGGCGGCTGAGATTGAGCGCGTGGTTGCGACACTGCCGGAATGGGATAATTACTTTATTGAAGGCACCAATCAGTGGAATGCTGTGTACTGGGCGCTGCATCAATATGAAGATAAGAATCCCAAGCTGAGTGCGTTGTATCCAGCGCTTTATGAGGCATATCGCGAGTTGGTTGTGTATCGTCTGGATGCGGAAGACCTGGAAGGGTTGATAACGCGTTTGTCCGAGGCAACTGCTGATCGCGAGCGCCGGATAGAGGTAGCTTCGCGACTTGATGCAGCCTTTGAGGGGCTGCCTGTCAGTACCCTGCCTCGACAAGAGGGCGATACGTTGTGGAAGTATCCGCTGCTGGTTGATGCGCGTGTGCGCGATGATGTGTTGAGTGCATTGTGGGAGCATGGAGTACATGAGGCGACCCGCTGGTATCCGTCACTGCGCTATATGACTGCTGCGTTATCTCCTGAAGTCATGCAGCCCATGACACCGAACGCGGATATGTTTGCGGCGCAGATCATTAATCTGCCACTGAGTAGCTCCACCGTTGTGCAAACATCCGAAGTGCTGTCAGACTGGTTTGCCTAATTTTCGGTGCACCAGTTGACGAGTTTCTGGATAGCATTATCGTAAAACTCCGGTTTGAGATTGATCGCATTCATGTGCACCAGGTCTTGTAGCAGGACGGGTAACTTCAGGTCGGTACTGCTCAAATCGTCGCACAGCAGCGGGATAATCTTCTTGTTAAGCACGAGTGCGCGCGCGATTTCATTTTGCACCCATTCAGACTCCAGAGTGCCAGGTGACAGAATGGGAATAAAGTATTCCCGCATGCTAATTTGCTGTTCAATAACATCCTTAAAGCGTCCGACATTGATTTCATCGAGGTCAAGAAAAACATCAATGCCATGTTCGCGCAAGCTGTTAGCAATCGCGCGAGCCGCTCCCCAACTGAGGCGACGGTTGTAACTGATGAAGACGGATGTGCGTGATGTGGCAGCAAACGTCGTTCCGAGCTTGTGCGCTTCATAGCCACTGCGCATCAAAGCGTTGCGCTCAGTTGCGCGCTGAATGGCATTTGATAGACGGTCGAGATCAAGTCGGTCCTTGTGCAGAAAATACTCAAGTCCGTACTTATCACGCAGGTCCAGCACTTCATCTGGGGTAACGCCCGAGCCGCTAATCATAATACAGGCGATTTGCGGATGGTTCTGTTTGATATACTGAAGCATCTGCTGTCCCAGTGGCATTCCAATCTTTTGTATTCCCATGACAAAACGCATATCTATCGTTGCCACCTGAAATGGCACGTTGCGCCGTGCCGCGTCTTCGATTCGCTGTTCGCCATCGGTAATGCTGTTGCTGATTTCGGTTTCACAGCCCAGGCTTTGCAAACTAACCCGCATGATTTCGCAGAAATCCGGTTCGTCGTCAATGATAATTACTCTGGTGGCGGGCAGATTCATACCATTATCCCTTCAGGTTGTGTAGTCGTTTTGCAAGGTAGACTGATTTTGACACTCGTGCCCATAGCTGCTCGGTTATCAACTTCAATGCTGCCCCCTAGACCGGAGATAAAATCACGCAGCCAGATTGCACCATAGCGAGTACGGTCAATTTGCATGCCCCATTGTGTTTGTAACAGGCTATAGATGTCATCGCTTTCCAGCAAGTTGTGGTCGTGCTGAATAGTGATTTCAACTGTTGGAATAGCAGCATGCGGATTGATGAGGCGAGAGTCGATAACGAGTAGGTGTGTTTCGCTCTCATTGCGCAGGATTGACTCGACAGATTGATCAATCACAATGCGCAGCGCTTCGGTTAGCATGGCAGCGGTCGTGTTGATAATGGGTGCAGGGGTGCAATATTGCGTATCAATGGTAATTTTGTAGCGCGCAGTCTCGACTTTTTCAATCGCATGGCTGATGCAAACGTTGGCATCTACCCCTTCAGTTTTCTGAATGCGCCATGGCTCTTTGAAGCGCGCTACCAATTCGGACATTTCGCTCAGGCGCTTCATGACCGTGGGAATAGTACCGATTAGATTTGCGCGCGCTTCCGCATTAAGCCGTTCAAATTGCTGCATGACATCCAACTGCAACTTAACTGCTCCCAAATGTCCCCTCAAATCATGGACAGCGGCTGCGGCAGTAAATGCCATTTGTGCCAATACCTGTGCGGCTTTGCGGCGTTCTTCAGAGGCTCGATACAGGCGCGCATTCAGGATACCGACGGCCGCCTGCTGGGAAAAACTGGTCAGGAGTTCGATTTCGCCTTTGCTGAACTCCCGCGAACGAGTCATGGCAAATAGATTACCCGCCAGCGCCAGTTTAGGGTTGCCGCTTTCGTGGCGTTCGGACGAGATATAAAACGGAATGGCGATCAATTTCTGGATACCCATCTCGTCCTGAATACTGCGCAGAAGGTCTCGGTTATCAGGCGTATCTGGGATAGAGGTTTGAAACAAGCTGTACAGGTCGTCAAATTCGGTTCTGGCATTCAGGCGCAGCAGATTCGTTTGCGTCTGACCGCGCTGAAGGCTTTCGCTGCCATTCTGTACCGCTTTTGAGAACGTAATGCGCTTCCCTGCCGCGCTGGAGAGCATGTCTTCCCAACGTGTTATGTCCGCAGGTTTAGCGATTGCCGTATCGATATAGAATGACTGAGTAGGGGCTTGACCACTGTTTTCAATCGTTGCAAATAGCGCTCCGGCATAACCCAGTTCTTCCACCACACCCCGCGCGATGCGCTGTAAGATATGATGTTCGTCATCAAGGTGCGCCTGAATGTCGTAGATGAGGTTTCGTGCAAACTCTGCTTGCACTCGCCGACGCTCGCTTTCAATGGCGAGTGCCGCTTGCCTGCCGAAGGCTGCCAGTATTCGTTTGTCCTGTTCGGTGAAGGGGCTGGTTTTTGCAGCGAACAGATTGCCGACGACCTCTTTGTGTCGTTCGACGAAGAATGGCACTGCGATGACTTCGCTAATGCCCAGCACGTCCTGAATGCTCTGGGTCAGGGGCTTTGCAGCGAGGGGAGCAATGGGCGTGAACAGGTCGTACAGATCGCGACTGACCGCAGGCACACCCGTTTCAACTGCTTTGATGCTCAGGTTGCTCCGGTCTGAGTCTTTGTAGCGATAGACGCGCGCAACATCCGGGTCTGACAGGCTAATTCTTTTGCCTGCAATGCTGGAAAATTTGCGTTCGTATTCGGCAATCTGGTCACGAGTGGCAATCGCGGGATCAACGTAAGACGCGCGCACGGGCAGGATGTCGCCTTGCTCATAAGTCGCAACCATCGCACCTACATAGCCAAAGGCAGTCGTGACATCATACGCAATTGCGTTCAGCGTTGAGTTCAGATCGACCGCAGACGGTGGAACAATGGCTTCTCGTGGCGCGCTGGCGTTACGCGCGAGTTCACGCTGGATAAGCGGGCGGGAGCCACGTCGTATCACATGCCGTATACCGGGCAGATTGGCAAGGACACCCAGTACAGGGGAGTGCAGCACCTGCCCTAACAAGGTGCGCCGAGATGGTAACGTATTGCGGTCTGGTCGTGGGACGCGAACCATGACACACCCAACCTAACTTCTTGTACCGTTTGTGTTACAAATAGTATAGGTTGGATTTTGGTTTTTGCGAGTAGTCAGGAAGATGAGAGAAGCAACGGGGGACTTGCATACCCCCGTTTTCGTTCGTCAGACTTTGCCCAGCACGATCGTCGCGTTCTGACCGCCCAAACCGAAGCTGTTCGAGAGGATATAGCGCAGGTTCTTGACTTCACGTGCAACATTCGGCACGTAATCAAGATCGCAATCAGGGTCAGGGGTTTCGTAGTTAATGGTTGGGTGGATCACCTGATCGACCAGCGTCTTCACGCAGGCGATGATTTCCAGTGTGCCAGCTGCGCCAAGCGCATGACCGATCATGCTCTTGGTCGAACTGACCATCAGGTTGTACGCCTGTTCACCGAAGACTTTCTTGATCGCCAGCGTTTCCATCGCGTCGTTGGTTTGTGTCGAAGTGCCATGCGCGTTGATATAGCCGATGTCGTCAATGCTGACATGGGCGTCGTCGAGTGCCCACCGCATACAACGGGTGGAGCCTTTCGCTTCCGGTTGCAGTGCCGCAATGTGATACGCATCGGATGAGGATGCATGACCGAGGACTTCAGCGTAAATGCGTGCGCCGCGCTTGAGGGCGTGCGCCAGCGACTCGATGATGACGATGCCGCAGCCTTCGGAAAAGACAAAACCACTGCGGTTCTTGTCAAATGGGCGGCTTGCTTTTTCAGGCGTGTCTTCGTAGCCTGTCGCCAGCGTATCCATTGCTTCGAAGCCGGCGATGGCATAGTCCTGCAAGACTGCCTCGACACCGCCCGTGATGACCATATCCGAGCGTCCGTTCTTGATGAGTTCGCTCGCTTCACCCACTGCCTGAGTTCCAGTTGCGCAGGCAGTCGAAGGAGCCATCAACGGGCCGAGCGACTGGAAGAACTTGCTGACCTGATGCCCCGGCATGTTGGGCAGGGAGTTAATCAAGCCCAGCGGGTTGGGCTTGCGACCATCCTGACGATATTTGGTCGTCGTTTGTTCGCTCAGTTCCTGTGAACCGAGCGAAGAGCCTATGACCGTGCCAACACGCTCACCCTCCGCTTCGATTGCGGCTGCGTCCAACCCGGCATCTTCAATTGCCATTGCAGAGGCGGCGATGGCGAACTGGCAGGCACGCCCCATACGGCGCGCTTCTTTACGGTCAATGCCGTAGTCGGTGGGATCAAAACCGCGCACTTCACCGCCAATCTGCACGGCAACGTGTTCAATCGGTACCGTTTCTATGCGACGAATACCAGACCGCCCGTTTTTGAGCGACTCCCACAGGTCCTTGACTGGACCGAGTGCCGAGACTGCACCCAGCCCTGTAATCACGACACGCGGACGACCATTTCGTAGCAATTCCATGTTGTTTCGCTCTCAGCTTTCAAGTTTCAGGTCTCAGCTATCAGCCTCTGTGTACTGATCAACGATGCTGGCTGTTCGCCTAACCTTACCCATTATCGACTTATGACTCGTCACTCGTCGCCAGACTTGCCATACCCGTGTGTATCGTCTCGATGACCTTGCCCTGTACAGCAGCACGCGCCTGGCGAACGCCGTTGCGGATAGCAGTGGCATTGGAACGACCATGACCGATAATAACAACACCATCGATCCCCAGAAGAGGCGCGCCCCCAATCTCAAAGGGGTCGATTTGCTTTCGCACACGCCCAAATGCGGGTCTGGCAAGTGCGGCACCAATTTTAGTCAAGAAAGAGTTCATCAACTCCTGACGAATAATCTGGGTGAGGGCACTTGTGCCTGCTTCCAGCGATTTGATGAAAATGTTGCCGACAAATCCGTCCATCACGACGACATCAGCTGCACCCTTCAGAACGTCTTTGGGTTCGACATTACCGATGAAATCGACGGGCAGCGCGGCGATGAGTTCGGCGCTCTGGCGTATGAGTTCGTTACCTTTGCCTTCCTCTTCGCCGTTACTGAGCAGGGCGACCGTTGGCTTCTTCACACCGAGTGTAGTCTGTGCGTAAATGCTGCCCATAAGGGCAAACTGGGCCATCCAGTCGGGTTTGCAATCGGCGTTTGCGCCGACATCTGTGAAGACCATCTGCTTGCCCGCAAACGGGGGAATCGCTGTGAGCGCAGGACGCTTGACGCCGCGAATACGACGGAGAGTGTGCAACAGGGCGATGCTTAAGGCTGCGCCCGTGTTGCCCATCGAGACAAACGCATCTGCCTGTCCTTGCTTGACGAGATTCATGCCAACGTGCATCGAGGAGTTTGGCTTTGCTTTGCCTACAGTGCCAGGCTTGTCCTCCATCGTAATGACTTCGCTGGCGTGGACGACCTCAATCGGCAGTCCGGCAGTGGTGTGTTTGGCGAGTTCGCGCTTGATAGCCGCTTCATCCCCGACGACGATAATGGGGTCGCTAAAGTCACGGGCGGCAAGGACTGCACCTTCTACGTCGGGAGCAGGGTAATTGTCTGTGCCCATTGCGTCTACTACGATGCGCATGAGGGGTGTCTCGTTTCTGCAATCGCTACAAGTTTAAGTATCTGGATAGGTGTAATATGGTACATCAGAGCCGTTAGCACGAAAAGAGAGTCCGGTGGTGGTGCTTGACATTGATTTGTGTCTTATCCTATAATCGCTCAAGTTGAATGACCCATTGTGAGCTGATAATGACCCCAGTAATCAATCCTGACTATATCGTGCGCCCGGCGCGGCGTGAAGATGCCGAAGCGATCATCAGTCTGTATCATGCGGTGTCGCTCAAGATGGTGGGCGAAATCGAGGAGACACTCGAAGACTTGCTCGTGGAATGGCAGGAACTCGATCTCGAACGTGATACGCGGCTTGTATCGAAACCTGACGGGCAAATTGTCGGCTATGCGGTTGTCGAAGACGGATACACTCCCGAAGTGTCGTATATGGATGTCTACCTCCATCCCGACGAATGGGATAAAGACGATACGACTCAGGCATGGCTGCTGAACTGGACAGTCGAACGCGCCCGAGAGAAGATCGCCAGTGTGCCGCCGGATGTGCGTGTGGCGCTGCGGGCGTACACACATGCGCATGATGAGCATTTTAAGGCAGGTCTGGAGGCCGCCGGACTGACGAACATTCGCCAGTCTTACCGTATGCGCATAGATTTTGATGCGCCGCCCGCGCCAGCGCAGTTGCCAGATGGTTTCCGGCTGCACATCTCAGCGGACGGCGATGCCTGGCGACCGATTCTGGAGTGCATCCGCGATGCCTGGCGCGACCACTTCGGCTATACCGAGCGCCCGTTTGAGGAGCACTACAAGGAATGGAGTACCTACTGGCAGTCGTACTTACACAAGCGCTTATGGCTGCTGGCGATGGATGGCGAGCGGATCGTCGGAGTCTGTTTGTGCGAAACGCACTCGAACGATAATCCGGCTTTTGGCTGGGTTTCCAATCTAGCGGTACGGCGCGCTTATCGACGGCGCGGGCTGGGCGATGCGCTGCTGCGGCTGGCGTTCGTGCACTTGTATGATCTCGGCAGTCGGCGCGTCGGGTTAGGGGTGGATGCCAGCAGTTTGACAGGGGCGGTCGGGCTGTATGAGCGGGCGGGGATGCGTGTCGAAACGCGCTTCGACCTGTACGAAGTCGAACTGCGTCCGGGACGCGATACGACCACGCGGCAAGCCGGATGACGGCATTGACAGTGCGCCGCGAGCGCACTACAATGCATGTGAGTTGCGCTGGTGGCGGAATGGCAGACGCGCATGGTTGAGGGCCATGTCCCGAAAGGGGTGGAGGTTCGACTCCTCTCCAGCGCACTACTGAAAGACTCGTCTTAAGGGACGAGTCTTTTATTTTTGGGCAAAACTACGCTATAGTTTGCGAATATAACGGACTCATTTCTGGCAGGAGCAGCGCATAATGAGCAGCAACTTGAACAACGTGCTTTCCCAGGCATACGGGCTGATCGAGGCTGATCAACTGGAAGAGGCGGTCGCGCTGCTCAAGCCGATTCTTTCGGAACAACCGAACAATGCCGATGCATGGTGGCTGTACGCGCACGCTGTCACGAATATAGACGATGCGCGTGCGTCACTCGATACGGTTCTTTCAATTGACCCTGAATATCCAGAAGCGCGCAAGCTGCTGGAAATGCTGGATGAAGCCAGTCGTGGTGATTTTGGCAATCCGTTGAACGATATGAGCTTGCAGCCCATCCGCACTATTCCGGCGCTGCCAGATGAGTCGCCTGAATTTGCATCTGTGGATGAGCCGTTTTCGCCTGTCGAAAAAGAGTTCTTGAGCGCGGGCGAGGTGCGTGAAAAGCCGAGCCGAGGGGGGATACCCTGGTTGCGAATCGCGGCGCTCGCCCTGCTGTTCATTTGTGCTTTGGTGGCGGCGTTTTTGCTCAGCCAAAATCTGTTTGCGCCGGGTCCTGGGACTCTGACGACTGAGGTCGGGAGTGACCGTACTGCGACGGCAGTTGTGCTTGATGCAACCGACAGTGTTATCGAAACACAGGTTGCGGATGCAGGTTTAGGAAGTGACCCGAATGCTTTGACCGCCACCGCCATTATCGCTGAAGCGACGGCACAGGTTGGTGGTGCTGACGCGGATGCGACGGCCGCCGCGTTGATTGAAACTGCAACTGCCGAAGCCTCAGCATTGGAGGCAGATGCAACGGCGAGTGTGGCAGCTCTCGCTGCGGGCGATGAGACTGAGGAACCCGTTGCTACGCCTGTTGGGGATGCAGGTGGCGGCGAAGCACAGGTGGCGACTGAAGAGCCTGCTGTAACAGACAATCCGACGCCAACTCGTGAAGGCTTTGGCGGTGATGCCGATGCACAAGCCGCAGCGCTTGAGCCGTTGCAGGCATCGTTTGTTACGGAATTTGGTGAGTCTGCTGCGGTGGAAATTGCCGATACTGCGCAGGGCGAGACGCTTCTTCTCACCATTTGCAGCGCGTTTCCGAATGTGGATTTGCGCGATACGCTGCGCCGCGCCGTCGAAATTCTGGCAGGGCAGGGTTTAATCCTCAACTTCGATGTCGAACGACTGGGTATTCGCCTTGTCAGTTGCGAAGACCAGACCGTTTATCGCACACTGACTGCCGATATTCAGGACGTGGCATCGTTCGCGCAGGGCATGATCGATGCCACGACATTTGAGGCCCGGCTGCGAGCCGAGTAACGCTTATGCGCTTTCCGATTCATGGATAGGCAGCAGCACTGTGAAAGTAGTCCCTTTATTCACAGTGCTCTTGACATCGATTTCGCCACTATGCCCCTCGATGATTCCGTAGCTGACGAACAAACCGAGTCCCGTGCCGTTTGGCTTGGTCGAGAAGAACGGGTCGAAGATACGGTCAATGTGCTCTGGCGCGATGCCGCTACCGTTATCCTCAAACTCAATGGCAATCGTGTTGCCGATCTGTCGCGCGCGTATCTTCAGCGTGCCGCCTTTGCTCATCGCCGCCTGTGAATTCAACGCCAGATTCATGAAGACCTGTTCAAGTTGATCTTTGCTGCCGTAAATGGGCGCAAGTTTAGGTATGTCGGCTTCAATTGACACGTTGTGTGTGGCAAAGAACTTGCGGTTCAAATCTACGATGCTTTCGAGGATGGGACCCACATCGATCAGGGATAAGCCCTCGTTGCGTTTGCCAGTAAAGTCCAACAAACGGCTGACAATGCGACGTATCCGCTCGAGACTGTCCTGAATCAGTTCCATCGCCTTGCGGTCGTATTCGACGTTGGAGTGGCTGATCTCTTCCAAATGGTCATCGAGCAGATTGCGAATCGGCATCAGCGGGTTATTGATCTCGTGAGCGATGCTGGCGGCAAGATGGCCGATAGAGGCAAGCTTTTCCTGACGTAACAGCAGTTGCTGTGCCTGCTCCAGTTCACGTGTACGCTCAAGCACGCGCTCTTCCAGCTCCAGCGCATGGCGTGCGGTGATATCATAAAGTTGTGCGTTCCGTAACGCGAGGGCGGTTTGGCTGGCGATGCCGCTGAAAAGACGCAACTGGCGGTCGTCGTAAGCCTCAGTGCCGATGATCAATAACATGCCCAGTGTGCTATCGCCCTGCACCAAGGCAGTGATCATACAGGCTGGAATCGCCGATAGTTCCGGGACATTGCCCCCCCAGCGCTGGGCCATATGCCCGTCGAGAGCTGCAAAGAGCTTCTTGATGACGGACGGGTCTTGAAGTTTATCGGCAGCCCGCAGTTTCTGCTCGACTTGTAAGCGCTGATCAATGATACTGCCATGCTCGCCAAAGACATAAATCGCGGTAGCGGAACCAGGTAGCAAATCGAGCAGAAGCGGCGGTACGAGGTCGAGCAGGGAATGGAGGTCGCGTGTCTGGTTGAGTCGTGCGCTGACGCCGAGCAACTGCTCCAGTTCGCGCGAGCGACGTTCCAGGTCTTCTTCGAGCTTGCGATTGCGCATTTTGCTCTGTGCGCGGGCGATCAGTTCATGGGGATTGAACGGCTTGTAGAGAAAGTCATCTGCGCCCAAGTTCAATCCGCGTTCCAAATCTTCCGGCTCGCGCGCCTGGGCGGTGACGATAATCGTGGGAATATTGCGGGTTGCGTCAAATTCGCGCAGTCCCTTTAGTACGTCAAATCCATTGAGCCCCGGCATCATCACATCGAGCAGGATCAGGTCGGGCAGCAGCAGTTTTGCCCGGTCGAGCGCGTCGATACCGTTATAAGCACATTCAATCTGGAATCCCACGCGCTCGAAGATGGTCTCAAGCATCTTTGCGGTGTTCTTCTCGTCATCTGCGATCAGCACCAGTGGAGGATGATGCGTAAAGAACGAAGGATCAAGCTGCATCATAAATACGATCTCGCTTTGGCATAAGCCCTGTAGAATAATGACATTGGCTAGAGTCAATCATAATGGATGTTGCGAAAATCGATGCGTAATCCTGCACATACCCCCTCAATTGGGCGTTCGATCGTTACAGGTCTGCTGATAGGCTTTGGCATCGCCGTCGTGTTCGTTGCCGGCTTCGTCACGCGTGACTTGATTGGCGGTCCAAGCCGTGTCCAGGCAGTCTCCAATCCAAATGAATCCGGCTATCCATTGCTTCTCGAAGTGCAGGCTCTGCTTGACCAGCACTACTTGCGCGAGCAGCCGGACTATGCTCAGCGGCAGTACGGCGCAATTCGCGGCATGCTGACAACGCTCGATGACCGCTTCACATTCTTTATCGATCCGCCAGTTGCCCAGAGCGAATCGGATGTGCTGGCTGGGACGTATGGCGGTATTGGCGTCGAAATCCAGCGTAATGAGGCGGGTGAAATCCTGCTCTACCCATTTGAAGACAGTCCGGCTGCTCGCGCAGGCATCGTTACCGGCGACGTACTGGTTGCCATCAACGGCGCTCCTGTTGATCTGGCAACGGGACGCGACGCGATTGACCAGGCGCTGCGTGGCGAGGTGCGAGATGGCAATGGGGTCGAAGTGACCTATCGGGCTGTCAGTGACGGGGAAGCGCGCACAGTCTTTATAGCGTTTGATGTCATCAATGTACCGTCGATCATCTATCGCGTGCTTGAGGAAGATACGCGCATTGGCTACATGCACATCCTGCGCTTTACGAGTCGCACACCTGAAGAACTGCGCGCGGCGCTGGCTGCACTGCGGGATGAGAACATTGAGGCGTTGGTGGTAGACTTACGTAATAATTCCGGCGGTCTGCTGGCAGAATCACTGGTAGTGACCGATGAGTTTGTTGATGGCGGCGCACTTGCTTACGAACGCAATCGCGAGGGTGAGCAGGCATTCAACGGGTCAGACGGCGGCGCGGCGATTGATCTGCCGCTGGTGGTGTTGATTAATGCCGGAACAGCCAGCGGCGCGGAAATTGTGGCAGGCGCTATTCAGGACAGCGGACGCGCGATTTTGATCGGGCAGCAGTCGTATGGCAAAGGGTCGATACAACAAATCTACCCATTGGCGGACGGGTCGTCACTGCATGTAACTGCCGCCGAGTGGTTGACGCCGAACCGCAATCAACTGGATGGTGCCGGGTTGACACCCGACATCGGGATGATCCCTGATGCGAACGGACGTGATGTCGAACTGGGTGAAGCGGTGCGTCAGTTACAGACTGAACTCGCAGAGGCTTGAAAGCAGAGATTGAAATGGCAGAAGGTCGCAAAAGTATCGCGCGGAATCGTAAAGCGCAGTTTGACTATGCATTGGGGGATCGTTATGAAGCCGGGGTTGTGTTGACCGGTTCCGAGATCAAGTCGATTCGCGCGAACAAAATTAGTCTTCAGGATGGCTTTGTGCAGGAGCAGGATGGCGAGTTGTGGTTGCTGAACGTCCACATCTCGCCTTATGAGCAGGCTGGTACATATGGATATTCAGAGCCCCTGCGCCCTCGTAAGCTGTTGTTGAATAAGAAAGAGATTGCGCAGATTATCAGCCGCACCCGTGAGCGCGGCTATACTGTCGTGCCAACTGAGGTGTATCTGAAGAATGGCAAGGCGAAGATCGAGATTGCGCTGGCAAAAGGCAAGAAGCAGTATGACAAGCGCCAGGATATTGCCAAACGCGATAGTGACCGGGAACTAAGGCAGAAGATGAAAACAGGACGCTATGAAGATTGAGTCTTACCCTCAATTTGCGTCATGTGTTTTGCCGTCAAACCGCATACCATATCAAAAGGTGAAACTCTGGTGGATGAACTACGCTGGCAATCGTCGATATTCGAGATCAACCGCCTGGATGAACCGGACAAACAAGCACTTTACCGAACGCTGTTGCCGGAGTGGGTTTATACCGACTACGGCATAGACCGCACAACACTCACTGCCGAAGGGAAGCCGGTGGTGCGTTTCCGCTGCCCATCTGGCAGTCGCGCGGTCGAGATTATGGTTCGGCGGAGGGCAAGCGATCAAGACCCGATGCTGTACCTGAATATGGTAGATACGTTTAATCACCAGTTGCTGGTACTGTTGGTCGTTATCAACAATCCGGAGTCGCCGCGCTACAATATCGACCAGGATGAAGACGGTAATGTTACCCAGCTTGGCACGATTACGCGCAACCGCGAAGCAGAGGAAGCGGCGTTGAAAGCGGGGCTTGCACCGGGACAGGTGCGAGCCGGGCTGCGTGTGTTCAAGCAAGTTGTGCCCATTTTTGAGCAATTCGTCGCAAATATGGGTCACGACATGTTCTTCATCGAACCGCTGGCATATCACAATGCCATCATCTTTGAACGCTACGGGTTCAGTTATGTGCGTGGCTTTCAGGAGATGCAGCGTATTCACCGTGAGTTTCTGCCGGGGGGGGAGTTAAACCGCAAACTCACACCGGAGAGCCCGTTTAGACAACCAGATGCAGGGGAGAGCATTCGCGGACGCTCTTGGGCGATTCACGATGGTATCCTCGGACATCCCTATACCGGGTTCCAAATGTATAAGCGGCTTGGCATCCATGCCGGAGTAACTACATTTCCCAATGGCAGGTGGTAAAGGCGATAGTCCTCACATTAGCGAGTTCAGCGTGCGCAAGATGCTGGAAAGCATGTTGTATGCGCCGGGTGCAAAAAAGCACGATACATCACCCCTGGAGCATCTTGCTGTAATAGATGCAATCGTTCAGGACCCGGCTACGCCAGCGATGGAGCGGGGGCGTTTATTTGCGCTTGAACAATTTCTGGTTGAACTGATCACAGACCAATATCTCAGTCGGCGTGCCGCTGAGGGTTTACCCCCTTTGGACAAGAACTTGTCGCGGGCGGGGGCAATGGCTGACCTTAACCAGGTAAAGCTTACAGGGCGAAACGAACTTGAATCATGGGCGATGTTGTATTATCGCTTCGTTCAGATTGATCTCTCGCTGAAGCTCGAGGAGATTCGTACAGCGCTGGCTCTGGAAGAAAGCACCTTTCGCCGCCATTTCCGGCACGCGATCAAACGCATCTGTGGCGTTATTCGGGCGCGGGAGCAGGAGGCACGTCGCCAGCATAAGCAGCGGCATATGCTTGCGCGGCTGCCCGGCGAGCCTGAGACTCGAATTGTTGGGCGGGTGTCGCTGATCAGCGATACGCTTGATCGTATCAAAGAGATGCCACACATTATGATGGTTAGCGGCCCCGTTGGCGTTGGTAAGCGCTGTTTGGTGCGGGCGGTGGTCGCGCGATTGATCGAAGAGGATTTGATCGATCAATTGTTGTGGATCGACCAGCCGCGATCGGCGGAGCAGGTGCGGTTGAGGCTGCTAGAACTGGCAGCACCGCACAAGCAGAGCGCTGAGCGCATAGATATTCGCACTTATCTGCTGAATTATCGCACAGTCATCGTGCTTGCAGGGGTTTCTCATCTTGCGCAAGCGCCAGACTCTTGGAATGCGCTGCTGCTCGACCTCGATGCTGCAACAGTGTTTGTGATTGACAATAAGTATACTCCGATAGACGCCTTGACTGCTCATGTGGTAGTTCCACCGTTGGATCAACGTGCGACAATTGATCTGGCGCGGGTGTGGTGGTCGCGGTTTCATCGCGGTGACGTGCTTACGGAAGAAGAACTGCTGGCACTTGCGAGACAAAGCGGCGGCTCCCCCGGCGTATTGCGGCGCATGATCGCCGCTTATGGTCACGCATTACCAGAGACCATGTTGGAGGCAAGCGTCGGGCGGGCATATGGTGATACCCTGGCGCTGTTATCGCCAGGAGCACTCGAAACGCTGTATCGGGTAATGCTAGTGCCACCAACCGGGCACGACTCCGTTATGGTAGCGAATGGGCTGAATTGGAATATGCGCGAAGGAATGGATGAACTGCTGCGGCATTACCTTCTCGAACGCGCGCAGGTACCCGGCAGCTATCAGCTTGTGCCTTATATGCGCGATTGGATTGAGCAGGACTACCGCAGGGGCGGGCAGGCAAAGCGGATGCTGGACGCCGTGATCGAATCGCTGGATGCTGTCGTCGTTAATGATACGGCGTCGGCGCTGCCGATTGTTGAGTACGTTTTGATGGCGGACTGGTTAATCCTTGCGCCTGAGCGCAGACAGATGTGGCTTCGCGAAGCCTGGCACTGTGGGGTACGTGTAAATCATTGGGCGCTGTGGCTGGAGGTGCTGCGTCGCGAAACGGGACACGAACAACACGGTGACCCTGCGTTGTGGATTGGACGTGGTGTCTGTGCGCGCTGGTTAGCATTGTGGTCTGAAAGCGCTGAAGCGTTTGAACAGGCGATTGCGTTGGCTGGGGATGCAGGTGACTTCATTACACAGGCAGAAGCAGTGCTGGAGCTGAGCATCCTGAGACGCTTGCAGGGTCATTATGAAGAAGCTCAGCAGCACCAACTACGAGTCGGGGAAGTGGCAGAGCGCTTTAGCGTGTTACCTTTGCTGGAGCGCTTGTGGGTCGAACAGGCGCAAATTGCGCTGGAATGTGGAAATAGTAAGTTGACTCTACAGCATCTACATGATGTGCCTGTAACAGAAAAAATACTCCTCATGCGCGCAGAAGCCTTCCTGCTGCTTGGCGAGCCTGAAGGCTGCCTAGCGGAGTTGTTACATCTGTTGCCTGATGATGACGCAGAGATTGCGGCAACCGGAAAAGCCCATGCGCTGGCAGGGCGCGCGTTGTATGAAATGGGGGATCATAGAGGCTCTCGTAGTGAGTTTGAAAAGGCAATTGTCATACTGGAAAAGGCACATGATCCCTATGGCTTAGGGCGTGCCTATGCTAATCTTGGGGGGGTACTAATCGAAACCCGCCGAGACAGCGAAGCCATACCACTGTTGGAGCGTGCCGAGCTGCTGCATCAACAGCTCGGTGATCGCGTGGCATTGTTTGCAACTCAGCATAATTTGCGTGTGCTTCGAGGGCGTATTGGCGTCTCGCGATGATTGACATGGTTCGCTGAAGGTGTAAACGACAACGGTGGGTCTGTTGGCAAAGTTAATCACCTGTTCCTTTTTTGCCAAGAGTGCTTTATACTCTTGGCAGTGCGCTTGTAGCTCAGTGGATAGAGCATTGGTCTTCGGAACCAAGTGTCGGGGGTTCGAATCCCTCCAGGCGCAACAGGTTGCAACTTGACCCCGCCCAGTCAGACTGCTATAGTTTGGTTATGCGCTCCATTCGTCCAGAGGCCTAGGACGTGGCCCTCTCAAGGCCAAAACACGGGTTCGAATCCCGTATGGAGCACATCCTTCCTCATCGGCGTTTTGAGCGAGGCACGCGATCGTCTCTTCGCTTGCGCTCGTCATTGAGCATTTTCTCTTTTCTTTTCCCACAAGTCTTACCGCGCTCGCAATATGAAATTGCGTGTATACCACACGGTTGCTTTTCGATCATCGTATGGAATGCTCAGATTGTTTAACCAGGTTTCCATTTCTAACCAGCGTTGCATATATTCGCTGCGTGCTGAGTCAGGTATCTGTTTGTAGACACCCTTTAGCGCTGTGTTAAATGATTTTGCCTCTATGATCTCGAGTTGTGCTTCTCCTGCCCAACGGCGAAAGTCGGCTTCTCGAACAAATGACTGATAATATGCTTCGTTACCGAGACGTGCAAGAACAGGTCCGATCACGTTCTTGAGACGTTCCTTCAGATCATGACTTTGAAAGTGACCTGCGTCATAGTTGATCAGTACATAACCGTCTGGCTTCAGACATGTGCGTATGAATTCAAGATAGTGCTGCCGCCGATAGACGTGTTCAAAAACACTGAATGACACGATAAAGTCAAATGTCGGTTGTGGCAGCTTGGAATGCACAGCATGGTAGGCGTAATCCTGAATAATGGTCGCCTTAGTACCCGCCAGTTGTTTTCGTGCCTCTGCGCAAGCCGCTGCAGATGGTTCAATGCCAACATACTGTACGTGAGGATAGTCCCGTAACAACTGCACAAAATTTTGCCCTGTCCCGCAGCCAAGATCGAGAATTGTCTTTTGCTCAGAGTTTTGTGCTAGTTGCGTGGACAACCAGTTGAGGCAGTATAGTTTGGCAGTATTGCCCATCGTGTACAGGACGTCAGACATTGAAGCTCCAGTCGAGTTTGAAAGCTTAATGAAAAATAAGAATCGCATCGATCAGCTACTGTACCCCATTTGTTGGGGGGCGCAAACCAACGGCGGACATGCTATCGTCTTTGCAGTTTGTTCGCGCTTTTGAGTCACCACAAAACCCTCTCAATCTCATCCATTTCTCATGAGAGTTGTGCAATCTTTGCGCAATGATGAGACTGGCTTGCGGCGATTCAAAACACTACACTCCCGGAGTTCAATATGGCAGCAATCGAGAAAGCACCCCCCCAGCCGGGAACGCACGCCGCGCCCGGCAGCGCATGGTATCAACGTGAAGCAGCAGATGTCCTACGCCATTTTGAGGTCAAGGTAGATACTGGTTTATCTACTCAGACTGTGACTGACCGTCTTGCAAAATATGGTCACAATGAGCTGATTGAGAAAGGCGCAAAAAGCGTCTGGGCAATTCTTTGGGAACAGATCACCAATCCCCTGGTATTGCTCTTGATTGGCGCGGCAACCATATCAATCTTTCTTGGCAAGTGGGACAGCTTCATTGCTATCGTCGCGATTGTGATCATCAATGCTATCCTCGGTGTCACGCAAGAGTACCGCGCGGAACAAGCGATGCAAGCGCTTAAGAAGATGAGCGCCCCGCTGGTGCGCGTGCGTCGTGATGGCAAGGTGCAAGACATAGCGTCGCGCGATTTAGTGCCAGGCGACATTGTGCTGCTAGAAGCGGGCAGCATTGTGCCTGCTGACTCGCGGCTAGTGGAAGCGGCAAATCTTGCAGTTGCGGAAGCCGCACTGACGGGTGAGTCGCAACCTGTGGAGAAGAACATCAAGGTCATCCATGAGGCGGACATGCCACTGGGTGATCGTCATAATCTGGTTTACATGGGGACTGCCGTCACCTATGGGCGCGGTACTGCACTCGTAGTTGAAACCGGGATGCAAACAGAGCTCGGAAAAATTGCCAATCTAATCCAGTCTGTCGAGGCTGAAAAGACGCCGATGCAGAAGCGTATTGATGAAGTCGGCGTGCGTTTGTTCCAACTGGCTATTGTCGTCATGATTCTGGCGTTCATCATCGGTATACTCACGGGTCAGCCAATTTTGCCTCCGGGCGACCAACCGACAGAGGACTCGGTATTGCTGACGGCAGTCTCGATTGCGGTCGCGGTTGTCCCTGAAGGTCTGCCAGCTGTTGTTACTGTAGCGCTGGCATTGGGTGCGCAACGTATGTTGAAGCGCCGTGCGCTTATTCGCAAGCTGCCTGCTGTCGAGACACTTGGATCGGTGACGACGATCTGCTCGGACAAGACGGGAACACTGACCGAGAATCGTATGACGGTGCGGTTTGTCGATGTCGAGGGCGAAGAAGCGACCATCGATGAAGTGCTGCAAGATGGTCGGATGCAGCTTGTGTCGCAAAACGGGAAGACCGAAGAGGCAACAGTTGCGCAAGCGATTCTGATGACGGGCAATGCGCTTTGCAATGATGCCATCCTCGAAGCTATTGACCAAGACGGAAAACGTGATTTCCGCGCGTTGGGCGACCCCACAGAGGGTGCGCTGGTCATTGCGGCTGCCAAGTATGGCTTGATGAAGGAACGTTTGGATCATCAGTATCCGCGCGTTGGCGAAGTGCCATTCTCGTCCGAGCGCAAGCGTATGACGACCATCCACACCATCGATGAGGCGAGCGAAAGCAGCATGATTGCTGAAGAGAAGGCAGTCCGGTTGCTGTTCCGCAATGCCCAGAATGCGAACGAATATGTGTCGTTCACCAAGGGTGGCGTAGACAGCATTCTGGATGTGTGCGACCGTGTGTGGATAGATGGTAATCCGACAGCCTTGACGCCGGAACTGCGGGCGCGGGTTGAAGCGTCTAATGACAAGATGGCGAAAGAAGGGCTCCGCGTCCTTGGGCTGGCGTATCGTCGTTGGACAGCGTTGCCTGAAGATGTCGATGTCGAATCGATGGAGAGCAATCTTATTTTCGTGGGTATGGTCGGAATCATTGACCCGCCGCGGGCAGAGGTGCGAGACGCCGTCGCGATGAGCCGCACTGCTGGGGTTCGTCCTGTCATGATCACGGGCGACCATCCACTAACTGCACTCGCAATTGCTAAAGAGCTGAATATCGCTGGTGAAAATGACCGTGTACTCACCGGTCACGAACTGGCGAAGATGTCGCAGTCAGAACTGGAAAGCGTAGTCGAACAAGTTCCGGTTTATGCGCGTGTTGCTCCGGAACACAAGCTCAACATTGTTCAGGCGTTGCAGACTCGCGGACATATCGTAGCGATGACGGGCGACGGTGTGAACGATGCGCCCGCGCTCAAAAAAGCCGATATTGGCGTGGCAATGGGTATTACAGGTACGGCAGTCTCTAAAGAGGCGTCGAACATGGTGATCCTTGATGATAACTTTGCCACCATCGTTAGCGCGGTTGAAGAGGGACGCACGATCTATGAGAATGTGCGCCGCTTCATCAAGTATCTGCTGGCGAGCAATACAGGCGAATTGTTCGTTCTGCTTATGACACAGCTGATCCCGAATATGGGTTTGCCGCTAACGACGCTGCAAATTCTGTGGATGAACCTGATCACCGATGGTATTCCCGCGCTGGCGTTGGGCGTGGAGCAGGGAGAGCGTGGCGCTATGCGGCGTGCACCGTACCCACCCAACGAAAGTGTCTTCGGTCGCGGGCTTGCACGGCATATTATCATCGTCGGTTTTACATTGGGTTTGAGCGGTTTACTGCTCGGTATCTGGGCGTTCAACCAGTATCAGACAGAAGCGACCACGATTGCAAGCAGCATCGGCATTACACAGCAGCAAATGTTGGATGTTCAACGGCTCGAGATTGATCTGGACGATCCTGTAACAGTTTCGACCGCTGCAACAGAAGTTGGTATCACGCCGGAGCAGGTGGTCGCGGCAGAGCAATCCATCTCGACCATGAACTACGCGCCATATACGTGGAACACGATGGTGTTCATCTTCCTGACGATTGCGCAGATGGGACATGCATTAGGGCTGCGCTCACATCGCGAATCAACGTTTACGCTGCCGTTCTTCGGGAATAAGCTCTTGCTGGGTGCAGTGGTGCTCACCATCATCGTGCAACTGCTGGCGGTTTACCTGCCGTTCTTCAACGACATATTCGGTACGCATCCGCTAACGGGCGAACAGTTGGCGATTTGTATTGTTCTCAGCACGATTGTCTTCATCGTCGTGGAAATCGAGAAGCTGCTAATCCGGCGCGGTGTACTGAAGTCTGGCTAAGGCAAGCAGCGCAGGGTGATATAAAGCGGACGTGCAAGCGCACGTCCGTTTGCGTTTACGATGCCTTGAGCATGTGGATGCGAGTATCGACTGCGCCCATGCGGTACTTGTACTCTTCGTTGCCGCGCAGGAAGTCGAACAATGTATGCTTGTGTTCGATGGCATGCTGGATGGTGTAACACAGCAGCACTATACCAGGACTCAGATGTCCCCACTGCTGAGGCGCAAGCCCGCTGTTATAAACTTGTATGCCATCACTGTAGTCAAAGTTCATATAACTGGCACATGCATTGCCCTCGATGGTGAGAAAGCTGAGTTGTAGCCAGCCGCACCCAAACATCACGCGCGCCATATTCCGCATAAAGCTGGCATTGCGCGGGTCACTCAAAAACTCCGCTTTTGCGGGCTGGCTGGCCGCTGCCAATTCCAGGAATCGCGTCAGTTCTGCTTCGAGATCGTGACTGGCGTCCACAATATACCAGCGCAGGTCTTGTGCTTCGCCTTCAATACGACGCAGCTTGCGGCGCAATTCGTGGCGCTGTTTCTTATCCAGCCCTTCCAGGAATTGCTCCCAGCTTTCCGGCAGATGAATGACCGGACAGACTTCCTGTAAGGGGCTTTCGATTGTGAAGCCACAGGTTTCCAACAGCGGGGGCATAAGCTTGAGGGTGGGGGATTCTTCGTGGATGTTACAGAGGTTGATGCGATCATAGCGATCACGATGTTCACGCAGGAAGGCAGCCAGCAAAGTGCTGACGACCTCGATATATTCTATGTCGATAATAAGGTCAACATAATCAGTCACGTCCACACAGCCGATACTGCGCACGACACGTTCTTCCGTACGCACCTCAATGAACCAGGGCGCAAGACCGAGCAGGCGACCGTTGTCGTCCCGAACCTCGACAATCCAGAGTTCACCCGCTTCGTAAGTAGTCCACCAGGTATGCTGCCATTCGTAGGTGCTGAAGATTCGATTGCTATAGCTGCGTTGCAGAAGGTCGTTCCATTCTGGTTGCAGTTGCTCGAAGGAAGGAAGCGTATCATGAACTATCAAGCGCATGAGGAATGCACCTTTATGCTGATGTCAGGCGGTCATGTTGCAGTATAGCAGGGGCTATCGAGAGAATGTGTAAGTTATCAGCAATCTTTTAGAAACGGTCTTCATCTGCAAAAAACAGGACGCCCATGGGCGTCCTGTTTTTTGCGTAGCCGGATGACGATTACGCCATAGCCTTGGCTTTTTCCACGTTCTTGGTTTTGTATTCGAAGGCGAGCGAGCTTTGTGTATCTGCATCGAAGATGTGCATGTTGTCGAGATTAATCGCAACACCCATGCGGTTGCCAACGCGAGCACGGGTGCGCGGGTCGGTACGGGCGATGAACGACTTGCCGCCATCTTCCAAATAGAGGATCATTTCGTTGCCCATCTGCTCGACAACTTCGACGTTCGCCTGAATGAGCGACGGCGTAATGCCACCGGGCTGGAATTCTGCATCGTGAATATCTTCAGGACGGATGCCGAAGGTCACGCGCTTACCCAGATGGCTGCGATACAGGTCTGCCTTTGCCGCTGGTAGTACAATGCTGAATGTATTGGTGTCGATGCTGACCTTGCCATCACTTTCCTTGAGCGTCGCGTCGAAGAAGTTCATCGACGGGCTGCCGATGAAGCCTGCGACGAAAACGTTGCGGGGATTGTGATAGAGGTTGAAGGGGGTGTCGATCTGCTGGATTTCACCGACGCTCATGACGCAAATGCGCGTCCCCATTGTCATGGCTTCTACCTGGTCGTGCGTGACGTAGACGAACGTTGTGCCGAGGCGCTGGTGCAGCTTGCTGATGAAAGAGCGGGCTTCAACACGCAGCTTGGCGTCAAGGTTGGACAGCGGTTCATCCATCAAGAAGACGGCGGGTTCGCGAACGATGGCACGACCGACGGCGACGCGCTGGCGCTGACCGCCGGAGAGCTGACGCGGGCGCCGTTCCAGCAGATGCTCAATCCCCAGGCTCTTGGCGGCTTCGCGCACGCGCTGGTCAATGACCTGCTTGGGTGTCTTGCGAAGGCGCAGACCAAAAGCCATATTTTCGTAAACTGTCATATGAGGATATAAAGCATAACTTTGGAACACCATCGCCACATCGCGATCTTTAGGGGCGACGTTGTTGACGACGCGATCGCCGATGGCGATTTCGCCTTCGCTGATTTCTTCAAGACCAGCGAGCATACGCAGGGTAGTCGATTTACCACAGCCGGACGGGCCGACCAGGACAAGGAACTCTTTATCCACAACTTCGGCGTTGAAATCACGCACTGCTACAGTGTTGCCTGCATACTTTTTCCACACATGCCGAAAACTAATACTTGCCACGATCATGCCTCCGTAACAGAATAGGATGCCGATAACGATAGCGAACGATTGTGTTGCTCTTGTGAAATCTGCACAAAGAGTTTGCGCATGTACAGGTTTCATTCTTCAGCCGCGATTATAAGTCGCGCTGAAAGTTTTGCAAATTTTCTCAGGAAATTGGGGACATATGTCACAACAAGTTTATGCAGAAGTCATTGCGATCGGGACAGAGATTTTACTCGGTGAAATTACGGATACCAACTCCGTTTACATTGCCCAGATGCTGCGCGGCATCGGCATCAATCTGTACTTCATGACATCAGTTGGTGATAACGAACGGCGAATAGCGGACGCTATTCGCATTGCGCTTGGGCGGGCGGATGTTGTTATTACGTGCGGCGGTTTGGGTCCGACGATTGACGACATGACGCGGCAGGCGGTAGCGCTGGCGACCGACCGTGAGCTCGCTTTCCATCAAACATTGCTGGACCAGATTGCCAAGCGATTTGAAACGTTCCGGGTCCGCATGTCAGAAAATAATCGGCGGCAGGCATATTTGCCTGAGAATGCGACTGTCATTGAAAATCCGGTCGGGACCGCGCCATCGTTCATCGTCGAGCATAGCGGTAAGCTCGTCATCAGCCTGCCGGGAGTGCCGCGTGAGATGAAGTATCTGATGGAGAACGCGGTGATTCCTGAACTGCGCCGGCGCTACGGGTTAGGCATCATCAAGGCGCGCGTCCTGAAGACGGCGGGCATCGGCGAGAGTATGCTGGATGAAGCGATTGGACGTGAATTGCTGGAGATGAGCAATCCGACGGTCGGGTTGGCCGCGCATTCAGGGCAGGTTGATGTGCGTGTGACGGCGAAGGCGGAGAGCGAGCCGGAAGCCGATGCGATGATCGCGCTGGTAGAAGCGCAGGTGCGGGCGAAAGTGGGAGCGTACATCTTTGGTGTGAACGGTGATACCCTCGAAGCAGCACTGGCTGAGGCACTGGCGCGGCGTGGTATGACGCTCGCAATTCTGGAAGCTGGACTGCCGCCATCAGTGAGCAAGCGGATGGAGCGCGTGACGCAGCCGGGACAGCTGGCGCGGGTAGAGCGAGTCGAAAGTCCTGCAAGTGTTGCGGGATTATTAGGCATCGATACGCTGGAAAACCTGCGTGAACTGGCAGAAGATGCGGCGCAGACCCTGGCGAATGACGGGCAAACGGTGGGGATCGCGGTGCTGGCAGTGGCAGATCGCGCCGAAGATCGCGCGGATAGCGATACTGGTAGTGCGTTTGCTGTGTGTGTAAACGGGCAGATGCGCTCGCGGTCGTATGGCTTTGGCGGGATGTCTGAGGATGCAGTGCGCTGGAGCGGTACATGGGCGATGGCGATGGCGTGGCAGATGCTGAGTGAGTGACACGGAATTAGCGCAGAGTACAGGGTGTAACGCAGCTAGGCTTGGGTCAGCGAGGATGTTATGAGTGATCGATTTGGACAGCGGTTGAAGGCGGGAATGGGTGATAAGCATAGCAGCAACATCCTCTTGCTGCGTCCGCAGATGGCAAAGCTGCCGCTGCCGATTCAGCGCTATGACGATCCGTTTCTGCCGTTCAGCCGTGCGATTATCGAGGCGGCACAACCGCTCGTGTGCGGGGTGGTCTTTGACATGGCTGCGTATCTGGCGTTGGGGGCAGCGGGAGCAGTCGCAATGGAGCGGGCGATCGCGTTCGCGGGCAACCGTGACTTGCTGACGGTACTGCACGCGCCATTTGCTACACCGGACTATGCAGCCGCAACGAGCGCGCTGGCGTTCGCGCCGGATGGCGTGACGGTGACGGATGCTGCCCTCATTCCCGCCTATGTCCTGCGCCATCAATCTGGTGTGTGGGTGATGGGCGATGCGGGCGCGGATTGTGAACACAGCGTGTTTGACGTCAGCCTATCCAGTGTGAAGGTGGTGATGCCTGACCATGCGCCATTAATTTTGCGCGTTGCCGGTGATGGTGTGGTCTACTCAGGTACTGGTGAGGATTTCGCCGAGCAGACGGAAAACGCATTGAAACGCCTGTAGTGTCCCCCAATTTCTTTGGGTCTTGCGCATAAGACTGATGCTATACTGAAACCATTGAGCTTGATCTTGCGCAGGATTGCCAATATGAAGACACTGACGTGCAAGAATTGTGGCGGTGCGCTGCCCATCGAAAATCAATTTGTTCGTACTGTAACATGCAAGTTTTGTGACACTGTTTTTCTGGTCAGCGGAACCGACACGCTCGATGAAACGGGCAAGACTGCGAGCCTCGCAAACTTTCCATCACGTCTGCGTATTGGCAGCCGGGGCGAGATACGCGGGCGGGGATTCAATGTGTTGGGGCGCGTGCGTTACGTGTACGACGAAGGTTACTGGGAAGAGTGGCAGATCGCATGGGATGATGGCGCGCCGCCCGATTGGTTGGAAGAAGACGAAGGTTACTGGACAGTCTACCGTCGTGAACGCGTGAAAAGCGCCATTCCGTTGTACGAGCAGGTGCGTGTGGGTATGACCATCCCGATCAACAATCGACCGGTGTTTATCACGGAGAAGCGCACCGCGAAAGTTGGCGGGACAGAAGGACAGTTTGCGGCTGTGCTGCCACTCAAGGGCGCATTCGGGTACTTGCAAGGCGGCGCGGATGGTGTTTCGGTCGGTGTGAATTACTGGGATGACGAGATCGAACTATCGATTGGCGACGATCTCGAACATCATGATTTGAAACTGCAATAGCATTATGAATTCAACACAGTCAACCAGTGCGCAGACCGTGGCACGTCCGGTTTTGCGCGAATTGAAGTGTCCAAATTGTGGCGCCCCGATTGCCCAGCATGTGCCAGACGTGCAGACATTTGTGTGTGGGCGCTGTCATGGTTACATCAACGAGAGTCTGGACGGGCTGACGTTTGCCTCTGGAAGTAAACTCCCACAGCCAAGAGTTCCAATCCGGATCGGTCAGTTTGTGACGATTCGCGATGTGCGCTGGTTTGTTCTGGGGCGCGTCGTCTACCAGGGGTGGGATCCCAGCGAAACTAGTGATCGCTGGACGTGGAACGAGTGGCTGCTCGGCAGCGATGACGGGCGTCTGTTCTGGCTGTCGCTGGATGAGCATGGCTTCACCTGGTTCACGAAGCTGCGTGTGCGCGAAGCCTTTGACCCGCAACGCGATACATCAATACCTCTTGGAAATGAGCGGCGCGCGCGTGTCGTGGAGCGCTACCCTGCGAAGATCATCGGCGCAGAGGGCGAATTGACGTGGCGTGCCAAACGCGGCGACAAGCTGACGATGATTGAGGGCGTGGACGGTGAGAACAAGATCAGCGTTCAGGTTACGACAGACGAACTGGAAATACATCAGGGGCGCACGCTTAAGAAGGAAGAGGTCGTTGCTACCTTCGGCAAGGAAGCCGCTGAAAAGCTGTTCGGCATTCCATTCATGACCGAAATTGGCGCGATTATGGTCCTGTTTGCGGTAGCGGCGCTGGTGATTGCGTTGGTGGTCGGTGGGATAGGGCGGACGCTGACGAACCAGAATGTGACGGTTGCGCGCGGGCAAGCGGCAGAGTTTCCGATGGAATTTGCAGCCGGGCGTCCTGTTCAGGTGATGCTGTTTTTGCAGACGCCGCTGCAAGAGAACACGTTCGCCGACGTGGATGTGGTCATTACAGCGCCGGATGAAAGCGAAACCTATGTTTCGTTGCAGGAATTCTGGCATGAGACGGGCATTGATGAAGGCGAATACTGGCAGGAACAACGGCTGGACGGGAGTGAGGCGTTCGTCCCGTATCTATCGGGAATGCACGAGGTCGCAATTGAGATGGATGAAGGCAGTATGATCGACCAGGCGAATGTGCGCGTCGAGTTGAAGGCGGACACTATTGGCAACGGCTTTCTGTTCGGGTATGGCGCAATCGTCGGCATTGTCGGGCTGCTGCTGGTGTTTATGGGGTTATCAAAGAAGGCATCATGAATAAGACGATCATTGTGATAGTGCTGGTGGTCTTTCTTTCGGCTGGCTTAATCGGCGCGGTCTACGCGGGCTATACGGGTATCGGTATGGTCTCGGCAGGCGGACCGTCAGCGCGTGTGGGCAGCATCGGCGGACCACTCATTGTCGGAGGCGGTCCTGGCAGTGGCAAGTGAGGTTGTTTCTCAACATGATGCAGAAGGCGGTGTCACGCGCCGTGAACGGGCGGTACTGCTGGTTTCCGTGCTTGTCATTTCGATTTGCGCGCTGGTGTATGAACTGCTGATCGGCACGCTTTCAAGCTATCTTCTGGGTGACAGCGTTACCCAGTTTTCGATCACCATCGGCTTGTTTCTGTTCGCGATGGGGGTGGGTGCGCTGCTTTCGCGCCAGATACGGCGTGATGAACTGCGCTGGTTTGTGGTCGTTGAGCTGCTGACCGGGCTGTTTGGCGGGTTGGCGGCTGCTATCCTGTACGCTGTGTTCACGACGCACAGCGCGTATTACTATGTGGTCATGATTAGCGTGATCATGGCGATCGGAATCTGTATTGGCTTGGAAATCCCGCTGCTGACGCGCATTGTCGCCAATCGTGCCAGCCTGAGCAGGGCGCTGGCAGATGTGCTGTCCATCGATTATCTTGGCGCGCTGGTAGGGTCCCTGGCGTTTCCGCTGCTGCTGCTGCCCGCGCTGGGCGTGAATCAGACAGGTTTTTTCATCGGACTGTTGAATATTACGGTGGCGGCGCTCATTTTGTATATGTTTCAGGGGCGCATCGGCAGTACAGCAGCGCGCGCGTTGTGGGCTGCGACCATTGCCTTGATTGCACTGATGATAGGTGGATTTGCGCTGTCTGGCGGCTTCGTGCGCTACTTTGAGCAGCAGCTTTACCAGGATTTGATCATCTACAGCGAGCAGACGCCCTACCAACGCATGATCATCACGCGCAGCGGGCAGGATACGCGGTTGTATCTTGATGGCAACCTGCAACTGAGCAGCCGCGATGAGTATCGCTACCACGAGATGTTAGTCCATCCGGTGATGTCGGCAGCACGCAACCGCGAAACGGTGTTGATTCTCGGCGGCGGCGACGGCATGGTGGCGCGCGAAGTGCTGAAGTATAACGATGTGCAGCGGGTTGTCCTGGTTGACCTGGATCCGGCGATGACGCAGCTGGCTCAGACTTACGCGCTGCTGCGCGAAATGAACGGCAATGCCCTGAACGATCCCCGCGTCGAGATTATCAACACTGATGCCTATCGCTTCATTGACGAAAGTGACGCGCTCTTTTCGGTCGTCATTATCGACCTGCCCGACCCGAACAACGAGAGCCTGAGCAAGCTCTATAGTCGTGAATTTTACACGCTGCTGCGCCAGAGGTTAACGCCAGATGGCGTGTTCGTGACGCAGGCAGCATCGCCGTATTTTGTGCGCGAGGCATTCTGGATGATCGCGCACACGATTGGCGATGCGGGATTTCATACGCTGCCGCTGCGGACGTATGTGCCATCGTTTGGCGAATGGGGCTTTGTTATCGGCGCGCAACTGCGCATGGGTGCGCTGAGCGTGGCGGAGGACATGCAACTACGTTACCTGACAACAGAGGTGCTGGCGGCAGCGCAGACATTTGATCCAGATATTGCCGAAATCGAGACAGCGATCAACACGCTCAATAACCCGGCGCTGCCGCGCGCCTATGCACGCGGCTGGGAGTTATGGGATTAAATCAACTGAAAGACGACGGCGATGAAAGGCGTGATTGAAAGCCCACCATAGAAGAATGCCAGCGCGACGTTCTGCTCGTCAACGATTTCACGGCGCAGGTAGGCGTACAGACCTTCGCCTTTAACAGGCTCCATCAGGCGATGGGCGATGCTGAATGCCAGCGCCGTATATAAGGCTGCGATAACCAGTCCACCGATGATCCATGCCGCGCCTTCGGCAAACGTGGGGTCAGGCGTGAAGCCGCTGGATGCCATCAAGCTGATGAAAATGGACGCTGCCAGCGAGATGATGAAGAAGCAGGCACCGACAGCCGGATTTTGAACGATGACTATTTCTTCCGAAAGCTTGCCTGGCGGTAACCCCAACCACCACATCAGCATAATGCTGACAATTTGCGAAATGACAATTGCGAAGGTTGTCCAGAACAACGCCGAAAGAATCAGATCGACAGACATAAAGTTCCTCCGAAGGCGATGCAAAGGGTAGGGCGCATGATCATCCTGATGCGCTTTCAGGCTTGGTCAAGCTGGACTCAGTCACTACATAAGTCGTGTACGCGGCTTCAGGGTAAGTGTGCAGCGTCCACCAGTCAACGCGATCCGGATGTGTTTGCCAGGCGACGTGAGTCATGGGGATAACGCCGTGCTGGCGAGGGAAATGAACCGTAATGCTGCTGCGTGTCTTCAGGCGACGACGCGGCGGAAATTGTGAAAATGAAACTTTTGTGCAGTAGTTGTCTTTCGCATAGTCATGAGCCCCCAACTTATCGAAAGGATGAACATGCCCCTCGGAAAATGTATACAATGGGGTACATGCCAACAATTCATGTAACCATAAACGACCCATGCGTTCAATGCGGACAAAGTGGCTCTCGCCAATAATCGAAAATTGAAACGCAACATCCGCCCATTCAACAAAACAGGACGACAGAATATGAGGCTGAAAGGGCAGTTCGGCGTCGGTAACAACCAACACCAACGCCGTTGGAACTTGCGTTACAGAAGCTAACAGAGGAGCGCGCGTATCAGCCATTAGAGTTCGTAAGCGCTTTCTTCAGGAAGTAACGGGTATATCCCGGTGTGAAGTCTTCGAGACGCCCCCATACGCTGTAGCCCAGTTTGTTGTAAAAGCCAAGCGCCTGAAAGTCGAACGTGTCTACATGCGCATTACAGCAGCCGCGCGCATAGGCTTCTTGCTCTGCCATTGCCATCATACGCTTGCCATTGCCCTTGCCGCGCGCTGCCTCATCAATCCACATGATGCGCACGTACAGCCACTTCCAGTAAGTCGCACCGAGCAACCCGCCCATAATTTCGCTCTGCTTGTTGCGCATAACGATGTAGAGTGGCTTGTAATTGTCTTCACCGATAAAGCGCGTATTGAAGGCTTCTAACCCGCGCTCAATCGTGTCACGATCGCTCGGCGTTGCATCGTCCGTTACGTAAAAGTGGTAGCTTGTATCCATGTTTCCATCCTGTGTTCATGAAACGACACTACTACCTTCAGTATAGGGTCGAATCGCAATTATTCCTCATCGAGACTCAGGAGTGCCATGAAAGCTTCCTGCGGCACTTCGACAGAGCCAACCATCTTCATGCGCTTCTTGCCTTTTTTCTGCTTTTCAAGCAGCTTGCGCTTACGCGAAACATCACCACCGTAGCATTTCGCCAACACGTCCTTACGGATTGCCTTGACATCTGCACGGGAGATGATGCGCTTGCCGACGGCGGCCTGGACAGGCACGGCGAACTGCTGGCGCGGTATCAGGTCCTTGAGCTTGGTGACCAGCTTTTGTCCCTTGTGGTAGGCATCATCCTTATGCGTCATGATCGCCAGTGCATCGACAGGTTCATTGTTGACCATGATGTCGAGCTTAACAAGCTCGCCTGCGCGGTACTCGTCGAATTGATAGTCGAGGCTGGCATAACCGCGCGTGATGCTCTTGAGACGGTCATAGAAATCGACAATCAGCTCAGACAACGGCAGGCGATATTTCAAGACTACGCGCTTCTTGTCGATATACTCCATTGTGATGTATTCGCCGCGCTTTTTCTTGACCATCTCCATCAGTGCGCCAATGTAATCGTCGGGTGTGAATATCTGGATTTGCATCCAGGGTTCGCGGATTTCCTCAATCGTGTTTTCATCCGGGAGAAAAGCAGGACTATCAATGGATATTTCTTCGCCGGTGCGCAGTTTGATCTGATATTCAACGCTCGGTGCGGTGGCGAGAATGTCGAGGTCAAATTCGCGCTCCAGGCGTTCCTGAATGATCTCCATGTGAAATAAGCCGAGAAACCCGACGCGGAAGCCGAAATTGAGCGCCTGCGAGGTTTCCGGCTCATAGACGAGCGAGGCATCGTTGAGTTGGAGCTTTTCGAGCGCTTCCCGCAATTCGGCGTAATCGTCGTTTTCAACCGGATAGAAGCCTGCGAAGACCATCGGCTTTGCTGGTTCGTAGCCGGGCAGCGGCTCTGTTGCGCCGTTGATAGCAAGTGTCAGCGTATCGCCGACACGACATTCACGGACAGTCTTGAAGCCCGTTGCCACGTAGCCGACTTCGCCCGCTTCGAGACGGTCAATGGGTTCCATACGCGGGTTAAAAATACCTAGCTCCACCGGCTCAAATTTCGCGTCGGTGGACATCAGTTTCAGGATTTGCCGCCTGTCGATGCTGCCATCGACAACACGTACGTAGGCGACGACGCCTTTGTAACTATCGTAGTGCGAGTCAAACACGAGTGCACGCAGCGGGGCAGCCAGATCACCATTGGGCGGTGGGACGCGCTGCACAACGGCTTCCAGCACATCCTGTATGCCGATACCGCTTTTGGCGGAGATGCGCAGGATGTCGGTTGTTGGGATGCCGAGCAGGTCTTCGACTTCCTTCGCGACTTCGTCAGGACGCGCGGCGGGCAAGTCAATTTTGTTTACGACAGGCAGGATTTCCAGGTCTTGCTCCAGCGCAAGATAAACATTTGCCAGTGTTTGCGCTTCGATGCCCTGACTGCTATCAACCACCAGCACTGCGCCTTCGCAAGACTGAAGCGCGCGGCTAACTTCGTAGGTGAAATCGACATGACCAGGAGTGTCGATCAGATTGATCTCATAGGTGTTGCCATCGCTCGCCTTGTAGGTCATGCGCACGGCAGATGCTTTGATGGTAACGCCGCGTTCGCGCTCTAAATCCATGCTGTCAAGTAATTGATCCTGCATGTCGCGCTGCTGAACGGTGTTAGTGAGTTGTAGCAGGCGGTCAGCGAGAGTGCTTTTGCCATGATCAATGTGGGCGATGATTGAAAAGTTACGGATAAGCGATTGATCCATTGATGTGTCGTACCTGTAAGCAGTGTGCGAACTTCGCTTAAGTATAGCATTCAAACGCCGCACGCACAGTTGCAAGGCGAGGCGAATTTAAGCCTGTGCAATGTTAGGGGTGTACACTTGTAGTATTGGATCAAGCGAGTAATGAGGAATAGTCAAGATGTTACGACGTTGTAGGATTGCAATACTGCTTTTGATGGTGAGCGTAGGTCTGATGCCGCTGCATGCACAGAATGAACGCCCGGAGGCGATGGACGGAACGGTAGTTGGACCCGAGGTGTACGAAGCACCGGAGGAATGCCCCGAAGACTCTGTTCTCTTGCAACCGCGTGACAGTGTCCAACGCCTTGTTGAGACCAGCCCAGAGGGTTCGGTATTTTGCTTCTCGACAGGCGTGTTTGAGAACGTAACGATTGTGCCGCGCAGCGGTGATACGTTCGTGGGGTTGGAAGGCGCGGTGCTGGATGGTGGAGGCGAAACCGATCATGCATTTTACATCTGGTTTAACCCCAATCCTGAAGAATCTATACGTGATGTGACGATACGCGGCTTGACCATCCAGAATTACATCAGCGATCCCACCTGGCGCGACCAGATTTCGCCGCTGGCAGCTGTCGAAGCCGGACCGGGTTGGGTCATCGAATACAACACCATTCAGGACAACACGACGGGAATTTCGCTTGCACGCATGAACTGGGGCTGGGGAGATGGTGCGGTCATTCGCCACAACCGCATTGTCAATAACGAGTACATTGGCATTGAAGGCAATGGCTCCAATATCCTGTTCGAGTTTAACGAACTGGCAGGCAATGGCTGGGCGCTGACGGACGAGGAGAAGTACTGGTCAGGCGGCGGCGCGAAGTTTACAGATCAATCTGTATGGGCAGATGACACGTTTGATGCAGAGACTTTGATCGATGTTGAGCGTGCGGACGATGACCAGTTGATCGTGCGCTATAACTGGGTGCACTATAACCTTTGGAACGGCATCTGGCTGGATCTGAACAATCGCAATGCCATCATCGAATTGAACGTCATAGAAGCCAACTATGGCAGCGGATTTATGGATGAACTGAGTAACGGCACGACCGTGCGGCAGAATATCGTGCGCAACAATCGTGATAGCAATCTCATTGATGGTATCTGGGGCGGTGCGGAACTGCTGCTTGTGAATTCTCAGAATGGCGACGTCTACGAAAATGAGATCATCGTAAGCGGCAGCGGTCGCGGCATCATCATGATTTTTGAGACATATCGTGGTGAGTTCCCAAGCCAGAACTATCTGGTGCGTGACAACGTCATTCGCTTTTTGAATGAGCCGGGCTTTACCGTCGCTGCCGCGAGCTCAGCCAGCCAAAACGACCTAGTACAGGGTGTGACCGGGGGCGCGGGGGAGGGTGATTTCTATGACTCGAACAATCGCTATGACGGCAACATCTACTACGTGCAGAACCCGAACGCCAATTACTGGTTTTGGGGACGCCCGCTGAACTGGGCAGGGTTCCGTGCGCAGGGGCAGGAGCCGAATGGCGAGTGTTACGTCATCGACACCAATGCACCGTGCGGGTAATTGAATCGGCAGGAGCGCGGTTGTCCCGACCGCGCTCCTGCTTCCTGGGGTTGCACCAAAATGCTTGACCCGTGTCCCGCGGGGCGCACATTCGAGTGCGCCCTCGCCCGTTGTTATGCTAATTCCATGTTTGTGGACCCGCTGCACGCAAGTTTTCTGCCAGTGCGGTCAGGTCACCCAGACCAATACGCCCATTCCCATCTACGTCAGCCGGAAGCTGTTCGGATGTTTCTGGCGTTCCGTAGCTGGTCGCCATCAAAACCACATCCAGTTCATCAATGACAGGGGGATTGCTGGCGACGACATCACCTGCCTGCAGCGTAATTGCTGTCTTCTGGGCAGTCTGTCCGGCGGTGATGGTTACTGTGCCTTCCGCAGGCAGGTAGCCCGGTGCCTCAGCGCGAATGGTGTAGTTGCCCGCCGCCACATTAGAGAGCGTGAAGCTGCCGTCAGATGCTGTGGTGGTCGTTCCGATGACGGCACCGCTGGCAAGGACGTTGATAGTGATGCCGCTGGAGTCCGGGTTCGCTGAGCGACGGACGATACCCGTAACGCTGCCAAGCGTCGGCGCAGGCGTGTTGGTAGGCAGCGGCGTTGCTGTCGGCACAACGGGCGTGGCGCTGGGTACCGCGGTAGCAGTGGGCGGCATAAGGGTCGCTGTCGGGATGAACGTTGCCGTTGGCGGTACGATGGTTGCTGTCGGAATGAATGTCGCGGTCGGCGGCGCGCCTGTGGGCTGAACCGCCATAGGTGTGGGCGGAACAAAGGTTGCCGTCGGTGAATTTGCGACTACCAACACTGCCGGAGTGAACGTCAACTGGCTTTCGCTGCGATCCGCATTGATGACCGTGACATTGCACGAAACCTGTGCCGTACCTTCTACTGATGCTGCCAGTGCCGCTGTAAAGACAGTACCCTGTGTCGTCACCGCCGGGTTTGCGCCGCTCTGAGATGTCGCATAGGTGAACGTACCATCAGGACGGAAACCTGTATTGACGGTTACGGGTGCGGGACCAAAGAGCGCGCCCGCCGTGATGGTTTGACCTGTCACGACCCCGGCGGGTGCCACTGCGCACATCGCCTCAATTGCGCGGACACCACTACCGGGCTGTATGTTCGGCAGATCCAGCACGAAGTCTACCGAAACTGCGCTGCCGGGGAGATAACTGGCGGCGTTTGGTACTGCTCGCAGCATCGGCACAGTGGGAGCCGGAGTGCTGGTCGGGATGACCGGAACAGGTGTGTTCGTGGGTTGGGCTGGCAGCGGCGTTGCACTGGCGCTCATGCTGGATGTAAATTCGATCCAGTCGAGGTCGAGAAAACCGAGTACATTGGTGATGCGTAGAACCTGCGGTCCGGCAGTCAATTGGACGCCACGAATGGTGATCGTTTGTAGCGGCGCATCCCAGCTTGCAATCTGCGGAACCGGAATGTTTTGTGCAACTGGCTGCCAGTTCATCCACAGGGTCAGCAGTCGCCCGGCATCAACTGCGCCTGTGCGCATTGTGATGTCGTACAGCCCTGCCTGCGGCACGTTGACACTGTAGTTCATCCATTCTGTATCAATGAACCAACCCACTGTGAAGTTGCCATCCGCATTTGGCTTGAGGTCAACACCATGCTGATCGTTGCGGTAATGAGTGCCGCCGTCCTGCGTAGCTGTCGAGTCCCACCATGCGATGCCGCTCGCACCCCGATCAAAGTCCTCTGCCTGAATACGACCGGGCAAGGGCAGCGGCGCGCCGTAATACGGATCACTGCCTGGCATCAGCCCGGGAGCGAAGGTTGGCTGCGCGGCAACAGTGGTTGCTGTTGGCTGTGCAGGCAGCGGCGTAGCCGTAGGTATGACGGGGACAGCGGTATTGGTTGGGCGCACGGTTGGCACGCTGGTGTTGGTTGGCACAACAGGAGGAGGTGTGTTTGTAGGCGCGGCGCTGCGTGTGATCTCGATGTAGTCAAAGTCCAGGAAGCCGCGCAGGTTGGTGACGCGCATGACCTGTGTGCCTGCATTCAACTGAAGTCCGCGCACAGTGACTTCTTGCAACGGTGCATCCCAGTTAGCGATGCGCGGAATGGCAACGCTTTGTACGACTGGTTGACCGTTCACAGTGATGGCGATCTGGCGGTCAGCATCGACAGCTCCTGCCATCAGCGTGATGTCATAGCGACCGGCCTGTGCAACATTGATGGTGTAGTTAAGCCATTCTGTATCGGTGAACCATCCCACTGTAAAGTTTCCGGCTGTGTTCGCTTTCAGGTCAACCGATGTTTGGTCTGTGCGGTAAAGCGCGCCGCCTTCCTGCTGAGAGGTGGTATCGAACCAGGCGACATTCTGACTACCGCGATCAAAGTCTTCCGCCTGGATGCGCCCTGGCACAGGCAGCGGCGCACCGAAGTACGGTTGGCTGGTGGATGGCGTGGCAGTGGGGACGGCGGCAACTGCGGTCGCGGTGGACGCAATGCCTGTTGCGGTCGGCGCGACGCTGGTGTTGGTCGGCTGGATGGTGACAGCCGTGGCACTGGGTGGGAGCGTTGGAGTTGCCCCACCAATACCGATGGTACTGTTGCGGTCGTTGCCCTGCGCCTGCCAGGCACTGAGCGTGCTCATACTTTCAAACCAGTTCCAAAGCCGCTGAGTAGCGCTCACACCGACGAAGGTGTTGTTATCGAAGGTGTTGTTGGACATCGGTGAGCCGTTGTACTGTGTGATACCGAGCAGGTAATCGATGCTGCCGCCGCGCACCTGAATCGTGTTGTTGCTGACACGATTGTTGTTCAGCGGACGGACACCGCCTGGACGTGTGATTCCTTCTGCAAGCAAGGCTATCCCGCGCCCGCCATCGGCAACGCTGCCAGAGATACCCGCTGCTGACCACTGCGAGCCGGGGCTGCAAACGGTGACGGTATTGTTTTGCACGGTCGTATTGATGCTGCTGAAGACGGCGATGTCTGCGCCACCCCAGAAGCCGTCACCCGTGATGGTGGAGCGGTTGCATTCGACAATGTTATTGGCAATCATGGCTGAGCCGCTGATTTCATGGAAGATGCCGAACCACTCGTTCCCCACGATATAGTTATAGATCATTTCCAGACCTGCGACATCTTCGTCGTTCCACCATCCGGCGGCACGGTTGTAAGCGGAGGTGTTGAGCGTAACGACGACGCGATTGCTGCCACCTGCTGTGGGGCAGGGGTTCAGGCGCGAGTAGCTGCTGTTCCAACTGCCTTGATTGGTGATCTTGATGGACCCATACCAGCTGGCGACATTGGAGGGTGCAGCCCAACCGTTGCTGATGAATGTGTTGCCGGCGATATTTGCCTGCGTGCCATTCCAGTAAAAGGCAACGAAGCGATTGTTCTCGAAGCGATTGTTCTCAACGATAGCGCCCTGGCTGCACGCCCAGTTCATACGCGCGTAGATGAGGCCGGCGTCGTTATTGCGGAACAGGTTGTTCTGGACACGCCAGCCAACATTCGCATCAACTGCGCCGTTATTGGTCGGAGTGCCGGTGCGGTAGTTTTGAATGACCAAGCCGACAACCACGACATTTTCGCTGTTGTTGGGATTTTGTGGTCCTCGTGTCCCAGTGATGGCGAATTCTGTAGCGCCGTTTCCATCCAGGATGGCGCGCCCTGCATTGGCTGCGATAAGAGCATCATTATCCTTGGGGATAATCGACGCACGATCGTAAGTGCCATCATTGAAGCAATAGATGGAGCCTGCCGGATTACGATCAATGATCTGCTGAAGGTTATCCCCAGGGCGCAGCTGAATGGCACTGGCGGGACAGGCTGACGATTGCGCCTGTGCGCTTTGACCGCCAAATGCAACGATCAAGAGGAGGACTGTAAGAACTATGATGCTGCGGCGCAGCGCCAAGGCATCCCGTGTGATGAACATAGAGTGGAGCTTTCCCTGCATCAGTGAACCTTTCGCCTTTCGTGTCATTCCGATACTTCCGTGATGCGGCGCTGGAAAGGTAAAGGTCGCGCTGCATCTCAATGATTTACATATTTTATTTTCATGAACTTGTGCCTGTGCTGCCGATAGGAAAAAAGTTCCATTAGTTGAGGTAGAATTAAGAAAATCGCTATTTTGTGCATGACTTTTGTACTGATGCTTTGCGTAATCCCTGTGCATATGATTGAGAAAGCACTTGTAGCAACGGTGGTCTTAACGAACATGCTTAAGCGACTTCTCACTGCTCTAACGGTAGCCAGCCTGGTGCTGGTCGCACTCGCATACGCAATGCCATTCCTTGAACAGGCGTCGCTACAGGACACCATACCTGAGCCATCCTCTGACCCGGCAAGCGTTCCAGTTGATGTTGCTCCTGTGGAAGCCGTAATTGTGCCAGCAGAGCAAGTTGTCGCTTCTCCTGAAGTTGTAGTGGTTGCGCCTGCCGAAGAGACGATTGCGCCGCCTCCGGTGGAAGCATCACTAGTACCCGTAGAGCCAACGGCGATCCCTCTTGAACCAACCCTGGTTCCCGCTGAGCCAACAGTTGTGCCGATGGTGCCGACGATCGAACCGCCTAAAGTGGAAACGATGCCGCCGCCGATGCCAACCATGGAAGTGCCGAAACCGGATGATTTTGTGCCAACAATGGATCCGAATGTCCCGGTACCGACGGTTAATCCGGCATTCCTGCCCCCAACACAAGCGCCTGTGGTAGGTGCAATCGAAATGCTGCCAGTGGTCATTTCTGAATCAAACCCTGCTCCAGAGAGTGCGGGACCGGGTGGTAATGCGCTATCTCCCGTTCCTCCTGTTACCGACCCATCAGCACAAGTGGTGTCACCACCTGTAGTCGCTGGACTAGGTAGCGTCAGCGGGGCGGTCGACTCTGCGTCAGCGAGTATGATTCTGGTAATCCTGACCGATGTGAACGGGCAGGTGATCGCTTCGACCGTTTCAATGGCGGATGGCAGCTTTGCCTTGATCGATGTTCCTGCGGGGGATTATGTCCTGACGCTGGATGATGGCATCAGCCTGCTCAACCAACAGGCGGTGCGCATCAATGGCGGGCAAATGACGACCCTAGCGGCAGTGGTCCTGGTGTGGGGCGATGTCAACCGCGACAATGCGATTGACGAACTGGATGTTGTGACGATTGCCAGCCTGTACGGGCAGCCCGCGCCGACGTCGCCCGTTTCATTTGACATCAATGGTGACGGGCGTGTGGGGCTGCGCGAACTAATGCTGATGGCAGAGAATTACGGCTTCGGGCGTTAGCGCGAGAGGAACTTCTGATAGGCGCGTGCGTAGTTTTCCGCCATCTTTTCGACACTGAACTGAGCGTTGACGACCGCGCGGGCGCGGCTCGCCAACGCCTTTGCCTGTTCCGGCTGCTCAACGACTGCCAGCATCGAATTGGTGAGCGGTTCGACCTCCAGCGGTGGGATGACATGTGCGGTGACGCCGTCTTCCAGCACTTCTAACGCTGCCCCGACGTTGGTCGCTACGATGGCTTTTTCCGCTGCCATTGCCTCCAGAATGCTAAGCGATAAACCTTCGTTTGAGGACGACTGTACGTAGACGTCACACGCAGCGAGAAGACGCTGCACATCGCGTCGAAAACCGAGAAATAGTACGGCATTGTCTTTGAGCAGTCCCAGACTTTCTGCCTGCTGCTTTAGTTCTGTCTCCAGTGTGCCTACACCGGCAATCAGCAGCCGCGTATGCGGGTGGTGGGTACGAATTGTGTGAAATGCGGTCAGGAGCAGATCAATACGCTTCATCCACTCGAGGCGCCCCGTAAACAGAAACACGATCTCATTATCGCGTAAGCCTAACTCTGCACGGCAGCCGGGGCGTTCTTCTGGCACGTAGAAGCGGCGTGTATCGACACCGTTCTGAATCGGGAACACCTTTTGGGGATCGATCATGGGGAAACTTCTGATTTGCTCGCCCATCGTTTTGCTGACTGGAATGATGAGATTAGGCATGTAGAGACTGACACGATCTACAGCCGTGTACACCAGTCCCATCTTGCGCGAATTAAGCTGCGTAAGTAGGTGACGAGTCGTGACATGTGCCACGTTTGCTACGCCACGCAGTGCGAGATTGGTCAGTACCGCAGTGCGTGGGGTATGCGAGTGGACGATCTGAACGCCGTTCTGACGGATAAAGTCGCGAATGGCGGCAGGAATGGGCGGTGTTTTGAAGAACTCCATGGTAGTTGCGCCCAATGATTGAATGAATGCTTTTTGCTTGGGATCATCGACAGCGACACCTGTGTGAAACGTGTAGCCCTGCGGCGCGAGGTGCTGAATGATCTGCCCGGCGATACGGGTCACACTGGTGTCTTCGTAACTGTGCAGGAACTGCAGGATAGTAGGCATTGTGAATCACCGTGAATGAACGAGCTGAGTTCGCTCTCTAAGCTTAACACGGCGCAGTATAAATGAGTGCGCTTGCATCTGCCTAAAGGTGTATGCTGGTGATTGCTTGCTTGTTACATGACGACCCTTTCTCAACCAGGTGTCAGACGCTTGTCGTAGACGTACTGAGTGCAGGACGCCATCGCACATGACTTCTTGAGGTGGATAGACAGATTGTGCAGGTGCAGTAAACTACAGCTGTCGTTACTGGGAAGATAGGTTGAAATCATGATTGAAGCTTTGATTGATATGTTTAGTCTCAGACCCTTAAATGTTGAAGGTGGGCTGTTCGCACAAACCTACGTCTCAGCAGAACGCATTTCAGCCGATCATCTACCAGAGAGATATAGCAGCGAGCATCCTTACGGAACGGCAATTTATTATTTGCTTACATCAGATGCGAATTCGTTCTCGGCGCTGCATCGGCTGCCAGCGGACGAGGTGTATCACTTTTATCTGGGCGACCCGGTCATGCTATTGCAACTGTACCCGGATGGACGCAGCGAGCATATCATATTGGGACAGGATGTGCTGAATGGACAGCGCGTGCAATATGTAGCGCCGCACAATGTCTGGCAGGGATCGTTTCTACTGCCGGGCGGTGCGTTCGCGCTGCTTGGCACGACAATGGCACCCGGATTTGTGCATCAGGACTATGAAGGCGGAGAACGCGACAATCTCATTGCTCTATATCCGCACGAAGCTGATCTTATTCGGCGCTTGACCAGACCCGACTCGCCTTCACAGATGTCTTTAGGAGATGGGGCATGACGGCGCTCCCTGTTGAACAACTATTGGATTTCTCAGGCAAGGTTGTGATCGTGACGGGCAGCGGCAGCGGGATAGGCAGCGGTATTGCGCTGCGATTTGCGGAGGCGGGCGCGCAGGTGGTTGTGCATTACCACAGCAGTCGTGCCGGGGCGAAGGCGGTGGTTGAGCAGATCGCCCATGCGGGTGGCGATGCCATAGCCATGCAAGCCGACGTGACGGAAGCGGCTGCCGCTCAAGGTCTGGTTGATGCCGCCGTCCATACTTTTGGGCGGCTGGATGTGCTGGTCAACAATGCTGGCATTTATCCGCTCGCAAGTGTGCTCGACATGACCCCGGAAGCATGGGATGCGGTCATCAGCGCAAACATGCGCAGCGTGTTTTTATGCACACAGGCAGCCGCACGCCAGATGATCGCGCAGGGACAGGGTGGGGCAGTCGTTAACATCACCAGCATTGAAGCGGAGAATCCCGCGCCCAATCACAGCCATTACAATGCAGCGAAGGGCGGTGTGCTGATGTACACGCGCGCCTCGGCGTATGAGTTAGGGCAGCACGGGATACGCGTCAACGCTGTTGCACCGGGTTTGATCTGGCGTGAGGGTTTGGAGGATGCATGGGCGGATGGGGTAGTGCGCTGGCAGAAAGCTGCGCCGTTAAAGCGGCTGGGACTCCCTGATGATATCGCCGACGCGTGCCTGTTTCTGGCATCGCCCGCCGCACGTTGGATTACGGGCGCAAGCCTGACGGTGGATGGCGGCGTGATGACCAAGCAGATCTTCTAGTGGTCACGATTTTGCGACCGATTGGATGAGCGCCTCGATGTCTGCGGATGAGGCTTCAGCGCCCCAACGCAGCCAGGCGAGAAATTCGGTGTTGCCCGCCGGTCCTTTCAGCGGCGATGTGATCAGCCCAGCAGGTTGTAAGCCGATGTTGCTGGCGAAGGACAAGACTTCCAGCAGGACGCGACGATGCACGGCAGTGTCGCGCACCACGCCACCTTTGCCGACAGCATTGGGACCTGCCTCGAACTGTGGCTTAATAAGCGTGATAATGTCTGCCTGCGGGGTTAGCCAGCCCTTGATAGTGGGCAGCAGCAGCCGCAGTGAGATGAACGAGGCGTCAATGACAACCATGCTTACAGCTTCGTCCAGCTGTTCGAGGTGGCGGGCGTTGGTGCGTTCGATGACAACAACTCGCGGATCGTTGCGGAGAGTGAGTGCGATTTGCCCATAGCCGACATCAATGGCATAGACTTTTGCTACTTGTGCCTGAAGCAAACAGTCGGTGAAACCGCCTGTGCTTGCGCCGACATCAGCCGCGATACGTCCTGTCACTTCTACGGGGAAGGCAGCAATCGCCGCCGCCAGCTTGTCCCCGCCACGACTGACAAAACGCGGCTTGCCCACGAGCATAATCTCGGATTCGGATTTCACAGGCGAACCGGGCTTATCGACTACGTTTCCGTCTACTAACACTTCGCCCGCCATGATCATGGCGCGCGCTTTTTCGCGCGTCGCTGCCAAGCCACGTTCCAGCATCAGCAGGTCTAATCGTTGTTTCGTCATCGCTCACGTCTATAATCTGGTTGCGAACCGTAGGTGCGAAGGATAGCATAGCCATGCAAGATTCGTATGGGTTGAGCAATACGACATTCGGGCAATTTGTCGTACACGAGATGCTCAATGATAACGGGGTGATCGGCACATACCGGGCGACGCAACCGCGCTTGCGGCGTGATGTCGCTCTACAGATATTGCTGCCCCAGTTCCGACTGCACGAGTCTTTTCGTGTCGGTTTAGGGCGTGGCGCGGAGATCATCGCCAGTTATGAACATGCCAATATTGCGCCCGTCATCGATTTTGGCGAAGTTAACGACATCCCATACATTGCCCTGCGTCTTGCACGTGGAGGGCTGCTGCGCGATCGATTGGTTGAACAGCCGCTGTCGTTGAACGCAGCGGGCGCGCTCATTCGGCAGATCGGTGCTGCACTCGATCATGTCCATACACGGGGAGATGTGCATGGCGATCCATCGCCACTGAATATCGGTTTCGATGAAGCAGGCAATGCCTATATCACCGATTTTATCTTCGCGGGTATTCATAGTTATGCGCCGGGGGAGATACAGGGAACGCGCCGCTATATTGCCCCAGAGCGTTGGCGTGGAGAGTCTCTATCAGCAGCGAGTGATCAGTATGCATTGGCAGCGGTTGCCTATCACTGCCTGGCGGGACAATCGCCTTTTGACGGGCGTGATGCACAGTCGATGATGTATGCGCATTTACATGAAATGCCGCACGATCCACGTCAATGGCGTGCGGAGACGCCTGAAGGGGTATATCCGGTGTTGCTGCGTGGACTGGCGAAAGACGCGCGCGAGCGCTATGCGACCATTATGGACTTCGCCCGCGCCTTTGAACAGGCGCTCCTCAGCAAGCCCTACCATGTGTTTATGTCCTATAGCCGCCGCGACGGGAACTATGCCCGCCGACTGCGGGAGCATCTGGTACAAAGCGGTATACGTATCTGGCTGGACGACGCGATTGAACATGGCGAAACCTGGTTCAATCAAATTCATGAGGCGATCAAAACATGTACTGCGTTTATCGTCATTATGTCGCCAGACAGCGAAGCATCTGAATGGGTACAGAAAGAAATCCTGCTGGCACGGCGCTACAAGAAACCGATCTTCCCGGTGCTGCTCCATGGCGAGGAGTTCCCGCTGCTCATTGATGTGCAATTTGCCGACATGCGCGGTGGCAAGTTGCCATCTGAGGACTTTCATCGGACGCTGACGCGCGCCATTTTCGGAAGCGGTTAGCCGCGCGTCAGATAAATCGTCAGGTCAATCGGCAGGTCTTCCGGCGCAATTGCAACGCCGTCCGCCTCAATTGGCAGGTATCCATCCGCCGCGATGTACACACTGTAGGGTGCATCGAATGAAAGCGGTCGGTCAATCTGAAAGCGTCCAATGCGGTCCGTGACGGCGAGCGCGTAGACCATGTCATTGTCCCATCGCTGCAAGAAGTCGGCGACCGAGAACAATTCGCTGATGAGAATAAAGCTGACGCCTGGTATGCCTGCGCCTGTGTCGGCATCCAGAATTTGCCCGCGCATTTGAATGCCGTCAGTCTGGGCAAAGGGGTCAATCGGCAATTGACCAATGCCGACGCGCGCTTCGGTGCGCGCCAGTCGCAGCGGTCCCAGATATAACTCCAACGCATACGTACCATCAGGGATGCCGCGTGTGCCGGACAAGCGGTAGAGATAGTTCGCACCGTCTGTTGATTGTGACCAGGGAATGGTTTGCTCGAAAAGCAGATTGCCGTCGACCGTCCAGCGCGCTGTCCACAGTGTGCCAGGGAGCAAGCTGCGCCAGTTGAAGACGGTATAAGTTGTGTTGACGCCGCTGGAAAAGGTCGTGATGGCAGGGGTACTTGCTGCTTCTGCGGGGGTCTCGGCGCTGGTAAACCTAGAGTCAAAAAATACCTGCGGCAATACGCCTTGCTGCGCGCCCGCCATTGTGAAGTCCGCCGTCGTGGACAGCCGATCATCGATATAGAGTTCAAGGCGATAAGTGCCGGGGAGCAGACCGTTGGGTTCCTGAATGCTGATGTCCTTAGTACCGCTAACTCCATCCGCCCAGGTTGTTTCGGTACGGGCGATTTCTGTACCTTCGTAGTACCAGAGCGCCGCCCACGACATGCCGTCGGTCATGTTGCGATAGAGAAAGAGTGCGTTGGCGATTGGTCCGACTGGCAGAACAAAGCCGTTACCGCTGACGTTGCCCTCGTTATTGATGCTGCCAAAGATGATGTCGCTGAATTGTGGGGACGTGTCGGGCGCTCCGCCGACTGTCAGCCGTGCGCTTTCGAGCGGGATACCGTCGGCAAGCAGGGTGAATTCGTAGTCGCCATTGGGGTAGGGTTGTCCGGTACTTCCAATGTACCAGATTCCGCGCGCACCACCTCCCCAGCGCACAGGTGACAGGCTGAAAGTTGTGTTGGGGATGCCGTCTGTCGTGACGCGCAGTTCAAACACTGTTTCAGGTGTCATCCCGGCATAATCAAAGAAGAGATAGAGACTGGTGCTGCCTGCGGGTAGCGTACGGATGACTTGTGTCGGCATCCCGGCTTCGTTGACGCTGGGCGAGAAGAAGAGACGGCGGAAGTTTGGCTGTGGCGCTGCGGCAATTGTGTTGACCGAGCGCTCAGACAGGTTTTCCAACTCCAGCCCCAGTTGCGCCGCGCGGATCAGCGGGCGGGCGAAGTTTGCCGGGCGCAGGGTGCTGATGCGCCCACCGACCGGAATGCAGGTGTCGTCAGCGTTGATCAGATTGTCGCGATTGCTATCTTGCAGCGTTACACAGGTGGAACCGGGGCGGGCAGCACTCACGGGCGCAGTGGTCGGGATGGCGATCAGTCGCCCCGCACGATTGTAAGCACCGCCGCCACTCATGCTGGCAGGGATTTCCAGACTGCTCTTCATCCACGAACGTTCACCGCCGACTGGCTCCGCGAGAAACGTTACAACGGTCGCTGTTTGGACGGCAGTCGGGTCGTTGGCGATGCCAGGATAGCCAACAATCGTGATGGTATCATCGAGCGCGACAGTGCTTGAGTCGTCGGTTTCGACAAACGGCAGAGCCAGTGCATCCTCAGGGATCAAGCGCCCGTCTAGCTCGCGGTCAATCCGAAGCAGTGCCAGATCGAGACCGGGATTGCTCTGGATGACAACTGCCCTGTAGCGTGGAATGGGAGGCGCTTCGGGTGTAACCGTAAGCGCGACGACTAACTCGTCGCCTGGACACGCGGGGCTGGGAATAGTGGCGTGGGCATTGGTCAGGATGAGCCCATCGCGGCTGACAATCGTACCGGAACTGAAGCAGGTGATGTCAAGGGTGTCGCCAATACTGCGCGCTTGCAGAATGAAAACGGTCGCCTGACGGATGCGTTCGAGGTCGAGCGTTGGAGCGATGGGCGCGCTATCTTGAGCGACGACAAAAGAGGCGATGAACATACACGTACACAGTACAAGCCAAAGCAGCCATCGCTGTAGACGGGTTCTAGAATTCCAGCGCATTCAGGAACCTTTCAAAAATCGGGCGTTCCTCGTCAAAGGTGCGCGCGTCAGCAAGGAAAGTGACGATAATCGCCTGTTCCTGACGCACAGCGATCACGTCCAGCCCTTCGACGATGGTGGGGAAGGTTTGCAAGACCGGGTTGACTTCGGCATTGACATACGTGTAGAGCATTGCTGTGCCAGTGCTGCCATCTGGCAGGATGTACGTCTCATCGATTTCCAGTGTGCGATAGCCGCTGAGGGTTTGTGCGCGGTCAAGCGACAGCGCATCGAGCAGGTTGCGCGTGGTCGTTGCCAGTCCAAGCGGTTGGACATCGACAATAATGGCGGTCTTAAAGCCCACACGACTGGCATCTCGTACCTGAAAGACATAATCGCCGTCGTCATCAACGAGCCAGTTAGCAGGGTAGTTGGCGCGGATACCCGTCGCTACATCGCTATAGCGCACTGTGGCGTTGAGAATGCTGTCCCGTAAATTGATGGCGATGATCAAGCAGACTGCGGCATAAATGAGGACAAAGTAGTTGCTCCAACGCTGGCGCAGCGTATCGCGCGCTTCTGTGCGCCCGATTTCGACAATCGCGGGGATGTTGTTGGTTGAGGTCGTCATTTGGCTTCCCCTGCACGAATTTCTGCTTCGCGGCGTTCGGCGCTGGCAATAAGTGAGGCGACGATAATGCTCATGCCGAATAACAGAATGGCTGAAATCGCCAAACCGAAGATAGGGCTGGGAGCGCTGGTTTGCACCTGCTCCACCAACACAAACCCTGCGTTGACGAGGTTGCTACGTAGGGCGGTTGCCACGCCGAAAATGAGCGCAGCCAGCGCGAAACTAATGACGAGCAGGAAGGCATTCGGATTGCTGAAGCGTGCTTCCCCCAGCCCATACCCTACGATGAGACCAGGCGCGAGGCTGAAGGCAATTGTCCCGAAGACAGCGAACGCCGCCGCCGCCGGAGCAGCCGGGTCGCGTAGAGCGGCGACAATGTTGAGCGCGGTTGCGTAACCGACCGCCGCAGCCGTCACATAGGCAATTGAGTCCATACGTGTACGCAGGAGCGAGTCCCAGGTTAACAAGCGGACGACCAGATATTTGCTGATCTCATGCGCGACGCCGACCGCAACCGTATAGCCAATGATGCGCGTCACCAGGTCTGCCAGCGGAAGCCAACGCTCGATTTGTAGTACGCCTTCGATGACAGGCAGCGTTACGCCGTTGGCAACCAGCGCGGAGACCGCAAAGACAGCGAGAAGCCCACGTCGCGGCTCGAGTGCGCCACGTTCTGGCAGGAGGGCAAACAGCGCCCACAAGCCTGCCGGGATCAAAGCGACACCCATGGCAATGGGTGTATACAGCGTACGTTCAATATCAAGCAGGAACGAGTCCAATATCCACATCACCATAGTGACAATAAGCAGGCTTGCCCCGAACAGTGCCAGGCTACGCCAGACGCGGGCATAGGGATAGATGGGCTGCTCTTCGACGGGTGGTGCAATCAGGCGTGGCGCGGAGGTTCGCACTTAACTGTGTACTCCAAACGTGCGGTGCGTTATCATGCGGACAGAATCCTAGCGCAAGCTAAGCCTGTGGGAAAGATGTGAAATGTTGCGACGTGGAAGTATGCGGCTGCGAAGTGTACTGGTGGTCGTGCTTATGCTGTTGATTGTATCGGTGGGGCAGGCACAGGATGGTGCTGTCAACCGAATTGTCTACGGCTTGAGTTTCGAGCCGAGTGGATTTGATCCACATCGGAACGCATCGGCGGAACTCGGTATACCGCTGCGGATGGTCTATGACACGCTCGTTTACCGCGATCCAGCAACGGGGCAGTTTGTACCGGGACTGGCGGAATCATGGGAAGTGTCGGCTGATGGGTTGGTGTACACGTTTCGCTTGAAGCAGGGTGTGGTTTTTCACGACGGGACGACCTTCAATGCGGCGGCGGTGGCGGCGAATTTTGACCGCATTCTCAGTCCAGATACCGCCTCGCAGAAAGCGATCTTCATGCTCGGTACATACGCGGGATATGAGGTCATGGATGATTTCACGATACGACTTCTTCTGGCACAACCCTACAGCCCGCTGCTGGATTCGTTGGCGCAGGTCTATCTAGGGATGGCGAGCCGTGCTGCCTTCGGCGCGTATTCGGTCGAGCGTTACCAGTTTCATCAGGTGGGAACAGGTCCCTATGAGATGGTCGAGTATATAACCGGGGATCGACTGGTGTTGCGACGATCACCAAATTATGCGTGGGGTCCCGGCTTTTACCAGCCGCCTGCGCAGGGTGCAATCGAAGAGATTGAGTTTCGCTTCTACACCGACGTGAGTACGCGCGCTTTGGCACTGGAAGCGGGCGATGTGCAGGTGATCGGCGAGATTGCGCCAACCGATGCGCGTGCGCTCGCGACGGTTGCCGACCTGCAACTGGAACAGGTTGCGATACCAGGGCAGCCACTGCAATTCCTGATGAACACGACGCGCTACCCGACCAACAACCGAGATGTGCGCCAGGCACTGCTGTTTGGGACGAACCGCGAAGCAATTGTCGACGCGGTATTCCAGCGGTTTTCGCCTGTAGCGTGGGGACCCATCGGCGCGTCTACTGCGTACTACAGCGCGCAGGTGGTCGGCAGTTACGGTTTTGACAGTGTGCAGGCGCGCGCATTGTTGGAAGGCGCGGGCTTTGTGGATACCGACAGCAATGGCTACTACGATGCAGAGGGCGGCGATCTGGAAGTGCAAGTCGTTGTGCCGCCCTGGGGATTGATTCCGCAGGTGGCGCAGTTAATGGAAGACCAATGGCGCACAATTGGCGTGCGCGCGATCTTGAACTCCGTGCCGACGCGCGCGGCGCTGTTTGAGGCGGTCGCGACGGGTGAATACAACCTCGTGGCGTGGTACGAATTCGGGGCGGACCCAGCGTTTCTGAGTAACTACTTCTCGTCAAATGGCGCGTTTAACTGGACAGGGTACGCCAACCCCAATCTGGATAGCCTCTTGGTTCAGGCGGCAAGTACTCTGGATGAGAACGCGCGAGCGACGCTCTATGCGCAAATTCAGGTGCAGATCATGCAGGAGGCTTTAATACTGCCGATCCGCGATTACGTCAACATCAATGGGATCAGCAATCAAGTTATGAACCTGAGCTTTGATAATTACGGGTGGTTTCCGCTGCTGGTGAACGCCAGTCTCGTCAGCGGATGAGCACGGGCTGGTGATGCGGTGAGCGCACGACTGCTTGCTTTCCTGCTGCGGGCGATTGCCAGCGCCTGGCTCGCGGTAACGCTGACTTTTGTACTGCTGCGGTTGCTCCCTGGCGATGGATTGACTGCACAACTGCGCGAGAGCGGCGCGACAGACAGTGTGATTGCGGAGCGGCAGGCAGCGCTGGGATTAGACGCGCCACTGCTTGTGCAGTACGGGCGTTATGTGGAAGCGTTATTGCGTGGCGATCTGGGTGTATCGCTCCTGAACGGACAGCCGATAAACTCGTTAATCGGCGCGCAGGTGGGGTCCACAATGGAACTTGCAATCGCTAGCCTGGTGGTCGGCGCAGCACTAGGCGTCGGGATTGGGTATGTCGGTGGGCAAAGCACTTTGCAGCGTTACAGAGTGTCGTCGCGAGCTATATGTGATGGTTTGCGCAGCGTTGCGGGTATCGTCGGAATTGTGGCGCTTAGCGCACCTGTCATCTGGACGGGTACGCTGGGGGTCTGGGTGTTTGCGGCACAACTAGACTGGCTGCCTGCGGGCGGGGCTGGGCGGCTCAGCCAGCTCATCCTGCCCGCGCTGGTACTTGGATTTGCGACGGCGGGTGGCATCGCGCAGGTGACACAGCGCGCGCTGGGAGCAATTGGGCGTGAGCCGTATGTTCAGACTGCGATTGCGAAAGGGCTTTCAGAGTGGGCGGTCGGTATCAGGCATGTGCTGCGCGTGGCACTACCACTCGTTATTACACAGATGGGCATACAGTCGGGCTATCTGTTGAGTGGGGCGGTCGTAACCGAAAGCATGTTTTCACGCCCTGGCGTTGGTCGCTTGCTACTGGATGCCGTACTGCGCCAGGATTACCCGCTGGTGCAGGGGATTGTGTTGTGGATGACTCTGGTTGTTATCTGTGTGACCGCGCTGGCGGATATGCTAGCGCTGCTGGCAGATGCGCGGCTGCGGCAGTCAACGCTGTGAGCGATTCAGCGTGAAGCCTGCGTTTGGTGGAATAAGTCCGTTACTCCTGGTACTGGTCGTCGTACTGATTGCGCCTGTCGCCGCGCCCTATGACCCGATGGCGACAAACACAGGCGCTCAGTTCCAAGCTCCTTCTGTAGCGCACTGGCTTGGCACAGATCAGTTTGGACGTGATGTGCTGAGTCGATTGCTGCACGGCGGACAGCGGACTTTGTTGGTGACTCTGGCAGCAACAGGCATCGCAGTGGTGGGTGGAACGCTACTTGGCATGATGTCTGCATATCGTAGTAATCCGGCAAGTATGTCTTGTCCCGGTGACTGGATAGTGTTTGGTGCCGGTGTGGTTATGTCGGCACTGTTCGCTGTACCTGCGCTCGTACTGGCGTTAGCGGTCGTTACGTTGCTGGGCGCGGGGCTGCCGTCGCTGGCGCTAGCGACAGGCATCAGTCAGGTTGCGCCGTTCGCACGGTTGATCGCGACGGCTGCCCGGCAGGCAGCCGCAATGCCTTATGTTGAGGCGGCGCGCTCGTTGGGTGCGCGGGAGGCACGCCTTCTCTGGTTGCATATGTTGCCCAATCTGCTGCCGACGGTGTTGTCCACAACTGTGATTGCGTTTGCCTACTGCCTGCTCAACAGCGCCGCTCTCAGTTTCTTGGGATTGGGTGCGCCGCCGGGACAGCCGGATTGGGGCGCGATGCTGTTCGAAGGCAGACAGGTTTTCCGTGTGGCAATCTGGGTAGGACTTGCGCCCGGTGTTGCGATTACGCTGCTTGTAGCACTGGCACTGTGGTCGGCAGACAAGGTGGAGGTGAGCGCTTGACAGTGCAAAAATGGGAAAGCCACTCTGCTGTTACAAGAGCAAAATCAAAGCAAGATCGTCAGATTATCGAACAGAAATAAAAGCACACATAGAACATGTGGGTTTTACCCACTTGTAATCAATGTGCCAGACTGTATATGTCCAGCCAATGTATCGGCAAGCAATCCTGGTGTGGTGCCACTCATGATGCGGACGGTTAGATGTGGAATAGATTGCACGAGCTTTAACAAGTCTTGCACTTTGCTGCGCATACCGCCGGTGACATCGGTTCCAGCAGACCCACCAAGTGCGCTTTCAATCGCAGCATAGGTATCTGGTGTGATACGCGAGATGACGCTGCCATCGTGGGCATAGACGCCATCGGTGTCCCCAAGTTCGAGGATTTCGTTGACGGGCAGGTTGTGAGCAAGGTAGGTGAAGACCGACTCGGTAGAGATAATTGTGCCGCCCCGCACTTCATCGAGCGCTACATCGCCGTAGACCAGCGGGACGAGGTTGTGTGCGATGGCATTGCGGATGGGCGGCATGGACATTGAGACAACTTCCCCATCGCGCGCCAGTGCGGAGGCGGATGGCTGAATACGAATGACGGGAACACCTGCCGATTGCAGCGTTTGTGTGATGAGGTAGTTGAGTTCAGCGGCGATGTTGGCGACCTGGGCATAGCCACGCCAGCCTTCAGGTGTATGGACGCCTTGCATCGTGCCAAAGCGTTTGGCAGCAACATGCCCGAAGGAGCCGCTGCCATGCCCGACGAGCAACCGAAGATCCTGGCGCTTAGTGAGGCCAATGTGGATTTCCTGCGCAATGCGGGCAGCGACATCCTGGCGAAACGTATTTTCCTGTTGTTTGTCTGTGATGAGTGACCCACCGAGTTTGACGAATGTGAGCATGATGTCCTCAACTCAATGTCATCGAGATGATGCGCGCCGCACCCGCTGTATACAGTGCCGCCGTAACACTGTCGTGGTTGCGTTCGTCTGCAAGTGCAATCATGTTGCCGCCACGTCCGCCGCCGCTGAGCTTTGCACCGAGTGCGTTTGCATCTAATGCTGCGCTGACCAGACGATCTAAATCAGGCGACGAAACAGTCAGCGATTGTAACAAGGCATGATTGGCAATCATCAGGCTGCCAAGTGCTTTGGCGTCCCCCTGACCCAGCGCCGTTCTTGCTTCATCAACGATCTTACCGATTTCGTGCAGAATGTTCTCGACGAATGTCTTGTTTTCGTTGTAAAGCGCGCGCACGGCAGCAACCGCAGGCTTGGTCAGCGATGCTTGCCCGGTGTCCGCGATGATGAAATGAAAGGTGCCACCCACATGCAATGGTTGTATTGGCTCGCCGCGTACGAAATAAACGGGCTGCTCGTAGCAGATGACGGTGTTATCGATGCCGCTGGGCGTGCCATGATGACGCTTCTCGATCTCGTAGACCAGCTCGTTGAGCGCCTGTGCTTCGAGCGGCTTACCGACTGCCGAAGATAGCGCGCGTGCCAACGCAGTAGATACGGCTGCGCCGCTGCCCAAGCCGCTCGCCATCGGGATGTCCGAGCGCAACGTGATGCTGGCGTCCGGTGCAGGGATATGCAGCCGTTTCAGTACAAGCTGCGCCATTTCCACCAAAGCGTCTTCCACTTCGTCTTGCAAACCGACCGACAGGACGCGCCCGGTATCCACCGCGTGAATACGCAATCCGCTACCCGCTGCTTGAGGCTCAACGGTGGCTGTTGCGCGCAGACTGGAGACGGGAATGGCGATGGCAGGCACACCATAAACAACGGCATGTTCGCCGAATAGAATGATTTTTGCAGGGGCGGAGGCACTGATCATGATGGCATGACACCTATCACATTGGGTGTCAGATAAATGATGACGAGGCACGCCAGCGCCCATAAGCCAATGCTGATCTGGAGATGTCGGTCCTTGAGCAGTAACTCGTCCGGCGCGCTGCCTTCGTTCTTGACGTGAATGAGATACAGGTAACGGGCGATGCCGTACCAGACGAACGGCACCGTGACCAGCGCAAGGTTGGTTCCAGCCACGAGCGGGGACGGCGCTTCGACCGTGTAGAAGAGATAAGTGAGCATGGTACAGACGACGGAAACGCGCAAGAGCTCGTCCAGCAATGGTAGATTGTACTGGTCGAGCGTGACACGGACGTTACCCGCTTTTTCTGCCAGTAACAGCAGTTCCTGCCTTCGTTTGCCGACGATCAGGAACAGCGCCAGCGTTGCGGTACAGGCATAAAGCCAGGGTGAGAAGCGATCAACGCTGATAACCAGGACACCCGCGCCTACGCGCAGCAAAAAACCCAGCACGATAACGACCAGATCGATAAGCACCACATGCTTGAGCTTGAACGAATAAAGCAGTTGCAGCAGAAAGTAGACCGCAAGGACCACTGCTAACGCACGATTGACGGTGAACGCTGCACCTAGGGTGACCAGCGGGATGAGGACAGCAGCGAACCGTGCGATTGGGATGGGCAGTTGACCAGAAGGGATAGGGCGTTTGGATTTGCGTGGGTGTTGGCGGTCGGCATTTACATCAGCCAGATCGTTGATGATATAGACAGAACCTGCGATGAGACATAACAGCAGGAAGCTAATCGTGACTGTGATAAGCGCCTGGGTGTTTCCAAGTTGGCGGTCAAAGACGATGCCCGCGAAAATGATGACATTCTTGGTCCACTGGTGCGGGCGCATCGTTTTAAATAATCCCTTCATCACCGTGATGAAGGAGGGGGATATCGATGCGGGCTTCGACACGTTGTCGGTAGCGGTCATGAGCCGTACTTTCGATTGGAAGACCTTTACAGCTTTGATTATAGCTGGGTGGATTAGCTAGACAATCTCAAGTATGATCGCATTCAGCAGAATTGATACCGATTATGACCATCACGAGGACAAAACGGTGACAGTGGCAGTTGCGCAAGCACACCCGAATATTGCGTTTATCAAGTACTGGGGCAACACAGATCACTCATTACGGTTGCCCGCCAATTCTTCGATCAGTATGAATCTCAGTGGCGTGGAAACCGAGACGCGCGTCACATGGGATGAGCGGTTGGCTGCCGATACCCTGGTTTTGAATGGACGAGAGGAGCCGGGCGATGCGTTGACGCGCGTGGTTCAGCATCTGGACATGCTGCGTAAACGGCTGGGGCTGGGCGCGCGGGCGCAGGTCGAAACGCGCAACAACTTTCCGACCGGGGCTGGTATTGCGTCATCGGCGGCTGCGTTCGCAGCACTAACGGTTGCAGGCGTGGCAGCTGCAGGGGCGACGCTGACAGAGCGTGAATTGACGACGTTAGCGCGACTTGGTTCGGGTTCTGCGTCGCGTTCTGTGCCGAGCGGTTTTGTGGAATGGCACGCAGCAAGCACCCATGAAGACAGCTACGCAGAGACGGCATTTGCGCCGGATCACTGGGCGTTAGTGGATGTGATCGCGGTCATCAGCCGGGCGCACAAAGCGACAGGTTCGACTGCCGGGCATCGTTCAGCGGACACCAGCGACTTGCAGGCGGCGCGTGTGGCGGGGGCTGCCCGGCGACTGGAAATATGCAAAGCAGCGATTGCTGCACGCGACTTCGCGGCGTTTGCAGAGGTGGTCGAGTATGATAGCAATCTGATGCACGCTGTCATGATGACCAGTCGCCCGGCGTTGTTCTACTGGCTACCCGGCTCTCTGGCGCTTATGGAGCGCGTGCGACAGTTACGGCATGATGGGGTACGTGTGTGCTACACGCTGGACGCAGGGCCGAATGTCCATTGCATTTGTGTTCGCGAGGATGCCGACCAGGTAAGATCGGCGCTTTCGAGCATGTCGGAAGTGGGCGAAATCATTGTTGCGTCAGCGGGTTATGGGGCGCGCGTGACCAAGCAGTCATGAGTGGCGCATGATCGTCACTTGTGCTCGTAGCAAAAGCATCTGATAATGCTCATCAGTGATGAGAGGGACTGAGTTATGCTTGATGCGTTACTGGGCAATGATCTGCTGATCGGCATTATCGCATTCTTGCTGGTGCTGATTCCAGCAGTGATTATTCACGAGTTGGGACATTTCCTTGCCGCAAAGTCGGTCGGCATTACGATCCTTGAGTTTGGTGTTGGAATGCCTCCGCGCGCTGCACGACTGTTCCGTGCAGGCGGCACAGATTATACGCTGAACTGGCTGCCGTTGGGTGGGTTTGTCCGCCCGATTGGTGAAGGGCTTGTCAGTCAGCAGGGTGAGGAAGAGACGGAAAGCGACCGCGCGGAAGCGATCCGGCGCGGCATCAAAGACCCCAAATCTGTCAATGAAGTGAAGCCGCTGCCGCGCATCTGGTTTATGGCAGCGGGGTCGATCTTCAATTTCATCAGCGCCTTCTTGCTGCTGGTGGCGGTCCCGCTCATTGGCATCCCTGAAGTTGTTGGCGGGCGCACATTGATTGTAGATGTGCAGCCGGACTCAGTGTTTTCCGCTGCCGGGTTGCAGGATGGCGACATTATTGAGCGCGTCAACGGCGAAACTTTCATGACGGGCGATGAGCTGCTGGACACGCTTTATACCGCTTCAGGTCCTGTCACGCTGTCGGTACTGCGCAATAGCAGCGATTTGCAGAGCAACACGCTTGAGGATGCAGAACCGCAGCAGATAGAGGTCGTGGTTGAGACTGGTTTGGGTGGTCAACGGTCTGACACATCTCATCCACTGATCATTGCAGTGTCGCCGGGCTCCCCAGCAGCAGACGCCGGCTTGCAGGTGGGCGATGTCGTGACCGCGATCAACGATGCGCCAATTGCGTCGTTCGAGGAAGTGCGGGCGCAAGTCGAAGCCAATGTCGGCAGCGAAATTAGCCTGACTGTTCGCCGTGAAGGCGAAGGCGTCACCGTGAGCTTGACGCCGCGTCTTAACCCGCCGCCAGGCGAAGGCGCAATGGGCGTGGCATTTGCTGGGGGCGCGAACGCCACTGTCGATAGCGCTGCCGGGCTGGTGTACATCGATACTGTGCCACAGGTGGAAAATCGCCCGCAGCCGTTGGACGTCGCAGTTCCATTTGCATGGGAGCAGATGGGGAGTGTCCTGACGACCATCATTCAACTGCCTGGGCGCATCATTGAAGGTGCGGTGACGGCAGAGGAAGTCCGCCCGGTGGGACCGGTCGGTATTGGGCAACTGGGTGGCATGGTCTTACAGCAAAGTGTTGAGCAGAACGACATTGGTCGCATCCTGCAATTCATTGCGCTGGTCAGCATCTCGCTCGGTTTCACCAATCTGCTGCCTATCCCTGCGTTGGATGGCGGACGTATCCTGTTTGTGCTGATTGAGGTGCTGCGCGGTAAGCCGATTGCGCCAGAGCGCGAAGGTATGGTGCATCTGGTTGGGATGGTCGTGCTGCTATCGCTGATGCTGGTGGTGACATTCTTCGATATTCTGTCGCCGATTACGAATTCGCTGCCACGGTAAAGTACGTCTGAGCAGACAATTGAGTTGACTGGCGCGCGGTTAGAGGTACTCTCTAACCGCAACTGATTCAGGGGGAAACTATGGACTACGAACCGGGATTTGAGCGTGAAGGCGTTGATGATGGCTATGATGCCCGACCACGCCCAACACTCGACGAAACGCTTAACGCACTGAAGCAGGGCGAGACGACGGGCATGACTGCGACCATCTACTATGGCTTGTCCGACCTGGTGAAGGGACAGCTTGCGCAGCTTGAAGATGTGTGGGTTGGGCTTGAGTCCGAGTATCGTCATAAGCTGGTAGAGCAGCTGAACGAAATATCTGAGTCTAACTTCGAGCTGGACTATCGCACGTTCGCGCTGTTTGCGCTTGAGGATGAAGATGCAGCGGTTCGTGGCGCAGCCGTCGAATTGTTGTGGTCAGACGAGACGCTCGAAGGGATGCGGCGTCTGATGGAAGTGGCGACGCAGGATGACGCGGCGGCTGTGCGCGCTGTCGCACTCAGTGCGTTGGGGCGCTATATTCTGCTGGGCGAATACGAAGACTTGCCAGAGGCGCAGACGAGTATGGCGGTCGATCTGGCGTTCAGCGTTTACCGAGATGAGGGTGAAGATGTTGAAGTTCGTCGCCGCGCGCTGGAGGCGTTGTCGCATTCGAGTCATGTAGGTGTGAACGATGCGATTCGCGAGGCATATGAAAGTGGCGACCGTTCTATGAAGGTGAGCGCTGTGTTCGCGATGGGCAAGACGTATGACGAGCGCTGGGAGCCTGCGGTCATGCGCGAGTTGAACAGCGCTGATGCTGAGATGCGCTATGAGGCAGTGCGCGCAGCCGGGGAGTTGTCACTGGAAGATGCTGTTCCAAAATTAACTCGGCTCATTTATGAATCGGATCGCGAGATTCGCGATGTGAGCATCTGGGCACTGGGCGAGATCGGGGGGCGCGAAGCGCTGCGTGTACTGGATCGGCTGGCGAGCGACCCGGTGTTTGCCGAAGACGAGGACTTGCAGGAAGCTGTCGAAGATGCGATGGTGAGCGCTTCGATGCCAGGTAGCGATATGCTGCTCTTTGAATATGGCAGTGACGAAGGCGACGAAGAACTGCCGGGCGAAGACAACGATTGGACGGACGAGGCGTCTGACGCGCGCCCTGACGATGATGACAGGACGCGCTGGAATTAACGCATCAGCTAACCGTTGATGAGCGGCATCAGTTTGAGCGCCAAGCCGGTGTCGCCCTGGATTTTGATCTTGCCGGTCATGAACGCCTGCATCGGGTTCAAACCACCTGTAATCATGCTGTTGAAATCATCAGCGCTGGCGCGCAGCGTCATCTTGGGGCTATCCACTGTACCTTCACCTGTGGTTGCCCCGGCGTCTGTGAGCTTGAGCCACCACTGTCCCCCACCATCGCCGCTGAGGTCAAACTGAATGCTGGAATTGATACCCTGAACCTTGTCAGGCGGCATTTTGCTGACCATCCCGTTAAAGATCTCGACGATTTGTTCGCGCGTTGCCATGCACTATCCTCACTTTACGATTTGCCGACGATCACTGATGTCCATTCGTGAGCGTAGTATACTGACAACGAAAAGATCATGCATATTTTCGTGTTTGTGGCAATGTTTCATTGGATGGCTTCATGAGGGTCATTGTACTCCTGCTTCTGATAATTTTCGCCCTGGCGGTGAACGGCTGTGTGCGTGAGCAGCCTGAAGTGATCGTCATTACAGCAACTCTGTCTTCCCCTGTCGTGGGTGTGCCGACAGCAACGCTGGATCCACTGCTGCCGACGCCCACGATGCTTGTGAATGCGCCTGTCGATACGACGGAAATCGCGGCTGCCTTGCCTGGTCGCTATGTTGTGCAGCCGGGTGATACGTTATCGTTGATCGCGGCGTCGCAGGGTGTAAGTGTGACGGCGCTGGTGGAGGCGAACAATATTGCCGATCCGAATCGTCTGGAAGTTGGGCAAGTGCTGGTCATCCCAAATACACCGAGTCAGATTGGGAGCGATTTCCGCATCCTGCCCGATAGTCGTCTGGTGCGTGCGCCGGGAAGCGCCGAGTTTGACATTCGCGGCTTCATCGCCGCGCAGCCGGGATTTATCCGCACGGTGACGGATACGGTAGACGATGTGGTCTTGGGCGCGGCAGATATTGTCGAGCGTGTCGCCTTTGAATATAGTGTTGATCCGCGCCTGCTGCTGGCACTGCTGGAAATGCGAGCGAACTGGCTCAGCAATCCTGCGCCGGATGAGTTTCGACAGGTATATCCGCTGGGCGCTCCTGCATCGCCGTTGGGCTTTGACCGTAACGGGTTGTTTCGCCAGTTAGCCTGGGGCGCGGATCAACTCAACTTCGGCTACTACCGTCACAAGTACGCCAACTTGCGACTGATGGAATTTCCAGATGAGGGGGTTGCGATACGCTTTGCCGAAGGCGTGAATCATGGCACGGCGGGTGTTCAGTGGATGCTGAGCCTGTTTAATCGCTATGATGTGTGGCAGCTTGAGACGGGCGCGCTGGGTTTAAACGCGATTTATCAGCGTTATTTTGGTGATCCATTTGCGAATGCGCTCGATCCACTAATCCCACTGGGTCTGGAACAACCGCTGCTCACGTTTCCGTTTCCGGCTGGCGAGACCTGGTATTTTACAGGTGGTCCGCATGGGGGGTGGGGGAGTGGCAGCGCGTGGGCAGCGGTTGACTTTGCGCCGCCGGATGATCTGACGACCGTCACCAGCGCGTGTTATGTCTCAGAATACTATGTGACTGCCATTGCGCCCGGTGTGATCGCTCGCACGGCGGAAGGCGTTGTCGTGCTGGACCTCGACGGTGACGGTGATGAAGCGACTGGTTGGAGCATTCTGTATCTCCATATCGCGACGCAAGACCGTGTAGCTGCTGGCACGGTTGTCAATATCGGTGACCGGATAGGGCGTCCGTCATGCGAGGGTGGGTTTTCGACGGGGACGCATCTACACATCGCAAGGCGCTATAATGGCGAGTGGCTGCCCGCGGATTGCACGATCTGCCCCGTAGAACTGCGCGTCCCGAATTTCGTCATGAGTGACTGGACGTTTTATGGTTACACGCAGCAAGAGTATCAGGGCTATGCGCTGAAGGGCAGCGAAGAGCGCGTTGCCGAGCAGGGGCGCAATAACCCGCTGAACCAGGTCAATTGGACGCGATAAGCAAAGTGATGAGTAACGAGTGATGAATGATGAGTTAAGGTGGCGCAGCCGGGGTTGGTTATTACTCATGCTGAGCGTTTTGACAGGCGTATTCGGAGTCGGCGTGGCGCTTGCGCAGGGCGGAGCAACGTCCACGCCCGTAACCGTGATACTGCCGGAGGCGTCACCTGTAAACGTAGTCGGAGAGACGGCAACTCCGACATGGACACCGACTGTCGCTCCTTTAGCGGTGCTTGAACCGATTGACTTTGCCAACGTGCGCGATGCGCCAGACATTAACGCCCAGGATATTGGCGATATTCAGTCGGGCGAACGTTTTACGGTGATCGGGCGCTCAGGACTGTGGTATCAGTTCCAGTATGATCGGGCGCCGAACGGCATTGGCTGGGTCTACAGCGAGTTGGTGACGATTACAGGCGATGTGAATGCCATCCCTGAATTGACACTCCAACCTGTCGCAACCGTCGATCCGCTGATTTTGGGTGCGACACAAACTGTCGCGGCTGCATTGCTGCTGCCTGGCGGGGAGTTCACGATCACAGCAGCAGCCGGAGGGCTGGTCGGGACGTTGGCAGTCGGTAATCCGGCGGCAAGTGACCCGCGCGCGACTACGCCTCCCGAAGGCACAGCCCTACCCACGTTCACTTATCCGCCGGGTATTGTTCGGGTCACACCGATAGCAGTTGCGGATGCAGGTATTGCAACCGAGCTGGATGTCGAGGAAATTGAGATTTTGCAGTCCGACTTGCAACGCATTCCACCCATCTTGCCGATACTGGCACTTGGGGGGCTAGGTGTGCTGGGACTTATGGTGAGTGGGTACAGGCGCAAATAGCAAAATGGCGATCCACCGGGATCGCCATAAATCGTTGAGTACCTGTGCTGCGGGGTTAGTGGCTGCAAGAAGAGCAGCCACCGGCGCTCGCTTCGCCGCTGTCTTTGGTCTTGAACGAGGTGCCGCAGCCGCACGAGGAGACTGCATTCGGGTTCTCAATGCGGAAGCCCCCACCCATCAGGCTGTCGACAAAGTCAATAACTGCGCCCTTGAGGTACATGAGGCTGGTGGGGTCAACGACAAGACGCACCCCATCGACTTCCATGACAGCATCGTAATCGCGCGGAGTTGGCTCAAACGCCATACCATATTGCAAACCGGAGCAGCCGCCGCCGCTCACGAACACGCGCAGCGCATGTTCAGGGATATTGCGCTGTACGAGAAGATTCTTGATTACGCCGAGCGCAGTCGGAGTGACCGTGACGATGGTATCTTCTTCTACAGTGATGGGCGTGAGTTCGGGAATGCGGATCATTTCATCGACTGCCATGATTGGAGTTCCTTTCGGGACAAACGGACTTTATTTGCTCACTTGTATCCTAGCACGAATATTCGCGGAGGTCAATTTGTACGATAAGCATTAGCGAAATGTCAATGTGCTATCGTTCGACGGGTATCAGGTAAGAACATGCAAGTTGTCCTTCACTCATTCGTCCAATAAGACGCGGTACTACCCCCACGAGTGAGGCAACGAGCCGCATATCCATGCTGCACAATGCGGGTGTGTCTTGCGAAATGTGGTGATAAGGGCAGTTATGCGTATGGAGTAGGTAGCCATCGGCGCAGATTTCGTAGTCGGCATTGTAGCCGTGATCATTCAGGTATTTGACTGCCATTGCCATTCGCTCGTGCAAAGGCGCATCGTTGATTTGCGCGTCGCGCGCCATATCGTCGGCAACACCTTCGATAATGACGTTGATGGTGTCTGGCGGCAAATTGCGTTGCAACTGGGCAAGCACGCTGGCAGCAAGCCGTTCGTAGTTATTGGGAAAGAAATCGCGCGCTTTCTCGGTTAAGGCATAAACGTGCTGAGGTCTGCCAGGAGAACTGCGGCGGCGAAGCTCAGGCGAGGTAATGAGCGCATCTTGTTGAAGCAGACTAATGTGGTGACGAACTGTTACAGGGGTGATGTCTTTGCCACGTCGCGTCTGAAGTTCGGACACGATTTCGTCAACTGTCGCTTCGCCGCGCTCGCGCAATATGTCGAGGATATAGCGGCGCGTTTGCTGTATGTTCATGGCTATCGCATATTCCTCTGATGATTAACATAATTAAGTTTACCAAGATATAGCGACATAGCAACTACAACCTCGCTACCTCATTTTCATCCACTGTTAAGCGATACCGAAGTTTGAACGCGGCGCTTAACAATAATTTCTACGGGGAGTGTAAGCATAATGTCGGAACAAGTCAATGTACGCACAATCTTACAAGAGATACAGCCGCTCTCAGACGATGAAATGTTAGCCGCGCGGGAAGCGGCGCGGGCGCTGGTACTGAGAGACATAGGTGAGGAACCTAAACCCGAACAATTCATGCGGCGCGCCGCTGCGAGCGGTACACCACGTTGGTTAACCCTAATCGTCGCTGGCGTGTTAGGGCTGGCAACGATAGCCGCGTTTCTGCTATCGCTCTTTCGCGTCTTTACGGCGGGTCGTGATTTGTTCCTAACCCATTTGCCAAACGAACACATTCAGGCGGCTCTCGCGGGCGTCGCGACGTTCATGCTTGCCGAATTGCTAGTAGTAGGCAGCGTGTTTACTGCGCAGGTCTATGTGACCGGGCTAAAGCGCGTACCGCTCTACATCGCGGCGCTGTTGGGTATAGCAATGGCGTTAACCGCTAACGTAGTGGTGAGTAAGCCTGATTCGTGGTGGTCGTGGCTTGACACCATTGCACCCCCTTTGGCTGTTCTCTTGCTATCGCTCGCAGGTGAAGCGCTGCTTCTCGATACGCTTAAGAAACGCGCCGCTGCCTATGCCGAATATGCCGCCGCTTTTGAGGCGTGGAAACGCGATACCGCACAACCTGAGGCAAGTTTAAAGTTTCATAATCGTTACCTACCCCGCGCCATTAAACGCGCGTTGATCGAGCGCAATAGTACGGGCGCTGGATCACAGAAGCGCCGCGAAATGATGCAAGCCTTACGCCCTGAAGTATGGGAAATCTTGGTCGTGCGTGAAATTCAAGCGATGGATTTCTACGATGCTGACCGCGCGGCGCGGGCGCTGGAGAGGGAGAGCGCAAGCCATGCGCCTACCCCTTTATCGGTACAGCCGCCGCGCCTACAGCCGACGGTCAACGCGATCAACGGACATTCATAGGCGGCGCGGGCGCTGGCAACAAACAGCAGCGGCGGCGCTGCGATGAGTGTAATAGGTCATTCATCACCCGCCGCGCCGATAGGCGTTTCTGTAGCGATACATGCCGCGTAAAGTGGCACAACACAAACAAAGTACACGCACGTGTTACAAAAATCACCCCATAAGCGGGTAGAAAGACGACTGAGAAACTATGAACGCAAACACCACCACGAACACCACGACCGTAACGATCAATCATCTGGAGCGCAATTCGGGTATGCCAGCATCGCGCGCGATAGCATGGTACATCACGGGTGAACTTGCGCTCAACAGCTTTATTGACGAACGGCTGTTAAGTGAAAGTGACACATTGATAAGCTTGATTGCCGACGCAATCGAGCGGGCAATGCCAAAGCTATATGAGGCGCAGTTTGCCGAACTAGTTCGGTTGAACTTGCATATCGAGGACGCTCCACAAGAGGACTAGCAGCATTGCGGCGAGCCGGGCGGGTGTGATACCCGCCCGATTTGTTTTGGAATATGTGGCTTATGTGGGTAATCGGTAGTGTAGGTAAACCGTTTTGTAACGCTGTTTTTCGCTTCGGCGGGCTATTTAAATAGTAGGGATATGATAAAATTCAGTTGTGTTCTAGGTGCTAAATGGCAATACCCCGCGCTGGAACGTGGGGATAGCCATTTTTGGGCAGCGGTTTTACGGGGCTTAACGTCAAATCGCTGTACTTTTGGGGCGTTTAGAATGGTAAACTTCTTGCCTCGTATCCAAGAGTCTACCATAGCTAACTTTTCTGTCAAGTATTTACAGAAAATGAGCCGCCCTAACCCGCGCAAGCATTGCCCCAATGCTTGCGCGCAAGTCGATTCCGTCTTGTTCGTTAGGAGCTACAGGTTATGGGTATGGGGTTTACAGATCATCCCCCTATTTCGCGGCGTAGGAAGGACATTAGCCGCTGGCTTGCCAAAACTGGCGCGGGCTACGCCGTTTGGGGACAGGTTTTCGAGGTCAATGGGCAATCGGTGATCATGCGGGTTGTGCTGCCTGAGAATGCTCCACCGCGCCGATTGTGCGAGCGCCGCCGCCGGAAGGTGCAATCATGAGCCGCTGTTGCAAGCGCCGCCGCGCATTACCGCCCCCTGATTTATCCAAGCTGCATCCCGACATAGCCGCGCGTTCTTTCCCAATACCCGATTGGGAAACTTTGACCGCTGATGACTTTGATAGGCTCTTCGGGAAGCAGTGGCGAGCAGGTATTCGAGAGGTTGCGCGGGCGTTATCCAGCACCGCGCAGGAAGCGCAGAGCGTGCCATGAGCGTAGCGCAGCGGATCATGACACCGATTGAACAGGCAGTGTGTGACGGTCTTTTGACCGTCCCCACTGACACCGAAGGGATAGCACGGGCGCTATACGAAAATGGCGTAAACGTCTTCCCGATCCCATACGGGCAAAAGTCCACGACGGCAAAATTGCGCAGGTTGCGCTATCACAGGTTGCTGTTACAGGATGACCATATTAACCGCACTGGCAAGCCGCGCGGTTTGGGCTTGCTTGACCTGATCCGGCGCGCGGGTGGTCACTGCAATCTAGCGATCATGTGCGGGGAAACGTCGGGCGGGCTTGCCGTTATCGACTGTGAGGATATGGACGTATTCGATCACGTTGCTGCGCAGTTTCGCGCGCGGGGAATTACGGTCGCTGGCGTCAAGACTGCGAAGGGCGCGCATGTGTATTTACGGGTGTATGAAGGCGGGTTACATAACGCCGCACCCGCAAAGCATGACGGGCGCGTAGAAGTACGCGCCCATAACCTCTATGTCGTCACTGCCGGATCAATGCACCCGACGGGCGCGCTATATACCTTCCTTCCTGGAACAGATGACACTGACATGAGCAGCGGCGCGCCCGTGATTTCAATTCCGACTGTTCAGTTTGAACAGCTAGACGGACTGGAATATGCACCGGGTAAATGCTTGCATATCGCGTTATGCCAGCATGTCGGGCGCGGGCGCGGCGGCGTGGGCTTGCGCAAATCGACACGCGAATTTGCCAGCAACGGCGCGCCCGTCGGCAGTCGCAATAACAGCCTTTTCAGCGCTGCGAATGACGCCGCTTTCGTCGGTATGGACGATACGCAGATTCATGCGATTTTGGGCGGCGCTGCGCTGCGCAGCGGGCTATCGGATCGGGAAGTACGCACAACCATTGCCAGTGCTGAAAAGCGCGCGGCGGCGCGGCGGCGCAACCCCACAACCGATAGCGAAACACAATTTGAGAAGCGCGAAAGGGCGGCGTTTGACTTCCTGAAGATGCACGCGCCGAACGTTCACACTACGCGCCTTAGAACAGCCGCGCGGGTGTTTGCCGCAATCGTGGGGCAATTGCGACGGTTGCCGATAGTTAGCAAGGATAACGTGAAAGGCGGCGGGTGGGTGCAAATTTCATCGCGATCACTTTTGGCGGCGTGTGACGTTGCAGACTACAGGGCGCTTGCGAGCGCAATTGCATTGCTGGAACAGCACGGGCTTATTGAAACGAGCAGGGGAGAACATGCCGCTGGCGCGGCGCGTTCTGGCGCTACGCGCCCAACTTCGCTTTTTCGTCTAGGCGCGCGGGGTGAGCAGCTAGTAGAGGGTTGTGACAAATCACAGCAGGATACACGTAGTGTATACAATGCTGCTATCTGTTGTGGTTTGTCACAATTCACGATTGCCGAATTTGCCAGCGCGCGCGGCATGACAAACGCGGCGGCGCGGCAAGAACTTAGGCGCGGGGCGGCATCGGGATTGTACGAACGTGTCGGGCGCGGGCTGTACCGCGTTGTGCCGGAAGCTGCCGACGCTCGCAAACAGGAACGGGCGGACAAGCGCAAGAAACAGGCGCGGCGCATTCAGGAGCAACGCCAGACATACACAGCGCTCTTGCTGGAAGAGGCGCTTTGGGCGGCGCGCAACCAACCTGCGCAAGCCGATCAACACACGGGCGTTTCCAAAGTCGAACAAATGTGGGGCGCACAATCGAAAGATTGCACGCGGCGTAAATCAAGCACGATAACCAATGGCGCAAGTGCGCAGGAAGTGGAGTAGGGGACTATGGCACGGGAAGCGGTAACAACAGTGAAAATTCCGGATCACATCACGGGCTATGATGAGAGTGAATTAGCAAGCGTGACAACCCGCATAGATAGCGCCATTAGTGAGGCGCAATCATTCGTAGCCAACAGCCGTTACTCGAATGAGGCGCATCGTCAGCACATCACGGAAAAGCTAATTCCGGAACTGCAATCCGCAGCAAGCGCGGCGGCGAGCGCGATTGATCGCCTATCGGGGGAGCTGCCAAGAGTGCGGGCGAAATCCTATCTGAAGCTTGAACCCGCTGACGTGCCAGCAGTCGATTACGCCCGGCGCGTGCTAGAGGCGCGGCTGGCTACGGGGGACACGACCGTTAACGATTTGTGGGCAGCGGCGCTGGCAAGTGGCGACACCTATCAACTGCGGGCGCTGTACGATTTTGGCGCAATGTGGGCAAAGTCTAAGAACCAGATGCTACGAATGAACCTGCATGAAGAAACATACGCGGCGCTGGCAAGCCGTGAAAACCGTGAGGCAAGCGCGCGGGCGGCGAAAATCGAAACAACGATCAAGGTTCTGAGTATGGCGCGTGTTCGTGCCGAGCAGGCAGCTAAGTCACGTTGGGAAGCACGCGGCGGCGCGTTGGTCAATGCCGACGACGATAAGCCGATTGTGCGCTTCTAGAGGCTTCTAGCAGCAACAGCAGCGGCGCGCCGTTCGGTCTTGATCGGCGCGCTGTACCCCATTACGGCATGACACCATGACAAATGTGACACATAAAAAAAGAGATGATACCTTAATCGTTTCAATGCTAAAAAAAGGCGCGTAAGCGTTTATCGATAAGTCGATTAGAGACGTGCTAAGGCGATCAACGGCTATCGACTGCGCTGGATAAATAGATTTTCTGGACACCGCTACGCGCGCGTAAGTGTAAGCACGCTTTTAAGAGCGCAAGGAACACAACAAACGACCGCCTACAGCCGTTTCGTGATTTACGTGAGTGACCTACACGCGCGCGGGCGTACCGGACGCGCTAGAACGCGAGGCGCGCAAGAATCAAGGAACACGGACGGACTTGTTATCCGATTCGGATAACAAGTTAGAGGCGCGCCGGGCAAAACGCTTTTGTCCGATTCGGACAAAAGCGTTGATGCGAGGCTTCTACACGCGCGCGGCTGCACCCCATTGCGGCGGCTGTAGGCGCGGTCGTGGTGCATCGGTCGTGTTCGTCGCTGGCAACTTTCGGATTTTTCGGAAGCACTTCTAAATAATCTGGAAGTCTCTACTTTGTTGCAATTCGGAAGCACTTCCAAAAAGCACCAAAGTTGCAAAAGCAAGGACTTTCCCACTTTTCGGAAGCACTTCCAAAAAGTGGGAAAGTAGAGACTTTCGTCAAATAAGTTCCGGCGGAACTAAAATCACCAAAGTGGAGACTTTCATAACTTTGGTTCCCGCGGAACTAAAGTTATGAAACTTGCCGAACATCGGTGCTATAAAAAAGACACTCGCATCCCCCTGTTTTGAGGGTTTATCTTTGGCGAACTACTTGCTATAATATCAAATATAGCAAGTAGAGAAGCGGTTAACGGGGGGGATGAGACATGAACGCACTGGCGACGATCAACACAAACACAATCGACACGACCGATAGCGAATTACGCCAGCGCATGAACCGCGCCGCTATCGCTGGCACAAAATCCGCCGCTACGCGCAAGGCGTGGGATGCGACTTGGAGCATGTACACGGCATGGTGTGAGGCGCGCGGTATTGACGCTCTACAAGCTGATGCTGCGCAGGTGTTAGCGTTTCTCATGGATCACCCCGCTGCATACACGACACAACAAGCGCGCCTCTCTCATATGCGCTCAATCATGCGTCTAGAAGCTGACACGACCGGGCGCGCCGATATTGCCCACAATGCGGCGCTGCTCAAGCTGCTCAAGCTGCCAAAGATGGAAGATGCACCCGGCATGTATAAGGCGGCTAAACCCGCTCGCCAGCAAGAGCGCAAAGAACGCCGCGCCGGGCGCGCCCTGACTGCCCATGAGGTTTACCAGCAACTTGACCGCACCTGGAACACGCCGGAAGCAACCGCGCGCAACCGCGCTATTCTGGCACTGATGCTATACGCTGGATTGCGGCGGGGTGAAGTCGTCAAACTCTCTTGGAGTGACATCGATATGCAAGAGGGCGTTATTGCAATTCGCGGCGCAAAGAAACGCGATGCTAATCATGTCGATTATGTGCCGATGCGTGAGGAAGTCCGTAAAGCGCTGGCACAATGGCGCGCGATCAACCCCTACAGCCGCATAGCCGTTCGCATCGGTCAAAAGGGCAATGTAATCGACACCCCCTTAACGGGTGAAGCAATCCGCCTCATTATGGGGGATGATGCAATGCCCCATGACGCGCGGCGTACACTGGCAACCCGCGCTTTGGAAGCGGGCGCGCCGATCAACTCAGTACAGCAGCTATTGCGTCATGCGTCGGCAGATACAACCCTGCGCTATGCGAAGTATGTTGACGCCAAAGCGCTGGCGAGCGTCAAGATAGGCTACTAGCCAAAACACGCTGCTAGACGGCGCGGGTAAGCGCCGTCATTATGCAAATTTGCACTTCACTACAGAAAAAATTACAATCTCTCTATCTTAGTACCTATCTCAGTTTCAATAGAAAATAGAGACTTTTTACATTGTTTGCAGCAATCCTTATCAATGCCCTTCACAATACACTGGATTGAAACATTTGTACGCATAACGATACTAATCATCTAGGGAGACTGCCGTGAAAATCAAATTTGCCATATTCGTATTTGTCGTGCTGTTCGGCGTTTCGTTGGTGCAAGTTTCCGCACAGTCGGAAAATCCGCTATGTACGCCAGAACTATCACTGACCGTCATTGCTGCTTTGGCTGCCGATGAGCCGACGCAGGAAACACTGCTTACAATTCGAGACACGGCAAGCCAAATGATTACGCTTTGCACGGGCTTGTCATTTGCTGACAGTGGCGATTACGTGAGCGATATTGTCAGTATTCCGGCTGGCGTGTACCGCGCCGTGTTTGTCAGCGATTCTATCGGTAGCGTAGCGGTTACACCGATCACGGGCGAATGCGGCGCGCCGCGCGCTTCGGCAAATATGACACTGTTAGGGACGGTTATGGACACGGCGGGCGGCGAAGACAGTAGTGTGTTTACGTCGGAAGAATGCACAGTCCTAATCGAAATCAATACGCGCGGTACATGGTCACTCGAATTCGAGTTTATGGCAGCGAACTAATCCGCTGGACACAACCCCCGAAACAGGCGTTTTAAAGCCCGTGTACCCTCTACACGGGCGTTTACACCCCTCTGCACACAAAAACGCGCTATGAGGCGTATAGCGCATTCTAGCGGTATGCTAGAGGCGTTTTTTACATTTCTAGGGTTATGCATAACGCGCGAATGTAACAGAATTGATACACCTGTATTCGGTTATGTTCTCGAATAACTGTGCTATACTAGTACACGTATATACGTACAGGTATTCGGGGGTAAGGTCTATGCTGATGACTGCGAATAAGCCGGAAGCACGCTCCATTACCGATAAGGGATGGATGCTGTTTGAGACGATTAAGGCGGCTGGAACGGAAGGTATTACACGCGCGGGGTTAGCTGCCGCTATTGATAAGCCGACGCTCAATAAGTGGGATATTGCACAACTGGAAATCCTTGAACGTGAGGGGTTAATTACGGTAGAGCGCAGGATAGCGCCAAAGCAATCGCACTTACTGGAATACGTCTATCGCGCCCTACCCATTGCCAGCGACGGGGGTACGTTGCCATGACTGGCGAGCGCGCGATATTGTGGCTTGCTGTTTCGACTGAGAAGCAAGCTGAGGACGATAAGGAATCACTGGTAAACCAAGAGCAGCGATTGCGCGAAAAGGCAGATCGTGAAGGGTGGAAGATTGTAGACACTATTCGCGTACCGGGTTTTAGTCGGCGTTATCACACGTTCGCAGAGTTTGCAGACGCCGTTGCTGAAGCTGGACACCCCGATGCACTGCGCATGTGGGGACATTGGGAGCGACACGATTTTGATGTGTTATGTTTGCGCGACGGTAGCCGTATGGGGCGTGAACAAAGTATCTTTGCCGAATTTGTGCAAAGAACCCGGCAGGCAGGGGCGTGCATATTCGATGATAGTTATGGACTAGTTGACGGAAAGAACGCGCGCGTTTACGCAATGGTAGGCGGCTATCAGGCAGCGCAGGAAATCGATAACTTTGTTGAGCGAACCAAGATAGGTAAGCGCGGTCTAATGAAGCGCGGGCTACCCGCTTCCGGGCGTATACCTTTTACACACACCCCCATTCGTGATACCCGTACAGGGCGGCGGGTTGAAATTCGTGTCGAACCCAAAATGCGCAGGTTCTTAGACGATCTGGCAACCCTTATCCTAGAGGGAGTTGCGTGGAACGATCTCGAACGCTTGCTGTATATCCGCTTTGGGCATGTGAACGCGCGTACTGGCAAGCCCTACACTAGCCCGCGCATGTATTACTTGCTGCACAATCCGATATTTTGGGGACACGCTGCACAGCACTATACCCATCGTAATGAAAAGTACGGTCGAAATGGCGGCGCATGGACGTTTGAAGAGGGTGAAGCGCCGCCTGAAGGGGTAAGTATTGTCTACAATTCTCCACTCATCGAACCCGCCTATAAAGGCGACTTAGCCGATAAGGTAAAGGCGGAACTTCTGCGCAGGAAGGACATACGCGGTAGGGCTAAACCCTACGAAACGCGCCGCTTTGCCGGGCTGTTTATTTGTGGGGAGTGCGGACATACGCTAGGAAGTCGAACACAATCGGCAGGAACAACAGTACGCGGTAACAGGCGCAAAGACGGTAGTTACTATCAAAGTACCTACAAGCGCGATTACCAGTATTACAACTGCCCAAACAAGTCACGTCAGAAATGCTCGCAAGGCAGCGCATTAACGGGCGAACGGGCGATAGTAGAGTTTACAAAGATGATTAAGTACATGCTCTACCGTGCGAACCCGGATGATTACTTTACGCCTGAAGGTGGTACGGACAATCTCCCTCAGTTGCGCGCCGAAATTGTGAGCGTAGAAGATCAGATGAAGCGCCTCATTCGCGAACAGGCGAGCGCGCCCGACGCCGCGCAAGAATTGTATCGCGAGCAGATTGCAGCGCTTGCCGAACGTCTGGAAATACTGCGCTCCAATCTTGATAGTAACCAGCGCACAGCGGCGGCTGGAAAGCAGGAAGCACGGGCGCGCCAAACCGCATTAGAGCAAATTCGCGCGCTACCTGATGTTTCGGAACTTTGGAATATGGACGAAAGGAAGTGTAATCAACTGCTACATATGGTGATCGGGCGTAATCGCTTTGTTGTGGTGAACGGGCAAATTGTTGGGCACGTTCAACATACGGGGCGCAAGCGCAGCAACTTTCGGTAGTGGATTTGTAGTTGCTGTATCACTTTACCAACATTAGCGAATTCGTCAACGTAGCAAACGGCTTAGGCATGTGACACAATCGCAGCTGCGATTGTGTCAGGGTTTTCGATATGAATTCATGGATGAAGCGTAGACCTCAAGCGGCATTACACAGCATGGCTGTAGGGTTCTACGCGCTGATTGCGGTGATATTGTTACATCCGTTGTGGGTATATAACGGCACTTACGTGGCTGGTTATGATTACTTCAACTACAACTGGAACTTCTGGTGGATCCGTAACGCATGGGCAAACGGGCTGAACATCTACCAGAACGATTTTGTCATGTTTCCAGTGATAAGTAACTACGGCTACCATGCGCTAACGGCATTCTGGTATCCGTCGTGGGCGCTGCTTGAGCCGCTGTTGGGGACGTTGACTACTGTCAATGTGATTATCACGCTAGTCTGCATTCTGAATGGCTATCTGCTGTTTGTGTGGTTGCGCAGCGAAAGAGTCGCGGTTCCATTGGCGCTGCTGGGCGGGGTACTGCTGCAAACGCTGCCAATCACCCGCTACTGGTACTACAACACACATCTCAATCTGATGGACTGGTTCTGGATTCCGACGCTGCTGCTGATGTGGAAGGGCATTGGCTATCAGGTGTCCGGTATCAGGTTCCGGGCGAGTGCAGAGTACAGAGTGCCGGGTGCAAAATCGGTCTCGATGGCGAGGGGACTGTTCCTGAGTGCCGTGATGGGGGTGGCGCTGTGGGGATTGCTATTGACGGACTTGCAGTTCCCGATCTTTGCGTTGTTTGTAGTTGCGCCATACGGGCTGCTCACGGCTGCACAGACGGCATTTCCGCGCTTGGTTCATAAGCAGACTGTGGCGTTTGATTTCGGAGCTACCGCGCGCCTCGCCCTTTGTGGAGTTGTCGCCATTGGGGTAGGTGTGGTGTTGATGTGGTTCGCGGGTCCGCTCCCGTACATTGCTCGCTTTCACGGGACGCTTGTGCCAGGACCGGTTGAGGAGCGTCCCGGCATTGCGTTTCCAGTGGGCTTTCTAAACATGGCGGAACAATGGTGGCAGTGGGATCAGCCTTCGACTGGTGCATTTATGACACTGGCTCTTTTAATCAGTGTCGTTATCGGGCTTGTGCTGCAGGTTCAACATAAGCAGCGTAACTGGCGGGCGTGGTTCTGGCTGCTAGTGGCGCTGCCTCCGTTTGTGTTTGCAATGGGTCCGCACCTAACCATCGGTGGAGCGCGTTTCCCGTTGCCGTATGTGTGGCTGTATGACCTGACGGATGGCAACTTTCGGATGCCCTGGCGGCTCGCGCCTGCGGGCGTGATCGCTGGCGTAACATTTATCGGACTGCTGTGGACACCTATGTTGCGGCGGTGGCAGAGCCGGGATCTGCAAGCTATCGCCACCTCGACACCGCCTGCATCGCCTTTGCCTGTACTTGTGGGATCGTCTGTAATTTTGCTGGCGGCGTTTGGCGCAGTGCGGGTGTTTGAGACGGGTCCTATTCAACCGATATTGCCGAACTATGGCATTTACGAGACGATGGGGCGCGAACCTTACGAGTATGTGGTCTTGCAAGCGCCGACGGGAATGGGAACAGGTGAGGTGCTGCTTGGCAACGCGCGGGCAATTCAGTATCAATGGTACGGAATTGTGCATGAAAAGCGGATGATCAACGGCTTTATCTCGCGTGCGCCGATAGATGACTTCTTCTACGTTGATACGGGTGATGCCTTATTAAGCTGGCTAGGGCAGCGACGGCTGTTGGAACCCGACACTGTTGAGTCGCAGTTGCGCGAACGCATCTTTGAGTATCCGCTTGGCTACATCGTGCTGCATACCGATGACATCGCCCGTGCCAGCCAGAGCGCGACGGAGGAGATCGTTGGCTTCTTCAACCAGCATGATGACCTGCTGTGTGCGCCATCCACCGAAGGGATGGCTGTGATTTATCGCACCCGCTGGCATCCCGAAGGGTGTGAACGTCGTACTCCTCGTGAGATTTCTGACGGTATCTATGAGATCGACATAGGTAATGTGGAGGACGTGCGTTTCCTCGGCTGGGGCTGGCACTATGCGGAACCAGTCGGCGGCACGGACTGGCGCTGGACAGGTGCGTATCCGCAACTGGCGGGCATAGATGACACAACTGCTCGTCGATGGAGAGAAGCAGAAATCTTTGTTGACATACCCCCTGGCAGCTATCGTTTTAGCGTACTTGCGCAGAGCTTTCAGGAGCGCACGGCGCTGCGTGTGTTTGTCGGCGATGTAGAAGTGGATACGGATTGGGTGGTGCGTCCCGATGTCCTGGCTCCACTTTCTGTGGATATCCCGTCTGCTATGATTGGGGACGGCGAACATCTGCCACTCCGCCTGGTGTACGAGCGCGCAACTGTGCCTGCTGAAATCGGCGTCGGAACAGACACTCGCCGACTGGCAATTGCGGTTGATCTGATCACGCTTGAGCGCCTGCCTGAAAGTGCACCATGAAGCGGCTTGCTGCCCTGTTTGGCTGCTATCTTTTGCTTGCTGCAATCGCACTTTCGGCATTGTGGTTTCACCTCAACACGGTTGGGGACACGCTACCGCACGACTACTATCACATGCACTGGGGTTACTGGTGGATGCGCCACGCCTTGACTGAGGGCGTGTCGATTTATGAGACAAACCATGTGCATTATCCCGCGAGTACCAACCTCGCTTTTCACACGTTATCCCCGTTCTGGTATCCATTGTGGGCACCGCTTGAGCCATTGATAGGCACAATCAGCGCTGTGAACGCGATCATGACAGTGGCGCTGGCGCTGGCGGGGCTGTGCTGCTGCCTGCTGCTGCGTGCAGAAGGGGTACGGATTTCCCTGGCGTTGGCAGGCGGGGTTGTCTTTATGCTAACTCCTGCCAATTTGTTTAGTGCAATGCTAACCAACTTGAACTACTTGGGTGTGTTCTGGCTTCCGGTCTGCTTATTGCTTTGGAGAAGTATCAGCGGTCAGGTGTCAGATGTCAGGCTTGGGGTATTGGATGCTGGGGTTCGGGGAATAGTTTTTGGAGCGGCGTTGTGGGGAATGCTGCTGACAGATTTGCAGTGGGGGTTGTTCAGTGCGTTTCTGCTAATTCCGTATGGGTTCTGGACGCTGATTCGAGCTGTAAAGCAAAAACAGCATCGGAATCCTGTGGTGCGGTTGATGCTGGTTGGAATGGTAGCTGTGGCAGTCGTGGTAACTCTGCTTTGGTTCGTCGGACCGCTGCCGTATCTCCTGGCATATGATACTGGCAGCTTCTCGCCGCAGTCGATAGATAAGGCGGTTGGGGTGCCATTTCCGCAAGGGTTGGTTACACGCCTTGACCCGTATGAGCGCACGTTGTCTTACGGTTGGCTGATTGTGCCCTTGACGGTCATTGCGCTTGTGCTTTGGGTGCAAAATCGAAAAGGAACAAAGCGACCAGTCAATGGGGTGTCTCTACAGATGCCGCTCTGGATCTGGTTGGGGATGGCGATTGTGCCATTGGTGCTATCGGTGGGGCCGTTCGTGGCAATTGGGAACCAAATAGTGAGTATGCCCTACGTCTGGCTGCATGAGGTGCTGGGCGGCGTGTTTCGTGTACCTGCGCGCTTCGCGCCTATCGCGCTGCTGCCATTGCTCGTGTTCGTTGGACGGGTGATTTCGGATCGAGCGGGAAAAATGCCGAGTCAATCCGTTAGATGGAAAGAGGGACGAGGGTTTTGGCAACTATTGGTTAGCAGTGCGGTGATTCTCGTAGCGCTAGCAGATGGCAGTGTGTTTGCGCCGATGCCTGTGCGATCTGTCGTGACGCCGTATGCGTTCTACGATGCGATGAGGCAAGAAGCACATGAGTATATCGTGCTTGAAATTCCAGTTGCCGGGGGCAGTGGCGAAGCATGGGTGGGGGACTTTCCGGCTATGGAGACACAGTTTTACGGGATCAGGCATGAAAAACGAATGCTCAATGGCACATTTGCCCGTGCGCCGCTGGACCACTTTTGGCACTGGCTCTATGACGATCCGATGCTGGCATGGCTGGGGCAGCGGCGCTGGCTGGAACCCGAGCGGGTAGAAACACAACTGCGT